>CAVDCT010000001.1:0-159977 GCA_963607615.1 Roseburia sp. AF12-17LB
TTAAAGATAATATATTACTAGTCATGTTAGGATTAGATAAGAAAGACTTGATAGAACTTTCAAAAACAGACAAGGTGGTGTCAAAGTATATGGAAGAAGTAGAAAGAGTAAATGAGAATCCAGAGTTTAGAGAATATATAAGTTATGAAGAAGAACAGAGGAAGATTAGAAATGAGTTTAAAAAAGACGGATATGATGAAGGCGCAAAGCAAAAGGGAATCTCAATAGTTAAAAAAATGTTAGCTAATGGTATGGAAGTAAAAGAGATTGCCGAAATTATTGAATTATCAGAAGAAAGAATATTAGAAATAAAAGATACTAATTAACTAAGTACTATCAAATTAATATTGATATATTTTATAAAAAACATAATTGCTTGTCTTTTGCATATATTTTAGTAAGTCTTGTATTTTTAGTCATTATTTAGTACAATAACATATATGAAAGGGCTGATATAATGGATTTCCTAGTTGATTTATTACAAGTATTAGTAGGTGTAATAATAGGTGGAGTAATTGGTTTCTTTGTAGCGCGACATTATATGAAAAAGATGATTAAACAAAATCCACCTATAAATGAGCAAATGATCAAAGCAATGATGACACAGATGGGTAGAACACCAAGTCAAAAGCAAGTAAATCAGATGATGAAACAAATGACTAAGTATATGGACTAGTCATTTTTTTTGGGAGGGAAAATGTTTTTATCAGATATAATTAATATTATAGATTGTGATGTTTTTATTAAAGATCGAAAGATTAAAAAGATAAAAACAGATAGTAGACTTTTAGATAAGGGAGATTTATTTATATGTATTAATAGTGGATATAAATATATAGCGGACGCTATTAAAAGAGGAGTAAGCGCTATTATAGTTGATAGAGATATAAAGTTAGATACAGATATTCCTATTATTAAAGTTAAAGATAGTATTATTGTTTTAGGTCAAATAGCAAAATATATTAGAAATCAATATAAAGGTGTAGTAATTGCTATTACGGGTAGTAATGGTAAAACAACAACTAAAGAATTATTGAGTCATGTTCTTGGTAAGAAAAATAAAGTATTAAAAAGTGTAGGCAGTGATAACAATCATATTGGTGTACCAAATACAATATTGAATTTGGATAATAGTTATGATTATTTAGTAATAGAGTTGGGTACTAATCATCCCGGTGAAATAAAATATTTAACTAATATTGTAAAACCTGATATTGCCATTATTACTAATATAGGTAATGCTCATATAGGTAATTTTGGCAGTGTAGAAAACATTTTACAAGAAAAATTACAAATTAAAGATGTAAATACTATTTTATTTGTTAATGGAGAGGATAATTATTTAAAAACTATTGAGGGTATAAAAACATATAGAAATGATTATAGTTTTAAATCACCAATTAGTCATTATCAAATGAATTATAATTTAGTATTTAAAGTATGTGAATATCTTAAATATAATATTAATGATGTAACAGAATGGATTAAAGATTTTAAAGCTAATGAATCTAGAATGGATAAAATAATTATTGATGGTATAACAATTATTGATGATTCTTATAATGCTTCTTATGAGTCTGTTATAGGAGGTTTGGATTATATTAAAAAATATAATAGAAAAATAGTTATACTAGGTGATATGTTAGAGTTAGGAGAATTTAGCAAAAAACTTCATACTTTGATAAAGAAAAAGATAGATATGATGGATAATACTATTTTACTTACTATTGGAAATGAGGTTAAAGTTATAAATAATAATAAGTATTTTTCTGATTTAGATGTTTTGGGTGATTATTTAGCTAATTTTAATTATAAAAAAGGGGATGTTATATATTTAAAAGGAGCTCATAGTATGAATTTGTATAAATTAGTTCCTTTACTTAAATCTATTTTGCAAAAATAAAAAAGTAATGATATTATATTATGCAGTGATTTTGATGAAAAGAATTTTTTATCATGGAATATTGTGCAAAGATATAATTCAAAGGTTTGAGTCTATGTGGATTTATGATTATGCTATAGATACAATGATGAAAATTATAAAGACTGGTGGTTTGAAAAGTAGAGGGTTACAGGGTAAAACATCAGCATATGGTTTCAATGGCGATGATTATATAAGTATTTGTTTGAAAGAGAATGAACAAGAATACTCTAAATATCCAACAAGTGCTTATTATACTTATATTAATAAAAACTTTTGTTTTATCTTGAATGATGATATTGATTCCATTAAAATAAGATATAATGAGGTTAATAATTGTTTGGATTTCGAGGTAATATCTGAAATAATGCATCATTTTCCCACACAAAGATTTAGTAATATGTTTGATGAGTGGCAAGTTAAGGATAAAATTGATTTATGTCATTTCATAGCGATTAGTATTCCATTTGATAATTTTTCTAAAGATGATGGGATATATGAAAATTGTCAAAGGAAACTTGAGCATTTAATTGATATTGCAAATGAATTAGGGTTAGACATTGTTAATACTAGCGATACTAGAGAAATAGAAAATTACGAGAAGAAAGCGCTTTCTTTAGAAAGAGCTAAAAGGAAGATACATGAGTAAATATTATTATCATGCGACTTATGATTTGTTATCATTTATCGATATATTAAAAGATGGCAGTATTAAATGCTTGAGATCATTAGAAAATACTACTATAAATGATTTGGATAAGTTAGCTTTTAATGGACTAGATTATATCTGTTTATGTAATAAATTAGTAAACTATGAAGATATCTTTGGAGATAGCTCATTTGAACAATTTATACTTGATAGTTTTTGCTTTGTTGTTTCTAATAAAATTGATGTCGTAAAACCTAAGGTAATTAGTTGGCATGATTTTTATGAATACATGGCTATTAGGGAAAAATTATATAATGATAAAAAACAAAATTTACATGTGAGTACTTATGCTGATGAATATCGTACTAAAGATAAAATTACAATAGATAATATTTTGGGGATTGGGTTACCACTTGAAAAAAAATATACAAAAGAATAACTAGTTTTGTTAAGACAATCTCTTACTTTAGTACGCTCTTTTGGTTTAGATATAGTTGATAGTAGTGATGAGTATTTTATAGAGAAATATGAATCAAGAAAATATAATAAAGAGGAAATAAAGCAGAAGATTAAGGGTTAGGTTTATGAGTAAATATTATTATCATGGAACAGATATTAATAGTTTTATTAAGATATTGGATACTGGTGAGATTAAATGTCGCAAATTGATTGAAAAAGAGAATATAGTTATAAGAAGAACTTTAGATATAACTCTAGGTGTTGGTTATAACGGATGGGAATATATAAGTTTATGTAAGTTAGATGATTATTCATATGAAACAGGTAGTGCATATAATGTGTTTGTTAGAGGCAGTTTTTGTTTTATTGTTTCTGATGAGGTACATGCTATTAAACCATTAGATATTAATTCTAAAGAGGGAAAAAAAGAATTCTCACAAGAACCATTAGATTTTATATTTAATAGAGATGATAGTGAATTGCGTTTTAGCGATATGAAAGATGAATGGCAAGTAAAAAAGAGAATCCCTTTGACCAACATAGTAGGCATTGGTATTCCTGTTAGAAAATTAGAGTATTATTCAGAGATATTTTATGATATTCAACGTGCTTTAGCTTTAGCAGAAATATATCATTTAGATGTTGTTGATAGTAGTAAATATAAATTTATTGAAGAGTACGAATCAATAGAATATACTGAAGAAGTAAAAGAAAACGTTAAAACAATTGTTTATAGACGATAATTATTTTACATGTTACTAAGAAAATGAGAAAGGATATATTTATGAGCAAAATTTTTTATCATGGAATCAAATCTTATTATGATCCTAACGAAAGCATATCTATTATGTTACAGATTATTTCATCAGGTGGTATTAAATGTAGAAGACTGCAAGGTGTAACATCAAAACTTGGGTTTAATGGTGATGATTATATAAGTGTCTGTGAAGGAAAAAGTGATTATGAGTATAGAAAATATCCTAATAATGCTTTTTTTAGATATATATATTATGGATTTTGTTTTATTTTATCTGATAATATACCAGTTATTCCAGTTCAGTATATTAATAGTGATGATTTTGATTCTTATACTGAAATTATAGAATATATGAGCCATTATCCTGGTGTTAGATTCAGTGATTTATTTGATGAATGGCAAGTTAAGGATGAAATACCTTTAGATTATATAGTAGGTTTAGGATTACCTTTACAAAGTTTGAGTAAAATATATAATTTAGATGATAAAATGATGAAGGAAATAGAACGCTTATATATGCTTGCTAGAACATTTGGTTGGGACATCATTGATAGTGGTTCATTTTTCTCTTTTTATAATTATGAAAAAGTAAAAGTAAAAAAGAAATAGCATTTATATTAAATATATAGTATAATTGAAACGTTTGAAAGTATATTTGAAAGAAGTGATTACTAAATGAAAATAAAATATGAATTAGTTGATACTTGTGATAAAGCTAGGTTAGGTATTTTACATACTAATCATGGCAGTTTTGAAACACCTATGTTTATGCCTGTTGGAACTCAGGCTACTGTAAAGACATTGAGTCCAGAAGAATTAAAAAGTGTTGGAAGTGCGATTATTTTATCTAATACTTATCATTTATGGCTAAGACCAACTGAAGATATTGTAGCAGCCGCTGGAGGGTTACATAAATTTATGAATTATGATGGTCCAATTTTAACTGATAGTGGTGGATTTCAAGTTTTTTCACTTGCTAAAAATAAGAAGAAAGATATTGTAGAAGAAGGCGTTCATTTTAAGAGTCATTTAGACGGAAGA
The DNA here is from genome assembly GCA_963607615.1 of Roseburia sp. AF12-17LB. GTDB lineage: Bacteria > Bacillota_I > Bacilli_A > RF39 > UBA660 > UBA5578. The sequence continues at coordinate 4,828 of CAVDCT010000001.1, forward strand.
AAATTATTTTTAACCCCAGAACTATCTATTGAAATTCAAAATAAATTAGATAGTGATATTGCAATGAGTTTTGATGAATGTATTCCATATCCTGCTAGTTATGAGTATGCAAAAGCTAGTACAGAAAGAACCCTTAGATGGGCTAAAAGAGGTAAGGATGTTCACTCTAATCCTAATCAATCTTTATTTGGTATAGTTCAAGGTGGGGAGTATTCTGACTTACGAGAGTATAGTGCTAAAGAAACAGTTAAGATGAATTTTGATGGTTATAGTATAGGTGGAACTAGTGTTGGAGAAGATAAAGTTACGATGTATAAAATGATCGATGATGCTATTAAATATTTACCTAGTGATAAGCCTAGATATTTAATGGGGGTAGGAGATCCTATAGATATTATAGAAGGTGTCATGCGTGGCGTTGATATGTTTGACTGTGTTTTACCAACACGTTTAGCTCGTCATGGGAATGCTTTTACAAGAATGGGAAAAATAAATATTAAAAATTTAAAGTATAAAGATGATTTTACACCTATTGAAAGTGATTGCGATTGTTATGCATGCAAACATTATACTAAAGCCTATATAAGACATTTAATAACAGCAGATGAAACGTTTGGTGCTCGTTTACTTTCTATTCATAATATTAGATTTTTAATTAAATTGGTTGAAGAATTACGCGAAGCTATCAAAGAAAAAAGATTAGCTAATTACCGTGAATCATTTCTAAAAAAGTATTTGGGGGATAAATATGACGAAAATTTCAAAAATTAGCTATGAAATAGAAACTCCTGATATTAATAAAAGAATTGTTCTTATTACTGACTTACATTATTATTGTGCTAAAGATATAAAAAAATTAAATAAAGTATTGGAAGTATTGAAAGATGATACTTTTGATTATATTTGTATATCAGGTGATTTTATTGATGTAGGTATGATTGAAGATATGGACGTATTTTTAGATTGGCTTAAAAAATTAGCTAGTCTAAATAAAGTTATAATGAGTATTGGAGGACATGATATTGTTCGTGATAAAAAGGTTAAACAATATTACTATAATGAAGCATTGTATAGTCAAATTAAAAAGATTGATAATGTTTATTTACTAGATAATGATGTTTATGTTGATGATAATATTCGTTTTATTGGACTAACTTTACCATTAGATTTCTATTATAAATATAAAGAGAACTTAAATTATTTTAAACGATTTGTTAATAATACTTTTGATACATATGTAGATAAATATAATATTTTACTATGTCATACTCCAGTACCTCTTACAAGATTAAATAATTATAAAGATATTAAATTACTAAATAATATTCAATTAGTTTTATCTGGACATACTCATGCTGGTATTGTTCCTTTATGTTTAAGAAAATCATTTAAAGGAAGGGGAATATTTTCTCCTAGTGATAAAAGTAAGTTGTTTCCTAAAAATAGTTATGGGTTAATTATGAACGGAAAGACAAATATTGTTATTTCATCTGGAATAACAAAAGCATCACATTCTAATCCAATACCATTTGTTGATTGCCTATTTGATAAAGAGATTACATATATTAATTTAAAAAAGAAATCTTAAAATTTCTTTTTTTGTTTTATATTTTTTTTCTTGTTAACAATACCTATCATACTTCCTAAAATAGAAGTTATTAATAAAATACTATAATAAATTATCTTTTTTAAAATAAAACTTTTAAAGATTAAAGCGTCAATAAGAAAGATAATAAAAATTAATATAGCACCTAGCTTAATTCCTTCTAGCCAACCCTTTTTGTTAGATTTTCTTCCTAAAGAAAAAGAACCGATAAAAATACTTATAATTGGTATTAATAAAGTAGCAATAACAATACCATTACCTTTTAAAACGTTGATATAACTTAATAAAGTAATTATCAATGAAAAACTTATGAATGTTATTACACTAATACTTATACTAATACCCAATCTTTTTAAATAATTCATGCTATCACCTAATAAAATATATGCATTTTGTATTAAATAATTATTAATTGTTTTTATATTGACATAAAATATATTTCTTTTGATTTTGAAATATTAAATATTTATAAAATGTATGCTATAATTAATATAATAAGATTGAAAGGGTAGTAGTTTTTATGAAAAAATTAAGAAGTTTATTATTACTTATGTTATTGTTAGTTCCAACGTTAGTTTTTGCTAAATCCTCTTCTAGTTCGTCTTCGATAGAAACAGCTATTTTTATGGAGTTATTTGTTTCAGTACCTATGTATTTGTTTGTATTGAAACCTTTGGCAGAAATAATAAGTAAAGAAAATAGTAAGAAAATATTTTGGATATTATTTATGGTCAGGGTGTGCATATTATTATATTGCGATTTCTTTGTATCTGCCTCTGTAGCAGTTTTCGATTTTGTAGCAGCTTTTATTGGTTTTTTTGTTGTGAGTATACTTAGTAGTATAAAATCTATAAATGACTTTGCTAATAACAATATTTTGCCAACAAATAATATTACAACAAATAATAATAGTGATACTAGAGCTAATGGAATTGTATTAAAATGTACTAAATGTAATAGTGTTTTGAATGTTGATTATAAATTCTGTCCAAAATGCGGTGCTCCTTTCGACGGTAATAATGTTCAAGTTACTTTTGATCCTTCAAAGGCAGTTTCAACTCAAGAATTTATGGCTGATGTGAATAAATATGATATGATATATCGTTTACCAGAAAATAAAATGGTTGAAGAATTTATTAATAGGGAGTTAGTTAAAGCTGGAATTGATAAAAATAGTCGTCTAATACCTCAGGACGCTTTGAAAAGAAAAAAAGTTTTAAATGTTATTTTTTCTATACTTGTGTTTGTATATATATCATTAATTTTCTTCCATTTTCCTGTAATAACTTATGTAGTAGGTTTAGTTATTTTATTTGTATTTTTTTGGCTAACAAGAGAGTTTAATTTAGTTAAATATTTAGCTAAACAGCTTAAGATGAGACCTAGTGAAAAAATATCTAATATTGTTATGAATACTAAAAATACACTAATGATAGATAATAGTACAAAAACATTAGTACTATCAATTTGTTTAGCTATTGCTTTGCCTTTAATAATATTTATGAATCCAAGAATATTATATGAACATGTTGATGGTGGTTATGCAGTTAGATTTTATACGTTTGGAGTAACTAATTTTACTTCGGCTACAATACCAGAAACATATAAGGGTGAGAGTGTTATTAGTCTTCGTGGAAATACTTTTTCTAATATGTTTTTCTTAAAAGAAGTTACTTTACCAGATTCAATAATTGAAATAAGAGGGCAGGCTTTTAAAAATGATAAAAATTTAGTAAGTGTTAATATGCCTAATAATTTAGAATATTTAGGTGGAGGTGCATTTTATAATTGTAGTTCATTAACTTATATTGAAATACCTGATACAGTCACTTATATGGGCGGAGAAATATTTTATGGGTGTCATTCATTAGAAACTATTAAGCTATCTAAAAATATTTCAGAAATAAGAGGAAATTCTTTTGAAAATTGTACTTCTTTAACAAAAATTGACATTCCTGATACTGTAACACGAATAGGTGGTCATGCTTTTTATGGTTGTAGTTCACTGAAAGAAGTATCTGTATCAGAAAATAGTAAGCTAAATGAAATAGGATCATCAGCATTCAGACTATGTGATAGTTTAGATGAAATAACATTACCTCAAAAAGTTTATGTAAACGAAAGAGCGTTTAAAGAAAGCCCAACTAAAATTTACTATTATGGATCAAATTATAATAATTAAAATTATCAGGGGGAATTATGAGTACAGATTATAAATATATTCATTTATTATATGTTCCAACAATGGCATGTAATATGGAATGCAAATATTGTTATTTAGAAGAAAATACTAAAGATGAAAAAACAAATCATGATGCATTAGAAACTTTAGAATATGCTACTGATAAATTCAGAAAAAGCAATGTTATACCATTTAATATATCTTTACATGGTGGAGAAGTTACTACTTTATCAAAAAAAACTTTTTATGATATTATTAAATTCACAAATGATTATTATCAAGAAAATAGACAGCTTATTATTGATGGTGGATTTAAAGTTGGTAATCCTCACATTAAAACTAATTTATATGATTTAAATAAACATATTGATACTATTAAAAAATTTAACGTTTCAATATCTGGTAGTTTAGATTTACCTTTAGCGCTTCATGCTGAATATAGAGTTACTAAAGGAAATGAGAAAACACTTGATAAAATATTAGAAAATATTAAATTACTTGAGAGTATACCTAATAAAAAGAAAGTATCAGCTACTATATTTAAAGAACATTATAAATATATAGATCAAATAATAGAGGATATAAAATATTTACATAAAAATACTTGTTTAGATATGAATGATTTTAATTTTATGATTGGTTTTGATTATAATTCAAACGGCATTTTACATCATATGTCAGAGGATGAACAAGTAACTTTTTATAAAAGAATGCATGAAGAATTTGATGGTACTGATTTAGATACCGGTGTAAATGGCGCTTGGTTTGATGAATTTGGACCTAGTTATTGTACTAATTGTGATAATTGTGGAGAAAAGTTTTTCTTACTAGAAAAGAATGGTGATATATATTCTTGTGTAAGAGGTCAAAAAAATAAAGACTACTATTATGGTAATATATATGAAAATAGTGTTGATGAAATACTTAATAATGCTCGTAGTAAAATATTTATAAATCATAATAAAGAAGTTTTTAATGAAGAGTGCTACAACTGTGGCTATTTATATTTATGTAAGACTGGATGCCCTTTTGTAAAAAATACATATAAGACAAATAAAAGTTATACTTGTAAACTGCAGCAAGCTATGTATAAAGATAGAAATTATATGAAAGATGATTATAATGATGAATCAGTATATCGATATGTTTCCAAAATGAGAATAGGCAATATCGAAAAATATAAACCTAAAAGAAATAATAATGATTATCCATCGTTAGAAGAGATAATATCTAATGATCCTAATTTAACTTATATATATAATAGCGATGTCTTTATATTAAAAGTAGATAATGAAGAGTATTCACTAGAATCTCAAATATTAAAAAATACTAGAGAATTTATATATATTACTCCTGAAAGTAAGATTACTATTTATATGAAAAAAAACATAATAAATGAAGTTTGTGATTATCCAGAAAATAATTCGTTATATATTATGTTACTATCTGGTGATCTTGTTACATATGGAGATGAGAATAGGAATAAGCAAAGACATGTAATGACCCATCAAGTATATAAAGGAGTACTTGATAATACATTATCTGATAAAGATGGATATTATGCTTATGATTTAACTAATCAAATTAAGGAAATGAAAAACTTTATATCAAAAGAAAATGCAAACAACATCTTTTTTACAACTTCATCTTTAAGAGATTATCACTATACAAAACAAAAAAATAATGCTTATTATCATATTCAAGCTATTAATTTGCCGTTTCAAAATATAGAATTTTATTATATAGATAAGGAGTTTGTGTAATGAATAAAGAACCAGAAACCTATGAAGAACTAATAAGAAAAAAACGTTGTATTGATTTAGCTATGCGTTATAGGCTAACAGAAAATACTTTAGAACAAATTTATCAATTTTTAACAATTAATAAAACGGGAGAGGTTGTTGGAAATAAAGATAGTCTTGTTTTAAGAGTAGGTACTAATATTTTTTCTGTTATTCCTACTAATTGTACTGATGGAAGTATTGATGGTCTTACAATGAGTAATTCAATTTTTAAAGTAATACCACATTATACACCATCTTCAGATAGTAGTTATAGTGGAGGTTCATCTTCAAATAATAACAACAATAATAATAACAATAACAATAATAATAGGTAGGAAGTGTAAAATATGGCATTGGTATCGGATAATTATCAAACTAATAAGTTAAATCAATATAAAATAAATATTAAAACTAAATATATAGTTGGAAATAAAATATTGGAGAGAAATACAGATAATTCTATTAATGATGATATCAAAAATGGTATTAGATGTGAAAAAAATTATTATATTAATAATATTTTAAATCATACAGAAAAAGATTTTGATTCTAGAATAGAATATACATTTATATCTAAGGATGTAGAAGATAAGGAATATACTTGTCCTAATTGTGGGATGACTTCTAAACTAAATGATTTTATTGATGGATGTCCATATTGTAAAACCTATTATAATATCGAATACACAGATAAAGATTTAGGTAGTAAATATCACTATGATCGAGTTTTAAAAAGTAATGTTTATCGAATTATTACAGCTATTATCGATATAATAATAAGTATTTTCTTGAGTTTTATATTTATTAAAACCACATCTAGAACATTTAATAATTATGATATAACTAAAGTATTTATATATGGAATTATTTTAGCACTCATACTTTATTATTTCTTTTATATATTAGATGCCTATGTAATACTAGGACCTATAAAAAAATATAAAGATAGACAAAATCAAAAACAAATAAATTTTTGGAAGAAAACCAATATTAATAAAAAAGTATTTTTTAATAATTTAAATTATGAAGTTAGAAAATATTACTATTCTCAAGATAATATAATTGATTATGATGTCTTAGATTATTTAGATTTTAAAGATTATGTAGAACATGATACGTTATATGTAGAAGTTTTAGCTCAAGTAAGAATAGTGTATTTTAATAATAATAAAATCACTTCGAAAATAGTAAAAGATAAATATTTAATGAAAAAAAATAGTAATGACATTTTAGAATTAAAAGAAGGTGTTAATATTATTAAATGTTCAAATTGTGGAGCCTCCATATCAGCTAATAAAGGGCAGTGTGATTATTGTCATACAAAAATTAAATATTTACAGGAATGGGTTTTAGAAAATAGAAAATAGTTAACTAGATATATTTTAATTATTTTACTCATATTATTCATTGATTATTGTAATTAATATTTTTATCAGTAGTATTTAATTTATTGACTACTTAGATAATATATAGTACAATTAGGCTGTATAAGATGGGTGTGATATCAGTAGAAAGGATGGTAGTATGGACAAAAAAGAAGAAAAATATTCTTTAGAAGATTTAGATGATATTGAAGAATTTGATGATTTAGAAGATTTAGATAGTATAAGTGAACTCGATGATTTGCTAGAAGAACTAGATGATGAACAAACTGATGAAAAAAGTTTGACTGATTATGATAGTGAAGATGCTAATAAACAACATTCTGAATATATTGATAATGAAAAAGAAGATAGTACTTTTAAACAAAATGATAAATTTTCTAATAATAAAACATTGATAGCAAAAATATTAGTACCGATTATCTTTCTTTTAGTTATTGTACTGTTATTAATTAAAGGTTGTAGCAGTAATAATTCATACACTATTAAATTTGATACTGATGGTGGAACAAAGATAACATCTCAAAAAGTTAAAGCTAACGATAAAGTAGATATACCAACTGATCCAGTTAAGGAAGGGTATACTTTTTTAGGATGGTATTTAGATGGTAAGAAGTATGATTTTGACGATAAAGTAACAGCTAATATAGTCTTAGAAGCTAGATGGGAAATCATTAAGACAGCTAAGGTAACAGGTGTTACTTTAGATCAAACTAGTGTAACTATTTTACCTGGAAATAGTGTATTGTTAGTAGCAACAGTAGAACCTAGTGATGCGAAAGATAGTAATATTATATGGACAAGTAGTAATGAGAAAATAGCTACTGTTGATAGTAATGGAAATGTTAAAGCGATATCTCTTGGAACTGTTGTAATAACTGCTATAACAACTGATGGAAATTATAAAGCAGCTTGTTCTGTTACTGTATCAGAAAATGTAGTTAATGTAACAGATATATCTTTCAGTAAATCTAATTTAGAATTGAGTACAAATGATGTTGTTAGTTTGACAGCAACTATTACTCCAGTTAATGCTACCAATAAAGGAATTATATGGACAAGTAGTAATAATAAGGTAGTTAAAGTGGTAAATGGAAAAGTAACTGCTATGGCAGAAGGTACAGCTATTATTACAGCAACGACAAAAGACGGAGGAAAAACAGCTACAGTTAATGTAACTGTTAAAGATGTACCTGTTACTGGCATTGCCATAAGTCCTACAATTTTAAATATGACTATTGGTGATAAAGCTCAACAATTAGTAGCAACCATAGCTCCTATTAATGCATCAAATAAAGGAGTAACATGGAAAAGTAGTAACAATTCTATTGCTAGCGTTGATAGTAAAGGTAAAGTAACTGCTGTAGGTGTTGGTACTACAACAATAACAGCGACAACAAAAGATGGAGGAAAAATAGCTACTGTTACAATAAATGTTAGTAAGCCGATTGAAGCATCAAGTGTATCAGTTAGTGGACCAACAAGCGTAGTGGAGGGGAAAACTATAACTTTAAGTGCGTTAGTAAAACCTAATAATACTGTAAATAAAGCTATAAAATGGTCAAGTAGTGATACTAGTATTGCAACAGTTAATAGTAATGGTGTTGTAAGTGGTATTAAATCAGGCGAAGTTACTATAACTGCTACAACAGCTAATGGGAAATTTGCGACACATAATGTTATAGTTACAGAGAAACCAGCTAGTTATGCGATTGTATTTACACCATATGAACAAGAAGGTACAGGAAGTGTATTACAATATACTTATACAGTTACAAAAAATTCAGTTGTTTTTAAAGATTATTCTAAAATTGGTATTACAGGTGGTGGAATTTTAGGAACATACGCTGATAAAAATACAGTTGCGAAGGCCAAAAGTTCTGGTGTTACAATCGTATTAAATGATGGTACTAAGGTAAGCGCTAATGTAACTATAAAAAATTAAAAAAGAAAGGAAAGCAATATGAAAAAGAAGTATAGTAAAATAATAGTAATGATTGTAATTTCTTTATTTGTTTCTATAACTCCATGCTTTGCTATTGAATTTACTGTAGATGAATTGGGTGAAGAAATAGATAGAATAAATCCAAATGCCACAACCGCATTTATAATTGGAGAATATGTATTCACATCAGAACATTTATTAACCACTCAAGATGTAATGTTAGCAGCAAGGACAATTTCAGTTAGTGAAAATGCAGGTTCTATAGATAAAGATGCTATATATGGCGAAATGACAATTCAAAGATTAGAAGCGCAGTATGATGATAATTATGATAAAACAGGATGGATATCAACTGATAATGTAATTGGAACAACGCAATTACCTGAAAAAATAAATATCAGTTATATAGATTATGAAGAAACTAAAGAGATAGTAAAATATACTGTAACTTTTGATAACGATGGAACACTTAGTACATCGTCAGTAAAAGAAGGATTAGTAGTATCAAAACCAGAAGATCCAGTAAAAGATGGATATAAATTTATAGGCTGGTATAATGGTAATGAAGAGCATGATTTTACTAAACCTGTAACTGAAGATATTACATTAACAGCTAAATATGTTTCATATGATACAAGTTTAATCGAAGCAGAAGAAAAAACTTACTCTGTTAATAGTGGAATAATTCAAACACACGAAGTTTTTTCAGTGAATGAAACTACTATAGATAATAGCTTGTTAATTAAATTTTCTAAATTAACTAATACGATTTATATACATATGAGATCGTTAGTTACTGGTGAAGAACCAACTGATGAAATTTTAGAAATGTATGAGGTTGTAAAAGATAATAAAAGTTATATTTATTATAAAATGATAGATGAAGAGACACAAAAAGAAGTGTGGTATTATAATATCGAAACAATAGATAATTCTGATAGTTCAGTTACTAATTACAAATCAATTGAAAAGATCACATCTGATATTGAAGGTCAAGATAAATATAAATTTACATTAGATAAAGATGATTATGTTAATGATAATAACTTGAAACTAGATTTTAAAAGCGATATCGTTGGATATGCTTATGTTAAAGATGGTTATTTAATTAAAATCTTTATAGATTATAAAGAATCTTTAAGTGAAATAGATAAAAATGAATGCGAAGAATATACAACGACAACTACATATTCGGGATTAAATGAAAATGATGAATTTTCTATTCCACAAGAAATAATTGATAAAGCTATATTGGTTGAATAATAAAAGGGAAAATTTATTTCTCTTTTTTTAGTAAAGTAATGTATACTCTAATTGACATAGTTATACAATTTTGATAGAATTAGGGTGTAACAATAGGAGGTAAAAATAAGCTAAAAGTTAACATTAAATTCTAAGTAAGTATATTCTAAAATGCTTAAAGAAAGGGAGGCAATATGGAAGGAAAAGTTAAACCAACTTCTTCTAAATCAACTTCAAAACAAACAAGCACATCATCAAGAAAAATGATAGATGATATTGAAGAATTTGATGATGATATTAGTGATGAAATATCGTATAAACGTAGTAAAAATTCGAATTCAGCAAGTGATGAAGAGATAAGTGAAGACTCTTCTAAATCAAAGAAAAGCAAAAAAGATGATAGTGGTAGTGGAATTTCACTAGGAGCTAAAATAGCAATTTTTGTTGTTATAATAGTAGTTATTATTTTACTTTTATTAAAAGGATGTAGTAAAAAGAAAGAATATACTGTTAAGTTTAATGCTAATGGAGGAACAACAGTTAGTGAACAAATTGTTGCTCAAGATGGAAAAGTTAAAATACCAACTGATCCAACTAAAGATGGTTATGATTTTGTGGGATGGTATGTTAATGGCAAGAAGTATGATTTTGATACAAAAGTGACTTCTGATTTAGAAATAGAAGCTAGATGGGAATCGTCAAAAACTGTTGCTGTAACAGGTGTTTCCTTAGATCAAACAAGCTTAACTTTACAACCTGGTGATAAATCACCTCTTGTTGCGACCGTAGAGCCTAGTGATGCGAAAGATACAAGTGTTACATGGCAAAGTGCTGATACTAGCATTGCTACAGTAGATGAAGATGGAAATGTAACAGCTGTAGCAAAAGGTTCTACAACAGTTACTGTAACAACAAAAGATGGAGATTTTAAAGCAACTTGTAAAGTAACAGTATCAGAAGATGTAGTAAAGGTTACTGCAATAACTGTTAGTGAAAGCAATATTAGTTTAGGTGTAGGTGATAGTAAAAAAATCATACCTACAATTAAACCAGGAGATGCTACTAATAAAGGAGTATCTTGGTCAAGTGATAATGAAAAAGTTGCCACTGTTTCTAGTGATGGAACAATTAAAGGTAAGAGTGAAGGTACAGCCAAAATTACTGTAATAACAAAAGATGGAGATTTTGAAGCAACTATAAATGTTACTGTAAAAAATGTTCCAGTTAATGGTATTACATTAAGTAGTAGTAATACTACTATGCAAACTGGAACTACTAAACAATTAACACCAACTGTAAAACCATTAAATGCAACAAATAAAGATGTAACATGGTCAAGTAGTGATACTAGTGTTGCAACAGTTAATAGTAATGGTAAAGTAACAGCTAAAAAAGCAGGAACAGCTACAATTACTGTAACAACAAAAGATGGTGGATTTAAAGTAACTTGTAAAGTAACAGTTAAAGATCCTGTTGCAGTATCAAGTGTTAAACTTAGTCAAGAAGCTTTAACTTTAACTGTAGGTGGCAGTAAAACTATAACAGCAACAGTATTACCAAACGATGCAGCTAATAAAAATGTAACATGGTCAAGTAGTGATACTAGTGTAGCAACAGTTAGTAACGGTAAAATAACAGCAAAAAAAGTAGGAACAGCTACAATTATTGTAACAACTGTTGATGGTAAAGAAACAGCTAAATGTGTGGTTACAGTAAACGAAGCACCAGCTAGTTATGCGATTGTATTTACGCCACACGAACAAGAAGGTACAGGAAGCGTATTACAATATACTTATACAGTTACAAAAAATTCAGTTGTTTTTAAAGATTATTCTAAAATTGGTATTACAGGTGGTGGAATTTTAGGAACATACGCTGATAAAAATACAGTTGCGAAGGCCAAAAGTTCTGGTGTTACAATCGTATTAAATGATGGTACTAAGGTAAGCGCTAATGTAACTATAAAAAATTAAAAAAGAAAGGAAAGCAATATGAAAAAGAAGTATAGTAAAATAATAGTAATGATTGTAATTTCTTTATTTGTTTCTATAACTCCATGCTTTGCTATTGAATTTACTGTAGATGAATTGGGTGAAGAAATAGATAGAATAAATCCAAATGCCACAACCGCATTTATAATTGGAGAATATGTATTCACATCAGAACATTTATTAACCACTCAAGATGTAATGTTAGCAGCAAGGACAATTTCAGTTAGTGAAAATGCAGGTTCTATAGATAAAGATGCTATATATGGCGAAATGACAATTCAAAGATTAGAAGCGCAGTATGATGATAATTATGATAAAACAGGATGGATATCAACTGATAATGTAATTGGAACAACGCAATTACCTGAAAAAATAAATATCAGTTATATAGATTATGAAGAAACTAAAGAGATAGTAAAATATACTGTAACTTTTGATAACGATGGAACACTTAGTACATCGTCAGTAAAAGAAGGATTAGTAGTATCAAAACCAGAAGATCCAGTAAAAGATGGATATAAATTTATAGGCTGGTATAATGGTAATGAAGAGTATGATTTTACTAAACCTGTAACTGAAGATATTACATTAACAGCTAAATATGTATCTGTATTAGATATTGATACTTTATTACAAACTAGTGTAAATAAAGTGAATAATGAGTATTATACAGCTTCATATGCTGATAAAATAATAACATACAATATAATAAATAATGATATTAAATCCGCAGCACTACAAAATACTGGTTTAATAGGTGGAATTAGAGATTTGCTGAAAACAGATGGTATTAAAGAATTAACTATTAAATCAGGAGATAAAACTTATATTTTTGATGAACCAAATGAGAATTTAGAAGTTGGACAATCATCAGCAGTATTTTTAACAATGATTCAAATGTTAGAAGAGACAACTGGAATGACTATAAGTGATATCACATTAGATGATTTAATAGGTGCTGAATTAGATGTAACAATTTCTTTAGAGGATGGATATATTTCAAAAGCAGGAAATAATCTTGAACAATATAAAGCTTTAATTACAGGAGAGAAAACACCTGTATATACAGTAACATTTGATGTAGATGGTACCCAAACATATTCACAAGTGAAAAGTGGAAAAACAGTAATTGAGCCAACAGCTCCAACTAAGGAAGGTTATACTTTTGATGGTTGGTATACAGATAGTGAATTAACAACTAAATATGAATTTACTAATATAGTTAATTCAAATATTGTATTGTATGCTAAATTTAATATAAATAATTATAATGTTAAATTTTATGATGGTGATACTGAGTTGACTGATTTAGCTCAGATAGTTGAATATGGTAAGACTATTAATAATGTTACACCAACGAAAGAAGGTTATGCTTTTGTTGGGTGGTATACTGATAGCACTTTAACTACCGAATATAGTTCTAGTTTAGAAATTAAAAATGATGTAGTTTTATACGCTAAATGGAAACAAGTAGTAGCAAACATTACTACACAGGCTGAATTAGAAGCTGCTCTAGCAAATGCTGATATTACAACAATTAATTTAATTAATAATATTTCTGTTGATAAATCTATAATTATTGATAGAAGTATTGCTATTAATGGTAATAATAATACTATGAGTTTAACAACTGTTACAAGTGGAAATAATCAAGTATTAAAAACATATAGTGGTGATGAAGAAATTTCTGTTGAACTTAAAGATATTAAGTTAACAGGTGCTAATGCTGCATTAATTGTTTTAGATAATTCTAAAGTTATAGCTACTAATGTTGATGTATCAGGTAATGCTTGGGGTGGTATAGAAGTTAAAAATGTTGCTACAAGTAGTTTAATAGCAACAGGTATAACTAATACTAGTGAAGAAGAAGGTCATGCAACTATTTGGGTTGACGAGACGAATATAGATGAAATGTTAGCAACAATTTTATGCGAAGAAGTAGCAGTACAAGAAACTGAAGGTTCAAATGGTAAACCTCAGGTACAATATTACTTATCACAAACAGGAAATCTAAATGATTCAAGTGAAAATGATAATATTTATAATGTTGCACAATCAGTTACAATCGTAACTTCAAATATAGGTAGTGGCATTGAAGATATAGTGTTAGGAGAGTAAACAATAATTAGAAAGGACAAGTGTTCTTTCTTTTTGTGTAATGATATGTTAAAATGATTGAGAGGTGATAACGTGATATATTTAGATTATAGTGCAACAACTCCAGTTAATGATGAGGTTTTAGATAGCTTTGTTAAGGCATGTAAAAAATATCCAGGAAACCCTAATTCTTTGCACAAATTAGGTGTGGAAGCTAATCATTTAATTGATATGGCAACGAAACAAATAGAGGAATTATTAGATATTAATGATTATGAAATAATATATACTAGTGGCTCAAGCGAAGCTAATAATTTAGCACTTAAAGGAGTAGCAGATAAATATAAGAATAGAGGAAAACATATTATTACAACTAAATTAGAACATTCATCTATTTATGGACCATTAAATTACTTGATTGATAAAGGCTATGAAGTTAGTTATGTTAATCTAGATAATAATGGACATATTGATTTAGAACATTTGCAAAGGCTAATAAGGGATGATACTATTTTAGTTACTATTAATGCTGTAAATAGTGAATTAGGCATTTTGCAACCTATAGATAAAATAGGACAATTATTAAAAAAATATCCGAAATGCTATTTCCATGTTGACTTAACTCAGGTAATTGGGAAAGTAAGAATACCATTAAATAATATTGATCTAGCTAGTTTTTCAGCTCATAAATTTTATGGTTTAAAAGGAATAGGCGCCCTAATAAAAAAGAAGAAAACAGTAATTGAACCTCTTATTCATGGTGGAAAATCGACAACAATTTATCGTAGTGGTACACCACCATTACCTTTAATTATTTCTTTTGCTAAAGCTTTACGATTAGCTCATATAGATATCGATAGCAAATATAAGTATGTTCAAGAACTATCTGATGATTTACGTGCTTTTTTAACTAAATATGATAAAGTAAAAATCAACAGTCCTATAGATTCTATTCCTCATATTTTAAATATTAGTATTATAGGCGTAAAACCAGAATCTATGTTACATGCCTTAGAATTATATGATGTATTTATATCTACGCAAAGTGCATGTGCTACCGCTAATTCTATATCAAAAGCTGTTTATTCAATTACTAATAATCAAGAATTAGCTAAATCTAGTATTCGTATTAGTTTATCATACTTAACAACTAAAGAAGAAGTATGCATGTTTAAAGAAATATTCGATAAATGTTATAAGGAGTTAACGTGTTTAAGATAGAGTCTCCAAAAATAAAGAATACAATTGTAAGTGAATTTGATATTGATAAAGAAAGCTATCAGAATAATATTTTCAGTGATATAATTTTTGAAGAATTAAATTATAAAGTTGACTTTAATTCTTGTGTATTTGAAAATGTTGATTTTAATAATAAAAAGTTAGATGGCTTTGTATTTTATAATTGTTTATTTAAAAATTGTGACTTTAGCAATAGTCATCTTGATAATGTAGGTTTTAATAGATGTCTTTATGAAAATTGTAAATTTGTTGGTGTTTATATAGCTGATTCTAGCCTTAAACATATAACTTTTAAGGAATGCACTTTTAGATATTCACAAATATCATCAACTAGAATAACTAATGTTAGTTTTGATAGTATTGATTTTAGTAATTCTTCTTTATCAGAAATTAAATTTAAAAATATTCTATTTAATGAATGTAATTTTTTACAAACTGATTTTTATGAAACATCACTAAAAGAAATAGATTTATCTAATTGTACTATTAAAGACATTAATATAAGCTTAAACGATATAATAGGTTGTAAAGTAAACACTTTTCAAGCTTCTATATTAGTCCAAATGTTAGGTATTGAAGTAGTGTGATAGCTGATAGTTTACTATTGGCTTTTTTTTAGTTTTATGATACTATTAAAATACGGAGGATAATATGAAAGACGATAAAAAAGAAGTTACACCTATTATAGTTAATGGTGAATTAAATATACGTAAAAAGAGTAAAAACAATAGTCATCAAAAAGATAGATTACCTAAAAAAAGTTTTGGGTTCAGTGATATAATACTTAGCCTAATTGGCTTAATACTTGTTATATATGGAATTTATACACTTATTAATAAAGAAGAAAATAATGTTGAGAGTGAAAATGTTCAATCTAATATTGTAGAAGATACTAAAAAAGAAGAATTTAAAATAGAAGAAATAGAAAAATATCTTATTTTTAGTGCTGAAGAACTTAGTAATGCTTATAGTGCTACAGATATTAATGGAATGATTAATGGTTTACCTGTTAATGACTTATCTAATAATGCTAAATTATCATTAGCTTTTAAGATAACAACACCTCACGTTGTAGGAGGCGAAACATATTTTTTAGAAGATGAATTAGATACTAGTATTAAAACATTATTTGGAAATAATATAACTTATCAAAAAGATGGTTTTACTTTAGGTAATAATATATATACTTATAATCAAGAAACAAAAAGATATTATTTGATAGATAACACTAAAATTATTAATTTAAACTATAAAAAATTTGATTATACTGAAAAAGAAGAATTAGATAATAAATTAATTGTTCGTGAATATGTAGCTTATACAGATTTAAATAGTACTAAAAGTTGGACTTTAAATAATACTTTACTTTCTGTAATTATTGATGATAACAATATAAAAGAAAAATACAAAGAATTGAAATGTTTTGAGTACGAATTTATTAAAGGTGATAATAATTATCAATTAGATAAAATAACAATCAAGTAAGGGTGATAGTGTGAAAAATAAAAAAGATAGTAATTTTGGATTATTTATTTTAATTTTATTATTAGTATTAGCAGTAGCTTTTGTCATTTATTATAAAAAAGGAACAAGTGAAAAAACTGAACCTGCAAAAGTAGAAGAGAAAATAAAATATACTGATGAAGAAATAAATGACTATTATTCGTTAGCACATTTAAATTATGAGTATGAATCTTCTATGACAAAAGAAGATATTACACGGTTAGAAACAGGTCTTACAAGTGATAACTTTTCTGATGAATTAAAAATAGCATATGGATTAAAAAATCAACCACAAACAAATATTGGAACAGAAAAAATAACTAAACCAATTACTGATAAAGATGGATATACTTATACTGGTAAATATATAAGAATTGATTTTGTTAATGAACAAATTAATAAAATTCTTGGACCTGTTAAATTTACCAATAAAACAGTTACCTTTATTGATAAAAGATATGTTTATGATGCTAAATTGAATGTTTATCGTATATATGAAAAAAAATATACTCCAAATATTTCTAAAGTAACGCATATTACTAGTGATTGGGATGATTTAAATATATATATTACAGAATATGTAGCATATACTAAGATAAATGATAAACCACAAACTAGTTATACTAGACATAATAATTTGTTACCTATAAATATAACAGATAAAAATATTACTGAAAATTTAGATATTATCGATAAATATAAATATACATTTCATTATAATGTTAATGTAAATAAATTCTTTTTAACAAAAATTGAATATGTAAAACAATAAAAATTTTTATTGTTTTTTTCTTATTTATCAAGATAAACCTCTATTTATTAGCATAAATTAATTATGGGAGGTTTAATATGTTTAATAAAATATTTAAAAATTATCGTTTCCCAATTATTTTATTTATATCAATTATAATTGGAAGTATTATAGGTATAATTTTTAAAAGTAGTGCTAAAGTATTAGAACCATTAGGGCAAATATTTATTAACATGCTATTTGTTGTTGTTATTCCTTTAGTTTTTTTTACTATATCTAGTAGTATAGCTAATATGGGAAGTTTAAAAAGATTAGGAAAAATATTTAAATATATGTTTGCTATATTTACTATAACAAGTTTTATTGCGAGTGTATTTATGTTACTAGGTGTATTAATATTCAAACCAACAGGAACTATTATGACCAATTTGGAATATACAAAAGAAAGTATTAATTTTAAAGATACATTTGTTTCAATGTTGACTGTTAGTGATTTTTCTAATTTACTTTCTAAAAGTAATATGTTACCATTAATTATTTTTTCAATAATTTTTGGCTTTAGTGTTCGATTGTGTGGTAAAGATTCAAAAGTTATTGGTGACGGTTTAAAAGCTTTATCTAAAGTTATGTTAAAAATGATAAATATAATTATGTATTACGCACCAATTGGTTTATGTGCTTATTTTGCTAATATAGTTGGAACTTATGGTACAGAATTATTAACAGGATATTTTAAAAGTTTTATCTTATATTTAGTTATGGCTATTCTTTACTATGTTATTTTTTATTCTTTATATGCTTATTTAAGTTATCGTAAACGAGGTATTAAACTTTTTTATAGTAATATTTTATTATCTACAATTACTTCATTAGGAACCTGTTCTAGTTTAGCTAGTTTACCAGCTAATATAAGTACTTGTGATAAAATGAAACTACCTAAAGATATTAAGGAAGTTGTACTACCGATTGGCGCTACTATACATATGGAAGGCTCTAGTATGGCATCTATTCTTAAAATAGCCTTTCTATTTTCAATATTTGGTCGATCTTTTAATGGTTTAACTGATATTTTATTAGCACTTTTAGTAGCAGTTCTAAGTGGTGTTGTTATGTCTGGTATTCCAGGTGGTGGTTTAATTGGTGAGATGTTAATTGTTTCATTATATGGATTCCCATCAATAGCTTTTCCTATTATTGCTACAATAGGTTGGTTAGTAGATAGTCCAGCTACAGCACTAAATGTAGTAGGAGATATCCCTAGTACAATGTTAATATCAAAACTAGTAGATAATGAATCTACTTAATAAACAATTGTTCAATAGAAGATAGAGTATTTACTCTTCTTTTTATTATCATTTTATAAATTAAAACAGAAAATAAATTCTCTTTGTGTAATTTTGACAAATAATAAAAATTATGATTTAATATAAGCAACAACTGGGGGAAATATTATGAAAAAAGGGGAGTTTTATCAATATTTATATAACAAGATGAAAATAAAAGGTATTAATTTAACACCAGAATATGAAATAGAAATTAATGAATTTATAGAGCAAGCTTATAATCCGTCTTTAGAAATAATTGGATCATTAGATATAAAACAAACTGATATATTGAGAAGAAGATACGGAATATTAGAACCATATGAGTGTCAGACATTAGAAACTATTGCTAAAGCATATGGAACTTGTAGAGAAAATATTAAAAAACTTTTATTAAAAAGTGAAGCACAAATAACACAATATATTAAAACTCAAAGGTTATTTAAAAATATTAGTTTAGACACTTTGATAAGTGATTTGAATATTAGTACTAAAAGTATTAATTGTTTAATGAAAGCTGATATAACAACAATAAGAGAACTTTTAGTATATTCAAAGCATGATTTACTTAAAATAAGGGGAATAGGCCTAAATGGAGCAGTAGAAATAGATACTATAATTAGAATGTTAGGATATAGTTTAAAATATGATGATTTTTGCAATATAGAAAATAGTGCCTTAAATATTTCGATAAAACATTTAAACTTATCTACGAGATTAAAAAATGCTTTACTTAGAACTGATATTTTTACTATAGATACTCTTATAACTTATAGTAGAAATGATTTGCTAAAAATAAATAGTGTAGGAGTTAAAGGAATTGATGAAATAGAGACAGCATTAGCTTCTTTAGGATATAAATTATTATCTAGTGAAGAAAATAATATATTAGATAATTCAGATATGGAATATGCAAAAGAAAATATAACTTTAGACCAATTAAAGATAATTCGTTCATTTATAGTAGAAGAACAAGAAATGATTGATAGATATTTTAGTAAAGATGAAGATATTAAATATAAAAAATACTAGTAAATTTGGTATAATTAAATAAAGAAGTAGATAAATTATATTATATATCGACATAATTCGACAAAATATATAAGAATAAACTAGTAATGTATTATCCAAGTGAAGGAATTATAATAATAAATATTATAGTTGTTAATTAAGTTTGTTAGGGGTGGTTTTATGAGATTTGCATCAGTGGAAATGCCATGGTTAAAATTTTATGAGAAAGATAATGAGAAAATAAATATTGATTTTAATTCAATTAATATGAGTATCTATGAATATATGAAAAAAGGAAATATAAATAATCTTGAGTTTATAGCAATAGATTATTTTGATAGGAAAATTACGTTTGGCGAATTTTTAAACCTTATAGATCAATATGCTGCATCATATAAAGCACAAGGAGTTAATTCTGGAGAAATAGTGGCTATATGTATGGCTAATACACCAGAGGCTTTAATAAGTGTTTATGCATTAAATAAATTAGGGGCTAAAGTACAATTAATACATCCTTTGTCTTCACCTAATGAGATAAAGGAAAATTTAAATAGAACAAAGGTTAAAATGGTAATTGCTTTGGATAGCACGTATTATAAAATTAAATCAATTATAGATGAAACATCACTTGAAAAAATAATTGTTTCATCACCAAAAAGCTCGATGCCTATTAAATTGCAACCTTTATATGAAATTAATAAAATTTTAGAACCTAAAAAGATACTTTTTAAAATAATTCAATCAAAAATTAAAAATGGTGTTTTTTTAAAACATAGAATTAGAATTATAAAAAGGAAGATTGAGCAAAAAACTAGGGTTAATTTAGATTCTTTTAAAGTAAACCAAAAAATGAAATTATACCAAGCACAGTATGAATTGACAAAAGAAGAATCGGAGAAATTAAAATCAGAAATAGAGCATTTGAAAAATAAGAAAGTTAGGTTAATCCATGAAAATATCTTTTATCATGAGGCTAGAGACAAAAGATTTATAACGTTAAATGAATTTTTATTAGATAAATATGATGCAGTAGATAAATATAATTGGGAAAAAGATGAATGTGCTATATTATTGTCAACAGGTGGTACTAGTGGTAAATCAAAGTTAGCTATGTTGACTAATGAAAATTTTAATTCTATGTTAGAACAATTTTTGATTAGTTTTAATAGATTTAAAAGAGGAGATTCTGCTTTAGCAATTATGCCTTTATTTCATGGATTTGGTTTATGCAGTTGTCTTCATTTGCCTTTAAGTTTTGGCATTACAGTAGTTATGGTACCAAAATTTCAAGCAAAAAATTTATATAAATTATATAAGAAGAAAAAACCAGAGTATATAATAGGCGTTCCAGCTATTTTCGAGGCGTTTAAAAAAGATGAAAGAATTGGCAAAAAAGTAGGTTTTTCATTTGTCAAATTATTTGTTGCTGGTGGAGATAGATTAAAAGAATCTAAAGAAAAAGAATATAATGATTATTTTGCTGCAAATGGTGCTTGTACTAAAATTGCAAAGGGATATGGATTAACAGAGGGTGTTGCAGGAGTAACACTCGCTACAGATGAATATAATAGTCCGAATTCTATAGGTATACCAATGTATGGTAATATTATAAAAATCGTAAAGCCAGGAACAACTGAAGAAGTGTCATATGGTGAAGAAGGAGAAATATGCCTTTATGGTCCAACGGTAATGCTGGGTTATTACGAAGATAATGCTGAAACGAAAAAAACATTAATTAAACATTCAGATGGGAAAATATACTTACACACTGGTGATCTAGGATTTATGTCGAAAGATGGAATTATTTACTATACACAAAGATTAAAAAGAATGATAATTTGTAATGGATATAATATTCATTCTTCGCAAGTAGAAAGTGCTGTTGAAGAACTAGATTTTGTAGATTCTTGTGAATTAATTGGAAAAAGTCATCCATCGAAAGGTCAAATACCAGTAGTGTATGTGGTATTAAAAGAAAGCGTAGTTGCTACAGATACATTAAAAAAAGAAATAATGGACACATTAAAAAGTAGTGTTTCAGCATATGCTTTACCTACTTTAGAAGATATAAAATTTATTAAAGAACTACCAAAGACACTTCTTAATAAGGTAGCATTTACAGAACTTGAAAATACTCAAGAATTAGAAATTAAAACAATCACTTCAGAAACGGAAAAGCAAAAAAGCTTAAACTAGGGGGCGTAATATGAAAATAGGATTAGATGTAGATGGTGTACTTACTAATATGCAAGAATATCAATTAAAATATGGAAAAAAATATTTTTTAAAGAAAAATCCAAATTTAGAAATTAACGAAAATGGGTATGATATATGTGATATATTTCATTGTTCTAAAGAAGAAAGAGAAAAATTTTGGACTAAATATATATGGAAATATTGTTTAATGCCAAATCGCAAAGGTGTTTCAGAAATGGTAGCTAGATTTCATGCAGAAGGTCATGAGGTTCATATTATAACTGGTAGGGCACATACAACAGAATCAGGAATGGTTGGTAAACTATTCAGAAAAATGCTTATATGGCGTTTAAAAAAAGATGGAATTAAGTATGATTCAATACATTTTGTATCAGAATCAGAGAGTGCCAAAGATAAGGTTGAAATATGTAAACAACTTGGAATAGATGTCATGGTGGATGATAAAAAAGAAAATATAGAGGCGTTAGATGGAATAACTAAATGTATTTGTTTTGATTGTTTGTATAATAGACAAATTAAAGGCAATAATTTTACAAGAGTTAATAGTATTGGTTCTGTTTATGAAGAAATAGAAAATATAGCTAGAATTATAAAAAAAGAACGTGGTGAAGATACTTTTCAGATTTTATCACACGAAGAGAGAAAAGATTTTTCTAAACAGCAGCAAGAAGAGTATTTTATAAAACTAAGGGATTTTTATTCTAAATTACCTTATAATAGTAAATTAATGAAAAAACAAGAAAGAAGATATAAACTTGTGGCAACTATTGGAATACCAATTTTAAAAGTTGCTTTAAAACCTAACATTTTTAATAGTGAAGCTTTAAGGACAAATGATGGTGTTATTTATGTTTCTAATCATTTGAATTATTATGATCAATTTCCGATTATTAGTGCAATCGGAACAAAACCCATCCATTTTTTGACTGCAACTAAAATGTTAAAATTAAAAAGAGGATTTTTCTATCGCTTAACAGGTGCAGTTTCAGTTGATAGAGAAGATAAAAGTGATAGAAAAAGAGCTACTGAAGATGTTGAAAAAATATTGATTAATGGTGGAACAGTATTTATTTTCCCGGAAGGAAGAACTAATCGAGAAAAAACTAAAATTAATGAATTTAAACCAGGCGCTGTGGCTATTGCCCAAGCTACTGGTAAAGCAATTGTTCCTATTGCTATAACAGATGACTATAGAAGAGGAAAAATATGCGTTAGAGCTGGAGAGCATATTTATGTGGAACCAGATGATGATGTAATAAGAAAAACTAAAGAATTACAGAATATTGTTGAAGGCTTGATTGATGAAAATATTTCATACAATAAGAAAAAAGAAAAAACGATGAAAAAGATTTAGTAATAAATCTTTTTTTGTGATATAATGGCAATGATAGGTGGTTATATGATAGGTAGTTTATCAATACTTGTATGTAGTTTATTTTATAGTATGTTGACGATGGGAACTTTTTTCTCTAAAAAAAGGGTAAATTCTATAGAGAATAGAATATTTTCTGCTATTATTATAGTTAATTGTTTTGGATTATTATTAGATATCAGTAGTGTTTCTTTGGCGCTTTTAGGAAATACAACTATTATTTTTGATTTGGTAAATAAAGTATATATTACTTATTTACTAACATGGTTAACTTTGTTTACCTTTTATACAATTGTTGTATCATTCAATAAAATATATTATAACAAAATAAAAAAAATATTTATCGCAATATATATTATCTCTTTGTTAACAATTATATTACTTCCTTTATATAGTAATGTTTCTAATAGTGCATTTTATACATATGGCCCTAGTGCGAATTTTATGTATGGTGTTTCGGGAATTCTTGTTATGTTAATTTTAGGATCATTAGCATACAATATAAAAAATATAAAATCAAAAAAATTCTTTCCAATTATTACTTACATTATCGTGGGTGGGACTGCCACTTTAATTCAAGCAACAAATCCATCTGTGTTAGTTATTACATCTATGGAGACATTTATTACTATATTTATGTATTTTACGATTGAAAATCCTGATATGAAAATGATAGAGGAGCTGAATGCTGCTAAAGATACAGCGGAAAAAGCTAATAATGCTAAAACAGATTTCTTATCTAATATGTCACATGAAATACGTACTCCTTTAAATGCGATTGTTGGATTTAGTCAAGGATTATTAGAAGAGGATTTACCACTATCTGCTAAAGAGGAAGTTGAAGATATTATTAATGCGTCACAAAGTTTACTACAAATAGTTAATGGTATATTAGATATTTCTAAAATAGAAGCTAATAAGTTGGAAATAGTTAATGCTGAGTATAGTTTTGAAAAAGTTTTTGATGAACTAGTTATTTTGACTAAAGGAAGAATTGGAGATAAACCATTAGAATTTAGATATAATTATGACCATTCGATTCCACCAGTTTTATATGGAGATTATATTAGAGTTAAACAGATTGTTTTAAATTTATTAACTAATGCAGTTAAATATACTAAAGAGGGATATGTAGATTTTAATATTAGTTCAGTATGTAATGGTGATGTGTGTCGTTTGATTATCTCTGTTGAAGATAGTGGAATTGGTATTAAGAAAGAAAATATTGATAAGTTATTTAATAAATTTGAACGTTTTGATTTAGAAAAGAATATTACTATTGAAGGAACTGGTTTAGGTTTAGCTATTACTAAAAAATTAGTGGAACTTATGAATGGTAAAATTGTTGTTCAAAGTAAATATGGCTCAGGCTCTAAATTTACTGCTGCAATTGATCAAAGGATTGTTCCTAAATCATTAGAAGAATTAAAAGCTGAAGAATCATCTAATGAAGATACTTCAATATTTGTAGGTTGTGGTAATAAGATATTAGTAGTTGATGATAATATGATTAATTTAAAAGTTGCTGCTAGACTATTAAAAACGTATAATGTTGATGTTGAACTTGTAACTAGTGGTAAAGCATGTATAAATAAAATTCTTGAAGGAACAAAGTATGAACTAATCTTACTAGATGATATGATGCCTAATATGAGTGGTGTAGAAACGTTAAAGAATTTACAGAAAATTATTGGTTTTAATATACCTACAGTAGCACTCACTGCTAATGCTATATCAGGTATGCGTGAGAAGTATTTAGAGAATGGTTTTAATGATTATTTATCAAAACCTATTGATAAGGTAGAACTTGAAAAAGTATTAAAAAAGTTTTTAAATGGTACTACAGCTAATATATCTTCAGATGAAAAATTAGAAACTCTTTCCCAAAGTTCTACTTATGATAAAGAAATATTGATTAGTAATGGTGTTGATATTGATAAAAGTTTAGAACTTTTAGGAGATATGGATACTTTTAATGAGACTTTAAAAGATTTTCTTAATGAATCTGTGAATAGATTGAAACAAATTGCGGAATATAAAAATAATGGTGATATGCCTAATTATGCTATATTAGTTCATGCTATGAAAAGTGATTCAAAGTATTTGGGCTTTACTAAATTAGCAGAGTTATCTTTTAATCATGAAATGGCTAGCAAGGGTAATGATAAAAAATATGTTGATGATAATTATGAAGAATTGATGAATGAAGCAAATAGAATTATATCTTTAATAAGAAAATATTTTGGAGAATAAAGGAGAATGTTATGAATGAATTATTAGAAAAAATTAACGCAACATTTGATAATAGTATATCAACTAGTAATGAGGAAACTGCATTACAATTAAAAATATTGAAAGGAAATATCAATACATTGTTTAAAGAAGCAATGAGTGATCAAGAATCTTCTGTTTCTACTATAGTAGAAACACCTCAGTATAATACTGAAGTTACTACTGATAAAAAGAGAGTTCTTGTTGTTGATGATTCAAGTATTATAAGAAATTATTTACAAAGAGCTTGTATGCCTAAATACGATGCAACTACAGTTAATGGTGGTGAAGAGGCAATCAATAGTCTTAGTGAAGAACATTTTGATCTTATTTTATTGGATTTGATGATGCCAGGCGTTGATGGATTTGGCGTTTTGGATTATTTAAAAAATAATAATTATAATATACCTGTTGTTATCATAAGTGGTGATACAACTAAAGAAACGATTGATCGAGCTTTTCAATATAATGTTGTTGATATGATTGAGAAGCCATTTTCTGAAAAGACAATTCTTGAAAAGATTGATAGAGTTTTAGAATAGGAATAAATTAATATTTAGAATATGATTTGAGTTCATATTCTTTTTTTATTTATAAGTAAAGTGCGTTTTAGTGTGCAAACAAAAAATAGTCCATATATTTGGACTAAATAAAAAAATGTATCACCAGCATCCCTAATTTTACTTTCTAAATTAAGTGGATTTAAATTTTTTTCAAAAATTTTATTAAAAGTATCAGTAATTTCATTAATTAATGGTATAATTTTCATTGGTAAAAACCTTCTTTCTATTGCTTGTTTAGCAATTAAAGGGAAAGAATTTCCAAAAATAGAAATTAGAAAATTAAATAAATGTGATGGTATTTTATTAAAAAAAGAAATAATTCATGAATTTCATATGAGATGTGAAAATAATAAAGAATTAGAAAAGTTATTTAGCAATTTAGAAAAAGTGTGTACAGATGAGGCTTTATTAAAATCGTTAATAATATATTTTAATAATAATTATGTAAATTTAAATAATTTTCTTAAATTGTTTGAGGAAAAAGGAAATGAATAGTACATTCTTTATCATATTTGTTACAAACAAGTGTAGAAGCCTTTTTTACATATAAATACTATTTGATAAAGGTAGTCTATTGGAAAAATTTTTGGTATAATACTATCAGTGAAAGAGGGATACTATGTTTATTGATGAAGTGACAATTGATTTGATTGCTGGAAATGGTGGTAATGGCTGTTTAGCTTTTAGACGTGAAAAATATATAGAAATGGGTGGACCATTTGGTGGTAACGGAGGACATGGCGGAAATATTGTCTTTAAAGTGGACGAAGGGTTAAATACTCTCATAGATCTTAGAATGCAAAAAAAATATCGTGCTAAAAATGGTGCTCATGGTCAAGGCAAAGCTATGAATGGTGCAAATGCACCTGATTTAGTTATTAAAGTGCCACTAGGAACTGTTGTTACCGATGTAGAGACAAATTTTGTATTAGCTGATTTAACGAATAAAGATGACGAGGTTGTAGTGGCATACGGAGGTCGTGGTGGTCGTGGTAATATGGCTTTTGTTACACGTACTAATAAAGCACCTGATTTTGCTGAAAATGGAGAACCTGGCGAAGAAAAAAGAGTCAAAGTTGAACTTAAACTTTTAGCCGATGTTGGCTTAGTAGGATTACCTAGTGTTGGTAAAAGTACTATTATAAGTAAAATATCGGCAGCTAAACCTAAAATTGCAGCTTATCATTTTACAACTTTAAAACCTAATTTAGGAGTAGTCAAAACAAAAGATGGACGTTCTTTCGTAGTAGCTGATTTACCAGGATTAATCGAAGGAGCATCTTTAGGAGAAGGACTAGGGGATAAGTTTTTAAGACATATCGAGAGAACAAGAGTTATAGCGCATATTATAGATATGGGATCTGTTGAAGGACGCGATCCATATAATGATTATATAACTATAAATAAAGAACTCGAAAGTTTTAATAAAAAAATCATGGATAAACCTCAAATTATTATCGCTAATAAGATGGATATAGAAGGTGCTGAAGAAAATTTAAAAAGATTTAAAGAAAAAGTTGATGCACCAATATATGAGATGTCTGCTATGAATAATGAAGGGTTAGATAAGGTTTTAATAGTGTTAGCTGATATGCTTGATAAAATTGAAAAGCAACCACTTTATGAGGATGAACGTTTTGAAAGCCATGTTTTATATAAATTTAAACAGGAACAACCTTTTACTATTACAATTGATAAAGATGGAGCATATGTTATTCGTGGTGAAGAAATTGAAAGAATATATAAGATGACTTGGTTTGTTACTGATGAGGCTTTCTTAAGATTTTCTAATAAATTACGCAAGTTAGGCATCGATGACAAATTAAAAGAGATGGGTATTCAAAATGGTGATACAGTTAAAATATTAGATTATGAATTTGAATATAGAGAATAACAATTTATTTTGAAGTAAGTAAATTAATTGATGAAGAATCTAAATAATATAGGTATTATTAAATTAAAAAAATATTATATAAAAAGTAAATATTAAGATGTTAGTACATTTAATGTATTAACTTTTTTTAATTTTTACTTATTTAATAAGAAATTTTTAAATAAATGTGTTAAAATGTTTATAGGTGACTTTTATGCTATATAGTTCAATCGATAATAAAAAGATTAAAGATATTAAAAAATTGACACAAAAAAAATATCGTGATTCTCAAGGATTATTTTTAGTTGAAGGTGAACATTTAGTAATAGAAGCTTATAAAAGTGGCTACTTAAAGAATATTATATTAGTAGAAGATACTGAATTTTCTTTAGAAAAAAATAATATATATGTAACCGATAGAGTTATGAACTATTTAACGGAGTTAGATTCTCATCAAAAAGTTATGGGAATATGCTACAAAATAAAAGAACAGGAAATGGGGAATCGTATTTTAGCTTTAGATGGTGTGCAAGATCCCGGTAATTTAGGAACAATTATTAGAAGTGCTGTAGCTTTTAATTGTGATACACTTATTTTAAGTGAAAATACTGTAGATGTATATAATAGTAAAGTTATAAGGGCTAGCCAAGGTTTAGTTTTTAATTTAAATATTGTTATTAAAGATATTAAAGATGCAGTTAATAATTTGAAAAATCAAGGTTATGATATTATAGGTACAAAAGTAGATGATGGTATAGATATAAGAGATATAAAAGTACCAGAAAAATTTGTTTTAATTATGGGAAATGAGGGTCAAGGTGTGAGTGCTGATGTGTTAGATTTATGTACTTCGTATGCTCATATTAAAATGAATGATAATTGTGAAAGTTTAAATGTTGGTGTAGCTACCAGTATTATGTTGTATGAATTAAGTAAGTAGGTGTAGTATGAATTATATTTATATTGGTGATGTTGTTAACACTCATGGCCTTAAAGGTGAAATTAGAATTGTTAGTGACTTTAAATTTAAAGATAGTGCTTTTTTACCAGGAATGAAATTTTATTTAGGAAAAGATAAAATAGAAGAAGTAGTTGCTACTCATCGTACACATAAGAATTTTGATATGGTAACTTTTCAAAACAGAAATCATATAGATGATGTTATTATTTATAAAAATGAAGCAGTTTATGTTAATCGTGATGATTTAGTTTATGATGGATATTTAGATGAGGATTTGATTGGATTAGAAGTTTATTGTGATCAAAAGCATATTGGACATGTTGATTCTATTTTAAAAACTAATGCTCATGATATTTTAGTTGTTAAAAATGGAAGTAAACATATGATTCCTAATGTAGAAGAGTTTATCCAGAATGTTGATTTAGATAATAAACGTCTTGAGGTTAATTATATGAAAGGGTTATTAAATGAAGATTGATATATTAACTTTATTTCCTAGTATGTTTGATGGCTTTATAAATGAATCAATTATAAAGCGTGCAATCGATACCAAAAAAGTAGAAATACATATTCATAATTTTCGAGATTATTCTAAAGATCCACATCAAAAGGTTGATGATTATGGTTTTGGTGGAGGGCCAGGGATGGTTCTTATGCCTCAACCTATTTTTGATGCAGTAACTGCTTTGAGAAGAAATAATAGTAAAGTAATTCTTATGACACCACAAGGAAAGACTTATACTCAACATATGGCTTATGATTTAAGTCACGAAGAGCATTTGATATTTATTTGTGGACATTATGAAGGATTTGATGAACGTATTAGAACTTTAGCTGATATGGAGATAAGCATTGGAGATTTTGTTTTAACTGGTGGAGAAATACCAAGCATGGCCATTTGTGATAGCATTATAAGGCTTTTAGATGGTGTAATTCAAAAAGAATCCTCACAGGAAGAGTCTTTTAATGATAATTTATTAGATTATCCAGTTTATACTCGTCCAGCTGAATTTAGAGGAATGAAAGTACCAGAAGTACTACTTAGTGGTCACCATGCTAAAATAAATGAATGGAGAAGACAACAGCAATTAGAAAGAACAAAAGATAGAAGACCAGATTTGTTAGAAAGAGTTGATTAGAATGACTAATAATCGTTACTATATTACTAGAAAAAACAATAGTGTAGGTGTAGATGCAACAATTGATTACTCTAAAATGGGAGGACTTGATATTTCACCTAAAAATCGTATTAGTTATGATGGTATTATAGTAAATAAGTTAGTCATTATTAAAAGCTCATTTATCGAAAGAATATTAAAAAAGAAAATTAAACGTAAATTAGAACTATATTTAAAATTTATTATGGATTTTATTGATAGTGATGAAGATGATGGCGATAGCTTAAGGGAAGCTTTAAACGATATTACAAGGTATAAAGATATCATAAATTATAAATATCGCAAATATTTAGGAGATAAATATATTGATCAATTATTAAATAAAATTGAATTTTTAGAACATGAATTAAAATTAAAATTATACATAATTAATGAAAAGCAATCAACTTTGGGTGAAAATAGTATAGGTAGTAAAAGTCGTTAATTGTTAAATAGTATATAAGTATGTAATGTTTTGGTAAACAAATATGGACTTATATATTTTTTTATATAAAAAGGAGTGTGAAAAAGTGAATGATGTGGATGACAATTTACAAGCAATTGATAGATTACCAGCTAGTAGTTTAACTGAAGAAGTTATATTAGATGAGATTGCTAAAGGATATTTACTGAATGAAAACACCCCAGATATTATAAAAAATAATTCAGAATATATTTACGAATATTTATATAGAAATAGACATGGAAAATACACTATGGTTTCTGTTTTACAATTTGCAAATCAACTTTGTTTTGATGATAAAACAATTCATTCCATAGTGTATGACTTAAATAACTCTTCTTATCTTCAGTTTGTTAAAATATATAGTAAAAAGCTATTATATGATTTTGTAGAATTTTATGATTCGAGATTTAATTTGAGTGAAGTTATCGATTCAGTCGATGAATCACTTTTGGACGAAGAAACAATTACTTTTTTAATTAAACATTGTTCTCTTATTTTAGGAGGTTCTTCACCAGAACTTATTATTAACTCGCCAAAGTATATAAAATTATTTCTACAATATGGTGGTTCACCTGAAATCATTGATTTCTGTTCATCCAATGTACTTACCTATGAAATACTATATAGGGCCGTAAAGAATGGATATCGTTTAAAACGATCTAGTTCTTCTAATCTGAAATCAGATAGTAGATTAATAAAACTATTGGTTAAAATAGGCGATATGCGCCAAATGAAATTGTCGATTCCACTAGCTGAAGAAAGTATTTTAACTAATCAGTTAATTAATATAGCTATTAATCGTGGATATGGTAGAGATGCTTATCATTTACCTGAAATTATTTTAAATAATTATGATTTCTTATATCAGATTATTGAAAAACACGGAAGTGTTTGGAATGTAGATAATTGCGCTGAATCAATACTTGATACAAAACTTTTAGAATTAGCGATTTTCAAAGGATATGTTTATAATCATAGAACTAAAGATTTTGTTAAAAATAATCGTTATTTGTTAGAGTATGCACTTAATAATGTTGATTCAATAGAAGAAGATTCAACGCAAAATGCTGTATGTAAATTTATTGATTATTGTAATCCAAATATTTTAGATGATACATTAATTGATTTAGCTATTAAAAAAGGATATTCTATTTCTAATTTAACGCCTAAAATTATATCTAATAATAGAGAATATGTTATGCGTATTATCGAAAATACGGATGACCCAAATGTATTATATTTTATTCCTTTAGATATATTAACGGTTGATGATACATATCAAATAATTAAGCGTAACCCTATATTTTTAACACGTTATTTTTATCGCTTTGAACTATTGCAAAATGCAGAAAAATTATTTAAAAAGGAATATGAATCTACTATTAACGAAATGAAAGATAAGGAAAAAATTGATAAATTAAAAAATAAGTTTGGGTATACTATCGCACTTATATATCATGATCATTTTATTTTTTCTGATAAATTTATTAAAACTTTAGGTTTTGAAAATGCATGTAGGTTATTTAAATATACTATTTTATCCAAGTGGTCAATAAATATTGAATCAATATTAAAAAATAATATTGATAATTTAGTTTATGCATATACATTTATTATTAATAAAGCTATAAATAATTTAGATATGGTACTATTTCTTAAATTTATTAACTTTTATTATCGATTTGAAAATGTTATTAATACATTGATAAAAAATCATAAAATAGGGGAGTATCGCTCTAATTTACTTAGATTAATTGATAATAATTTTGCATTTGAAATAACTAGTGTAAAAGGGTTAAATAATATTAATCAAATGATATTTGAAGAAAATAGAAAGTTTTTACTTAAAAGGAAAACTAGTAATTCTTTTCAGAGGATAAGCTACGATATTACAGGCGAGGATTTTAGAGAAAGAATATGCTTGCTTCTAACTGATCATACCTTGCATGCAGTTAAGACTTTTTTGTCAGAAATAATGAATAGTTATAAAGCAAAAAAAATGTATTTACAATTGAAAGATTCGAGTATTAAACGTCTGTTACAAAATTATGCTAATTTATTTGATTTTTTAGAGTTTATCATTAATAATAATGATGTGCTTGAACTAAAAAGAATATTAGAGATATTAAACGATTATAGTATAAATAATCCTGATAAAATCAATACTTTAATAGATAATTTTAAATATATTGAAAAAAATATTAAATCTATATACGGATATGAAGCTAATAATTCATTAACTGAGTTATCTCAATTAAAAAATGGTTCTAATGTTAAGATAATAAAAAACAAATACACATCACATAATACAGTAGCTGGAGAATCACTAATGGGACGAACAGTTGATTATATAGAACTAAATGATGAAGCATATTTTTTTATACATGCGATGAACTTTTGTGGTAAGGATGGAAAAATATCGGATTTCAAGCATCCCCGTTTAATAGGAAAAGCATATATTTGTTTATCGGCTATTTCTTCTTTATATAAGTTAGATAAGAATTTGTATAAAATCAATTCTGTAAATGATGTAATTTTACTATTTGATAATATTGATCCAGAATGTTTAGTTTCTATGGGTAATGATGATATTTTTAGTAATTCAAACGATAATAGTTTAGATATATCAACCAACAAAAATAATTTTGACACTTTAAAAGCGACAATTGAAAATACGGATTTTTACAATGAGTATGTATTTTATAGAGAAAATAATAATGGTAAACATATTTATCCTAGCGCTGTATTAGTATTATCATCAGAACCTACTCAATATGAGATAGATGCTGCTTGTTATTTAAATGTTCCATTAGTTAAAATGAATTATGTAAATAGTAACATTAATAAAAGTGAAGCATCAGAAGAAAAAGATATTTTTTATGATTATACTTATAGTAAGGATTTAGATATGTTAGAGACTGCTTTGAATGAAGTATTAGAAAGCGTGTCATCAAATAAATATAAAAAAATACTATAATATAATAATATTAAAAACTAGTATTCAATAAAAATAAAGATATAAAAAAGTACATATAATAGTGAAAAAAATCAAAAAATAGTTTAAAAATAAAAATATTATGATATAATATTAATGGCTTTTTTGAAAAAAACACGTTTATGGATTTAGATGTCGAGTGCCAATAGGTGATGTTTAAAGTAGATATAAATGGAAGAAATAACGAAAAGGAGGAATATTTATGACAGTTGTGTCAATGAACTTATTATTAGAAGCTGGTGTTCATTTTGGTCATCAAACAAAAAGATGGAATCCAAAGATGAAAGAGTATATTTTTACTTCAAGAGATGATATTTATATTATCGATTTACAAAAAACAGCTAAAAAGATCGAAGAAGCTTATACTGCTTTATATGAAATAGCTAAAAATGGTGGAAAGGTTATTTTTGTAGGTACAAGAAAACAAGCTGCAGAAGCAACTAAAGAAGAGGCTATTAAGAGTGATTCTTATTATGTTACTGAAAGATGGTTGGGTGGTACTTTAACTAACTTTAGAACAATTAGAAAAAGAGTTAAAAGATTAGAAGAAATCGAAAAGATGGAAGAAAATGGTACATTTGATGTTTTACCTAAAAAAGAAGTAGTAGGATTAAAGAAAGAATACGATAAATTAAATAAGATTTTATGTGGAATTCGTAATATGGATAAATTACCACAAGCTATGTTTATCGTAGATCCAAGTAAAGAAGAGATTGCTATTAGAGAAGCTAGAAAGTTAAATATTCCAGTATTTGGTATTGTAGATACAAATTGTGATCCAGATATGGTTGATTATGTAATTCCTGCTAATGACGATGCTATTCGCGCTGTTAAGTTAATTATCGGTGTTATGAATAATGCTATTATTGAAGCTAATGGTGGTCATATTACTGATTATAGTGGTAATGGTAAAACTGAAGAAAATGGTAATGATATTATGAAACGCGCTGTTGAATCAGTAAAGAGAAAAGAAGATAAAAAACCATTTGAAAGAAAATCATTCGATAGAAAACCTTTTGATAAAAAGAATTTTAAGAAACCATTTAATAAAGTAGAAAAAGAAGTAAAAGAAAATCCTAAAGCTCAAAAAGAAGCTGAAACAGTTGAAACAAAAAAAGCCGAAGTTAAAGAAGATTTAACTGAAAAAACAGTTTCAGAACTTCGTGAATTAGCTAAAGCTAAAGATGTTAAAGGATATTCGACAATGAAGAAAGCTGAACTATTAGAAGCTTTACAATAAACATATACTACTAAGGATGGTTATTAATAATCATCCTTGTTTTATTAATTAGGAGGAGATAATATGGTAACTGCAAGTTTAGTTAAAGAATTAAGAGAAAAGACTAGTGCTGGTATGCTTGATTGTAAGAAAGCATTAGAAGCAACCAATGGTGATATTAATTCAGCTATTGATTGGTTAAGAGAAAAAGGAATATCAAAGGCTGCCAAAAAAGCAGATCGTATTGCTGCTGAAGGAATTGCAGCTGTTAAAATTAATGGTAATGTAGCTGCTATTGTTGAGGTTAATTCTGAAACAGATTTTGTTGCTAAAAATACAGAATTCACTTCAATGGTAGATACTATTTTAGATGCTATTATTGCTAATGATGTAAAAACAGTTGATGAGGTTTTAGCTCTTTCTACTGCTGAAGGAACTATTAATGATTTAATTGTTAGCAAAACAGCTACAATTGGTGAGAAGTTAAGTCTTAGAAGATTTGAAAGAATTGTTAAAAATGATTCTGAAGCATTTGGTGATTATATTCATATGGGTGGAAGAATTGCTGTTTTAACAGTTGTTGATGGAGCATCTAGTGAAGTTGCTAAGGATGTATCTATGCATGCTGCTGCTATGAGACCAATGTATGTTAAGTCTAGTGAAGTTCCAACAGAAGTATTAGATAAAGAAAAAGAAATTATTAGAGAGCAACTTATTAATGAAGGCAAACCAGAAAATTTGATTGAGAAAATTTTAGTTGGAAAAGTTAATACTTATTATGAAGAAGTATGTTTAGAAAATCAAATTTTTGTTAAGGCTGAAAATAAAGAGACTGTTGCTAAATTCGTTGCTAATAATGGAGGAACTATTTCTAAAATGGTTAGATATGAAGTTGGCGAAGGTATGGAAAAGAAAGAAGAAAATTTTGCTGAAGAAGTTGCTAAACAAATACAAGGTAACTAGTAATTGTTATTAGAATCAATGATTATTATTGATTCTTTTTTTCTTTTAACTATAAATTGACATTTTACTTAATTTGTGGTAGTATAAATCATCACAAGGGGGAAAAGAGTAAAATGAAGAAGTTTTTGAGTGTTTTATTTACAATTTTAATTGCATTTTGTGGTTTAACTAGTGCAAGTGCTATTGATGATTCCATAAAATTTCACAATGAATCATTAGTAGGAGTTAATAAAATTAAAGGTGCAGGTACAACATATAAAGAAGTAACAACATCGGGAGGATTGAAAATTGGTTATTGTTTTAATAAACAATTAGACGCACCTCCAGATGGTTCAACATTAACTAAAGCAAATGATGGTATTTTGCCAAATGATACTAAAACTAATCAATATATTTATATATTAGATAATGGTTATGGTGGTTCATGGAATACTAGTGTTATTGGAAATGGTAGTTTTTCAAATCATGAAAAATATTACATTACACAAGTTGCCTTATGGATAGCACAAGGAGAACTTGATGCTAATACAATTAAAGCTAGTGGTACATTAGGTACTGCTGCCTACAATTTATATACAGCCGCTGTAAAGAATAGTGCAGTTATTGATTATACACCAGAGGTTTCATTAAATGGTACTTCTACAATGAAGTTATCTGGAAATGAATATGTTAGTGGAGAGATAACTTTATCAGTTAAAGGTGCTTCTAAAGCAACTATATCTTTAGTTAATGCTCCAGCAGGTAGTAAGATCATTGTTAATAATGAGAAAAAAGATAGTGGTGTAGAATTAACTAATGGTACAAAATTTAAATTATCGGTTCCTGCTGATAAAGTAGGAAGCTCAATGGAAATTAAAGTAAGAGCTAACACTTCTGCAACTAGAAAGAAAGTTCAAATATATAATTATAAAGGAAATGTTAAATATCAAAATATTGGTTTAATATTTAAAGATAATTATTCTGCTAAAGATGAATTAAAAGTCGAAATAACACCAACTGGTAAATTAATTGTTCAAAAAATAGAAGTAGTTGATGGCAAAGAAGTTAATTTGGCTAATGCTATTTTAGTGTTAAAAGATTCATCAGGTAAAGTTATTGCTAAATGGTCAACAGCAGATGAAAATCCTAAAACATTTACAGGATTAACTTTAGGAGCCACTTATACTATTTCGGAAGAAACAGCTCCAGATGGATATAAAAAAGCAGCTGATACTACAGTTAAAATAGAATCTGTTTCAGCTAAAACTATTAAGATATATAATTCTAAGAAAATTGACGTAAAAATTAGCAAACAAGATATTACAACAAAAAAAGAATTGCCAGGAGCTACTTTAGTTGTAAAAGATTCTTTAGGTAATGTTATTGATAAATGGGTATCAACAACAGAACCACATTATATTACTAAAGAATTAACTCCAGGTGTTTATTACTTAACAGAAACGGCAGCTCCAGAAGGTTATGCCTTGTATACAGAAACAATTAAGTTTGTAATAGATGCTGACGGTAATCCAAAATCAGATATTGTTATGTATAATAAACCTAAAAAAGGTGTTGTAATTAGTAAACAAGATGTTGCAACTAATAAAGAATTACCAGGAGCTACTTTAGTATTAAAAGATGCTAATGGTAAAATTGTTGAAACATGGGTATCAACAACAGAACCACATTATATTCATGATTTAGCAGAAGGAAAATATACTTTAATTGAAACTAAATCTCCAAAAGGATATGGATTAAGTGATGAAGTAATAGAATTTGAAGTTAAATATGATGGTAAAGATGTTGAAAAAGTTGTTATGTATAATTCTATAATTCCAGAAACTAGTGATATGAATATTAAAATGATTATTGGTGGATTATTTATAACTTTTAGTTTAGGTGCATTTGGATTTTACAAATTAAGTCGTCGTGCTTAAATGAAAGAGCAATAGCTCTTTTTTTTATGAGCTTTTTATGATACAATATAATATATTGGTGGGAGATGAGAAAGTGAAGAAAGCTATTATCTATCAAAAAGAAGAATGCGTTATTATTAAAACAATAACTATAGCTGATAAGCATTTTGCTTTTTTCGTTGCAGTAAATAGTAAAAAAGTTATATATTTAAAAGAAAGCATTGTTCATGGAGAAATAACTTATGTCTCTTTAGAAAAATTAGTTCATTTATTTCCACAATATCAAAGTGCATCTATATTTAATATTAAAGTTATTTTAGATACTTTTGTAAATACCATAAATTATAAAATACATACTGGTGCGATATCTGATTCAGATGAAATACTAGAAATGATTTATCAGTTTGAAAAGATTATTAATGATCCATATATTAAGCAAATGACTGATGAAAGAGCAAATCTTATTTTTAATAAACAAGCTATGTTCGAGGTTACTAATACTATAAAAAAATTAGATGGTAAATATAAGAAAACTAATTTAAGTGATTTATTAAAAACAAATGAAGAAAAGGGTAATGATGTATTTTTATCTCAAAATTGGTTAGAAGAGACGAGTAATAAAGATATTGTATATCAAAGTATATTGAATTCTAATAAAGCTCATAAGAGATCAATTATTGATTTCCTATTTAATAATAGAGTATTAAATATATATATGATTGTTATGGTTGTAGCTGTAGTAGGATTTGCAAGCTGTTTTATGATGTTAGATACATGGAAATCAACAGGTAGCGATTCTGAAGACGAAATAGAAGAAATTTTAGAAGAGGCTTTGATTGAAGATCCTGTTGAACGAAGTAATGAAGAAATAGGGTGGGATGTAGTTGATCCTACAGAGAATAAAAGTAATGTAACAAGTAATAAAACAAGCAATAAAACGAGTAATGCATCATCTAATGTAACTTCTAAATATGGTAGTGATTATTCAAATTATGCTAATGTATCGATGGTTAATGTTGATTTTAATAAACTAAAAAAAATTAATAGAGACACAGTAGCATGGATATATGTTAATAATACAAATATTAATTATCCTGTTGTTCAAACGACAAACAATAGTTATTATTTAAACCATTCTTTTCGTAAAAAATCTAATGTAGCGGGATGGATATATGGTGATTATCGTTCTGATTTTAAAAATTTCAAAAGAAACACAGTATTATATGGTCATGGACGAACAGATCAAGTTATGTTTGGTAGTTTAACTAAAACATTAGAAAAATCATGGCAGCAAAATAAACAAAATCAAATTATAAAAATGTCAACACCAACCAATGATACATTATGGCAAATTGTTTCTATTTATGTTATTCCTGCAGAGGCATATTATTTAACTCATAACTTTGAAAACGATGCAGCATATCAAAAATGGATTGATAAGATGATTTCTAGAAGTAAATATAATTTTGGGGTCAAAGCAACTACTAAAGATAAATTTTTGACTTTATCTACTTGTAAAGATTATAATGGTAATCGTATTGTTGTTCAAGCAAAATTGGTTAAAAACGTGAAAAAATAAAAAGATATTTAAAATATCTTTTTTGTTTAGTATAAAATTTAAACCTATATTCATAATAAAAATGTAACCTATGAAGGAGATTTATGTTAAAAAGATTAAAACTTTTTATGTTGATGCTTCTTTTAGTTATACCATGTTATACCTATGCTTATTCAGATTACATAGTTGCAAGTGGAGAAAATATTGGTATTAAGTTAAAATCCAAAGGGATTATAGTTATGGGACGTTATGACGAAACGAATAAAGATTTAGATAAAGGCGATATTATTATTTCTGTAAACCATAAAGATAATCTCGATATTGAAAGTTTTACTGATATAATCTCTAAAAATAGTTTTGATACTATTGAAATAGGTTACATTAGAGATGGAAAACTTAAAACAACGAATTTAAATGTAAAAAATGGTAAAACTGGATTATATTTAAAAGATACTATAGCTGGAATTGGAACTTTAACCTTTATAGATCCTAATAGTAAGATATTTGGAGCATTAGGTCACGAGATAATTGATTCGATAAGTGGTACTATTATAGATAGTTCTAGTGGTAATATATATGATTCTAAAGTAGTTGATGTTAAAAGAAGTAGTAATGGAGTTCCTGGAGAGAAAAATGCCTCTATAGACGAGCGTTCTGTAAGAGGAGATATTGATAGTAATACTAACAAGGGTTTATTCGGAGATTACGAAGCCAAAATAGATACTACCAAACTATATAAAGTAGGAACAAAAGATGATATTAAATTGGGAAAAGCGTATATGTTAACAGAATTATCTGACAATAAAGTTGAAAAATACGAAATAGAAATAATTAAAATAAATAATCGTGAAAAAATAAAAAATATTACGTTTAAAGTTACCGATAACAGATTACTTGAAGTAGGGGGAATAGTACAAGGTATGAGTGGTTCTCCAATAATCCAAGATGATTATATTGTTGGAGCAGTAACACATGTAGTAGTGGACAATCCAGAAAAGGGTTATGGAATACTAATTACCAATATGTTGGAAGAAGCAGAAAAAAAAGATGAATAAATATTCATCTTTTTAATGCATTATTAAAGCTTCGTATAACAAATCAACAATATGTTCACTAGGTTCTAAATTATATTTAGCAATTATTTTATTTATGATATCATTACTATAACTCATATCTAAATAATCTAGTATATTATGGATATTTTTAGTTAATGGTGTAATAAAATCCTGTGTGTAATCATCATTTAATATGAATATAGGTAAATCATTACTAAATTTTTGAAACATATTCAATATGTATTGTTCACTATCTACATAAGTAAAATATTCATTGTCATAATTGATCCATTCTTTCATTTCCAAAATAGGCAAAGATGTATCCTTAAGTCGATAATCAAAACGTTCTATCAAATTTAAACCATCGATTTTGAGTGCCGATAATTGAATAATCACACCACCTTTAGTTTTATAGTTTGTCGGTATTATTTCTAATATAATATATTTGTCCTTTTTTATATTCATTATATCACCACTAACTACTATATCATTTTTATTAATTATTATCTACTAAAATATAATGTTTATAAGCTATTTATAATATATTTTTTAATAATTAAATTGTATTTGTACTATTATAGTAGTGTAAAAAAAAGTTGCTTTTATTTTAGCTTTATGTTATTATTAATATGTAAAGTAAGAGAGAGGGTATAAATAATGGGTAAAGTGAAAAAAATTGTATTTATTTTTGTGGCTATTATATTATTAGCTGGTTGTGATACAAAGAATTCTAATACGTCACAAGCTAAAGAAATAACAGATGAAGTTATATTAGGAACAATCAGAAATAATATATCTTCATTAGATAATATTTCTAAAACATCAGAGTTATATACTAAAGGTTCAGGACAAGCTAGTGATTATACTGCTGACGAAAAGTTACGATATGGATTAGATTCTGCTATTACTTCTAGAGCTAGTTCTGATTTAACTGCAGAACAATTACAATCAATAAAAGAAAAACAACTTTTGAATATTACTTCAGTTGTTAGTGTCGAAGAAGCTCAGGGATATGTATCTAATTTATTTGGACCAACTACATTGAAACATGCCAATGTTGAAGGATGTCCATCATATATTTATAATGAAACAGAAAAGTTATATTATGTTCAAGAAGGATGTACTAAAGAAGTTACTTCATCTCCAATATCATTTGTTGATCGTGTAACTAACAAAGATAATATTTATTACGTTACTGCATATGTTGGATTAATAGATGGAACTAAAGTTTATAGTGATTTCAATAAATCTAAAATTGTAAAAGAATTAGATTTGAATGAATTATATGAAATAACAGATGATAATAAAGAGGAGTTTAGTAAATATACGTATACTTTTACTAAAAATTCTAATGGTTCATATGTATTTACGGAATTAAAAAAAGCTTCTTAATTAACAAACAGAGCAATATCTTATTATGATATTGTTTTTGTTTTCAAATTAATATATAATTAAACTGGTATATTATTTATATCAAGATAAGGGTGAGTTTATGTACAGAGTAAAAGAGGGAATAATAGGTAGTGCAATTGGAGATGCTTTGGGAACAACAACTAAAGGTCAAGCTCGTGAGCATTTATTAGAACATCCTGTTTTGAAAATGACACCATGCATTAAAAAGGGAATTCCTAA
Source organism: Roseburia sp. AF12-17LB (assembly GCA_963607615.1). Lineage (GTDB taxonomy): Bacteria > Bacillota_I > Bacilli_A > RF39 > UBA660 > UBA5578. Next base: position 47,080 of record CAVDCT010000001.1, read on the forward strand.
AGGTGCATGGGGAGATAGTACTTCGCTTATGGTTGCTACTACGTACGCTATTACAAAAAGAGGTTTAGATTATGATTATATAGCTGAAAACTGTGTAAGTTGGTTTACTAGTAATCGATTTTGTTCTGTAGGAGAGTCTTTTGGAATAGGGCAAACTACATTAAAATCCTTAATTAGATTTACTCAAAGGCAAAAAAGTGCTACTGAATGTGGTGAAGGATTAATTAAAGATAATGGAAATAGTGCTCTTAAAATGGTTTTACCTTTAGCTTACTATTTCATTGCAAACAAAGAAACCAAAGAAAATGTATATACGACTATAAAAAATGTTTGTTCTATTACGCATCGTCATGAGATATCTATTTGTGCTTGTTATATTTATGTTCATTATGCTATGTTTCTTTTAAATGGAAATAATAAATTTGCGGCAATAAAAAAATTAAAAACACTTGATTATAGTATGTTTTCAAATAATACATTGGAATATTTCTCACGTATATTAGTTGGTAATTTATCGGAATTAGATATCGATGAGATAAATTCAACGAGTTTTGTAGTTGATACATTAGAAAGCATTATTTGGTGCTTTATTAAATCAGATAATTATAAAGATTGTATCATAGCTACTACTAATATAGGTGACGATACTTCTTCGATAGGTGCTTTAACTGGTGCTTTAGCTGGAATTTATTATGGTACTAATAAAATACCAAAAGATTGGTACGATAATGTAAGAAGGAAAGATTATTTAACAACTATTAGTGAAGAATTTGAAACATATTTACGTGTATCAAGTTATAAATGATATTTAAAAATTTATTTATTTTTGTTATAATACAGGAGGAGGTATTTAATTATGAAAGAGATTTTAGATGAATTTAAAACTTTTATTGCACGTGGTAATGTTATTGACCTAGCTGTCGGTGTGATTATGGGTAGTGCATTTGGCAAAATAGTTACTTCTCTAGTTGATAATATTTTGATGCCAATTATTGGAGTTTTAACTGGTGGTATTAATTTTAGTGGATTAACAATAAGAGTTAGAGAAGCAACAATTTATTATGGTATTTTTCTTCAAAATACTATTGATTTCTTAATTGTTGCGGCTTGTATATTTATGCTAATAAAATTTATTAATAAGTTAACTAAAAAAGAAGAAAAGAAAGAAGAAACAAAAAAAGCTGATAACATTATTCTTTTAGAAGAAATAAGAGATTTATTAAAAAAGCAAAAAAATGGTGAAGAAAATAATAAATAATATTTATATACTAAAAATAGTTTAATAACTGAATATTCAGTCATTAAACTATTTTTTAGTTGAATAATGATAAAGCTGGTAATACTATCATTGTTGCTAGCATACCCACTATTAATAATATAACTAGAATTCGCTTTAAAGCTTTTTTCATTATACCCACCTCATATAAATTATAATATATATTTAAATAAAATGGAATATTATCTAATTAATTAAATATAATTAATTAGGTGAAACAATGAAAAAAATAATGGATAAACTATTAAACGTAGATAAAAAGATATTAATATTTTTAATAATTATATGTATTATAGGCATTATTACTGGTAGTATTTTTATGACAATATTGAATTCTAACGATAAAGATTCTATTTTACTATCTTTAGAAGAGTTTATAACTGGTTATAGTTCATTGAACCCAGAAAAAGATCTTATTAATAATTTTATAATAAATATAATGTATGTTTTAGCAATATGGATACTTGGAATATCTATTATAGGTTTGCCTATAGTAATATTTATTCTGTTTTTTAAAGCTTTTTTATTGAGTTTTACAATATCTAGTTTTATTATGAAATACAAATTAAAAGGAATACTTTTAGGTATTATATATAATATACCACATCAAGTAATTAATTTAGTTGTTTATATGTATTTAGGTGTTTACTCTATAAAGCTATCTTCATTTATTATCGAGGCTCTTGTTCATAAGAAGAGCATTAATTTTAAAAATGTAACTAACCGATATCTTTTAGTATTAATTGTATCAATTATAATTTTAATAATAACAACTTTATATGAAACATACATTATGCCTATTTTGTTGAAAAAAATAGTAAATATGATATAATTGTAATGGTGATTTAACGTGAAAAAAGTAGTAATTGGTATGAGTGGTGGAGTCGATAGTAGTGTAGCAGCAATTATATTAAAAAATCAAGGCTATGATGTAGTTGGACTTTTTATGAGAAATTGGGATACAAGTTTAAATGGTGATTTTTTAGGAAATCCTGATTTAAACAACAATATTTGTCCGCAAGAACAAGATTATAATGATGCTTTAAAAGTGTGTGAAAAAATAGGAATACCTTTATATAGAGTTGATTTTGTTAAAGAATATTGGGATTATGTATTTTCATATTTTTTAGATGAATTAAAAAAAGGACGTACACCTAATCCAGATATTATGTGCAACAAATACATAAAATTCGATATGTTTGCAAAAAAAGCACAGGAACTTGGATGTGATTATATAGCTACTGGTCATTATGCTAAAATTTCTAATGGTCAATTAATGCGTGCTAAAGATACAAATAAAGATCAAACTTATTTTCTTTCTCAAGTTTCTAAAGAACAATTAAAAAACGTTCTTTTTCCTTTAGGAGATATAACAAAACCAGAAGTTAGAAAAATAGCACTTGATAATGAATTAATAACTGCTAAAAAAAAGGATTCAACAGGAATATGTTTCATAGGAGAAAGAAATTTTACAAAATTTTTAGAAAACTATCTTCCTAATACCCCTGGTGATATCGTTAATATTGATACTAAAGAAGTAATTGGGCAACATATTGGATTGATGTATTATACTATAGGTCAAAGAAAAGGTCTAAATATTGGAGGCTCTAAAGAAAGATTATTTGTTGTTGGTAAAAATTTAGAAAAAAATATTTTATATGTTTGTCAAGGTGATACAGACTATTTAATAAGTGATGAATGTATTATTGATAATATAAATTTTAATTGTGATGAACGACCAACTGTATGTAGTGCTAAGTTCAGATATAGACAAAATGATAATGAAGTTCAATTGGAATATTTAAATGATAACGAAATATTAGTTAAATACCCTCAGGGAGTTAAATCAGTCACACCAGGTCAAGCTTGCGTTTTATATGATAAAGAAAAATGCCTTGGTGGTGGAATAGTTAAAGAAGTTCGAAAAAACAATGAAAAACTTTGGTATCTATAAAAAATATTATTGACTTTTTGATAATCTTGTGATATATTAAGTTCAATTAAGAGGGAGTAGTTCCATTTCGATGGAAATGTATATAATTCAACAATCGATTTAAATAATCTGGATTATATATTAATAAGAACGAGACTTTTATTTATATAAGAGTTTCGTTTTTTCTTTCTTAAAAAAAAAATATAAATTAATAGGAGGAGAGAAATGTTATTAATTTTTATAAGTCTTATCTTAGTTATTATTAGTATGATTGTTTTAGGGATTACAAAGAATAATAGAGGTCAAACTATCATCAAATTTAGAGGTAGATGTTTATTTAGTTTATTATGGTTACTAATTATTTTAATAGGATGTTTTAGCATTGTTAAAACAGGGGAAGTAGGCATTAAAACAAGATTCGGTAAAATAACTAATACATATCTAAAAGAAGGAATAAATTTTAAAGCACCTTATGAAACGATTGAAAAAGTAAATATAAAAGTTCAAAAATATGAAACTGAAGATGATTTAGAAACTTCAACTAAAGATATGCAAATAGTAAATAGTATTAAAGTTGCTATTAACTATCAAATTGACGGGGAAAAAGCACCTGAATTATATCGACAGGTTGGAAATGGCTATAAAGAGACAGTATTAGAACCAGCTATTCAAGAAACAATCAAAGGGGTTATTTCAAAATATACAGCAGAAGAGCTAATTACTAAACGAAGTGATGTTGCACTAGATATGCAGAGTGGTCTAAAAGATAAATTAGATAGTTATGGAATTAAAATATTAGCCATATCTATTAAAAACTTCGATTTTAGCGAAGAGTATAATGAATCTATAGAGCGTAAAGCTGTTGCTGAACAAGATGCTTTAACAGCTAAACAAAAATTAGAAACAACAAAAGTAGAAGCAGAAAAGAAAAAGATTGAAGCACAAGCTGAAGCTGAAGCTAATAAAATTAAAGAAAAATCTTTAACTGATAAGATAATTCAGCAACAATTTATTGAAAAATGGAATGGTGAATTACCAAAAGTAACTGCTAATGATAAATTAATGATAGATGTTAATAGTATGTTGAAATAATAATCAAAGAAGAAAATTTAATAAATTTTCTTCTTTTTTGCTATAAATAAAGTATTTTCTTTTATTTATGATATATGATAAAATTATAGTAATAGAATAGGGGATAATATGAAATTAGAAATGAAGCTTTTAACTTTTAATATGGTTAGTAATTTTTTCACTGCATTAGTGAAAATAGTTGGTGGATTAATATTCGGGATAGGTGCCTTAATAGCCGATGGTGTTCATACATTCGCTGATTTTATAATGGATATAGTTACTATGATTGGAGCAAAATTATCTAAGAAAAGACCAACTAAACGATATCCTTTTGGCTTTGGACGAGTAGAATATCTAACTAATTTGTTCATTGGTATATTTCTTTTTTTAGTAGGAATATTTCTTTTTATAATAAGCTTTTTTCTAGAATTTAAAATCCCTAGTCTCAACATTTTATATGTACTAATGATTGCAATAACAATTAAATCAATAACAATACTATATTTATCTAGAGAGTCAAAAAAAATTAAAAGTCAAATATTGGTTGTTGGCACAGATGAATCAAAAATGGATTTAATATCTTCTATTGCTATAGCGTTTATTGTGATAATATTACAATCTAGTATTAAAATACCAGAATTAAAATATATTGACATTATAGGAAGTTTAATATTAAGTTCAACTATTATTTATGGTGGTTTCAATATAATAAAAGAAAACGCCTTGAATTTATTAGGTGCAATTGAAACGGACGATGAAATCACAAATTATATAAAGGACCTAGTAGAAAAATTTGATGATGTAAATGTTGTAAAAATAGAATTAATAAAATATGGTGCTTATTACAAAGTTCATTTACTTTTAACATTGAATCCTAATTTAAATTTAAAAAAGATTGATATTTTAGAAAAACAAATAGAACATAAACTTAAAAGAAATAAGAAGGTTATTATTAAGTATGTTAATATTGATGTTGATCCACAATTTAAAATACGTAAATAAATATAAAATTAACTATTACTTTACACTTGACATTTGACACATTAATGATATAATGATATTAGGAGGGTATAAAGAATGGAAAGATTAGACAACATATTAAAAGAATTAGGTATTTCAAAAGTTAAATTGGCCAAATTTTTAGGGGTATCACGACAAATGATATATAACTATCTAGAACTCGATGATATTAATAAATGGCCAAAAGATAAAAAAGTATTGCTTTTAAATTTATTAGGAATAAAATCAGCTGAGGAATTAGCAAATATTAAAATAGATACGGATTATATAGCTGAAGTTGAGGTACGTTTAAATAGTATATGTAACAATAATGATACAGTATCTAATGTTGAATCTACTAATTCTTTATTAACTGGTTTAGGTAAAAAAGAACAAGAATTATTAATTAGTATAATTGATTTATTAAAAGAAAAGCTTGATGATCCAAATGATACTGATGGACATAACACTGTTGAATATTTATATCATTTTTTACAATCAGTGGATACATCAAAAGAGTTAAAGTATATTTTAGGATATGTGGCAAAAGAGACTGGATTTGTAAAACCTATGGAATTTGTATTTAATGAAGAAGAACAATTTATATTTGAAAGTATAATGTATTCTGCTTTTGTTTTATATAATAGTGGGGGAGCATCTAAAACAAAATTAGCTGAATGTCACAAAAGATTCACTAATCAAATAGAGCAAAAACGTGAAGAAAAATTAAGTAGAACCTTAGAATTAAATAATATCAAGGTATTAGCACTTAAAGAGCTTGGATATACTGAAATTAATGAACATAATGCTGCAGAAGTTTTTGAAAAAATAGCTGAAATTCAGTCGAGAAAGGTTGGTAATTAGTATCAACCTTTTTTGAAACTTTATATAAATAGGGGAGAGCCCCCTATTTAAAACTGTTAAGTCCCCTTTCTTTATATAACGATTAAATACTTATACTGGTAATTATAAATTACTAACCATTATTTATTTTTGAAATGAGTTAATTGTAATTATAAATTATATACTATATGTATATTTCAGGGACGCTGTATTTTGCATTGAGATATACTTAGCTTATTAGTTGTCTATATATTTGCACAAATAATTTATCATGTTAATGGATAACTAAATTAAATTTAATATAATAAATAAAAAACTAACACGTATTCTCGTGTATCGACAATTTAATTAGTGGGTGATTTATTAATCATCAATTCACATTTAAAGGCTATTTGAAAACCAAAATGCATAAAATGAATTAGATTGCTAATAAATCATAAACATCTCAAAAAACACAACTACAATTAAAAAAATTTATTAACAAGTTCAATCATTGATTGATACGTTATCAGTAAAATAATGGACAATATAAAATTATGTAATCTATAATGATAAAATCTCAATGAATTATTATAGATATTAATTTATGACTATTTTCCTATAATGTATATTATGTTAACTTCTATATTTTGAGTTATGTTCTAAAATTATAGAATATAATAATTGATAATCTTTTCTACATACATCAATATTAATCGTTGAAATCCGATATTTTATAAATTGTGACGTTTCTATATAATAATACAAATATAATGTTAAATATTATATTTTGCAATTTAATTAACTTGCAATCAAATTAATCTTAATATGTGTATTTATTAAAATAACGAGTTAAATCTATTTACTATATATTATACTATAACATTTGATATTTTTATCTTCCTAATGCAAGCCTCCCCTCTTCCCTTAACTTTTTGAAATAATAATAATAATAATTAGAAATATAGAAAAAAGATTGTTTGATGAAAGAAATAAATAAAATGTTAAAAGAATTAAAGGAATTAACTTCAGGATAGTTTATATATATTACATTATATGAATACTAAATAACATAAATATTACGCCTAAAATGAAAGTAAGAATAGTTTTTACTTTTTCTGGATATTTTAGGGATTCTGGTAATAATTGGATTAATGATATATGTGACATAATTCCAGCTACTATTGCTAATGTATAGCCCATAATAACATCAGTCATGATGGATTTTAAAAATAAAAATGCAATAAGTGCGCCTAATGGTTCAGCTAACGCCGATATTAGAGTTAATTTTAAGGCTTTTCTTCTACTTCCTGTTGCACTATATACTGGTACTGATATACTTATTCCTTCTGGAATGTTATGAAGTGCTATAGCTAAAGTTAATGATATTCCTAGTGATATATTGGTACTGGATGATAAAAAGGTAGCTATTCCTTCTGGAATATTATGAATTATAATAGCTATCATCGAAAATATTCCTAATTTGTAAAGTTTTTTATTACCTACTTCATTATTCTCTGGTACAACTATATCGATTAGTGTAGATATCAAAAAGCCTATTATTATATAAATAAAAGTAAAACTAAATGCTTTAGTTTTAGATAAATTAGTTGTTAATAATTTTATTGTTTCTGGAATTAAATCTAATATAGATACACTAAACATTACACCAGCAGCAAATGCTAAAGAATATTTAGTCAATTTTATTATATTGCCTTTATAATATATAAAAATTATTCCTATCATTGTAGATAAGCCCGCTATTAAAGTTAATAAAAAAGCTAAAATTATATTTTGCATATTTTTCTCCTATTATTTATTTTTATGCTTAATGAAATAATATAATTACATTATATAAAATTTTACATTACAAAAAAAGAAAAATATTTTTCAATTTTTCTTATTATTTTATATATTGTATTTAATTATTTTCTTTATATTTTTGTAATCCTTTAGCAAGTTCTGCTGGACAAGATGCTGATTTTAAACCGCATTTTACATCTTTAAGTTTTTCAATTACTTCATCGATTGGTTTATCTTTAACTAATAAGCTTACTCCCAAAGAATTTCCAGGACATCCACCAATTATTTTTACATTTCTAATATAGTTATCTTCTATATCAAATATCATTTTTTTAGAGCACACTCCTTGTGGAGTATATTCAAATCTTTTCATTAAATCATCTCCTACTTTTTATTAAAAATATTTTGAATATTAAATAATGTACAAATATATTGTGTGATAATATTTTAAAATTTTAGGTATTAATTTGGTTATTTTTAGTAGTAATTTTTGTTTTCTTTTTAATTTTAATATTTACATCATTTTTTATTAAAGCATATATTATAGAAGCTAATGGAAGACCAATTATCATGCCTGCAATGCCGAATAAGCTACCACAAGCTGTTATTGCAAGTAAAGTCCACATTGGTGATAATCCAACTGATTTTCCAACTACACGAGGATAAATAAAATTTCCTTCGATTTGTTGAATAATCTGGAAAACTATAATAAATATGATAGCTTGAAATGGATTATTTATTGCTATTAAAATTGCACCAATTGCCATAGCAATTAGAGCTCCAAATATTGGTATTAAAGCAGTTACAGCGGTTAAAACTGATATAATTAAAGCATATGGAAATCTAAATAATGATAAAACAATAAAGAATATAAATCCTAGTATAGCAGCTTCAACGCATTGCCCTGAAATAAATTTTGAAAATGTATGATTAGCTAACGTTCCTATTTTCATAATCTTTTCTACTAGTTCTTTTTTTAAATATGCATTGCATAATTTTTTTGTACCTTTAAGTAAATATTCTTTTTGACTAAGCATGTATATAGCAAATATAAGTGCTGTGAATAATGTTATAGTTCCAGATATTAAGTTAGTAATTATATCAATAGCGCCATTTAATACATAATTTAAAATATTGCTAATAATTGAATTTATATCATCACTATTTTTAAAAAATTCTAATATTTTATTTTGTACTTCAGGATATTTATCTAATAAATCAACAATAAATGTTTCAGCATGATTAATTAAGCCTGGAAGATTATCAATTAATTGCTCGATATTTTGTACTAACTCTGGTATTAATAAGAATGCAATAAATACAATTATAGCTAATAACAATACTAGCGAAATTGTTATAGAAATATTTCTAATTAAATTTTTATTATTATTTTTCTTGAATAATTTAAATAGTATATTTTCTATTTTTGTCATTGGAATATTTAAAACAAAAGCTAATACACCACCTAATATAAATGGTTTAAGGACATCAATAATAATTAATAGTATATTTGCTATAATACTTAGGTTATTAACTACCCAGTAACTTATTACAGCAAATAAAATTAATATCATCCATGTTCGCATTTCTTTTTTACTCATAACACAACTCCTTTTTAATATATATGATAATATTAAATAGTAAAAAAAGCAAATTTATTGCTTTTACTATTTATTTTAAATAATTATGCACGATTTCAGTAAATTCATTTTGAATTTCAGTTAATCTTTCCTCAGTTGTTGCTTCAAAACGTAATGTAAGGTTTGGACCAGTATTAGATGCTCTAACTAAAGCCCAAGAATCATCAAAATTAACTCTAACTCCGTCGATTGTTACAATATTATAATTTTTTTCAATGCAATATTGTTTAACTTTTTCAACTATATTAAATTTTTTATTATCGTCTACTTCTATTTTTAACTCTTCTGTAGAATAATATTTATTTATTCCTTCTAATAGTTCACTTGTTTTTTTATTTGTTTTAGATAATATTTCTACTAATCTTAGTCCTGCATATATTCCATCATCAAAACCAGGCCATTTATCTGTAAACCATACATGTCCAGAATATTCACCACCAAAATCATAATTTCCTTCATTTATAGCTAAGTTATTATAAGAATTTCCCGTTCTATTCATTGTATATTCTAATCCTAATCTGTCTAATTCATCTATTAAAGCTTTAGAACACTTAACATCAAATATAGCTTTTCTTGTTTTTAAATTTGGCTCTAGATATCTATATACTATAGCCATAATTAAATCTGTACTAATAATATTACCATTTTCATCTACTAACCCTACCCTATCAGCATCTCCATCTATACCAATTCCTAAATCATAGCCTAATTCTTTAACTTTATTGCCTAAGTCTATCATATTAGCGTGTACGCAAGGATCGGGGTGATGATTTGGGAATGTAGGATCTGATTCACAATATAGTAATTCATAATCGATATCAAACATGTCTAGAATATCTTTAATGATAATAGAACCAGTTCCGTTTCCACAATCATATACTACTTTAATTTTACGTGTTCCTAAATCAATGCTATTGCAAATTAAATCTAGATAATCTTCTCTTATATTTCTAGTAGTTAATTGACCATTTCCTTGAACAAAATCTCCTTTATTAGTAAAGTCTCGAAAGTCAACTATGGCTTGACCGCAAGCATTACCACTTTCATTAAAAGATATTTTAAATCCATTATATTCTCTTGGATTATGACTAGCAGTTATCATGATACCTGTTTGAATTTGATATTTCTTTTTAGCATAATAATACATTGGTGTTGTAACTAATCCTAAATTAATAACATGTGCACCACTTTCTATTAAACCTTTTATAAGACCATTAGATAGTACTGGCCCAGATTCACGATTATCATTACCAATAATTACTTCTTTATTTCCATTTTTTTGTATATAGCTTCCAAAGCTTCTTCCTAATGTATATGCAACATCAATATCCAGATCTTTGCCATATATTCCTCTTATATCATACTCTCTAAATATTTCGTTATTAATTTTTATTATTTTCATATTAACCTCTTTCTATTATTAACTATGTGGATGAAATTCATCGTAATTTTTTCTTAATTGTCTATTAGATACATGAGTATATATTTGAGTTGTAGATATATCACTATGTCCTAATAATTCTTGGATGCTCCTTAAATCAGCTCCATGATTTAGTAAGTGTGTTGCAAAAGAATGCCTTAAAGTATGGGGCGAAAAAATTTTTTTTATTCCTTGTTCTTTAGAAATGTTTTGTAAAATTTTAAAAAAACCTTGACGTGTCATTTTCTTACCATGATTATTCAAAAATAAGTAATCATTGTATTCTTTTTTCAGCATACTATCTCTATAATTGATTAAGTATTCTTTGACATAATAAAGTGCATAATCACCCATTGGAATAATTCTCTCTCGGCTTCCTTTTCCCATAGTTTGTACTAAAGCCATATCTAAATCAATATCATGAACTTTTAAATTAACTAACTCACTAACTCTAAGTCCTGTAGCGTACATAAGCTCTAACATAGCTTTATTTCGATAACTAAAAGAATCATTTAATTTAATATCTAATAATTTATCAATATCATCTTCATCTAATGTATTTGGCAATTTCTTAGTTAATTTAGGTAGCTCGATATTTTCCATTGGATTATTAGAAATGACTCTTTCAATTATTAAAAATTTATAAAAACTTCTAAGTGCTGATATGTTACGTGCTATAGTCGTTTTACTTTCTTCGTGATGAGTTAAATTGTGTAAATAAGACTTAACATCGTTAGTATTTATTTTAGTTATATCTTTATCACAAAATTGGATGAATTTAGTTAGATCATTACGATATGCTATAATGGTATTAGAACTATACTTTTTATCAATTAATAAATAATTGCAAAATAAATCAATTTGTTTATTCATAGTTTCTTTGCCTTTGTACAAATTTATTTTGAATATTTTCTAATACCATTTTATTATCTTCCCATTGTTTATATGTTGTTATATTTACCTTTTTTAAATTACAATATTTGGTAGGTATACTACCTTTATTAGGTTCTAAGCTCATAGTACCACCTATTGTTAATTATAACACATTTTGATAGTAAATTCAGCTAAAACTCAATAAATATGTTAAAATAGAAATGGTGATATTATGAATGAACCTTTAGCTATAAAAATGCGACCTAAAACTAGTAAAGATGTTATTGGACAAAGTCATTTATTAGGTCCAAATAAAATACTTACTAATTTAATTAATAATAAAAAATTATTTTCTATGATTCTATATGGAAAACCAGGTATTGGCAAAACTAGTATAGCTCTCGCAATAATTAACGAATTAGGTTTAAAATATAGACTTTTAAATGCAACTATTAATAATAAAAAGGATTTTGACATTGTTGTTGAAGAAGCTAAAATGTACAAAGGGTTAGTTGTAGTTATGGATGAAATTCATCGCTTGAATAAAGATAAGCAAGATTTATTACTACCATATTTAGAGAATGGATTAATTACTTTAATAGGTATGACTACTTCTAACCCCTATCACAAAATCAATCCCGCTATTCGAAGCAGATGCCAAATTTTTGAGCTTAAAGAATTATCATTGGATGACGTTATAGATGGATTAAAAAGAGCTTGTAATAGTGGTTATTTACCAGATATTAATATAGATGATAAATCTTTATCTTTAATAGCAACTTTATCTAGTGGAGATATGCGAAGTGCTTATAATTTATTAGAGGTTGCTTATTATTCTACTTCTGATTTTAAAATTAATGAAGATATTATAAAGAGTGTTAATTCAAAACCAGTATTTTTCCATGATAAAAATGAGGATGGTCATTATGATGTTATAAGTGCATTTCAAAAAAGTATAAGGGGTTCTGATGTTAATGCATCATTATATTATTTAGCTAGATTGATTGAGGCAGAAGATTTAGACATAATTTATCGTAGAATGACTGTGATTGCTTATGAGGATATTGGCCTTGCTAATCCTAGTATGGGACCTAGAGTAGATGCATGTATTAATGCATGTGAAAGATTAGGATTACCAGAAGCTAGAATACCATTATCTGTAATGGTAACAGATTTAGCTTTATCTCCTAAATCTAATACTGCCCATCTAGCTCTTGATGAAGCTTTAGAGGATATTAGAAAAGGTAATACTGGTAATGTACCGAATCATATAAAAACTAGCGCGATTGGCTATAAATATCCTCACGATTATCCTCATGCTTATGTTAAACAACAATATTTACCAGATAACATTAAAAACAAAAAATATTATAAACCAAAAGAAACTTCTAAATATGAAATTAATTTGAAAAATACTTATGATAAAATCAATAAGATAAATGAAACATAAAAAGTAGGAATTAATCCTACTTTTTATGTTTCTATTTACAAGTATATCCTTGATTTTCTAAATCTTTTTTATTAACACTATATGATTCAGAACCACTAAGGTTTAATGATTTTTTATCACTATCACTGATATTTTTATAATCCATAGTGATTACAACATTAAATGTTAAATCTGAAACTTTTTCAGCTTTAACTTCTACACCATCATATTTACCATATTGGTTTTCGTATGTAGTTTTCATTGTGTTAACTAATGTATCCATATTACTTGCATATGATTCTGAAAGTTCAAATTTCATAACCATTGTTAATGTATCAATTTTATTACCTTTGAACTTAGTTTCAGCTTCTTGTGTCATTTTTACACCAGATGGCATAGATGACGAAAAATCTTTTGAACAATTAAGAGTCTTTTCAGAGCCACATCCTACAACTAAAATAGCACATATTGTAACAACAATACTTCCTAATATTTTTTTCATAATCTTACTCCTTCCATATATAGTTTACCAAAACTTAATAAAAAAAGAAACAATTAATTGATTTGTATTTCATAAATTGTATTATAAATTGACATTTTATAAAATTTATTTAGTATTACCAATTCCTTTTAACAATTTTAATATTAATTCGATTTTTTTATTATAATTTAATATTTCAGTTAAGCTATTTTTTATAGAGTCTTTGCCTAATTGTATTTCTTCATTTGTACAAGAAATTATATTTAGAGCCCTTTTTAAACTAAATTCTAACCAATTACATTCTTCTATTAAAGCAGCATATACACCAATTTGATAATTATCTAACAATTTCATGTTCTTAAAATACTCTTCTGTAAATACTTTAAATTTATCTTTTTGAATATCATTAGTTAAGAACCATGCACTATTAAAAAAATCAATACTAGGGTTACCAATAGTAGCTGTTTCAAAATCGATTATCTTAAAATTATTAATATCTTTCCATAATATATTTTTTCTATTAAAATCACGATGAATATATGAAATTTGATTAGATAAATTTAAGTAAGAATTATATACTTTATCATATAATTTTGCTAAATTATCTATATTCCAGTTAAATAATTTATAACATTCTTCATTACTATGTTTAGTTAGTTCATAATATTTTAAATAATTAATTTTAGGATATATAACTCTTGATTTTTCAGCATTACAATTAATAGAATGCAATTTAGATAATTCTCTAGCTAGCTTTCTTACATGGTCTAAAGATAATTCTCGAGTTAACAATATTTTACCATCAAAATATGGATATACTAAAAAGTATATATTTTCAATTGTATTAATATATTTGTCATTACACTTAATAGCACCAATTGCATTCACATCATTATTGATTGCTATAGAAGTTATTTCTTCAGATGTTTCTATTTCTTCTATTTTATTAGAATATAAAATTTTTATGATATAACTTCCTGTTGTAGTTATAAATTTATATACTTTATTAGTAATACCACCCTTTTGGCACCCAGAAACATTAATTAATTCTCCTAAATTATACATACAGCACACTTCAGTAATTAAAGCTTTGATATAATTGTTTTCTTTTATCATTTGCTCTCTTTCTTGTTTTGAAAAAGAACATCCGCAATATTCTTGACGATATAAATTATATTCTTTTGATAATTCTAAAGAGCGTTTATAGCCATTATTCTTTTTAAAATCAGCATATAAATAATTAATTTTATATTTTGATTCTAGCATCTCTCCTATTTCATTTATCCATTCGCTAACTTTATAAGGACTAATCGAAAGAGTGGTTGTAAAATAATCGAAATTATGTTCTTTAGCATATTTTGCAGCTTCTTCTAATCTAAGTTTGTAACATGCATAACATCTTTTACTTTTTTCTCCTAATAATTCTAAGCCTTTAACACTATTATAAAATTCAATAGGTTCATATCTTGTCTCAACTAATTTAACTGGATTTTTATAATTGATTTTTGATAAAAATTCTTTTAATTCATTCAGCCTTCTTTGATATTCAATGTCAGGGTATATATTAGGATTATAGTATAAAATTGTTATTTCAAAATAATTACTCAAATATTCTAATACATAGCTACTGCAAGGTCCACAACAAGCATGTAATAATAATTTGGGTGTACCCTCTATTTGCTTTAAAATTTCTTCTAATTTTAATTGATAATTCATACTTTACCACCTAAATTTAAAGAACACAAATGTGTTCTTTTTATTAATCTAATATAGCTTTAATGCGTCTTACACCAGCACTACTAGCTTCTTCTTTCTTTATTTTAAAATGGCCTAATTCACTAGTATTTTTTACATGTGGTCCCCCACATAATTCTTTTGACACTTCACCTATACTATAAACAGTTACAATATCTGGATATTTTTCAATAAACATACACTCAGCTCCAGAGTTTATTGCATCTTCTTTTTTCATTTCTTCACTAGTTACTGTTAAACCAGCTTTTATCCAGTCATTAACTAATTGTTCAGTTTTTTCTTTTTCTTCATCGGTTAATTTATGGTCACAGCTAAAATCAAATCTCATACGTTCTGATGTAATATTAGAGCCTTTTTGATGAACATCTTTTCCTACCACGATTTTTAAAGCAGCATTTAGTAGATGGGTTGCTGTATGATATTTAGTTTCTATTTCACTATCTCCAGATAAACCACCCTTAAACTTTCCAGCTGATGCTGTACGCGATAATTCTTGATGAGCTTTAAATCTTTCTTTAAATCCATCTACATCAACTTTTAACCCACGTTCGTTAGCGAGTTCAACTGTAAGTTCGATTGGAAAACCATAAGTATCATATAGACGAAAAGCAATAACATCATTTATATCTTCATTATTACGAGTAACTTTTTCGAATTCTCTTAATCCTTTTTCTAAAGTTTTATTAAATTTAATTTTTTCATTACGTAAAACATCTAAAGCTATTTGGTAATTATCAGCTATTTCTTGATAATATTCACTATATTTATCTATTATTTTACGTGCTATTAGTTCTTCCCAATTATTGCTAATATCAATATTAAGTCTTTTAGCATGTCTTATAGCTCTTCTAATTAATCTTCTTAAAATATATCCTTGATCAGTATTACTAGGTTTAATACCTGCTGGATCTGTTGAAATAAATATAGCAGTTCGAATATGATCGGCAATTATACGCATACTTTTTTCATTACCTTCATATGGAAGATTAGAAATTGAAGAAATTAATTCTATTACATCTTTCCATATACTAGATAAATAATTATCATTTACGCCTTCTAAAATAGCAGTTACACGTTCTACTCCCATTCCGGTATCTACATTCTTTTTAGGCAGATCACTTATTGTACCATCAGCATTTTTATTATATTGCATAAATACATTATTCCATATTTCAACCCATCTATCATCTTCTGGATCAAATGTCTCTGGAATCTGCTCTTCACTTCGAAAATAAAATATCTCTGTATCACTACCACAAGGGCCTGTCTCACCAGCAATCCAAAAATTATCATCTACTGTTTTAGCAATCTTTTTTTCATCTATACCTAAACTCAACCATTTATTATAACTTAATTCATCAAAAGGAATAGAATCATTTCCAGCAAACACTGTAACAGCTAATCTTTCAACCGGAATATTTAACTGCTTTGTTAAAAACTCAAAGCTCCACTCAATCGATTCATCTTTAAAATAATCTCCCAAGCTCCAATTACCTAACATCTCAAAAAAAGTATGATGTGTTGTATCTCCTACTTCCTCTAAATCATTGGTTCTGATACATTTTTGATAATCGCATAAGCGAGTACCATATGGATGCGTTTGTCCCATTAAATATGGAATTAATGGTTGCATTCCTGCTGTATTAAATAAAACTGATGGATCATTTTCTGGTACTACTGGAGCACTAGGTATTTGTTTATGTCCTTTACTAATGAAAAAATTAATGTATAAATCTTTTAAATTCATTTTTATTCACCTTCTATAAATTGTTTATTATATTTAATAATCTACGACGATATTCATCAATTGTACCATTGTTAAGTATATAATAATCAGCATAACTAATAGGACCACCTTTAGCACTATTTTCTATTTCAGCAATATCACGACTTTTTGCTTGCTCATTATTAAGTCCTCTAACTTCTCTTTCTGACAACCTTTGATAACGTATATTCTTATCGGCTATAATAGCAATCATAACTAATTTATCTTTCAAAGCTTCATTTAATATTTTATATTCATCCCAAGAATATAACCCATCCAAAACAACGTCAAAATTGCTAGACAATTCTTCAATTTTAGGCAATAAAATTTGAGCAAATGCTCCCATGCCTAACTCTTTTCTTAGACCTTCACGCATCATTTTCTCGTTTTCTGGTGTTACTTCTAAATTAGCTTCCTTTAACTTCTCCATAGTAACACCACCAAAATAAACTTTTTTATAATTAAATTCTTTTTCTAGAATATCTGTAGCAACAGATTTTCCAGAACCACACATACCTACGATTGCTACTATCTTACTCATTTAACTCACTCCTACTATTAAAAAAATCATATTTTTCATCAAGAAAAATCCAAATTTGCTTAAATACAGCTATTAAAGGTGTAGATAAAACCATACCAATTATTCCCCAATAATGTCCAAATATTAATAATCCCATAATTATTGTTACTGGATGCAATTTAGTTGTCTTACTCATTATATATTCCTGTAAAAAATTACCTTCAAAGAATTGAATAACAACTATAGCAATAAGTGTTAATATACCAATAGTTGGACTCATTGAAAATGCTACTATTAAAGCTGGAACAGCCCCAATATATGGTCCTACATAAGGAATAACATTAGTTATAGCACAGAAAACTGCAAATAGTAAAGGGGCTCTAAGACCAATTAATCCAAAGGCTATTGAACAAATAGCAAAAATTACAGTTGCATCAATCAATACCCCAACAACATAATTTCGTAATGAACCATCAATTGTACTAGTTAATTTATTAACATCGCTCTTCCATTTTTTAGGAACAAAAGCATGTACTGTATCGCCGATATTATCATAACTTAACAAAAAGAAAAATCCAATTACTAAGCCTACTACAAAACTAGATATCCCTGATATTAAAGCTTTTGCTATATTAACAATATAGGAAGACACTCCTGAAGTGATACCATCTGATAATGCTTCTAATTGATTGATAATAGTGTTTTTTATGCTTTCCACATTTATTCCCTCAATATCTGAAAATTTTCCTAAGAATTCATCTAAAGCTGATTCGATTCCATTAAAAATGCTAGGAACAGTTCCTGCAAAACTAATAATTTGATCGTATAGTATAGGTAAAATAGAACCCACAATCAAACTTATTACCCCTAAAAATAGTACATAAATAATAGAAACACCAAATACACGTTTTATGCCTTTCTTTTTTAGAAATGTTACAACTGGATTAAATAACCAAGCAATTGCTAATCCCATAAACAAAGGACTTAAAATTGCTAAAATATCTAATACAAAGTTAAGTATTTTCAACTCTTGACAAACTTTAAGAACTACATAAATACAAACAATAATTGCTAATACATAAAATATTTTCAATACATTATGTGAAATTTTTAACATCTCGTTTAATTTTTTATAATTTATTTTACTCTTACCCCTTGATTCTTTTTCTTCAGACATTAATATCACCTTTTTAATTATATCAAATTATGTATTCTTATACAATAATAAAGCTAAAAATCACTTACATATTATATAAAAACAGGATTAAACTGTCATTAATTCCTGCTCCTTAATTTTAAACTTTTCATCAACTATTTTATTGTATTTATTAATTAACTCTTGAACATCTTCTTCTCCAGCTTTTATATCATCCTCTGGAATTTCTAATTTAGCAATATCCTTGTTTGCGTCTTGGCGAATATTTCTAAGTACAATACGACAATCCTCAGCATATCCTTTTGCTTGCTTTACATATTCTTTTCTTGTATCTTCAGTTAAAGCTGGGATGTTAAGAATAATCATTTCTCCATTATTATTAGGTGTTATACCTATATTAGCAGCCATAATACCTTTTTCAATAGAACCTATTGATGATTTATCAAAAGGTTTAATACATAATTGACGAGCCTCTGGTATAGAAATAGTTGCTAATTGTTTAATAGGCGTATCAACACCATAATAGCTAACCATAACACCATCTAACATAGCTGGATTAGCGCGCCCTGCACGAATGTTAGTAAGTCTCTTTTCCATATTTTCAATAGCTTCCTCCATACGTGTTTCAGTTTCAAATAAAATATTTTCCATATATTAAATCTCCTTTTCTTATTTTATAAATTTTAACTTTTCAAAAAATTCTAACCATTTTTTCTTAAATGAATTTGATTCATAACTAAATACTGTGGATTTGTCATTATTTTTTATCATCTCTATTACTTTATCTATAGAAAACCATTTCACTTCAGATAATTCTTCGAGTTGAATTTCAAACTCTGAAGCTTTTAAATTTGCTTTTATATAATAAAAATAAGTTATTTGCGAATCATATGTATCTAAATTAACAAATTTTTCGGCAAATGGATGTAGCTCATTTGCACCAATATCAAGACCTACTTCTTCTTTAATTTCTCGTAGTGCTGCATCTGTTAAACTTTCATGGGCAACAACATGTCCCGCACATAACCCCCATTTGTTTGGATGCATTCTTTTGGTAGAAGCTCTTTTTTGAAGTAATACTTGTTTATTATCATTTAATATGAAACAGCATATCTCATTGTGTAATAAATTTTTATCATGAGCTATATCTTTATCGATGATTTCACCTGTGAAATTGCCGTTAGAATCAACTATTTCTATTAATTCCATAGAATATCTCCTCTCGATAATATTATATCATAAATGAGGATTTTTAAAAACCACTTCGTTTAAACATTTTTTCTAAATCACCTTTAGTATAAAAAATAACAGTAGGTCTTCCATGAGGACAATTGAACGGATTATCACAATTGCGTAAATCATCTATTAGGTGTTGCATCTCCTCTATTGTTATATTTGTATTAGCTTTAATACTCATTTTACAAGCAGTTGTAGCTGCTATATGATCTCTAAACCTGTCTAAATCAAATTGTTTTTCTTTTTTTATAACCATATCAATTATTGATTTAATCATTTCATTTAATTCAACAGGTTCATAAGCACCACCTAACCATACAGGATGAGCTTTAACAATAATAGAATTAACACCGAACTCTTCAATAACAAAGTTCATTTCTTCTAATAACGAGAAATTTTGTTTTAAAGTAATAAAATCATTATTAGTATATTCAATTGTAAGTGGAATTAACATAGGCATGTTTTCTTTTTTTGTATTTGCTAACTTCTTCTTTACTAACTCATAATTAATTCTTTCCTTAGCCGCATGTTGATCAATAATATACATACCTATCTCATTTTGACAAATAATATATGTTCCATGGACCAGTCCAACTGGATAAATAACTGGTAATTTATCTTCAACATCTTCATGTGTTATATATGAAGTCTCTTCTTCTTTTGTTATATTTTCTTCTTTTTTAGATGAAATTAATTCATCATTTACAAATAACGTTTCACTAGGTGTATCCTTTGAAATATCAAAATTCAAAGAAAATGTCTCTATTTTTTCTTTTTCTTCTTTTTTTCTAGGTTCTTCAATATGAGGTATTAATGTTTTAACCTTTATTTTATCGCGAATTGTATCATAAACTAATTGATTTAAAACTTCCTGCTTACCAAATTTAATATCCATCTTTGTAGGATGAATATTAACATCTACTAAGCTTGTATCAACGCTAATATTAAGTAAAATAACAGGATATCTATTATCGGGCTTATATGAATGATATGCTTCATTTATATAACGATTTAATTCAGCATTACGAACTATTCTACCATTAACAATGGTAACCATACTATTACGATTAGAACGATGTACCTCTGGTAAAGATATATATCCAGAAATTTTGTAATCAGAATTCTCATTAGATATAGGAATCATTTTTTTAGTAACTGCTAAACCATATATAGCATTAATAACCTTAAGTGCATCTTTAGAACCATCAGTTTTAAGGATAACTTTATTATCATTTAAAAGTGTAAAACGAATATCTGGCCTTGATAAAGCTAATTTGTTCATATATTCTGTGATATTAGCTAATTCTGTATATAAACTTTTTAAATGTTTTAAACGAGCTGGAGTATTGTAAAATAAATCTCGTACTGAAATTATAGTTCCTACTCTAGCATCACTATTATCAACGGATATAAGTTTACCTCCTGCTATTTTTACGGTAGTTCCAACATCTCCCATTGAAGTAATAAGTTCAATTTTAGAAACACTAGCAATACTAGCTAAAGCTTCACCTCTAAATCCAAGAGTTGCTATATGATACAAATCATCTTCATCATATATTTTACTAGTAGCATGTCTAGAAAAACAATTAACTGCATCACTAGCATCCATACCTTTACCATTATCGATAACTTTAATTTCTTTCACACCAGATTCTAGTAATTCAACACGAATTTCACTACTTTTAGCATCTATACTGTTTTCAACTAGTTCTTTTACTACCGAAGAACAACGCTCAACTACTTCTCCTGCTGCTATTTTATTAGATAATATTTCATCTAAAACTTTAATAATTGCCACTTTCAACACTTCTTTCTAAAAGTATTATAGCAAATTAAAAAAAGTAGTAAAACTACTTTTAAATAATTTCTTCTTTTAAATGAGGATTTTTTAACACTTCTATTAATTTGTCTATCTCTTCTTTTGTATTATAAAAATATAAACTAATTCTGCATGTATTTTTAATATTTATTTCATTTTTTAATATTTTAGCACAATGATTGCCAGCACGAACACAGATTTTATATTTATTTAAATAGATAGCCAAATCTTGTGAGAAAACATCTTTATAATTAAATGCTATAATTCCGCTTTCACTTGCTTGATTATACACAATAACATCATCTATTTCTGATAGTCTATTTAAAGTATATTCTTTTAATTCTACTTCGTATTTTTTAATTTTATCCATTCCAATTGAATTTAAATATTCAATCACTTTACCAAATCCTATAACTCCAGCTATGTTTGGCGTTCCTGCTTCATATAGATATGGTTGTTCATTATATGAAACTTCACCATCTGATGAAAAACTTCCATTCATTCCACCACCAACAAATAACGGTTTCATCTGTTTTAATAGCTTATATTTTCCATACAAAACTCCAACACCAGTAGGGCCACACATTTTATGAGCTGAAAAAGCTAAAAAATCTATGTCCATGTCTTTAACATCAACTTTAATATGAGGTACAGATTGTGCACCATCAACTACTACTAAAATATTATTCAAATGAGCAAATTCTGTTATTTCTTTTATGGGTCTAATATCTCCAATAACATTAGTTATGTGTGCTAAAGATATAACTTTAGTATTTCGTGTTACACTTTTCTTTAGATTATCTAAAGTTACACGATGATTAGTAGTTAATTCTATATATTTTATCTTAATATTTTTTCTTTTAGCTAATTCAAACCAAGGTAAAACATTTGATGCGTGTTCACTTTTTGTTAGTAAAACCTCATCACCATCATTTAAATAATCTTCAAAAAATCCTAAAACAATCTTATTTAAAGAATCAGTTGTATTATTTGTAAAAATAATTTCATTATTATCAGCATTAATAAACTCACTTACTAAAAAACGACTTTTTTCATATTCTTCATCAACCTTAAGACTAATATCATAATCGCCACGATGAGCATTAGCACTATAATTATTATAATAATCAGATACTGCTTCAGCTAAAACATATGGCTTTAATGTAGTAGCACCACTATCAAAATATATAATATCTTGTTTTAAAATATTAAAATCATCTCGATGCATAGATCACCTCCAATACTCTTTTATACTGCTTTCTATTTTTTTGATCATTTTTTTGTTACTCAAATCACTTATTAAAAAACCATGAATAAGAAGTTTATTAGCATCTACTTCATTTATTCCCCTACTCTGTAAATAGAATAACTCATCATTATTGAATCCTCCTATTAAAGCTGAATGATTAGCTATTGTATCATATTCATTAATATACAAGTTGGGACGAATTTCACATTTATTATTAGTTAAATTAATAATACGATTATTTTGATTTATAACACAGCCTTTTATACCATTATCAACGTACCCAGACACTTGAAAGTTGGTTTTTCCGTCTTCAATATTAACAGAATTATTTTTTATATTACTAATAGTATTGCAAACATCATGATTAACTACTATATCGTATGTACATTTACTAGAAGATATACTTTTGAAATTATAATCTATCGTAGCTTTTTCACCTGATAAATTAACAATGATCATTTCTTTTATATTATTAACAATCGAAAACTTGTCGATACATAAAAAACTGTTATTTAATAAATTAAATGTATATTGAATCTTTCCCTTGCTTCCTTCTTTATATTCATATAAATTAAATTTAACTCCATCCATAACATTAATAATTATATCTAATTTGCAATTATCAATATTATAGTCAATCTCTAATTCACAATCTTTTAAAATATTAATCGTTAGTTTAGTTATACCAAATACATCTTTACGAGGAATGGTTGTTACTTCTATTTTTTTAGTGACTTTCTCTAATATAATTTTTTCTTTGTCTACTATTATTCTATTCATTATCTAAAATATCCTTCACGATACAAGTACCAATTATTTCTTTTTTTTGATCTACTTTTTCATATCCGTTATCCTCAATATATTTAACTAACGATTCATCACCACTTTTAATTATTTTACCATTCATCATAATGTGAACATAATCTGGTTTTATATAGTCTAATAATCTCTGATAATGAGTAATAACTAAAACGCCACAATTTTCACATTTTTTATAGTTAGTTATGTTCTCGCCAACAATTCTTAAACTATCAACATCTAAACCAGAATCAATTTCATCTAACATTACCATAGATGGCTTTAACATATACATTTGTAATATTTCATTTTTCTTTCGTTCTCCACCACTAAAGCCTTGATTAACTCCACGATGAATGAAATCTTTATTAAATTTTAATTTTTCAGCAGTAGTTTCTAGTTCTTTAATAAATTTAAGTAGTTTGAAATTTTTTCCTTCTTTGCTAAAAACAGCACTCCTTAAAAAATCGGCATTAGTAACACCTTCTACCTCAATTGGTAATTGCATAGCTAAAAATATACCTAATCTAGCTCTTTCATCAACTGTCATATTTAAAATGCTCTCATCATCATATAATATGTCCCCGCTTACTACAGTATAACTTTTATCACCCATTATAACCTTAGATAAAGTACTTTTCCCAGTACCATTCGGCCCCATAATAGCATGAGTTTCACCACTTTTTATTTCTAGATTAAACCCATCCAAAATAACTTTATCGTCTACTTTTACTACTAAATCTTTAATTTTTAATGTATGCATAGAATCATCTCCATTCATAATTATACTAAATATTGAGTTAAAATGAAAGAAAATAAAGGAATATAAGAAAAAATAAAAGATAATATGCTATAATCTAATTGGATGGTGATAATATGGATTGTATTTTTTGCAAAATTATAAAAGGTGAAATTCCTTGTTATAAAGTTTATGAAGATGAGTTAGTAATAGCTTTTTTGGATGTTAATCCTAAAGCTAATGGACATACATTAATAATTCCAAAAGAACACACTTTAGATTTAACTAGCATTGATAATGATACTTTAATTCACATTATGGAAGTAGCACGTAAACTTAGTAAAGTTCTTGAAGAAAAGTTAAACATAACTGGTATTACTTTAGTACAAAATAATGGTACTCCTCAAGAAGTTAAACATTTTCATCTTCATTTAATTCCAGTATATAAAGTGGAACAACCTATAGAAAATGTAGAAAATATATACAAAAAAATAAAAGGTGTTTAAACATCTTTTATTTTTTTAGCATGTAATATCTAGGATTATCTATAATACTCTCATCAACAATAACTTGACTATAAGAGTTAGAACTACATTGTAACTTAAAATTCAATTTACTTAAAGAAGTATTAACTGCTTTTTCAATTCCTCTAAAACCAGAATTTAATGCAATTGCATCTTTGCAAATTCTCCTAATATAATCTTCATTAAATCCTAATTTAATATTAAATGTTCTAAGATAATAAGCTTGTTTAATTTTCAAAGGAGAAATTTCACTACTAGTTAAAGATTCATATAACATTTCTTCTGTAACACTATTGTATTGTACAAATAAATTAAATCTAGCAAGTAATTCGGAAATCATACCATACTTTTTTAAATCATCTGTTTTAATTTTGTTATTTAAATTTTTTTGGATGTTATTATTAAATCCGAGTGTTTTAGATTGACTAGTTGTTAATTTATCAAATGCACCTCCAGCTGCTATTGTCATCATACTAGTATCTATTGTTATTTTTTCACTACCTAACTTATCTAATTTAATTACATATTTACTGCCTTCAATAAATTTAAGTAATGTATTTTGCGCTCCAATATCACTAACTGATGCTCCTCTTGATGCAATTTTGTCTATCTCATCTAAAAATACAATAGCATGTTCAGTTTTAAATATATCATTATCACACAACTCATATAAATCTCTTAAAACATCTTCAATATCTTTGCCTTCATAACCAGATTGAACAATTGTGTTACAATCTACAATAATTACAGGTATTTGTAAACATTCCCCCAATAACTTAAATAATAAGCTTTTGCCACTTCCTGTTGGCCCAATTATGAAAGGTTTAATTATTTCTTGATGATTCAATGCTTTCATATTACTTATTATAGCACCAACTATATCTTCAACTGCTTCATCTTGACCAATAAGTCTACTAGCAATATACTGATAAGTTTTCAAAGCTATATTCTCATCATTAATGATATCTTTTTTTGTTTCATTATTAATTTTTTCAAGTTCTTCTTTTGACTTTTGCTTATCTACTTTTGAAAAACTAATTAATTGTTTTCCTAAAGCATTAATTTTAATTTCTGTAATTCCTCGTTCAGTATTCATTTTTTCAAGTTTATCTATTCGTTCAAGAAACATAGATAATTGTTTTTTTAAAGACTTTAAATCAGATTCTAAAAGTAAACTTTGTAATTGACTTTTTGTTAAACAAACTTCTGCCATACCGTTAGAATCAATGCCATAAGATATGTTTTTAGTTAAACCTTCTATTTTATACAGAGGTAAGTTGCAAAACTCAATTGTAGATTTACTAGAATCTATGTGTCCTACAACTATATTATCAGAAATCTCTTCGAAATATTTGTTAACTGCACATTCAACATCATCAGTATCATATAAATCTAATAGTTCTTTTTCAGTTATCGCATCATTATAAAACTCATCCGATAATTCAAGCTTATCATAGCTATAAAAAGAATGATATATATCATCTTTTTTTAAGAATAATTGTTGCTCTTTATATTCTTCTCCCTCAATAACAAAAGAAGGAATAAAAATAGCATAGCTAGAATTTAACCACTCTTTTTTATATATAATAGCAAATTTTCTCACGCTATCGCCTACCTTTTCCTTAAACTAAACACCTTATTCTCTTCTTCGTCTATTTTTAATATTTTATCATTTTGAATTTCAAAATACTCTCCAACAATAGCATTAACAAGTTGATTAGACGCTTCATTTTTCATTGATTCACTATTCATAGCTTTTTCAGTAAGAGTAAGCATTAATAAAATA
This sequence comes from Roseburia sp. AF12-17LB, assembly GCA_963607615.1. GTDB lineage: Bacteria > Bacillota_I > Bacilli_A > RF39 > UBA660 > UBA5578. Next base: position 74,174 of record CAVDCT010000001.1, read on the forward strand.
TAAAAACTAATAAACTTTTCTGGTTTATCTTTTAATTCAAAAACTAAATTATTGCATGTTATCTTTTCGTTTAAATATAAAGATTTATATTCATCACTAAATTGCACAATTATTTCATTTAATGAATTTTGTAGTTCATTTATTTGATTTTCTAAATTTCTCTGTTTAAATAGTAATGCATCTTTCGAATATAAAGGAAACTTATTTTTTTCATCATTAAATAAAAAATATAGATTCTTTCTGCGTAAAAAAAATTCAATATCATCCTTTTTCAATTCGATTTCTAACTTTTTATCATATAATTTAGTTGCACAAATTTGTTGCTTTTGATTTATTCTAATTCTTCTTAATAAAGTATTAATTTTATTTTTAAAAATAATTTCTCCAAAAGGTAGAGTACAATAAAAATCTTTTTGCCCAATTAATCGTTCAATACTAGGGTCTATTTCATCGCTGATAATTCTAATTTTATTATCTAAATTTAATACCATATTATTTAATTTTTCATCTTTGATAATTAAATCATAATATTTAACTAACAAATCTATTTTTTCTTTTTCTTTTCGACATGTAGCAAGCTCATTACGTAGTCTAGTTGCTTGTTCTAATTTAGCAAATTCAGTTTTATCTCTTAATATTGAATAAATTTTTCCAATAATTATATCATCTATAATAAAAGTATCTTTTTCTTTACTAATTAAAGTAGTACCAAAAAAAGATGTATAATTTTTGCTTCCCGCTAAATTTTCTAAGCAATTGTTTAATAATGCTTGTTCATTACTTTGTAAGTATCCAAGATGCTTATCAATTATTTCTTCTATTATAGTATTTTCAGCCATAATAGCACGATTCACTTCGTCAATCAAATCTTCTAAAAACGAAATTCTTTGACTACCATAATCTAAAATATTGCAAGCCATTTTATTTTCTAACTTCTTTTTTTCTTCTTCATATTTTTTTAGTAAAATTTCAAATCTATCATTTACATCTTTTATCTTACTATGATAAAGAACTTTATTTCTTATATCATCTATTTGTAACGAATTAATTATTACATCATTTAATTTAATAAGTAAATTTCTCTGTTCATCATTAATTTTAGAATCATTAATTAAATACTCTAAATATTCCATCAGTTCTTTAAAATCTGTTTTCACACTATCACCTGTCAATCTTTCAAAATACTGTTAAATATACTATCATATTTTTTATTGAATGTAAATTAATTTAAATATTATTTAAAAAAAATACTAGATAATTCTAGTATTTTAACGATTGTTTTTTAATAAATTTATTAAAGCTACTATTAAACTTATAGGTGAACTAATGTATCTAAAAGATAAATTATTTGTTATTTCTTCTAAATCTTCGTTGTACTTATTATCAATTAAATTCAAATCCTTTATGTTTTTAACAATAAAATTTCCAACTTCTTTTTCTAATGGTAAAGTTATAAAATGAAATAACATAATAACAAATAGACTTAATATTCCAAGTTTTAGATATTCATAATTTTTAACAAAGGCTGCTACAACAATACAGCCATAACTAGCATATATTAAGATATTAACTATAAATAGCAAAATATTGCGAATATGTAATAGTTTATTTTTTTTATCAAAAATTGCATGTCCTGCCAAAAAGGCTGCTCTTATTCCATCAATTATAGACAATCCATGGAAACTATTTGGTAATAATCTAATAACATTTCTATTAGTATCATATCGTTCTTCTAAATAATTGTGTGTTTCAACTATATAAATATTATCTAAACCATTATTTTCTAATATTTTTTCAGCTATTTCAAATCCACTTAACTCTCCTTTATAATGAATATTTTTATATTTTTTTTCATTTTTATAATTGTTTAAGTAAACAATAGTAGAACATAAAATTATTACGATAACTAATACAATTGTAACAATATCTCCCATAATTATAAAACCTCGTATTTTGTTCCTTCTCTTGTATCAATCAAATTAATTCCTTTAGCTTGTAAATCTTGCCTAATTCTATCAGCTAATTCAAAATCTTTATTTTTTTTCGCTTCTTGTCGTAATTTAATTTGTTCTTCAATATAATCAATTAATTCAGAATCTACTTTAGTATTATCATCTGTTAATAAGTTTAAAGATAAAACTTTATCAAATTCTTTAACCAAATACCTTTTTTGTGAATTAGATAAATCACTTTTTAAAACATCATAAAGAATGGTAAGTGCTAGAGAGGTATTTAAATCATTACTTAAAGCATCTTTAAATTTATCGATATACAAAGTTGTATCAGTACTATCTTCATCAGTGCCTAAACTTAAAGTTTTTGTTTTCAATTTATAATATGCTTGCTTCATATTATCTAAAGCCTCATATGAAAATTTTAAAACCTTACGATAATGAGAATTCAGGCACATAAAACGATATATAATTGGATCATATCCTTTAGATTTTAATAAAGAAATAGTTAGAAACTCTCCTTTGCTTTTACTCATTTTACCAGATTGGTCATTTAAATGCTCACCGTGAACCCAATAATTACACCATTTATGACCTAAATATGCTTCACTTTGAGCAATCTCGTTTGTATGATGAGGAAAAATATTATCAATTCCTCCACAATGAATATCTAAATATTCACCTAAATATTTAATACTTATACCAGTACACTCTATATGCCATCCAGGATAACCATATCCCCATGGACTATCCCATTTTAATTCTTGATCATCAAATTTTGATTTTGTAAACCATAAAGCAAAATCAGCTTGATTATGTTTAGCTTCATCATATTCAACACCATCTCTAACACCAACAACCATATCATTTTCTTTATGATTAGTTAAAGCATAATAATCAGTTAATTTAGTTGTATCAAAATAAACATTACCTCCAGAAATATAGGCATATCCATCATTTAATAATTTAGTAATAATTTTAATATATTGATCGATATTTTCAGTAGCAGGTGATACAATTTCAGGCCATTTTACATTTAAACTATCACAATCAGCTCTAAAAGCATCTGTATACATCTTTGCTATTTCTAATACAGTTTTATGTTCTCTTTTAGCGCCTTTAAGCATCTTATCTTCACCAGAATCAGAATCACTTGTCAAATGCCCTACATCAGTGATATTCATGCATCTTTTAACTTTATATCCTAAAAAATTTAATGATTTTTCTAAAATATCCTCAAAAATATAACTTCTTAAATTTCCTATATGAGCATAATGATAAACAGTTGGACCGCATGTATACATTAAAACATCATTTCCATTATTAGGTATAAATTCTTCAACACTATGTGTCAATGTATTATATATTTTCATAAATATCACTCCTTACTAATAAATTATATCACATATTATAAATAATAATTATTTATTTTTATATATTTTATGCTATACAGTATTAATAAAACAAAAAAAGATTGTCTCTTTATTTATAGAAACAATCTCGATACCTATTAACTTTGAATCTTCTATTTTAGACTATTACTATCATAGTAATTGTATGATGAATTATTTTGGTATGTGTAAGTATTAGAATTTTCGCCAACAACATAATCATAAACTACAAGATTATTTTCAGCACAATACTCCTCTACCATTAAAACAATATCATAGTAAACATTAAATCCTTCAGTTGAACCATCAACTAATTTAATCATATCATTGACTAACTGGTCATTATTTATATTAGATTTATTATTTAAGAAAGCATAATAAGTAATCCAATCTATAACTTGATTTCCACCTTTAGTTAATGCGTTTTTATCTAAACTAACCTCTTCACCATTTCTTGTATAATTGATTGTAACTTCAGAACTATATTGTGTATATCCTTTAAGTTTTTTTACATTCTCATCTAATACGCTCTTATTTTGTGAATGAAGATTATGCGCTAAAAGAGTAATTGCTCTAGTAGATACAATATCTGTTTCTGAATCTATAAAGAAATGTCCATAAGTATACAACTGTGAATCATCAGTAACACTCATATTATAAAGTTCTATTTTAGAAACGGCACTTTCTGCATATGAAAATGTTTTATTAATATCAAAATAATCATTATATAAAATTTTAAAAGCATTTTGACTATTAGCAGTATCCATCAAATAGTCTATATTAGCAACAGTATATAATGCGTAAGCTTCTTCCTTTGTAACATTCATACTAGCTACTTCATTAGCAACTATCTCGCGATTACTTTTGATCATTTGAACAATTGCATTTGTTTCTTCTTCAGATGCTTGAGGATTAATAGCTCCAACTACAGCATTATCCTTAGTCATTTCCATTTCAATTTCTGCTAAAGCATCTCTTGAACGTAAACTGTCATCTAATACTTTTCTTTTTTCTTCAGATATAACGTTTTGACACATTACTGAAATATCTTGCATTATATTCTCAGATGCTAAAATTCCACCTCTTGTTAATTCAATTTGAGCAACAGAAGCAATATTACCATTGACATCAACAGATAATTTACTATTTCCTAATGAAAAATCCGTAATAGTATTAAATATTTCTTCTATTCTTTTTTTGTTTTCTTCGTTATTTATATTTGAACTTAAAGATTTAACTTCTTTAGCATAATCTTCTAATCCAGAAATAATTGCACGATCTTTTGATGAAATGATTAAGTTATTAAATGAATAAAATTCTTCAGCTTTATTTATTGTAGTATTATATTCACGAATTTGTGACAATACAATATATGCTTGATTTAATTCATTCTCAACATCAATTCCTTCAGCAAACTCATTATAAACAATCTGTATATTATTATCACTTAAATAATCTAAATTAAATACTAATAAAGCAGAATTAAAGCTTTCTTGATTAACATTATTAATTTTACCTTGAATTGAACTCCAAGCTCCTTCTTTAAATTTATTCCAATTTTCTTGTGTATAGCTATACTCTGTAGTTTGATAATTATAATTGCTTTCTGTAACTGATTCTGTAGGTTCTAACGTAATCGCAGATGAAGAATCAGTAGTTGAAGTAAAGTTACTACTTACAGTTGTGGTAGTTGTTTTTTGTGGCTTTTCCTTATTTCCGCAACCTACTAATCCTGTAACTGCAAGAGTAATTGTTGTAGCCATCAAAGCTATTCTATGTCCTATTTTTTTTAGCTTATTTTCATTTATCAAATTTAATTTCATCAATATTCCCCCTTGTGATAAGATGTGCTATATATTACCATTATTTAAGTATTTTGTCAAACGATATATATAAATTTATCTTAATAATTTAGTTAATACTTTTTTACTTTCTTCATATGACAAATTATAAGCTGTTTTCATATCTTCACAACTACCTACAACACCTATTTTTCCTAAGTAAGGTTTAATAACTATATCAGACGAAGTTTCTGCTACAAGCGGTGTTTTTTGCCAATTCTTTTTAAGTTTACTCTTTTTACTTGTACAAAAAGTTGAATAAATAACAGGAATATTAGTATTTGGAATATATGGGTTTGCACTATATCCACCATCAAAAAATTTATATCTCTTTTCTATTACACTATCATTATTAATAGATTTTATCTTTTTAAAGTAATAAAAATATATTAATTGAAGACTAGCTGATGCTCGGCAAGCAACCCCTCCTGTAATATCAGGTGTCGTTTCTTTTGAAAATAAAAATAATTTAGGATTCCATTCTGTTCCATATGAAGCATTAATCATACAAGGAATATTTAATTTCTGAAATGTTTTATTTCCTATTTCTTTATTAACAGACTCCTCTATAACAGAAGAACCTTTCCCGCCTAATATTATAGCGCCCTTAGTTAAAACTTTATTGTATTCCAAAAACAATTCTAATATCTCTTTAGAATTAAATCCGTTTGCTACTAAAATAGATACAATTGAACCCAAACTTGCTCCAGAAGTAGATTTAACAAATATTCCTAACTCTTCTAAAGCTTTTAATACACCTATCGCTGCAGCTGATTTTACTCCTCCACCTCTCACAGCTAAATGAATACCATTATCAAAATTTTTCATTTAATATCCCCCTTAAATATGCCGATACTATAACATATTGATTCTTATGTGTCAAAATTACATAAATAATTTTACTAATATAAAATTAAATTTATTTCTATTATATGTCCAGTTCTTTTCTTTCTATCATAATTAGATTATAATTTGATTTTTTTAAATTTTTTTTATTTTTCTATTGCATTAGATATCTAATTGTGATATATTTAAGAAGTCATGGATCTTTAGCTCAGTTGGTTAGAGCATCCGGCTCATAACCGGGCGGTCGTAGGTTCGAGTCCTACAAGATCCACCACTGCGAGTGTGGCGAAATTGGCAGACGCACTAGACTTAGGATCTAGCGCCGCAAGGCATGGGGGTTCAAGTCCCTTCACTCGCACCATATAGATAGGAAACTCGAACTTTTCGAGTAAGTAATAGATTGCTAACTAGAAATAGTTAGCTTTTTTATTATAAAAATTAGATAACTTTTGATATATCAATAATTAATCAAATGTTGTATAATTATATTAATTGATGGAAAGATTTTATTAAGATTGAAAATGGTATTATGATTAGATATTATTGTAGCGGTTTTAATGTTGATAATGCATTTGGGCATGGTTTAGGAGATATGTTTAAAGCAGAATTAAGAAATACAAAAAATATAGTATATATTCCAAGAGATCCAGATAAAATAGTAAAAATAAAAGAAAAAATTATTTCAATATTTACTGAACGCTTTAAAAAAGTTGGAATTGAATTTGATAATATTAATTTAATCACCCCAGATTTAACAATTAATGAAGCTAAAAAAATGATTGAAACTGCCGATTTCATAATGTTAATGGGTGGAGAGCCGTTTAAACAAAAAGAAATGTGTAATAAACTAGAAATTTCTGAAGAATTAAAAAGATATAATGGTGTTATGGTTGGATTTAGTTCCGGTGCTATGCTTATGTCAAGGTATATTATAATTACTCCATGTAGTGAAGAATATCCAAATTTTCATATTGAAGATGGATTAAATCTTGATGGAATATCAATTTATCCTCATAATAATACTTCTGAAGAAGTCTATGCTGATATATCGCTTATTGGAGATGGAAGGTATAGAAAAGAAGATTTATTAAAAGTCGCTAATAAATATGGTAATTTCTATTTACTACAAAATAATGGCATTGATATTAGTATTATAAAATTTTCTGACGGAAATATAGAATTTTACACAGAAAATAATGGAAAAATTTGGGAAGTTAGTGATGATGTCAATTTAATAGCTAAGAATACATGTAAAAAGTTAAAAATATAATAAATTACTTCATGAAAACTCTCATAAAAATAAAAAGAACATTCGATTCTACAGGCAAATGTTCTTACAAAAAATGTATATTTAATACTAGGAGGTTAAAAATGAATATAAGAAAAGTAAATAAAGAAGATTTTGATGATATATTAAATTTACAACTTCAATTAGAAGATACAAAAATAAAGTTTGATTGTAATTTAAAAGAAAGATGTTATGAAACCATAAAAGGAAAAGAAAAATTAAAAAATAGAATCAATAATAAAAAAACATTTTTTATGTTGCTGTGAATCAAAATAATAAGGTAGTAGCATTTATAGATGGAACTATGCCTGATGATGAATGGTGGTACAAAGATAGTGTTGCTTATTTAAATCACATATGTGTTGATGAATGTTATAGAAATCGTGAAATTGCTAAAATGTTATTAAAACAATTTGAAGAAATAGCACGTCAGAACGGTGCAAAATATGTTAGATTACTTGCATTTCATCAAAATATACCAGTAATTTCTTTTTATAAAAATAATGGGTTTAATGAATATTCAATATATTATAATAAGAAATTAGATTAAATTAGATTAAATTATTATTATAAGCATTGTACGCTCTTCTATTAAGACATAATCAATTTATTTAATTTTTATTAAATATAAACTATAAAATCAGCTTTCAAAAAAAGTTGATTTTTTATTATATAATTACATAAAAAAACGCCAGAAGAACGGCGCAGTTTAACGAATAAAACCTGTTCTACCAGGTGGGTGTCAAGCTATATACATTAGGATCACTACATAAATGTAGTCACATCAACACAATATATAATACTTTAACTCCCAATACGTTAATCAGTAGGTTTTTCATAATAGCAAACCAATTCTTCTAGCACTATAACTATAACATTTTTTTAATAGCTTTGTCAACTATTTTATTCAATTCCTTTAACACTAATTGTATTATCTAAAGATGTTACTATATTTTTATATTTGTTATAATAATTTTTGTAATTTTTTAAAAGATTATCATTTAATTTAGAAAATGGTATTACTTTAAAGTTATGATAATCATTAGTATAATACATATATAGTAATTCATTATCAACATTTTCAATTTTTATTTTTCCTTCAGTATTTTTATTAACTGTTAAAGAAGTCATCAATCCTACCCTATTATCCATATTAATTACTTCATGAGCAGATACAAAGTTTCCAAGAGAATAAATAACGAGTGTATCCCCTATCCATTCGATTGGTTCAATAACATGAGGATGTGTTCCAATTACTATGTCTACTCCTAGACTAGCCAAATAATTGGCCATATCTTTTTGATATGAATTAGGAGTTAGTTTATATTCTGTTCCCCAGTGCATAGCAACTATTAATAGATCAGTTTTTCCACGAATAGATGCGATATCCTCTTTGACTTGTTGTTTATATTGTTGATACTTAGTATCAGTTTTAGGATTACTTCCTGTAACTGGCCATACATTTACTAGATAATTTTCTCCGTTAGGAATAGCTATACCATTAGTACCATAAGTATAATTTAGCATAGCATAACTAATACCATTCTTTATTTTAATATTAGCCTTATTTCTATCATTTAAATTAAGATAACTACCACTAGTTAAAACATCACTTTTTTTTGACCAATAATTAAGTGAATTTACAATAGCTTTTTTTCCACGATCAAGAGTATGATTAGTGGCTAAACTCACTAAGTTAAAACCAATATCAATCATATTATCTCCTACTTCATATGGTGAATTAAATGCTGGATAACTTGATAGTCCTATCTCACTACCACCTAAAATAGTTTCTTGATTATAGTATGCTAAATCATATGATGGAATAATCTCTTTCATATATGATAACATAGGACTAAAATCATATCCAGTACTAGTTTTAAATTCTTTATATATTTTATCATGAATTAAATTATCACCTACCATTACTAAAGTAAGCGAATTGTTACTGTTTTCATTTGATGTTAAATTACTATTTGAGGCAGTTTCTAATACTGATTTATTATTCTCTTCTACGTTAGATGGTTTTATATCATTACTCTTTGTATATTTAATAAATATGACAAATAAAGCAATGACAATAAGTAATAATATCAAGGCTTTAAATACATTATTCCATTTAACCTTTCTTTTCAAAATTATCACTACCTCTCTTAATAATTATACGAAAAAAGATAAAAAAAAGAAACTATTTTATAGCTTCTTTTCTAGAAAAGTTCAATCTACCACGATTATCATAGCCTAAACATTTTACAATTATTTCGTCGCCTTCTTTAACAACGTCTTCTACTTTAGCGACACGTTCTAAAGCTAATTGACTAATATGAACCATTCCTTCACATCCTGGCCAAATACTTACAAAGCATCCTTTGTCACTTAAAATCTTAACAACTTTTGCTGTATATATTTTATCTACTTCAGGTTCTCTTACAATATCTTTGATCATATTTGCTGTTTTATCTATTATTTCTTGGTCTGTATGATAAATAATAACTCTTCCGTCATCTTCTAAATCTACTTTAACAGCATTAACGTCATTAACTGCTGTAACATTACTACAATCTAAGATAATTTTTGTAATTGTCTCTCCACCTTTACCAATAACTTCTTTAATCTTATCTGGATTTATCATAAAAGTCATAGTTTTTGGAGCATATTTGCTTACTTCTTTACGTGGTTCTGGTATTTGAGTTTCTATAACGTCTAATATTTGCATTCTAGCTACTTTAGCTTGAGCTAATGCTTCTTTTAATATTTCTTTTGTTATACCTTTGATTTTAATATCCATTTGCAATGCACATATACCATTACGTGTACCTGCTACTTTAAAATCCATATCTCCTAAATGATCTTCCATGCCTTGAATATCAGTCAATATTTGATATTTATCTCCATAAGTAATTAATCCCATAGCAATTCCTGCAACTGGTGCCTTAATAGGCACTCCAGCTGCCATCAAACTCATACAGCCTGCACATATACTTGCTTGGCTTGATGATCCATTACTTTCTAGTATTTCACTTACAACACGAATTGTATATGGAAATTCATCTTCAGATGGTATAACTTGCGCTAAAGCTCTTTCTCCTAAAGCACCATGACCAATTTCTCTTCTTCCTGGTGCTCCATAACGGCCTGTTTCTCCAACACTAAATTGTGGAAAATTATAATGTAACATAAAACGTTTTTCAGTTTCTAAATCAAGTCCATCTAATATTTGGTGTTCACCTAATGCTCCTAGTGTTGTAACACTTAAGCTTTGTGTTTCACCACGAGTAAATAAAGCTGAACCATGAGTACGTGGTAAAATGTCTATATCAGTTGATAATGGTCGTATTTCTGTCATTTCTCTTCCATCTGCACGTACATGTTCTTTAACAACTATAGTTCTAAATATTTCGTATTCTATTTCTTCTAATACTAATTTAACTTTAGTAATTAATTCTCTTAATTCATCTGGTTCTAAAGAACTATTTTCTTCTTCATATTTAGTAACAACTTTTTCTTTACAAGCATCAATAGCTGCATACTTTTCTAATTTACCTTTAATACGCATAGCACTATTTAACTCATCTGTACAAAGACTTGCTACTTCATTTTTTAACTCATCACTAATTTCTAGAACTTCATAATCCATTTTTTCTTCGCCAATTTCATCAATGATAGATTCTTCAAAAGCAATCAATTCTTTTATAGCTTCGTGTCCAAACATTAATGCTTCTAGCATATCATCTTCAGATACTTGTTTAGCACCTGCTTCAACCATATTAATAGCGTCTTTTGTTCCAGCTACTGTAAGTTCAATATCTGATTTTTCCATTTCTTCTACAGTTGGATTAATTATAAATTTGCCATCTATGCGTCCTACTTTAACACCTGCTATTGGGCCATCAAAAGGTACTTTTGAAATACATGTAGCTAATGAAGAGCCAAACATTGCTGCCATTTCTGGAGAATTATCAGGATCCACACTAAGTACAGTGTTTACAATTTGTACCTCATTTCTAAAATTTTCAGGAAATAAAGGCCTCATTGGGCGGTCAATCATACGTGCTGCTAAAGTTGCAGATTCAGTTGGTCTACCCTCTCTTTTAATAAATCCTCCTGGTATTTTTCCAACAGAATATAATTTTTCTTGATATAAAACCATTAAAGGAAAAAAGTCTGATAATATATTAGCATTCTTACTAACAACAGTAGTACTTAATATAACAGTATCACCATATCTAACTAATACAGAACCATGAGCTTGTTTAGCTAACTCACCATGCTCAACTACTAACTTTCTACCTCTAAAATCTAATTCATATACTTTTTTCATACTTCAAATCCTTCCTATTATTATAATAACATATATTTTATTTGTTAACTAATTTATTTAAAACCAATTCAAATTCTTTCCTTACTTCTCTAGGATTACGATATTCTAAATCTAAAGCGATATCTGTTAATGTAACATCAGGTATAATAGAGTTTAAATTAGGTATTAATTTCGGTATTTCATAAGCCAATATTTCTTGATCAATTAAATCTACTATTTTTCTTTCTTCTTCATTAGGAAAATCAATTTTAAAATAATCATATATAGTTTTCAAAATATTCTCTTCTATATCAATATAGTTAGGTAACATTTTCTTTACTGGTGTTGGAATATCTGATAAATAAGTTTCAGCAGTATCATGTAAAAATACGTGTCTTGCTACTATATCATCGTATTTATGTACATCACTAGCTAAACGATAACAATTGAGTAAATGTTGCGCTACACTATAAAAATGTATTGTTCCACCTGAGTAACGACAAAGATTAGATAAGCCTACTAGAATATCTTCTCTACATATTTGTGATACTTTAGGATTAGTTAAATCAATAATATTTCCTGATTGCATAATCATTTTTTCATAAGATAAACTCATATTACTCCCTTTCAATAAATCATAAATATATATATTATATACATAATTAAAGACACTCAAAAAAGAGTGTCTTTGTTTTTTCCTTAATTATTACTTCCTTAAACCTAATTCTTTAACAACAGCACGATATCTAGTTACATCATTCTTAATTAGGTAGTTAAGTAAACTTCTTCTTTTACCAACTTTTTGTAATAAACCTCTTTTTGAATGATGATCTTGTGGATGCTCATTAAAGTGTTCAATTAAAGAATTGATTTCATAAGTTAATATAGCTATTTGAACTTCGATTGCTCCAGTGTCGTTAGCATCTTTTCCAAATTTTTTAACTAACTCTGATTTAACTTCTTTAGTTAATGCCATATTCAATCTCCTTTCATTATTATATTCGCTCATACCTAGATGAAGTTGGAGTTTCTCACATCCAAGAATAAGTACATAATTAATATACACTATTTTGCTTATTATATCAAGCTTTTTTTATTCAATTTCTAAAAGAGATAAAAGATGTCTAATTTTCTTTATCTATTTCTTCTTCATGAATATTTTCAAAGTTTTTTATATCTTCTAATATAGTGCATGCTATTAAATCATATGAATCAATTAATTCATCTTTAGTTTTATTTCTTATATCCAACTTGTCCTGTTCCATAAAACTCCTCACTTACATATTTATTATTATTAATTTTAAATATTATTTCATCTTCTGATATTTTATTTTTAATATCGTTATAAATTAATTGTTTGATATCATCTGATTGACTATAATAAAATTTAGTAATTATTGCTTTTTTATCTAAACTTCTATCAACTGATTCTTCTAAAAAAGAATTGTCTGAAATATTTGTGTTTGTTAGTTTTTTTTAACATATCTTCTAAATGAGTTAATGTAATATTACTACCTTTTTCGGTTTCTTTTTTTACTGAATTTATTAAAGTTTGATAAATCATAACAATTTCTTCTTTTGTAAATTCATTTGGAACATATAATATAATATTATCTATATATTTATTAAATTCAATGTTATTAAATATTTGATTATATTCTTTTACTTCGTTATCAAAAGATTGACATCCTATCATATTATTAGAATAAGTTAAAACCATTTCCTCTAGCTTTTTATAATCTTTAGTAATATAAAATTCTTGTACTAAATTATCACATTTTATTTTTTCGCTTTTAGCATATTTTAATCAATCTACAATTACAATTGGTATTCCTTGATCAATAGATGCTTGTAATGTTTCTTGATATAACTGTATCTGAAAAAAGATCATAATTACCTGCACACAATAAAGCACTATTGAAAGCATTTGAACTAAAATAATCTATAAATTTAAACTCACCTTTTTTTAGGCATACTTCTAATAATTTAGATGAATTCTGATAATTAAAATTTATTTCATTGTCTTTATAAATTTTAAAGCATATCATAATTGCATTAAAATATTTTTCAAAGTCTTGTTCATTTAAAGAAGAGAATGCTAATATCCAAGCTTTCTTTTCAAAACATTTGTCTAATATTTCTCTATTGTTTTTTAAATAGTTTGGTAATTCTATAGTATCTTTATCGATTAACATATCTACCAATTCATCTTTATACATACTAATTATTTCGTCGGTATAGCACTCTTTATCAAAATAATTTATCATGTTTTTGTAATTATTAGCTAAAACATACTTAAAAAATTTTTCATTACTATACAAATTACTAACAAAAGAATATGTATCATAATTAAAACTACCATCATTTACTAAATTATTAGCTAATAATATATTTATTATTTTGTCACCATAATCATTAAGGTAAGAAATTATAGTTGGAATTTCAAATGAATCTAATTCTACATCTTTATATTCTTCTTCTTTTAAATCAATTAAAATATAATTTAATACTGCTTCATTATCATAAAATCTTTTTTTACGATATCCCAATCTAGTTCATCAAAAACTTTATCTACATATTGTGCTAAAAATTCATTTGTAATAAATTTTGGAGACATAGCATTTACGATTACATCCCATCTGTCTTTTTTTACTAAGTGTTGAAATAAAAATTTATTACTTTGAAAACCTTTAGAAATATAATTACTATTTGAAATATAGGTAGCTAGTTCATCGGATATGGTAAGTTTAGTAGCATATTCTTCTATTTCTTTTCCACGAAATTCGTTAACAATATCATATCTTTTGTTATTTATACAATATTCAAATAATAATATTGAATCCTCATATTGATATGAAATCCAAGTTCCTGGTGGAATATTATCAATTATTTGCTTTATAATATTAATCAATGCTGATTTATCAACATTACTAAGTATTTGGTTTTGCAATCTTATATCTTTAAATTGTAATAAATACTCATATTTATTATTCATCAAGCAATAATTAAACAAATATTCACTATTTTCATATCCTTCAGGAATTTTTCCTACATATTCAATTAATTCTATACCATAATTTTTAATAAATTCATCACTAAAAGCCTCTTTAGGTATTTTATTAGTAGCAAAAAAAGAATCGTTTTTATATATTGCATATACCAATTCTTTTAATGGATAATAATCAGTTAGTTCTTTACCTTTTTGTACTATCTTATATTTATTATTAGTTTCAACTATTTCTATCTTAGATAACCAATTAATATTACGTATTTGTTCTTCTAAATTATTCATATATATCCTTCAATTACTATTACAAGTAATAGTTATATTTATTTTATCTTCTTATTTTTAGTAATCATATTTAAATATTCAATTTTAGTTAATGGCTCTCTATTAAATTGATTAAACATTGTTCTAAAATAGTCTTCAAACATAGAGTCATCAGTATTTATAAATCCATTTTCTAAAAGTTCAATAGCGCCATCACGATTGCGAGCTAAGATTCTAGCACCTACTTCACATGTTTCAACATGTGATGCACTTTTAATATATCTATTTTTAAAATTCTGACCTAACAAAAAGTATTGCTGATAAGTACAATCAACTAAATAATATGAATCATTTACTTTAACTAAACTTACATTATGATTTTTAGGAATATTAAATATACGTCCAATATTAAAACTAACAACTGTAAGCCCCATATGACCACAAACATCTTTAACATATTCATTAGCTTTACTGTCTAGTTTTTTTAAACTATCTGTAGTAAAATCAACTGAATAATCACGAATTAATTTTTTTCTTGTACAATAAACAATAACTTTAAGTAAATATTCATCAGTATTTGTAACTTCATTTGGCATAGTCAAATTAGGTTCAAAATCCACCATTAGCTTATTTAAACTATTTTCTAAACTATGAATTCTAGCGAATGTATTATCATCTATATCTTCAAAATTATCTTCTATATAACGATAAATATCGTTAAAATATTTTTCAACTACTCTATAAAAAGTTGCTATATCTATTTTATTTCTTATATAGTTTTTAGAACATTCTTCAATCGCAACTTTTGTTTTATCAATATATTCATCAATTTTATTATTCATATTTCACCTCTAAAACTTTAAACGATATCTTTTTGTTTCAACATGTATTCTTTGAACTATAGCTAAAGATACTGAAAGCATCAATGCAAAACTTCCACCATATGATAAGAATGGTAAAGGAACACCCGTTAATGGAATTAAACCAAATAATCCACCCAAATTTAATAAAATATGGCAGAAGATATAGGTAGCAACTCCTAAACAAATATACTTGCCACTAATAGTCATGGCTCTACTTGATAAAAGTAAAATATTGGTAATCAGAGCCATATATGAAATAAGTATTAATGCACCAACAACAAATCCATCTTCTTCAGCTATAATTGAAAAAATCATATCTGTATGTGGCTCTGGTATATAAGAATATTTTTGAGTACTCTTTCCTATACCTACTCCAGTTAAACCGCCTAGATTTATAGCTATATAAGCATTACACACTTGATAACCCTCATCATTTCTGTTATTTATATTACACGGATCCCAAAACCCTGTAACACGTGACTTTTGTTCTTCAGTAAAAGGGCTTTTCCCTATGGCAGTCATAAAGCCGAGGGCAAGCGCTAAAATAAGTACGCAAACACCAGTTGTTTGAAGTTTTTCTTTTCGCGATATAGGACTTGCTAAAAATATAACTCCAAAAATAGCTAAATTAATACAAGCTGTTCCTAAATCTTTTTGGAAAATAATTAATCCGGCAGTTGATACTCCTACTAAAATAAAAATAACGATACCAGCCCAATGTTTTATTTTTGAATTTTTAAAATATTTAGCTGAAGCTTCCAATAGTAAAGCTAAAGAAACAATCAAAATTGGTTTTGCTAACTCTCCAGGCTGTAATTGAAAACCAATTCCAGGTATTTTTATCCAGTTATTAGCACCCCTCGTACCACTTCCACGAATAATCATATAAGCATTTAATCCAAATACAAATATCCAAATAAGTTTTATAAAAAAATAATTATATTTCTTATATTTTTCAGTCGGAATAAATAAAATAGTAATATAAGCAATAGCACAAGCAGAAAGAATAACTATTTGTCGTCCAAAATAAAAGTATACAGATTTATCTAAATTATTAACTGCCTCTCTAGTTGATGCAGAAACAATACTAAATAACCCAAAACCAAATAAAGCAATAGTGAGAACTAAAGATAGTTTATCCATATCGCCAATAAATCGTCTGAAATTTTTAATACTATGTGCTATTTTATGCATATCCAATCACCAATTTACTATCCTCTCATATAATATGATACCATATTTAAAATAATTTTTAAATATATTATTTTTTATAGTTATTTATAATTATCAATTTACCTAATAGTTAATATGATATATTGAATAGTTAGGAGGGATTTTATGTATTACTATGGTGGGTACCAAGGATATGGTGGATACCCTATGCAGGGAGGATGCAATACATGCAATACATATGGTAATAATACTGGATATGGAGCTGCAATACTTTTAGTTTTATTTATTCTTTTAGTAATTATTTTGGGTGCTCGTGCTTTTGATGGACCAGGTCCTAGAAGATAAAAACCTTAAATGGTTTTTATTTTTTATAAAAAAAAGAAAGTATATTGAACTGAACCCCAAAAGTTTGACAGTTTATAAATAGTTTCTAATTAGAGGATTGTAACCTGTAATTTACTGGTGACAATCCTTTTAATTTTACTTTAATTCTATCATAATTATAATAATTAATATATTCATCTATTGCAACAATTAATTCATCTATCGTCTTATATTTATCTTCTTGATCATAAAACATTTCGGTTTTAAGTAATCCAAAAAAAGTTTTCCATCATGCCATTATCCATACTATTTCCTTTTCTAGACATACTCTGTTTTATTCCTTTGTTCTTTAATCTTTGTTGATAAGATTGGTGTTGATACTGCCATCCTTGATCTGAATGCAGTATTAATCCTTCTAAATTTTTATTATTAAATGCCTTATTAAGCATATCATTTATTTGTTCTAGATTAGGTGATTTAGAAGTGTTATAAGATATTACTTCACCATTGAATCCATCTAGTATTGGGGATAAATAAATCTTATCTCCTCTTAAATTAAATTCAGTTACATCTGTATACCATTTTTTGTTAGGTTTATCCGCATTAAAATCTCGTTCAATTAAATTATCTGCAATTTTACCAATAGTACCTTTATACGATGAATATTTTCTTTTATTTTATCTATAATTTCTTTCTCTCAACCTATCATCAAAAATTATATTTATGTTTGTTTTGCTCTAAGTAATGGTGAACAAATAATTATATCAAAATCTATATTTTCTAAATTTGATTTTGTTTCATATGCCTGTTCTTTACCCTTTTCATTAAGTGGAATATCTGCAGAGCCCTGCATCTTCTTTAAAATATTCCATTCTGTTTGACCGTGTCTTACAACATATAATTTCATCGCTATCTCATATCATTTCTATAAATAATCGCTAATTAACTATATATGATTTTATCGTATTTTAATATAAATAACTAGATAATATATTTATATTATATTTGTATATTTTCTAAAAAATTGCTATAATAATCACGGAAGTGGTTAAGATGTATAAAAAATTAAACATATTAGATGAAAAAGACAAACGTTTACGTCTAATTAGTAAGGATGCTAGTTTTCCTTTATCCGATAAGTATAAAGATTTAATTCAACATATGATTGATGAATTAACCTATAGTCAAATAGAAGAATTAGCTGAAAAATATGATTTAAGACCAGGAATGGGTCTTGCTTTTCCTCAAGTAGGAATAAATGAAAGAATTATTGTTATTGTACATGAAGTTGAAGAAGGAAAATTTGATAATTATGTTGTTATTAATCCTGTAATTGTTAGTACTTCATCAGAAATGATTGCTGCTGAAGCTGGAGAAGGATGTCTTAGCGTTAATAGAGATGTTGAAGGTCATGTAAAAAGACATGCTCGTGTTACAGTAGAAGGCTTTGATATTGATGGAAACAAAATCAAGGTTAGAGCTAGAGAGGAATTGTCTTTAGCATTTCAACATGAAATAGATCATTTAAATGGTATTTTATTTTATGATCGAATTGATAAAAATAAACCATTTTATACAGAAGAAGAATTACGTCTAATATAGGAGGAATAATAATGAGGGGCTTTATAAAATATATTATACTATTTACTGTAGCCTGTGTTTGTTCTATTGGAATTTATTATATAGTTGTTCCAGAAGAAAATCAAACACCAATTAGTATTGAATTAAAAAAATAAAGGTGTCTAAAAATAGACATCTTTTATTTATACTTTAATATCCTAAGAATATATTTATTTTTACTAGTTTTCTTTATTATAGTATCAAATAAATACTTACCACATTTTCTAATACTAATAACATCTTTTTCTTTTATTAAATATGTTTTTTTATTATTAACAACATAATTAACTAAAATATATTTATTTTTAAACAATATATCCGTTTGATTACGACTAGAATTTGTTAAACGAGACACTAAATTATCTAATCTTAAACTACTTACTAATATATGCAATTCTTCATATTCAAAATGATAATCACTAATTATATCTATAGGTACTTCTTCTAAATATACTTTGTTCTTACTTATCATATCTAAATTAATTAATAAATAATTTTTTATTGAATCTAATACAATTATATAATAGTGATTACTTTTAACTATTATGTCACCATATTTAGATATATTAATATTATGAGCGAATAAAGTACCTAAAATATCACTGTGTCTTAATACTTCATTTATTTTTATTTCTATAAGACTAACTTCAGGGTATTTATCTTTATATATTATAACTTTAGTACAATCATCAAATGGTTTAAAAACTTTATATTTTATATTATCTTTATTTAGATTAGATACTATTTTCATGTATTCACTAGGATCTAGAAAATCAGTATACTCTCCCCTTATTATTTTTTCAATATTATTTTTAATTAATAAATTATTTTCCATAACGTTTCATATATTCTTCGTAAGTTAACTCTTTATCAATATAAGTACCATCTTCTTTTATTTCAATAATACGATTAGCTAATGTTTCAATTAATTGTTGATCAAAACTAGCAAAAACAATGCTACCATTAAAGCGTTCTAATCCTTCGTTTAAAGCTGAAATTGATTCCATATCTAAATGATTCGTTGGCTCATCTAAAAACAATGTATTAGCATGTTCTAACATCATTTTAGAAAGCATACATCTAACTTTTTCTCCTCCAGATAAAACATTTACTTTTTTTAATGTTTCATCACCACTAAATAGCATACGTCCTAAAAAACTTCTAACAAATGTTTCATCTTTATTTGTTGAATACTCTCTTAACCATTCAACCATATTAGCGTCTACATCAAAATAAGCATCATTATTTTTTGGATAGTATGATCTAGTAACGGTTACGCCAACCTTTATTTCTCCACTATCAGGTTCTAAATCTCCAGATAAAATTCTAAGTAGTGTTGTCTTAGCTATTTCATTATTTCCTAGTAATGCTATTTTATCTCCAGGTTTAATGTTTAATCTAATATTTTTTAACACTTCAACACCATCTATAGTCTTGCATACTTTATCTAAATAAATAACTTCTTTTCCTAGGTATTTTTCTGGTTCAAAATTAATATATGGATACTTTCTTGAACTTGGTTTTATCTCATCTAATTGTATTTTTTCCAAAGATTTTTTTCTGCTAGTAGCCTGTTTAGATTTTGACGCATTAGCACTAAATCTTCTAATAAAGTCTTGAAGTTCAGCAATCTTCTCTTCCTTTTTCTTATTCGACTCACGCATTTGCTTTTGAATCAACTGACTGGATTCATACCAAAAGTCATAATTTCCAGCAAACATTGTAATTTTTTCATAATCTATATCTACCATATGTGTACATATTCTATTTAAAAAATGACGATCATGTGATATAACAATTACTGTATTTTTAAATTCTAGTAAAAAATCTTCTAACCAAGTTTTACTATCTAAATCTAAACCATTAGTAGGTTCATCTAAAAGTAATATATCAGGTTCACCAAAAAGAGCACGAGCTAACATTACTTTTACTTTATCTGATTCTTTTAAGTCACACATCATTTTATTTTGTAAACTAGTATCAATTCCTAAACCAGTAAGTAAAATAGCTGCATCAGATTCTGCTTGCCAACCATTCTTTTTTAAAAATAAATCCTCTAAAATACCTGCTCTAATACCGTCTTCATTAGTAAAATCAGCTTTCATATATAATTCGTCTTTTTCTGTTTTTATGTCATATAATTCTTTATCTCCCATAATAACAGTATCTATAACACTGTAATTATCATAGGCATTATGATTTTGAAGTAATACTGATAAACGTTCTCCTTTACCAATAATTACTTCTCCACTAGTAGAATCAATTTCCCCACTAAGTATTTTTAAAAAAGTTGATTTCCCTGCTCCGTTAGCACCTATAACTCCATAACAATTATCACCTTCAAATTTTAAGTTAACATTCTCAAAAAGAACTCTTTTTCCATAACGTAAACCAATATTACTTGCTATTAACATTGTATCACTCCTTAACTACTAAATAATAACATAGATTAATAAACTAATCAATAAAAGACATCTAAATAGATGCCTTTTTAACTAATTTCTTTTCATTATCATATTCATTAGATGTAATAATTTCATTACTATCCAATGTATCTATATATATATCATTTTCACTCAAGACTTTAGCACATTTCTTAAAATTAAGTTGTTTTATATGAATATGATTAATCATTTTATTATAAAAATCAAACTGTACTTCTAGTGCTCCCGATGGTTCAAATGAATCATGTATATCAGAAAGTGTTGGTACACCCACTACTATTTTATTCTCATCTTGCTTAATGAAATATTTATGGTAATGTCCAACAAATTTAATATTAAATTTTCTATTTTCATTTTCTAATCCCGAATGACATAAAGCTATCATATCATTTTTTAATCTAACTGTAGCATTCCCATAACTAACTATTTTAACATCTGGTCTACGATAACGAACAAATGATTTAAAATCAATACCATATGTTTTTTTAACGCTAGCATCATGATCTCCACCAATACCATAAAAAAGTATATTTTTATAGGTTGGGATAGATTCTAAAAAATATTCGATTTGTTTTAAAGGTTCTTTTATAAGTTGATGACCAGAACTAAATGTTCCATCAAGTATATCACCAGTACAAAATATTAAATGAATATTATTTTTCTCACAATACTTATATACATTATTTAATAAATCAGGACGCATTAATGAATTACCTATATGTATATCAGATATAAATATTGTTTTTAAACTATCTTCTGCTTTACCAGTATAAACAGAGCTATTAATACTTTTTTTAGGTTGAAATAAAGATCTATCTAAAGTATAAATTATTTCACCATCACTACGAAATAATTGTAAATATCTTAAACCATTATTCTTTTCAATATAATCTAACTGATAATTTAATTCTTGACTTGATATACCATATATATAACATATTTCATTATGTGTTTTACCTTCTTCAATTAATTTTATAGTTCCATTACTTCTATCAATCACAATAACCACTCCATTGATAAAATATTAAACCATATTTTTATAAATATTTCAACTTCAATACTTTTCAAAATTTATTCAATATTTGTAAACGATTAATAACCTTCTTTTCAATTCGTGATATATATGATTGACTAATTCCTAGTTTCTGTGCTACTTCTTTTTGTGTTAATTCTTTTTGATTGTTTAAACCATAACGCATAACCATTATTTCTTTATCCCTTTTACTTAATTTATCAATTTCATCATACAATAATTTTTTTTCAGTTTCTCTTTCTAAGTCTCGTGTTACAATATCTTCATCTGTTCCTAAAATATCTTCAAGTCTTAATTCATTTCCTTCAGCATCATAACTAAGACTATCTTCAAAACTTATCTCCCCTCTTCTTTTCTTATTTTTTCTTAAATACATTAATATCTCATTATCTATACAACGAGAAGCATATGTTGCTAATTTAATATTCTTATCTAAATTATAAGTTTCAACTCCTTTTATTAATCCAATTGTTCCAATACTAACTAGATCTTCAAGATCAATTCCAGTATTTTCATATTTTTTAGCTAAAAAAACTACTAATCTTAAGTTATGTTCAATAAGCTTATTTTTAGCCTCTTTCGTACCCTCTTTAACATACATTACTTCTTCTTCTTTAGTTAAGGGTTCTGGTAATTTATCTAAACTACCTACAAAATAAACATTCCTAATAAATAGTAATCTAATAAAATTATATATTCTTTTTATTATTTTCTTTATCATATTTCCTCCATTATTTTATTATTTAAAAGTATATCTACACCATCTATATTGAAATCATCTTCGCTTAGTCCTATATAAATATTTTTAAACTCATGATTATTAATAATAACTTTATCACATTTATATATTTTTAACATCATAATTTTATTTACTACTTTATATGGAATAATCCGATAGCCTTCATTCAAAAATATTACTTTTCGTTTATCTATTAAAAGTACTGGTTTTCCTTTAAAAGTTAAAGTATTGCCACTATCTATATAACCTGTTCCTTCTACTATATTATCATCAATATATATGCTAGTATGATAATAATTATTATATTTATTTTTAATAAATCTTTGCTCTTTAATATAGAAAAATAATATAAAAGGTGATAAAAATAGCAAAACTATTAAATTGATACTTAATCCATTATTAAAAAATATTAGTCCCTCATTTTTGTAAGAAAATGTTATATTAAGCATATATAAGCATCCACCTAGAAAAATACTAACAATATAAAAAACTACTAAATTGTAAAAGAAGTATTTAATATTTTTTTTTGGATATCCTATTAAAATCATTATAATACTTAATATTAACTTTATAAAAAAAAGAGTCAATGAATTAATATTAAAAAACAATATTAATATACTTAAACTACCTATAAAGGAACTTACAGTTAGATATTTAATATTTATTTTTCTTTTTAAAATAATACCAGTTGTTAAAAGTAATATAAAATCTAAAAAGAAATTTAATATAAGTATTAAGTCTAAATAGATTTTCATGGCATCACCATTATAAGTATAAAAAAACAACATAAATAATTATGTCGTTTTATATAATATTTTTTAAAAAGTTAAAAAAGGCTTAAAAGCCTCCTCTTTTTCTTAAAAAGGTTGGAATACCACTATCATCATCGTCATCATCATCCATTACTGATGATCGATGCGAATCTTCAACACTATCAGGACGTGAATAAGAATGATATAATGGTTCGCTAGGATCATCGAAACCAGTAGCAATAACAGTAACAATAACTTCATCATTCAAATTTTCATTAATAACAGCACCAAAAATAGCATTCATATCTGTATTAGCACTAGTACGAATTACTTCAGCTGCCTCTTCTACTTCAAATAAAGTTAAATTACTTCCACCAGTTACATTAATAATAGCATCTGTAGCACCACTTATACTAGTTTCAAGAAGTGGACTTGCTACAGCCTGGCGAGCTGCTTCAGTAGCTCTATTTTCACCTTGACCAATACCTATACCAATTAAAGCATTACCACGTTTTTCCATAACTGTTTTAACATCTGCAAAATCCAAGTTAATTAATCCAGCTACTGCTATTAAATCAGAAATAGACTGAACTCCACGACGCAATACATTATCTACTTCTCTAAAAGACTCTAGCAAAGGTGTCTTTTTATCTATAATTTCTCTTAAACGATCATTTGGGATAACAATTAAAGTATCTACATTCTTTTTTAATTCTTCTAAGCCAGCGATTGCTTGTTCCATTCTCTTTTTACCTTCAAACGAAAATGGCTTAGTAACAATTCCTACTGTAAGCGCGCCTAATTCTTGAGCAATTTGAGCTATAACTGGAGCTGCACCAGTACCAGTTCCTCCACCCATTCCACAAGTAATAAATACCATATCAGCGCCACTTAAAGCATCTTCTATTTCTTTTTTACTTTCCATAGCAGCCTCACGGCCAATTTCTGGTTTTGCTCCTGCTCCGCGACCACCTGTTAAAGCTTCTCCAATTTGAATTTTTAAAGGTGCTTTTGAACAATTTAATACTTGTAAATCGGTATTAGCAACTATAAAGTCTACTCCCTTAACTCCTGAATCTATCATCCGATTAACGGCGTTATTACCACCACCACCGACACCAATTACTTTAATTTTTGCTATCTGATCCATTTCTAATCCCATCATACTTATATCCTCCTATTCGCTAAAAAATATTCAGTCAACTTTTCTAGCATTTCCTTGTTGTTGATTTCTTGAAAACCTTTTCTTACACTAGCTAATTTGGATGCGTCACTATCATTCACCATCGAATAATTCTGACCCTTTAATTTTAATTTATTTATAAAATAAACAATATTTCCAACACATGATGAATATTTATTATCACGGATACCAACTAATTTAATATTACCAATACTGACATTATGCCCGAAAACATCATTAGCAACATAATCAATATCAGCCATATTGCTTGTACCCCCTGTTATAATAATATAATCAATTCTCTTACTTGTCAATATATTAATCTCTTTTTTAGCCAAATTAAGAATCTCTTCAATTCTTGAAGAAACCACTTCTGATATTTCAAATTGGTTAATTTTTAACTCATCATCATACTCTGTTTTTATTTCATACATATCACTAGTACTAGCATTTCGTTTATGAGCTAAAGCAAAATGCAACTTCAAATCTTCTGCTGTTTTACTATCTGTTTTATACATATACGAAATATCATTTGTTACATGCTTGCCACCCATATTGATAATAGAATTCTTTATCGTAATACCATGATTATATAAAGATACTATTGTTGTTTCACTACCAATATTGATTGTAACACCAACACTACTTTCAATGTCTTTGCTCATGAAAGCATGAATATCACCTATACTATTAGTAGATATATCTACAGTTTCTATACCCATACTATCTAATAGGCCAATTACAGAATAAACATATTTTTTTTGAGTACTAACTAAAATAGCGCGAACACTTAATTTATTGCCATGAATATTTATAGGATCTTTTAATCCCTTTCTTTCATCTACTTTGAAATCAACTGGTAATATAGCAATTAACTCGTCATTTTCATCTAATTTTCTTGATTGTATGGCTACATCTAATACTTCTTTTATATCATCATAAGAAACAATACTTTCCTCATTTTTAATCTCTACTTCACCTTTTACTACTGCATAATCAGTAGCATAACTAGGTACAGAAACAATAACTCTATCAATCGAAATATTTAGCATTCCTTCTACATCATCAATAGCTTGCTTAATACTAGATGCAGCATCTTCAACATTAGTTATTAATCCTTTTTTTACACCTTTTGATTTAACAGATGAACTAGCTAACAGATTTAATTTATTTTGATATAACTCACAAACAACAATTTTTATACTATCAGAACCAATATCAAGACTAGTATAAATGTGTTTCATACAATCATCCCCTATAGCCTATATAACATATTATACTATAAAATAAATAAAATGTAAAAGTTTTTTATCACGTTGATGTAGTAAACTAAATTAGAGAATACCAAATTTATTATAAAAAAGAGAAGTAATCCTTAAGCTTACTTTCTTATATGTCCTAAATTTTCCGAGATATTAATATTAAAATTATTATAAATATACTTCTCTATATCCAATTGAACTATTCCTCCAATATATATATTCATTTGTTCTTCTTCAAATCGTTGTCTTAAATTATAACTACTTGTTATTAACATATAATTACCATTAATCATAAAATTCTTTAATTGTAGACAAGTAGTCTCTATACCGTAATTTTCTATTGCGTATCGAATATATTCGTCTAATAGTTCTTTTTTATCACGATTTTTCTTAATCAATATATCTTCATGATTTTGAATATTATGACTAGAAAATTGTCGAACATAATCATCAACTCTATCAGAAAAAATTTGATGAATATTATGATCTAATTGATAAGATATAAATTTATCACGTAATTTATAATCTCGTGTAATAAGATTATAATCACCATTCAATAGAAATTTATTTAATTGATTGCAAACAATATAAGCCCCATATTTTGTTAACCCGTATTCGATATATTCATCTACTACACGCTTAATATCCTCTACTGATATTATAGTACTAATATTTTTGTTAGATACTTTATTTGCAGATATGATATTATTAACATACATATCAATATTATTATTAGTCAAAGTAGGAATAGCACCAAGCATATTATTATAATAAAACAAACTACGATAACTATTAACTCGTGTTATAAAGTTATAATCTTTCTGATTAACAAAAGCATTCAAAATCATTTTAGCATTCATATTATTATTTTCTAAATACATAATATAATCATCTAAAATATTCTTCAAAGTTTCCAAATTCTTTCTTTGTTTTTCTATATCAATAATAGTATCATAATAGCTAGACATTTGATAATCATTATCTTTATTTTGAAAACCTAAAATAGTTCTTAAATAGGAATCTTCTGTCTTTTGATAATCTAAAGATTGTATCAGCATAGCACAAACTTTCTTATAATTTAATACTAATTTTCCTTCCGTATATCTATGATTATATTGTGATATTCTATGATAGTTTTTTTGGAAACTACTATTATTTTGTAATTTTGTAATACCTTCAATAGATTTAAAAGTCTGATTATAATACTTGTTAACATATGAAGTAAAATCACTATAATTAACTTTTGATAAAGCATTCTCACTTTTTCTTAAACCTAAATATTCACATATTATCTCTTCCACAACAGAGTTATAACTTAGATCTTCATCATAAGCTATACCGATTGGTCCTATTCTTGGAACAAACGGATTAGTCTTTTTCATCCAACTAGATAATTTTCTATTATTATTTAAATAGTCAATAATTAAATTTGCTTCTGAGACAGTAGGTACCCTAAGAACAACTTCATCTGATCTTAAATGTGCTGCAACTTTGGAACTAGTTAAAATTTTTTTCTTATCTATAAAATCAAATATTTGAATAACAGCTTCTTCAAGATGTTCTTTAGGAAAACTTAAATATAATTTAACGCAACTATAATCATTGAAATTTTGACTATCAAAAGAAAGAAATCCATTCATACGAAATCCAGTTCTTATATGTTTTTTCGATTTAAAGTGTCTTTGCCAATTTTCAAAAAATATAGAGGTATCATAATCATTTAACTCTTTTTCACTAAAATCATACATTCCTAATAAGGCATATATATCAATATAACTATTAGTAGCATAAATCATCGCTACTTGTTTTAAAAATAAGTCTATCTCTTCAAATCTACTGTTCATCTTGATCCTCTTTAGTACTATTGATTATTTCTGTTAAATCAATTGTATCTTCTAAATTAATATCAATTCCTTCATTAAAATAATCAACTGGAAATTCAATATTAATAGTATTCGATTCTTTTTTCTCTGCTTTTTCATTCATCTATATATTCCTCCTACCATCTAAAAAGATCATATTATATAACAATCAAAAAGTCAATTATTCAATAAAGAAAAAAACATATTACCAATTAAGGTAACATATTTTTAATACATATTATTATTTTGATTATTATTTGTTTGATCTAAATTATTCACATTTTGATTATTAACTATTGGTTGACCTGGTTGCATAGGTATCGGCTGTTGCGTTCCATTCATAGGTTGTTGATTATACATTTGTGGTTGAACATTATTCATTGGTTGTCCCGGTGTTACTGGCATAGTTTGATTTATTGAATTATTATTCATAGCTTTATGCCCTTTAAGTTTTTCTAATGCTTCTTTAAAACAATTAGGATTTTCTTTCCAATATAAGAATATAGAAATACCTAAACCAATTAATCCAATCAGAGTTAAGTATATACCTATTCCCCACTTCACAGTAACATAACTAGAATAATATCCTGTTTCTTTATATGTACTACCTAAATTTATTAAATTATAAATAAATTGTAAAGCAGCTACACCTGTAGTTAATATTGCATAAACATGTTTTTTCAAAGCTATTAAAACTATAGATGCTACAGTCAAAACTAAAACAATCTTTCCAGCACGAGTTGATGCATAACTAAAAGAATCCGATGCACTATATCCTAATACTGAAGCTTTAATAACAACAAATGGTAAAAAATTAGCAATAATCACTAAAATTGAACCAATGTATCCAATTAAACTTGGTTTATCTTTAAGTAACTTATTTATAAAATCATTATTTTTTTGATTATTATTAATTTGTCCTACATTAACTCCATTATTTGGCACTTGATTAGCATTCATATTTGGTTGATTATTCATATTAACTTGATTATTATAATTCTCATTCATAAACTTACTTCCTCCTACTATAACAAGAATACCAATTTTTTTATTAATTGTAAACTATTTTTTTACATCTGTTATTTTTTGCTGTAAATTTTTCATACTATGTAAAGATATTTCTTCTTCTGAACTAGTAACCATTTTTGTTATTAGCTCTAACCATTTACTCTTTTGTTCACTATTCATCAAAGCTATCGATAAATGGATATCGGCTTCAAAAAATCCAGAAAAAAGTATTTCTTCATTTAATTCATTATTAATTGCTCTATCAAGTTCTTTAACTGATTCTGGATAAATAAAATTACTAATTAATCCCTGCTCGAAATTATTGTTATCGTAAAAAAGTTTTAATGTTATCCATTGAGTACATGCTTCATTATAAGTTAAAGGTAGACTATCATCACTATAGCCTATTTTATTCAATTCACGATTTGTACTCATCATATGTACTAATTCATGAAGTATTAAAAGAGCTAACTGTTCTACAGTTATAGTACTAGTTAATTCAAAAAAATCAACTATTATAGAATTTGAAAAAGAATCGTATAGAGCTATTTGATTAGTAGAAAATGCTTTTTCATCTGAAATGATAATTTTTTTCAAACTAGAGATATTCTTTTGATAGTTAGTAGGATTGAAATAGCTAAGTTTGTTTACATTATTCACAATTTTATAACAAGCTATTTCAAAAGCACTTTGAAGTTTCTTTATTATTATATCTTCCATATTATTCTCCTTGTTCATAAATTTCTAAATAGTCACCACTATCAAGATGTACTATTCCTTTTTTGTTATCAAATTTTTGAATTATTTCTACATAATTATTTAATTTAGAAAAACTATTAAAATTAATATATACATAATTACCATCATTCATTGTTAAATAAAATAATTCATCATCTACATTAGAAGGATAATATCTAATTTCTGATATTCTATCAAGAACATTTTTATTCAAAGTATCCAAATTTTTTAATAATTTTTTTAGTATTTCATCTGGAGTTTGATTAATTAATATTGGTAAATTATAATGTTCTTCAACTTTTTCACCATTCGCCAAAAGATAAGCATTCTCATACTCATAATAAATTAGTGGTGAATTTTCGTTAATATCGATATCTATTTCACGCAATAAATAATGATATCTTATCTTAACACCAGATATATAAACATTACTTTCTAGATTATTTTTTATATCTTTAGAACTTATTGATGATATAGATGGATAGTTATGAAGTCCAGCTAAATCTATAATTTGTTGATCGCTTAAAATATTATTTCCAGAAATATATATATTTTTAATTTTTAAATTAATTATTCCAAAAATACAGAAAATACTTAAAACAACAACTAATATAAAAATAATTATATTTTTATATTTTACTTTTCTTTTTTTAGGGGGTATTTTCTTCTTATTTGTATTCGACATAAGATCTTCCTATTCTACAAATTCTTGTTCAATTTTTAAATCAATATTATACTTTTCTTTTACTACTTGTTTTATTTCTAATATAAGTTTTTTAATATCTTCCCCTGTCGCATGATCAAAGTTTATGACAAAGTTAGCATGTTTCGTACTGACCATTGCTCCACCGATTCTTTTACCTTTATAGCCTGCTTCTTCTATCAAACGTCCTGCAAAATCTCCTTCAGGATTACGAAAAACAGAACCAGCTGAAGGATATTCTAAAG
Source organism: Roseburia sp. AF12-17LB (assembly GCA_963607615.1). Lineage (GTDB taxonomy): Bacteria > Bacillota_I > Bacilli_A > RF39 > UBA660 > UBA5578. The sequence goes on from CAVDCT010000001.1 coordinate 105,012, forward strand.
GTTGAGAGGCAATACGTCTTTTTTTACGATCATCAATTAGTTGCATAATTTCATCTGGATCACCCTTTTTTAATATTAAAGTAGCTTGTAAACATATGTATCCTGGATTTTTCTGCAAAAACGAAGTTCGATAATGAAAGTCTAAATCATAATTAGTTAATTCGACAACTTTTAATTCTGGAGTTAACACTTTTACGCTTTTAACAATATACCCCATATCGCTTTTATAAGCACCTGCATTCATGAAAATAGCTCCGCCAACACTACCAGGTATTCCAGTAGCAAATTCGATTCCTGTATATCCAATTCTCGATAAACGAGTTGCTAATTTTATCAATTGAAAGCCAGCTCCAACCGTAATCTCATTGCCATTTATTTCTAATTCATCAAAATGATCTAATTTAATAAGAATGCCATCATATAATTCGCTACTGAATATCAAATTAGAGCCACGCCCAATAACTTTATACTTAATATGATAATGGTTAATAAATTTCATTAACTCAATTAAGCTATAAATATCTTTTGGAAAAATCATTGCTAAAGCATGTCCACCAACATTATAAGTTGTATATTTACTTATATCAACATTCTCTAATACTTCGCCAAAATTAAATTTCTTTATTTCATCTATTATATTCATATTTATTTTCTTTCTATTATATTTTGAATTGTATTATAAATTATTTCAGCACTATTATCAATACCTAAACTTGCTAAATTTTTTCTCATTTCCTCTAAACGTTTATAATCATACAATAAATCATCTATCTTTTTTAGCAAAATATCTGGTTTCAAATCCTTTTCTTCTAAAATTTCAGCAGCTCCAGAATTAACTAAATCCATAGCATTTATGTATTGATGATTATTAGGAACATATGGGCTAGGTATTAAAATTGAAGGAATTTTTAAAGCGATGATTTCACTTAAAGTTGAAGCGCCCGCACGAGTAATCATTAGATCGGTCTTCTTCATTAAAGCTGGCATTCCATCAATATATGGAACCACTTTAACATTTTCTGGAAATTTATTTTTTGCTATTTCTTCATATTCTTGCTTACCTGTTACAAAAACAATTTCATAAGCATCTTTTCTTACTTTAGGTAAAGTTTCAACCATTACTTTATTAACTGTACTAGCTCCTAATGATCCCATAACAATTAAAACTAATTTTTTGTTATTTGAAAGACCTAATTTCGTTTTATCCATCGGTTCCTTTTTTAATGCATCTTCGCTACATGGATTACCAGTAAATACGACTTTTTCTTTAGGAAAATCTTTTTCAGTTGATTTCATTGATATACCTATTTTATCAACTAATTTAGAAAGATATATATTTGCTTTACCAGGTATACTATTTTGTTCATGAATAAAGGTGCGATAACCTAACTTTTTAGCACAAGAAATGACAGGTACTGTTACGTATCCGCCTACGCCAATTACAATATCAGGATTAAAATCTTTTATCAATTTGCGACACTTACGTTTACTTTTGATTAAACAATAAGCTACTTTAAAATTTTTTAATAAATTATGTCGATTAAAACCATATATTTCTATTGATTCAAAAGGTATACCTTTTTCTGGCACAATATCTTTTTCCATTCTATTATGTGTTCCAATATATAAAAATTCACTATTTGGTTCATGTTCCTTTATTTTATTTACAATGGCTAAAGCAGGATATATGTGTCCACCAGTACCACCCGCGCTTATAATAACTCGCATTAAACCACTTCCTTACTTCATTATACCATAATTATATTCAAAAGCATATAAATTATCACTTATACTACTAATATTACAGTTCGTAAATGTCAAGGTAAAATTTTTTATAAAAAAAACAGAAATTATTTTTTCTGTTTCTAATTATTTTACTTTATTTATTTTTTCATCGTAAGATATCTCACCAAATCTACCCATTTGTGCTTCAACTTCTGCTAAAGCATGTCTTTGATAATTTAATTGACTTTGAATTTCAACTAATGTATGCATTATTCCTGATATAAATGATTTCGTTGGTTTTTCTTGAGCAATAATATGTGTCGTTAAATTCGTAAATCTAGGGTTTAATTCATCATAAGCTTTAGCAGCTTCTAAACGCAACTGCTCTAATTTTTTTATTTCTTGTTTATGCATATCAGCTTGTCCCAATAATTTTCCAAAAAGAAAACTCTCTTTTAATTGTTTTTCATTATTCATTATATTTCCCTCTCCGTTAAATGAAAATTAGGCATATTTTAACATAAAAAAAGAAGAATTTTCAAATTTAGGATAAATTATAATAAATTTTATCTTAAATGATTTTTTTATATACCTTTTATATATCCACCATCAGACAAATTAATAGTTACTCCTTTTAAATTTTTATTCAAGCCTTTATCATAATATAAGGTATATCCATTACTAATAATATTGCTATAGCTTAAATCTACATCCTCTATAGTAGTAATATAAGAATCTCCAGTAAGTTCTAATAACGAATCTTCGGTCATATATAAAGTTATCTTTTTCATTTCATTTTTATTATTAATTGTTCCTTTTAAATTTGATTTACTCAAATTTATTTCTAAAGATGTACCACGATCTGTTACAATATTACCATCTATTTTTTGATTAGTTGCATTTAAAACTACCAACATAGGTTTATCTGTATTTCTGGTGTTATTTATTGTCGTAAGAAAATTAGAGCTGCCATAAATAAAATTAGTGTCTTCTATATTAATAATAGCATTATTATTTTGAACGACGAACATAGGGGCTTTACTATATACTCGTGATTGTTTTTTTATTTCCAGTGATGACTTATAAATGTTTACATTGGCACTTTCTTTATAATTACTATTAAAAACATTTTTTCTTATTAATATACCAGCATCATTGCCATCTTCAGTACCTTTGATACCAGCTGCTTTAAGTTGAGAATTACTTATTTTAACTTTACCATTGCCATCTACATAAGCAATCAAGGAAGCATTCGCATCCCCAGTTGAAGTATCAATATTAACTTCACCACTCGTTTGAAAAATAGCAGAATTTTGGGCATTAGTTTCAATAATTGCTCCTGAAACACTAACACTACCATTTCTTAATGAACTAATAGCTGGGCTAGAAGAAAGACTTGTTTTAATTTTAATATTACTAGCATTAATTCTACCATTTAATGAAGCGGACATTCCAATACTTTCTGTACCTGTTGTTTCAATTGTAGTCATATCCGCGTTGATAATAGAGCCATCTAAAGTCGCAAATATTCCAGTCGCTCCAGTAGCATGAGTTTCTATTGTACTATTTTTCAAATTTAAAGCTGAATCCTTTAGCACCAATAAACCAGCATTTGTGCCATATGTTCTAGCACTAACAACATTAGAACTATTACCTCTTTTATGAATAGTTACATTAGATAAAGATACTTGATTGTCGCTTTTTATCAAAATTGTATTTATATCAGTATCATTTCCATAATAGGTTTTATAACTGATGTTTGCATCATCATCAATCTCTAAAATGCCTACAGGTCGAACGATATACGATTGATAATAATGTTTATTAGAACTATCATTTTGTGAAATTAATATATACTTATTTGTAATATAAATAACTATCCAAGATAAGAAAAAACCAATCAATAAGCTTATAATCATCAAAAATAGCCTTAATCGCCATTTAGGCACTATATATACAGTAGGAAGTAAGAATAGTATAATATTAACAATCATAATTACAAATGTTAATATAGATATAAATATAATAACAATTTCTATATTATTCAATTGAATATCAGGTATATTAAACGTATTATGTTCAAACTCTTCTGAAAAGATCAATTCTTTACTATTAATATTTTCTCTTTCATATCCAATTATTAATATAGTTGGAGTAATTGATAATATCATAATTAAAATAAAAATAAATAATTTCATTGTTTTATTCATTATACCACCTATGTCATTATATAACTAAAATGTGAAAATATTGTGTTACGATACATCATATTCATTTAAAAATTCATACAAGTTATTAGCTACATTAAGAGGTAATATCTTTTTTAATTCTTCGTACCCTGCCTCTTTCATTGAATTAATTGTATGATATTTTTTCAATAATTGCTTTTTTCTTTTTGAACCTATACCCTCAACATTATCCAATACACTAGATAAACTACCTTTACTTCGAATCTGCTTATGATAATTGATTGTAAATTCATGTACTTCATCTTGCATTCTTTCTAATAAATAAAATAAATTACTACGTCTATCAATATCATATTCCTGCTTACTTGTAAGCAATTTGTTTGTTGCATGGCGATCATCTTTTTTTAAACCTACTACCAAAATATCCATTCCAAGACTATGTATAACACCTTCAGCTACACCAATCTGACCTAATCCACCATCGACAACAATAACATCTGGACGAATTAAATTATCTTTTAAAACGCGAAAATAACGTCTATATATAACTTCACGCATTGTTCCATAATCATCATTTTGATCAACGCTTATTTTATATTTTCGATATTCATTTTTAACTGGCTTACCATCAATAAAAACAACCATTCCAGATACATTATAAGTGCCAAAAAGATGAGCATTATCAAAAATATCAATACGATCCAATTTATTTAATCCTAATAGTTTTCGTAATTCTTCATTAGCTTCGCTTGTTTTAGATTCATCTCTTTTGATTAACTCAAAATTTTCTTGGAGTGCTATTTCAGCATTATTATTTGCTAAAGTAACTAGCTTATACTTATCACCTTTTCTAGGTACTTTAACATTAGTATTTAAATATTGACTCAAAACATTTTCATCCACTACCTCTGGTATTAATATCTCCTTAGGTGTTATAACGCGTTGATAAAAATTAGCAATATAACTAGTTAAAACACTATTTACATCATCTATCAAAGGTATTATTTTAGAATGCCTTTCAACAATTTTAGATCCTCTAATAAAGAAAATTTGAATACTTAAATATCCTTTTTCTATATAATATCCAAATACATCTCTGTCAACATTATCTTTAGATTCAACTTGTTGATGCGCTAAAGTAATAGTGATATAATCCAATAATTTCTTTAACTCTAATGCTTTTTCAAACTGTAAATTGTCACTAAAAATTTGCATCTCTTCTTTTATTTTATTAGTAATCAAACTATGATCACCATTTAAAAATTTAATGATATCATCACGCATATTATTTATTTGTTCCTGTTCTACACTATGAGTACAATATCCTAAACATTGTCCAATATGATAATATAAGCATGGTTTATCTTGATATGTATTGCATTTGCGAATAGGATACATTCTATTTAATAGATTAACAACATTACGAGCTGCTGTAACATTAGGATATGGACCATATAAATGTTTTTGATTTTTATTTTTTGTTAAAACTCTAACTATTTTTAATCTTGGAACTTTATCATCAGTTAGTTCAATATAAGGATAAGTTTTATCATCTTTAAGCAAAATATTATATTTAGGATTATATTTTTTTATTAAATTGTTTTCTAAAATTAACGATTCCATTTCGGTATTAACAGTTATATATTCAAAATCACATATCTCACTAACTAATTTAGCTGTTTTACCAGTATGCGTTCCCCTAAAATAAGAACTAACGCGATTTTTTAGCTTTTTTGCTTTACCAATATAAATAATGTTACCATCTTTATTTTTCATCAAATAACAGCCTGGTAACATTGGTAATAAAGATAATTTTTCTTTTATCTTATTCATATTATCACCTAAATTACTTTATCATATTTTTTTAATATATTATAAATATCACTAATTAATTGTTGAGAATCATTTTCTAATATAATCCATCCATAATCATTCGTTCGATCAACAAAAAACATTAACTGTTCATCAATAATAGAATCATTTCCAACTATTGAAATATCATTAAATAGACTTTTGCTATAAACAAAGCCAATTGTTCTTCTTATATTTTTATCATTAATAAATAAAGGAGTAAACCAAGTATCTACATATTTAGTTTCGAAAATAGTTTTACTATCATAATAACCATTATGTAAAATCATATAAATAATATTTGTTATATCACCAATAGTTGTATATAATTTATTATTGTAATATTTTGTGTTAGCCATATTTAAGAGTTTAAATAATAACTTTTCAGCACAATATTCTTTATTAGTACCAGTCACTTTTTCTATTATTTTATCTAACAATTCAATATTATAATTATTATATTCAGTACTGCTACCTATAGGAAATATAGTTTTATTATTAGTAAGACCAGACGAATGAGTTAACAAATGAATAAGTTTAAGTTCGTCAGAAAAACCTTTTATATATTTATTAATCATATCATCTAAATGTATCTTTTCTTCTTCAATCAACAATGTCACTAATAGAATAGTAATAATACCATCAAGATTCTTCACTTCTCTTACTATATTATCAGATATAATAACATCACTATAAGTAACAATTCCATAATGATATTCTTTTAATAATTTATTTAACTCATCTGTCATAAGTACCACACTATAATTTTAACATATATTTGATAAAATAAGAAGAATAAGTTATAATCTTCTTGGTGAAGTAAAATGCGCACGATTTCTCATGATGTTGAAAACGAAATAATAATTAAAAAATCTAAATTTATATGTCACTTATATCGTGTAAATGATATTGAAAATATTAATAATAAAATTGACTATATTAACAATAAGTACAAAGATGCTACTCACAATTGTTATGCTTATATATGTGGTAATTTAAAAAAAATGAGTGATGATAAAGAACCAAGTGGAACCGCAGGAATGCCTATGCTAAATATTCTAGAAATGAATAATCTAAATAACATATTAGTTATAGTTACTAGATATTTTGGGGGTGTAAAGCTAGGTGCCAACGGATTAGTTAGAGCATATGCCGATAGTGTTAAAGAAGCTTTAAATTTAGTAAACATTATTACTCTTACTAAAGGATATTTAGTTGAAATAGAATTTAGTTATGATAAAATAAAACAAATAGATTATATCTTAAAAAACAATAAAATAATTAATAAGAATTTTTTGACCAATATAACTTATAAATTCGAAGCTGATATGAGTATTATAAATGAATTAAATCCATATATTTTAAATTATAAAATAATATCTACAATTATGATTGAAAACAAATAATCCATTACATTGTAATGGATTTTATTTGTTTACTTATATTTACTATAAATAACCGGATAAGGTACATTATATTCATCAGGCATATAACAAGTAACTACTTCTTTATTATGATTATACTCATTCATTAAATCATTAGCAAGCTCTATCATTTGCGTTTGATACATATCATGAGGCATACAGAAACCAAACATTCTAAGAAATGCATCCTTTGAATGATTACAACCGCACATTGAAATATAAAAGTCCTTATTATTAATAATTGCAGATTTAATTATTTCTTCTGTTGCTTCACATGGCAAAAGTCCGAGCATTAAATCATAATTAGATACATCCATACAATAATTAAATTTTTCTTTATGTAATTTCATATTTTTATATTTAGTTGACAATTTAATTAAACATGGATCATATATCGTAACAGTTCCTTTTTTATTCTTCAATTGTTCACGTGCTAGCATATTAGCAAAAGAAGGAATATGACCAGCCCCTATCTCAACAACATTACAATTAATATTAAATAATTTATTGATATTATTTAAATGATAATTATAATAAGATTTTCTTCCTTCATAAATACCTAATTCTTGATATATTTGCATTAAAACATCAAGAGTTGTTAAAGAATCTTGATTTTCCCAAAAGTATGTTTTTATTATATCAATTATATCTGGTGAATAAAATTCAGAATATTCATTTAAAAATGAATTGAATTTTTGAATTAATATCATTCTTTCTTTCGTATTCATAATATCAACCCCTCTTTAGCGAAGTATTCTACCATCAATGTTAAATCGTGTCAAATTTTTATTATTTTTTAAATATTGAACCCGAATACAAAATAAAAAAGTGAAATATCACTTTTTTATGCTTGTTGTTTATTTAATTTGAAAATACTAAATCCTGCTAATAAAACAGTTGCAACCAAACCTACTATAATTAATGTAGTATTCATATCTGCAGTAACAGGAATTGGTGAATTGGTCATAACAATTGTTTTTTCAACACCATCAGCAGTAATTTCAAATTCAATTACTTCTTCACTGATACCATATCCTTCTGGTGATATAGTTTCAATTAAAGTATATTTACCTGGAGCTAAATCTTCTGGTAAATAATGTGGTGTAGTTGTTGATACCCACTCATCAACTATTTTTCCTGTCGAATCTTTAACAACTAAGTGTGCTCCTGGCAATTCTTTTTTTGTTGTAACATCTTGTTTACTTATTTTAACAGAAGTTTTTGGTTTATTTTTCATAACTACTGGTTCATCTACTCCACCATCATTGTTTACCATAAATGTAACTGTTTCAGTAGATAATTGATAACCCTCTGGTGCGATAGTTTCTGATAATGTATATTTACCAGGTGTTAACTTCTTTTCTACTAAATGAGGTGTTGTAGTAGAAGTCCATTCTTCTACAACTGTTCCAAGAGCATTCTTTAAAACCATATGAGCTCCTGGCAACTCTGTTCCTGTTGTAGCATCTTGTTTACTAATATAAACTGGTTGTCTATCTTTAACGTTGATTAGCTCAACAGTAGTGATTTCATTTGGTCTAACCGAAACACTAACTGGTGAAGCTTTAACATATCCACTTGGAGCATGTGTTTCTGTAACTGTATATGTACCAATTGGCAAATTCTCAATTGTTTTAGGATTAGCATCCGTTGTTGACCATGTAGCAACATCTTTACCTGCTGAATTCTTTACAACTATTGTAACATCTTTTAAATCAGATATTTCTCCTGCAACATTCTTTTGCTTTTTAGAAATTTTTAATGACCCAACTGGTGTTACAGATGCTGTCGCATTAGCACTAACTGATTTTGGTTCTTTATAATAAATACCAATGTCTTGAACAGAAGAATCTAATAAGTAAGCTGCTAATCTTTTTAAAGTAGCACTTGCACTAACTTTTATTGTTGGTTTTAAGCTTGTTCCTACTTTACTTACAGGAACTCTTACATAAAATTTAGAACCAGCCTTTAGACTTGAACCTGAACTCAATGTTTTATTAGTTCCAACCTCAACGATTTGAGTTCCAGCTGGAACATTAGTTAAAGTGATTGTGTAACTAGAAAATCCACTTCCACCAACATTATAATCATCAGTACGATAATATTTCTTATCAGATGTCAAATACATTGTAGTTCTATTATTAGCTTCTTTTATTGAAATTGTTGGATCTGTTTGTTTATAAGTTTTAGCAGCATTAGCTAGTTTAACAGCTTGCTCTCTTAAAGCAGTATTATATCCACCACCAGATAATTTGCCTAAATTGCCAGATTTTACACCAGAACCAGGGCTTATACGTTCTTGTGTGAACCAAATAGCTAATTGTGTAATATAGTATTTTTGTTCTGTAGTGTAACCTTCACCTAAACTCCAATTACCACCATATCCATTTTCTAAAATATAAATGAAAGCATCTTCATTTTGTTTTTCAACTCCAGATAACTCTCTGTATTTTAATTTTGAACCAGGTGCTGGAGCATTTTTAGCATGATTTAAACAATAAGCCATTACTGTTTGACCATCTATTGATGCTGTCTTATACGTTGTTCCTGCACCTTGGTACAATACACTTCTATAATTATCAAATCTCTTACTTTCAGTAAATGTTATTGTTTGAGTAATTGCATTAACATTTGTCAAAGCGCAAAGTGATAGCACAATCGTTAAAATAAAACTGAATATTTTTTTCATTGCAAATCTCCTCCTATTTTGCTATAAAAATAATATCATAATACACAAGCTTTGTCAATCATAATATCTTATTCTTCGACACAAAAATCTTCTATACTTCCATCTTCTTTAATAATCTTGTTAACTTGATCTTCTATTTTTTTTAACTTGTTATCACATTCATTGACTAATTTCATAGCTTTTGTATATTTTTCTATTGAAGAATCTAGGTCAATATCACCAGATTCTAATTCATTAATAATTGTTTCTAACTCTTTTATTTTGTCTTCAAACTTAACTTCTTTATTTTCCTTACTCACCTTTAATCTCCTGTTCTATTTTTAAAATTTTAGTTGTAATATTACCATCAAATAATTGAATTTTAACCTCATCGTTTTGATGTACATTATTTACGGAATTTATAACTTTTTTATTTTTATCTAATGTAATACTATACCCTCTTTTTAGTACATGAAGTGGATTAACTAAATCAAGTTTATTAATCAAAACTTCAAGTGCATTTGCCTTATCTTTGTAAATTAATTGTGGATTACAAATAATCTGACGATTTTTTAAATATTCTAAACGTTGAGTATATGTATCAATTTTATTATTAATTAAACCATTAAGTTTATCAATAATAATATCTAATTTTTGTTTCTTATTTTCATACATAATCATAGGTGTTTTGAGTACATAAGAGCTTTTCAATGATTCTAAAATTAATTTTTCATAATTTAATTTTTTTTGTATAGCTTCTTTGCCTCGAATATTTAGTTGATCAAAATATTTTTTTAAATCAGCTAAATTAGGTACAGCAAGTTCCGCTGCTCCAGTTGGAGTTGGAGCACGCATATCAGCAACAAAATCAGCTATAGTAAAATCTATTTCATGACCAACAGCACTAATAATAGGTATTCGAGATGCGAAAATAGCACGTGCAACTTTTTCTTCATTAAAATTCCATAAGTCCTCTATTGAACCCCCACCTCTACCTACGATTAAGACATCTAAATCATAATTTTGCGCCATATTAATTTTTTTTACTATATCATCAGCACCATATTCGCCTTGTACCAAAGCAGGAAATAATAATGTTTCACAAATAGGATATCTACGTTTAATAGTTGATAAAATATCTCTAATAGCTGCTCCTGTAGGTGCAGTTACAATACCTATTCGATGTGGATATTTAGGTATTGGTTGTTTATATTTAGCATCAAATAAGCCCTCTTTTTCTAAATCAGCTTTCAATTTTTCATAGGCTAAATATAAATTTCCAATCCCATCTTCTTGCATATCATCAACATATATTTGATAACTACCAGTTGCTTCATACACACCTATTCTACCTGTAACTAAAACTTTTTTCCCGTCGGATGGTGTAAACGTTAGCTTTTTAGCATAACTATTAAACATAATAGCGCTAATTCTACTATTTTCATCTTTTAACGAGAAATACAAATGACCAGTAGTATGCCCCTTAAAATTAGAAATTTCACCTTTTAAAAAGACCATTCGCAAATGTTCGTTACGATCAAACTGGTCTTTCAAATAACGATTAATAACAGATACTGTTAAATATTTATTGCTCATTATCCACCTTTTCATGATAAATCTTATCTAAAACTCCATTTATCATTTTTCTTACATCTTCATCGCTGTATAATTTTGCTAAATCAATAGCTTCATTAATTGCTACTACTTCTGGAGTAGATGTATATAATAATTCATAAATACCTAAGCGTAAAATTGCTTGATCTGTAAATCCTAATCGATCGATAGTCCACTTATTTAAATATTGATTCGCTTTAGCATCTATTTTATTAATATTAGTTAAAACGCCATATACAGATTCTCTTACAAAATCGTTATCAATGTCTAACACTTCACTAATAACATCATCGACATTATAAGAAATCTTATGGTTGTTATATACATTTATTTGATATAAAATTGTCATAATTTTTTTTCTTAATTCACTTCTTGTTATTTGTTCCATCCCAATCACCTATGTTAATTTTATCACATAAAGAACAAAAGTCAAAATAAATTTTGACAATTTTATCTCGCAATAAGTTTTTCCACTTTTGTTACTTCTAGTTCTTTCATATATTTTTCGATACCTTTAAATACTTGTATTAACGTCTTTTTTCAATAAAAAAAATGAAAATTATATTCTCATTATTTCAAAATAGAATTTAGACTATTTCTAATACTTTCAAGTTCCATATACTTTTTATTTCTAATTTTACGATCACGAGCTAATGCTCTAACCAACTTATATACAGTTAAAAGGAAACCAATAACAATAAAAATAACTCCTAAAATATAATTATCAGTAATTAATAAATATATACCAACACATAATAATGCAAATGATAATAGTAATGTAACTAAAATCATCATATTGTTTTGATATTCAGTTTCTAAAGAAGTGACTTTCATCTTTAAATAATCAATCTGATCACTTTGACTCATTTTTAATTTATCCATTGCATCAATAACATTATTATAGACAATTTCATTCTTATTTTTTTCATCACCGCTAACAGCAATATTTAATATATCATTTTCCATAACTCATTCCCCCAGCATTGCTTATATTTTATCATAAATAAAATAAATTGTATACATTATTCCGTAACAAACTTTGACAAAACTTTGAATGTTTTATTTAATACCTTATTCATTGTATCACTAATTGTATAAGAAACTCGTTTTCCTGTATCAGCAATTTTATTATTGTAATCCGTTCTTTCTTCAACAATGTAGTCATCAACATTAACTTCTTTTCCATCTTTAACATCTTGTTCGAATTTTAGGATTTGTTCTTCTGTTAATGTCATTTTTTGATAATTTTTATATTCATAATATCCAGAAATGCTAGAAAAATATAAAGTTAAATAAACTAGTAATAATAAACAAAAAGCAAATTTAAATATCTTATCTTTTTTCATTTATATAATCTCCTATAATTTGTGCTATTACAATAATAGTGTTATTAACTTCATCAAAAGAATTATTATGTCCTCCCACTTCTAGTAAAATAATGTTATCAGCTAAATCTTGATTATATATTCCGTTTACATTATTACCAGTTTTAACAACTATTCCTCGTGTTAATGTAGGATATTTAGCCGCAATTAAATTATTAAGTTTTTGAGCTAAAGAATAATTTTTTTTATAATTTTTATTTTCACCCCCAATAACAAATAATACTTTAGCATATTTTTTATTTTCAATTTGTACTGTTGATACATTTTTACTTACTGCATCACGATGTAAATCAATTATTAAATCCAATTTATTTTTTGATAAAGTGTCTTTTACATAAAATTTACTAGCATAATAACTGTAGTTATAACTTAAGTTATTTACTTTCATAAACTCTGTAATATCACTTTCTTCAACTATTGTATCAATGTTATACTTGTTTAATTCTTGTTTCATTAAATATGACGCATCTAAAACTGTTTTGCCATTATTATAAGCTTCTTTTTGATGAGTGTTATAAATGTATACAAGAGGTTTATCATTAACAATATAAGTGGCTAGAATAGCATCATCTATAGTTTCATTTTGCTTTTGATAAAATGTTAACATGTATTGTGGATTATTAAGTGTTGAGCTAACAATATACTCTTTATAGCTTTCTAATTTATTATGTTTAAATGTTAACTTTAAAACAGGGCTTTTTAAAACTAACATCAAACAAAGACGAATAATAACATAAAATAAAACAATAATTAATAGATACTTAATCAAAATATCGTGTCGAAGTTTCTTTTTCGATTTAAAGTGCTTAGACATATTATCACCATATTATTTATATAATAGATTTATTGAAAATTATGTCAAAAAAACTATATATTATGCATATATAGTGTCAAATTCTTCGTTTTCTTCTTCTTTTAATAAAATATTTATAAATTCTGTTAAATCGCTTACCTCACCTTTAGAATATTTTCTTAAGTCTTCACAGCAATCTTTCATAGTGTATCCGTTAAAACGTTCCATCAGTTCTAAATCTTCAATATTCTTTCCAAGAACATATACATCCGCTTTATCAAAGTGATAATTTTCTTTTATATAATTGAGTGCCCTAGCCTTATTAACCTCAATGTCAACTATATTTAACCAATTATCACTAATATGTCCATGAACTGATGGATATTTTAAACAAATAGTGTTCAATAGTATTTCTGCTTTTACAGAGTCATAAGAGCGTGCTACAATTCCGTTAGCACATTTTGTAATATCATGAGAAAATCCATGACTAGTATCAATGAAACTTTCTAATATATTATCATCGCTATCAAGTGTGTTCATAATAGGATTAATAACATCAGATTTTAAATCTTTGCGATAAATGACATTGAAATAGCGATCAAAAATTACTGCTCCATCATTGCAAATATAATATTCAACGTCCACATCGTTAAGAGCTAAATAATCGGCTACATAATTAATCGCTTTAGAGGTTGCAATAACAAAAAGATGCCCATATGAAGTAAATTTTTTTATTGACTCTTTTAATTTTTTATCTTTTAAATCAAACATACTACTATCAATATCACTAATCAAAATCTTCATAAAATCCTCCCTAACTCGTCAAAAAATAAGAAATCATATCTCCTAGATTATGGAATGTATCCACAATCAAATAAAATTTTTCCTTAAAAAAACTATATTTAGCTTTAGAACAATCAACAACAACTAAATATTCATTATCAATTTGAATTCTTTCAATTGTTGTTTTATATCGTTCAAATTTCTTTGCCACTAATTTGGCATCAATATAATCAGAATTTCCATATATATATATTTTCTTACGACAAATATATACACTATTGCTAGCTACAAATTTATAATGATCAAAAATACTATTTAAATCAATAATTAAATATTCTATCGATTTTTTCTTAAAGAGTTTACGAAATTTTTTAATTCTAATTGTTTTCCCTTTATGTATCTTAACTCTATTTTTATGTCCAAATAAACGAGTTGGCTTATCCCTAGATAATTCATATATTCCAATTTTTGAATTTTTTTTCAGAGAAGATAATATTTTTTTATCTGTTACTCCAATACACAAAACGTTTCCTTTAAAATTTTTTATATCTTCCAGTATTCTTTTCATAAACACCTACTTAATAATATCATTAATAATATAACTTGTACATAATAGTCCTGCTACTGCTGGGACAAAAGAGTTAGATGGAATAGTTGTAACATCAGAAACAACTTTCTCTTCATCACTGCAAACCACATATATATCTTTGGTAATATTTTTATCTTTCACATATTTTCGTAATCTTTTGGCAATCGGATCATAACTTGTATCTTTTAATTTCATAATTTTTAGTCTATCAGGTTGTAACTTATTTCCAGTTCCCATCGAACTAATTAATTTAATATTATTACTTATACAATAACTAATCAAAGCTTTTTTTGTTTTTATAGAATCACAACAATCTATAATATAATCGATATTAGATGGTAAATTTAATTCTAAATTATCAGGAGTAATATATTTTATAATTTTATGGATAATTAGATTAGGATTTATTTCTTTAAGTCTTTCATAAAAAGCATCTGCTTTATACATGCCTATTGTTTTAGTAGTCGCTACAATTTGACGATTTAAATTAGTAATATCTACTTTATCTGCGTCAATAATTGTAACTTCTTTGATACCACATCTAACAATACTTTCTAAAGCATATCCACCAACACCACCAAGCCCCAAAACTAAGACATGTATATTCTGAATATCTTTAATTTTGTCTCCTACTAATAATTCTAATCTCTCTGTCATAAAATCATCTTTTCTAATTCATTATATTAATTTTATCACATTTTAACCTAATAAAGATATATTATTTTCTAAATTTTACTATATATGTAAAAAATAAGTAGTAATCTACTTATTTTTCAAACTGTGAATTATAAAGTGATGCATAAAAGCCATTTTTAGCAATTAATTCATCATGATTTCCTTGTTCAATAATATTTCCTTCATTCATAACTAATATTAAATCAGCATTTTTTATAGTTGATAAACGATGCGCAATAATAAATGAAGTTCTTCCTTCAGTTAATTTATCCATTGCTTTTTGAACTAGCTCTTCTGTACGAGTATCAACATTACTTGTTGCCTCATCTAAAATCAAGAATGGAGCATCTTCTATCATACCACGAGCTATAGTCAATAATTGTTTTTGTCCTTGACTTATCGCATCATTATCTCCCATTTTATAATCAAGTCCATCTGGAAGTGTCTTTACAAAATGATGAACTCCAACAGTTTTTAAAGTTTTCCAAATTTCTCTATCAGTAACATTTTCTTTATTAAAACGAATATTTTCACCGATTGTACCTTCAAATAACCAAGTATCTTGAAGTACCATAATAAATAATTCATGAATGTTTTCTCTTGTTAAATCTTTAGTTGAAACACCATCAATCAAAATATCACCATTATTTATCTCGTAGAATTTCATCAACAAATTAACCATAGTTGTTTTTCCTGCACCAGTTGGACCAACAATGGCAACTTTTTGTCCTGGTTTTACTTTGACACTAAAGTCTTTTATGATTGTTCTTCCAGGATCATAGCCAAATTTAACATGTTTAAATTCTATTTCACCTTTTACTGTTGATTTATTTAGATGTTTTTTCAAATCTTTTTGAGAAGACATTTCCTTTTCATCTAAAAATTCAAAAACACGTTCGCTTGCTGCTGCCGTTGATTGCAAACTAGACATAGCTTGTGCTATTTGTGATAATGGGTTTGTAAATAAACGCACATAGATCATAAATGCTACAATAACACCGAAAGATATAGAGCCATTCATAGTTAATAAAGCACCAACGATACATACTGCAACATATCCAAAGTTACCAATAAAACTCATTATCGGTGGCATTAAGCCTGATAAAAATTGACTTTTTCTATTCGTAGTATATAAACGATTATTTAATTTTGCAAATTCGTTAAAGGATTCTTTTGTTCCATTATATGCCTTAACAACATTGTGTCCAGAATACATCTCTTCAATATAACCATTAACATTACCCAATTCAACTTGTTTTTGATTAAAATATTTTTGAGATTTAGCAAGAATAGCAAACATTAAAATAAATCCTAATAAACTAGATAATATTGCTGTAATAGCCATTATCCAATTAGTTACAAACATCATAAATATTGAACCTATAAATAAAGTGATACTACTTACAAGAGTTGCTAAACTATTATTCAAATTTTGTGAAATAGTATCTACGTCATTAGTAACACGAGATAATACATCTCCGGTTTCATGAGTATCAAAATATTTAAGTGGCAATTTATTAATTTTAGTACTAATTTTTTTCCTTAATTCATTAGCAAATCTATTTGATACAGTAGACATTGAAAATCCCTGAATATAACTAAATAAAGCACTTATAACATATAATGTTGCCATAAAAATGGCAATGCTTGCTATTTTTTCCATATCAATACTAGGTTTAATTAATTTATATACTGATTCTGGTAATTCTTCTATAATTGCTAACGATTCTTCTTTTGAAGAATTCTCATTTAAATTTGATGTCAATCTCAATGTCTTTAATTGTTCTTCTTCAGTTATAACAACACCATCAATTTCTATATCATCTAATAAATAAATTAAAACTTTATCTGGTAATTGTAATAGCAGTTGTTCCTTTTCTTCTACATCTTTTAATTGTTCAAAAATCTTATTAACATCAGATAACTCTTCTTTCGTTAATTCAACGTTAATATATAAACTTTTCATTTTATTTTGAAGTTTTTCTTCAGAGAAATTATCGCCTATTTTGGTACCTATTTCTTCTAATTTCTCTTCTTTAAGACTAATTCCTGCTGTTATAGTATCTGTTAAATCAGATAATTTATTTGGTGCCACAAGAGATAATATAGAGCTTATCATCGCGAGAACTAGTGCAAAAATCATAAAGTATTTCCAAGGCTTTAGATTTCCAATTAACCTTGTTATAGAACCCTTAAAATTTTTTGATTTTTCTTGAACTCTTGGTCCTGGTCTAGGCATTTTCTAATTCCTCCTTTGATAATTGTGATAATGCTATTTCTTTGTATACATCACATTTTTTTAATAATTCATTATGTGTTCCCATACCAACACATTTACCTTCATCTAATACTAATATTTTATCAGCATTTATAATAGTTCCAATACGTTGTGCAACAATAACACATGTTGCATCTTCAGTATAATTCTTTAACTCTTTTCTTAATTTAGCATCTGTTTTATAGTCTAAAGCACTAAATGAATCATCGAAAATATATATTTCAGGTTCTCTTGCGATCGCTCTAGCAATTGCAAGTCTTTGCTTTTGACCACCAGAAACATTAGTACCACCACGTGCTATATGAGCATCATAACTATTTTCCATTTTAGTAACAAAATCTGTACCTTGTGCTACTTCAATAGCTTCTTTTATTTTTTTATCAGATGGTGTTTCTTTTCCGTTATCACCATATATAACATTGGATGAAACTGTTCCTGTAAACATCACCGCTTTTTGAGGTACATAACCAAGCTTATTATGTAATGATTCTTGTGTATATTCTTTAACATTTACACCATCTATTAATACTTCACCTTCAGTGGCATCATAAAATCTAGGTATTAAATTAATTAAAGTACTCTTTCCACTACCAGTTGAACCTATAAATGCTACTGTCTCTCCTTTTTTTACTTTAAAGGAAATATTTTCTAGAATATATTCATCAGCATCTGGATATTTAAATGAAACATTTTTAAATTCAATAGTTCCCTCTTCTTTAGTTTCACCATTAAATTGTCCGTCAACAATACTTAATTTTTCATCTAAAACTTCGTTAATACGTTTTGCTGATATTTGAGCTCTTGGAAACATCATAAATGTCATTGCAAGTAACAAGAATGACATAATAACTTGCATTCCATAACTAGAGAAAACAACCATATTACTAAATAATGTTATTTTATCTAACATGCCAGCAGCATTAATTAAATATGCTCCAATTAAATAAATTCCTAGAGTCAAGCCATGCATAACCATATTCATAACTGGATTCATAATAGCAAAACATCTTTGATTAAATAATTGCATTTTTGTCAACTCATCATTGACACTTTTAAATTTTTCACTTTGGTATTTTTCTGCATTAAATGCTCTAATAACACGAATACCTGTTAAATTTTCTCTCGTAACTTCATTAATGCGATCGATTAATTTTTGTACTTTAGAAAATCTTGGTAATACAATAATCATTAATACTCCAACTGTAAGTAATAGTATTGCAACACAACAAGCTGTTAATATTGACCATTCAAATCCTTTATCAAGAATTTTTAAAATAGCCCATACAGCCATAATTGGAGCTTTTACCATGGCTTGCAACCCTAAATTAATAAGCATTTCTACTTGCATAACATCGTTAGTTGTTCTAGTAATCAAACTGCTTGTCGAAAACTTTTTGATTTCAGCTAATCCCATATTTTCAACTTTCTCGAATATTTGTTTTCTTAAATTTGCCGAAAAGTGAGATGAAACAATAGCTGCAAAATAACCAACAACTATGGAGCATAGTAAACTGCAAAAAGCACATGAAACCATTTTAACGCCTTGTTCAATAATATCAGACATCTGGCTACCTTCAGTTTGAACAAGTCTTGTAATTGCACTCATATAATCAGGAACTTTTAACTCTAACCACACACTACAAGCTACTAAAGATATACATATTATAATATACATAATATCTTTTCCTCTTAATTTCTTAAATAACTTAAACATAATTTCTCCTTTTATTTTTTATAAATTCCATTTTTAACAATATTTAACTGATTTGAAAGTCTCTTTTGAATAAACTCTAAATCGATGTTTAAAATATAATAAGCTGTTAAAGCATGTATTAAAATATCATTTAAAATAAATATTACATCTTTAACATCATCATGTTTATTATATGCTAATAAAGGTCCAAAAGTTTCTACTATCTTATCAACTAACCCAAAACGATACTCACTCATAAATTTTTCTAAAACTTTATTTTCTATATTACGATTTAAACCTAGAAAAAATTGTTTAAACATCGCTCCATAGCATCCTTTATCGCAATATTCAATAATTGTATTAAAAATAGCCTCATAAAATTTTATAATGTCATCTTGATTATTATCTAAAACATTTGAAATTAAATCGAAAAATATACAATAATATTTATTAATAATATATAAATACAAATCTTCTTTATCATTGAAATAAAGATAAAAACTTCCTCGTGGCATACCTATAGACTGAATTATTCGATTTATTGATATTTGTTCATATGTATATTTTGAAAATTCATCTAAAGCTGCTGCTTCTAATGACTTCTTTTTTTTTGAAGATAAATTATCAAAAGTTTTATGAGGCATAATACCACTCCTACTGAACAAAACAATTATACTATGACATGTTGTCATAGTCAATACTTTTTTATTTTATGTTTATTTTTATATAAAATATATGTTATAATATTTTTGGAAGGATGATGAAATGAAAAGAAAAATTCTATATCTATTGCTAGTTATAATTAATATAAGTATATTGACAGGATGCAATGAAACAACAGAACAAAAATTAGAAACAAATATTTCTGAAAGTATTAATATTGATGATAATGGTGCTGCACTAGTTTGTACAACAGATTACGATTATACAGAATTAAAATATGTGCTAGGCTCTAAATATGTTGTTTTCGCTGACGATAACGGAAAAGTAACAAAGGTTGTTTCTAGAGAAATCATCTCTTCAACCGATGAAACTAAACTTGACGAATTTGAAAGTTATCTTAATGAAAATCATACTGCAGCACTTCAATACAATGGTTATACTTACGATGTAAAAAGAGAAGATACTCAAGTAATATCTGATGTAACGATTGATTATGGAGAATTTGACATAAAGAAATTTGCCAGTGAAAATGAGGATGCTGATATTGATGGAGAATTAACAGTAGATTCTATTGAAACAAAATATGTATCATTGGGCGCTAAATGTGAAAGAAAGTAAAAAACACGTTATTAACTAAATAACATGTTTTTTTATTTTTTAATTAATAATTTACTAACTTGAGTAAATGAAGATTCTCCTGTTAAACAAATATCAAATTCCTTATTATAGTTATATATATTAGAATCATTTGCAAATCCACAATCAATTGTATCTAAATTAGTTCCTAATAATTTATCTTCAGGAAGATCTCCAAATAATAATCCCAAACTACTAGATGATATTGGTAAAGATATAGTATTTTTATTTAAAGCATGTATTACAGGTTCTTTTAATCCTACTATTTTTCCATTTCTTTCATCAAGCATATTTGTTGTAATATCTATATTAGAATATAAACAATCATTCAATTTTAAAATATACTCAATTGGATCTATTAATCCTCCACTAACTATATATATTGGAATGTCTAAAAGATACATATCTCTTGCAAATGATGGGAAATCATTTCGTAAAACAATAGAAGCAATCTCATTTTCTATTATTTCATGATACAAATTTATATCTATTCCATATTTAGAAAATAGATTTACTTGTTCTAAAACCCATCTTTTCATATGTTCCTTTTTTATTGTACTATCTATCTTGTTATTCAATTCTATTGGGCGATATTTTTCAAATAACTTATTTGAATCATCTTGATAACCTTTTGGAACACGTTTACTTGTTCTAAACATTCCCCATGAAGTAGAACTATTATATGTACTTATAGTTCTATCAAAATCACACAATACATAAGATATTTTTTTATTAAATACTCTTTTATTCAATCTATTTATATATATCATAATTTATTACCTCAATATCAGTTTAGGACTTGATTCGTTTTCATAATAATAAATTGGAATATTTACTTTATAAATTTCAAATATATGCTCCAAATTATCAATATATTTATTCAAAACAACTACTCGCTTATCATAAGCTTCTTTACTCATTTCATTTTGTAAAATTAAATTAATAGTATAATTATCTAAAGTACCATTATAATATCCCATTAATATATCTTCTACAATAAATGGGATAAAAATCAAAGGATTTTCAACTAAATTATAATACGGAATACATACTCCTTTAATATACTCTATAGGAATATCTTTTTTAGTTCTATATTCATCATATAGATTTGTTTTCTTTTCATAATTAGTAAAAATTATTTCCTCTATTGGTGCATTAGCTGGTTTATATAGCTGGCAACCTTCAGATACTTCCTTATCGATAACAAACGATGTTAGTCTAGAAACATAAATATCAAAGCAAGATATTGTACCCTGTAAAATATTTGATTTAGTTATATGAGATAAACATATATCTGATTTATCATGACAACCAATTCTAGCTTTAGTACCTAGCGATTGTGGAGATTTAATAGTGCCAATCTTAAAAATATTGTCAATAATTTGTAAGCCTTCTCTTGCTCCATGAATTATAGAATGAAAATAATAATCATTAACGTTTAAATTTTTTATCATAGTTTATTCCCCCTACAAAAAAACTATTAATCGAGTTAATAGTTTATCATAAAATAATTAAATAGTAAAATTAAACTTTCAATATAAATAATTCTAATCCTAATTCAGCATTTATAATACCTGTTTTAATATCATTATCTAAATCAGCTAGTTTACGTAAAAAAATAAGTAATAGTTTTTCTGAATAACGCATTCCTGATTGAATAGCTAATTTTACAGGATAAGCATGTACGCCTAATAAGTTAGCTATTTCATTATTGCTCATGTCTTTTTTATTTAATATAGATACTTGATACATTAAGCGAAACTTACTTGCTAATAAGACTATAATTTTGATAGGCTCTTCGTTATTTTTTAAAAGTTCATAATAAGTATTTAAAGCTTGCTCTTTTCTTTTCATAATAATATTATCAATAAATTTAAATATATCTGTATCTATATTAAATGTTGAACAATTAATTATATCTTCTTTAAGTATTTCTTTTTCATCAAATTTGTAACATTTCAATTTTTCTACTTCTTGAGACAATATTGAAATATCTTCCCCCACTCTTTCAATTAATAGATTTATGTTTTCTTTAGATATTTTGTAATCATCAAACATATTTTTTACTATATTATTTATATTAGTACTACTAAGCGAAAGTATTTTTCCTATTTCTTTAATTTTTTTAGTTATTTTTTTAGTATTATCTATACTTTCATTGTGAACTAAAATAACTAGTATAGTATTCGGATTATAATGTTCAAGATATTCTAATAATAAATCAATATCATCATTATTACTTTTAACTCTATTAAAATAATTACAATTATTTACAACAATAAGTTTTTTTTCTTCAAAAAAAGAAATTGTTTGGCAATCATCTATAATTGTTTTAATATTATCTAATTCTAAATCATATCTATTAATACTAAGCTCTTCTATATTATATTTTTTAATTATTTTATTCAATTCTTCTGTAAGTAAAAAATCTTCTCCACTATATAAAAGATAATTCATAATCTCACCATAATTATTATAACATTTTTTAATGTTTAAACACTATATATTAATAAATTAAATCTATTTTTTTTGATTATTATATTTATCAGTTTGAGAATACTTTTCAATTAATTCTTTTAAACTAATATTATATTTCTTTTGCATATCAATATCACTCATAAATATTGCAACAAATTAAATAAATCAAGTGTTGCAACGTCAATATCAAAAGATGCATTTTTAAGCTTAATTTGACGTTTAGAACTTTTTCCTTGCTTTTTTATTTGCATTAATCGATCGTTTAATCTGGATTCTAAATCAATAATAAAAGAAATGTTTCCAGATAAATCAATTATAACTGGTGCTAACAAATTTTCAATTATTTCTATTTTATCAATATTAGAAATGTTAGTAAACCCTTTTGTGTGTGCTAACGATATTAACTTTTCTTTTGAATATTTATCATATTCTTCATATAATTTTCGTATGTTTCCTTTAACAGATAAAGCACGCCCTATTTCTTCGAAAAAGACAATATCAGATTTAGTTTCACGCCCTAAAATAACACCATCAACATTAGGTGCATGAACACCTTCATTGTATTGGTTAATTGCAAACATTACCCGTAATTTGGAACTGGCATCTTCACCATCCAAAGTTTGATCACAATAAAAAGCATCTCTATTTAATTTACCAATATCACCCATCTGGCTTGTTGTAGTATAAAAAACAATATCGTTCTCTGGAACAAATTCTTTAAACCAACTATAAGCCTCTTTTTTTATACTTTCAATATCATTTACACCCTGTTCATATTCTATTGGGCAAAAATATATATATTTACCATCTGATTTAATATTACTTTTCATTAAATCTGTAATGCGTGGTGCTTCAGTTATTCTCTTTCTTATATCTTTTAATAAATGTTTATAATTGGTATAAGTATAATCAGAAATGGATAACTTATTAATTTTTTCATCTAATTGTTCAACAATAGATAATAAATTAATAGAAACACTTCTATAAATAGGTTTAGGAAGTACTCCATCAATCATTGCATCCACTAAGTCATAACTGCTAACAACTTTTCCAGAAAATAATTCATTAGTATTAGGAACAGCCAAATCTCTTTCATATGGAGTACCACGACTCCAAGTGGTATAAGCAGACATACCAAATATTTTCATTTTTGGATGTGTCTTTTTTAACATAATTATTCTTTGTCCCCAAACAGGAGCTGCTATATGATGAAATTCATCTACAATCAAAATATCAACTGAAATAGCTTTTATTTCTTTTCTACTTAAATTAACAAAGCTTTGATAAGTTCTAAATTTCAAATTAGGAAAATCTCTTTTCATATCTAAATTAGGGTTATCATCAATTATTTGCTTAATATGTTCGATAATACTTTTTGTGGGAACTACTAATAAAGTTTTTTATCTTTATTATCATAAGCTAATTGTAAAGCTATATATGTTTTACCAGCTCCTGTTGCTTCCCTTAAAGCAACAATATTTTCACCACTATTATAAGTATCTCTTATTTTTCTATATATTTTTCCATTATGTTCATATAATCCAACAATACTAAATTCCTCATCAATCATTTGTTACACCATCAATCTTTTCTATATCAACAAATTCTCTACCATCGATTACCTGTTTAGTTACTAATACCAAATCTTCTTTTAAAATATTACTAGTAAATGTATCTTGCTTTAAAACAATAACTTCTTCTTTATTATTTTTATCTATCACAAACCCTACATTATTCATAGTATAATAATTATTATCCTCAGGTATAAATACTTTTTTAACTCTACCTATAAACTGTTTCACATAAACACCTCTATCTTAAACCAATTATATCAAAAAGTTACAAAAAAAAGACAAGTATCGTTGTCTTTTCGTTTAAACTTGCAAGTACTATTGTTTAACATCTTCTAATCGTACACTTACTAATTTACTAACTCCTGATTCTTGCATTGTTATTCCATATAATACATCAGCATATTCCATTGTTTTCTTCTTATGTGTAATAACGATAAATTGAGTCTTATCTTTTAAGCCCTGTAAATATTCGCCAAATGATTCAACATTAGCTTCGTCCAAAGCAGCTTCTACTTCATCAAGAATACAAAATGGAACAGGACGTGATTTTAGTATAGCAAACAATAAACTAATAGCAGTAAATGTTTTTTCACCACCAGATAATAAAGAAATACTTTTTAAGCTTTTACCAGGGGGACAAGCTTCAATCTCAATACCTGTTTCTAATATATTATTAGGTTCTGTTAATTTAAGTGTTGCATTTCCTCCACGGAACAATTCCCTAAATGTAATAGCAAAATTTTCGTTTATAACTTTAAACGTTTTTATAAAGTTAGACTCCATTACATCATCCATCTCTTTAATAATCTCTAACAAAGTATTTTCTGCTTTAGTAAGATCCTCCCGTTGTTTAAGTAAAAATTCATAACGTTCACTTACTCTTTCATATTCTTCAGGTGCGGTAGCATTAATAGGTTCTAAAGACTTTATTTGATGTTTTAAAGTACTAATTTTATTTTTTACTAAAGATAAATCCATTTCAAGTTTATAATTACTTCTGGCATACTCATATGTCATATTATAATTTTCATTCAATTGATTTAATAAATTATCTAATTTGACATCACTTCTATTAACTTCAATTTCTAAATCTTTTAATTCTTGATTCTTTTGATTATACAAACTGTTATCTTTTTTAGATTCATATT
Source organism: Roseburia sp. AF12-17LB (assembly GCA_963607615.1). GTDB lineage: Bacteria > Bacillota_I > Bacilli_A > RF39 > UBA660 > UBA5578. The sequence goes on from CAVDCT010000001.1 coordinate 131,178, forward strand.
CATATTGATCTAATTCATTAGTAATAACTACTAATTTATTTTTTAATTTATTCAAATTATTAGATAATTCATTTTTTTGATTTAAAGTTTCATAATATTGTTCAAGTATTTTGTCTTCTTCATCACTTAATGTATCATTTATAATATTTTCAGTTCCCTTAATAGAAGATAATACACTATCTAATTTATCATTTAAATTTTTTAAATTATTATTTTTATTATTCAATTCTTCTTGACATAATAATGCATCTTTATTTAGTAAATATAACTTATCTTCAAAAGATTTTAAATTATAATCTAATTCATTCAAATTATTTTCTATTTCTTTTATCTTCAATTCATTAGCTTGCAATTGTTTCAAATTTTTTTCTAATTCATATTTTTCTGAAATAACGTTTTTTTGAATAATATTTCCGCCAGTAAGTGAACCACCAACATGTAAAAGTTCTCCATCCAAAGTAACAATTCTATAACGATAATTTATTTTTTTACTAATTTCTACAGCATGATCTATATTATCGACAACTAACACATTTCCAAGCTGATTATTAACAATGTTATCATATAATTTATCATTCTTTACTAAATTAGCTGCTATAGATATAAATCCAGAATATTTATTTAAATTATTTAAAGTATCGTTATCAACATATTTTTCTTTTATAATATTAAGTGGGAAAAAAGTAGCACGACCTAAATTATTTTGTTTTAAATAATTAATGGCCTCTTTAGCACTATTTTCATTATCAACAATTATATTATTAATTGAAGCTCCTAAAGTGGTAGTAATGGCTTTTGAATATTTTTCTTCCACTTCGATTATATTTCCAATATTATTATGAATACCTTTTAGTTTAGGATTATTTAAAACATTTCTAACAGAACTAGGCAAAGTATTACTACTAGCAATACTCTCACGTAAATTATGAATATGATTGTTCAAAATATTTTGATTTCGTAATTCATTAGTAAGTTCCATCTCTTTTTTTCTTTTTATATCGTTAATATTTTTTATTTGTTTCTCTAAATCAATTTTAGATTGATTTAAATCATTATATTTTGAATTTAAATCATTAATTATCAATTTTATATCATTAATATTATTAGAAATACCTAATTGTTCTTCTTTTAATTCCAATACTTGATTATGAAGTTTTACATTGTCAACCTCATATTTTTTTCGTTCAATAATAATCTCTTTCTGACTATTTATTTTTTCAGCTTTAGTTGTTATATTCATAAGTTCTTGCTGTTTATTAGAAATTTCTTCATTAATTTTACTAATGCTATTTTTATATTCTTCAATTTTTATTTCATATTTGTTATTGCTAATAGAAATATTAGTTATTTCTTCCTTAAGATCATCAATCCTTTTTTTACTTATAGTGTATTTCTCATTAATAGTTTCAATATCATGAGTAATAGATGATATTTCTAAATTTTTTAATTCATCAGTTAAATCAAAATATTTTAAAGCTTTAATTTTTTGTTCTCTAAGTGGCTCAACTTGTACTTCTAACTCTTTTATAATATCATTAACTCGGTCCATATTGTCATGAGTTTTATCCAATTTATGAATGGCCTCTTCTTTACGTTTTTTATATTTTAAAACTCCAGCTGCCTCTTCAAACATAATACGCCTTTCAGCTGGTCTCTCGCTTAAAATATTATCGATCTGTCCTTGTCCAATTATATTAAAGCTTTCTTTTCCAATACCACTATCAAGAATTAATGAAGTCAAATCTTTAAGTCTTACTTTTTCATTATTTATAAAATACTCATTTGTACCATCCTTATATAGTCTTCTTTTTAGTGACACTTCATCTTCTTGTTCTGTTAGATAATGATCTTTATTATCAAAAATTAAAGTAACAGTTGCTACTGACATTGGCTTACGACTTTTACTACCTGCAAAAATAATATCGATCATCGCGTCACTTCCACGAAGAGACTTAACCGATTGTTCTCCTAACACCCATCTAATAGCATCTACAACATTACTTTTGCCACTACCATTAGGTCCAACTATTCCAGCAATATTTTGTCCAAGTTCAATAACAATATTATCAGCAAAAGACTTAAATCCTTGAGTTATAATTTTCTTTAAATACATACTATCACCACATTAACACAAAACAATTATATCAAATAATTACAATAAAAGACAAGAATTCTTGTCTTTTATTTTCTCATTCCAATATTTATTATGGTATACACTAATTATTTATTTAATTGGATTTGGATTTATAATCATTTATGTTTAATTGTTCTATACTTACATTTAGCCTTTGACATATCATTACCGCTGATGTTAATTGTTCTTGTATGTTATTAGAGAAATAAAACACTTTAATAAAAGGAAATAATTCATCACTATCATTACAAATATAATGTGTTTTTGAATATTCAATAATTACTTTCAAAGTAGTTTTAAAAATTAAACTAATTTCGGGCGTTATTCCTTCTCTATCTAACTTATAAATATTAAATAATTTATGACATTCTTCTTTCATTAAACTATTATATAAATCAATTCCTTGTAATAACTTACTAATACCGTATTTTTCTACAAATTGATGAAATTCATCAACATTTCTAAACGTTGAATCAATAACATTAATATCGTTTTTTGATAAATAAATCTTTAAAAATTGCAAAAAATTAACTCTTTGTTTATCTTCTTCAATATTATAATATTGATCTAGTAAAGAAGTAAAATGTCCTTCTATTCCACCATGAGGTAAATTATATATTAAATTATTATTCAAGCATAATTGTTGCATACTACTTTCTAAAATAGTTAAAATTTCTTCATCATATACTTGATATAAATTTCCTGGGCGAGACGGTAAGATTCCTATCTCTGTTAAAAACATATTAATTGCAAGACTTGAATCTCCCCTATATATAACAACTCTTCTTTCTTTTAATTGATTCATTATTTCAATATTTGAAAATAAATGATTATATTTTTCTTCTGATATAAGAATAACTGCCTCAGGTGAAATAGGTAATCCTTCATGAGTAACATCCAAATAGGCATCTCTATATGACGCTGAATAACCATAGCCTGAATTTAAAAAATTATCTATTGAATCTATAATATGAAAATTTCTATCTGAATCAACCCAATTATATTCGAGAGTAGAAGCCAGTGGCGTGTTTATAGTAAAATGCTTCGTCGATCTAAAGTGAGATGGTTTATATATTCTTCCTACGTCTTTATCAATCTTTCCTATTTCTTCGTTCAATAATTTTTCATAATCTTTCTTATCAAGATGCATATCATTTATTTTTTCTTCAGCTAACGCCACACGAATTTGATAAGATAAATACATTCCTTTAGAAAAATTGTTATCTATATCTACTAAATCTAAACTAGTATATTCAGATGTAACTTGCCATATCCAATCATCAGGTAAATTATCGTCATTTCTAATAATTACATAATTAGATATTTTTCCTTCTTTTTTTGCTTTTTCTATCAATAATTTAAGATTATTTTTATATTTAGCAATATTTAAAGAATCTGTAGCATCTATAAAATCATGTGATGAAATATTTGTAATTTCTGTTGATTCAAAACATACATCATCTTGAATGGGAAACTTTTCTTTAAACTTATCACTTTTATCTACTATATGACTTTCACAATTCTTATTTAATTTCAGTTTCAAAAATCTTATAATATCCATTAAATTTCACCTTATACACCTTCATATTTCTAGTTTAAACTACTTAAAACTGTAAAAATTATCTGATATTACTTCTTTAGTTTCACCATTTTCATCCTTATATACCCATATAGCTTCAACATCATCAGTAGAATTTACTAATTCTTGTCCTTCTTCTATTGACAAAAAAAATAAAGTACTAGCTAAAGCCTCTGCCTTATCACTATCATTACATATTACTGTAACACCTATCATATTATTGGCTGGCTTTTTAGTTTTAGGATCAATAATATGATTATAAGTCTTACCATTATACTCATAATAATTTTCATAAAGACTTTTACTTGCTACTGATTTATTAATTAGTCTTAAAGTTGATAGCATTTCATCATTATCCTTATCAGGATTAGATATACTTATTACATATTTACCACTATTTTTATAATAATTACCAACAGTTATATTTCCCCCGGTAGTTATAATATAAGAATCGATTCCTAATAATTTAAGCATATCAACTGCTTTTTTAGTAACATATCCTTTCTTTATATTATCTAAATCAATATTAGGGTGATTATTTTTAATCTTATTATCACTTGATAATTCAATTTTACTAATATCAATATCAATATTATCTAATTCGCTATTAGTTGGAATACCATTCTTTTTATTTCTATATTCTTCCCATATATCTGTTAGAGAACCTATATTAATATTCAAAATATTATTACTTTCATCATAACAATCAAGTCCATACTTTATTAAATCATACAATCTAGAATCTATTGTTAAATATTCATCATTTGAATCATTATGATTTATTTTATATAATTCACTATCTTTATTATTTCGATCTGTTAATTCGTCATATTCTTTATATAACTCTTCGATTTCTTTCAATCCTCTTTTTGCATTGCTTTCTGAATCACTATATAATTTAATATTAATTTCAGTATTCATAGCATCAAAACTACTACTATATTCTTTATATTCTTCTGTTTTCTTAATACCAACTCTTAATTTATCAATATTATAAAATCCTTTAGAAGATATAGTCATAGTAATACAAAATAAAATAGTTGCTAATATGAGTGCTAAATTGCGAAAATATTGATAATTAACTTTTTTTTCTTCCTCTATTCGTTCCACTTTTAATGTTTCTTTATATGTTTCAATTAGTTCTTTACCAACTATTTTCGTATCTTTCTTTTTAGCTATTTTATATCCCGATTCGCTTAAATCTGGTAATTCTTTATTTAATATAAGTTTGATTTTTTCTTCAAATTCATCAACATTTTTTGCTTTATACACTGCTTTTTTGTCTTCGTATTCTTCAAAAACAGGAATATCCCTAATTAAAGTAGGAATCTTACTAGTTAAAGCTTCAATGATAGGAATTCCTTCAGTTTCTTCTAGGGTTGGAAATAAATATAAATCAGCTCCACTTAAAGCACTTTTAATAACGCTAGATTCAACATAGCCAGCAAAAGTCAAATTATCTAACTTAGTAGTTACTGCTTTTTTTATCTTTCTAGGCGATGCCCATAATGGACTATACCCAAACCAAATAAATTTATATTCAGGTAATCGTTTAGCTAACTCGACAAAATCTAGAATACCTTTTCTTTCAATGTATAAACCTATACCAACAATGACTTTATCTTTTTCTTTATAACCATATTTACGTCGAAAGGATTTTCCCGCTTTCTCATCACGTTCAAAAAATTCTGTATCAACACCATTACTAATAGCCTTTATTGGACGATTAAGATTATAATTTTCTAACAATCTTTTAGAATATTCAGTAGGTGTAATAATTTGATCGCCTAATCTATAACATGTACATAACCACTTTTTAAATAAAGGTGCAACTAAATTACTACAAAGAAAAGAATTACGAAAATCTTCTTCCGTAGAATGTGCGTGGTAAACAATTTTCTTACCTTTCTTACGCATTTTTTTAGCGAATAAATAAGATTTAGGGCCATAAAAGTTTATGTGTAAAATATCAAAATCATCATGCAGATTCGTAGTATATTCAATATTATTGTCTTCCAAAGCCTTCATTTGATGCTTAATAGCTTTACCAAGACCAGATTTACTAATAGTCTTATACCCTTCAGTATATAACAAAACCTTCATACATATCACCTAATTAGATTATAACATGTTTCAAATATTAAAAAAAGAACTTATAATAATATGGCTACTTAAATTAATAATGTAATACCTCTTAATCTTAATTAAATTTCTAATATTAGTCTAAATTTTTACATTATATTGAATAATTTATACTATAGTGTTAAAATACATACAATTCGACATTATCACCTATAAAAGGAAGGAGTAGTCTTATGATAAATAAATATCAATTTAATGAAAATTATATCAAAAAAAGTATTAAAAAAGGAATATCGCTGCTTAAAGATACTAATATTAAACCAGCAAAAAGAAAAGATATAGTAGAAGATATTGATTTTTTTAAACAACTACTTGATAGTATTCCGAATTATCAAAAGGAAGATAAAAATAATAAATATAGTTTAGATAAGTTAAAGCACATAACTCTTGCTAAAATGAAAAAACAATTAGAGGTATTAAGTCCAAATCTTATTGACTGGTTAATCTTTTTAAGTCGAGAAAAGATATTTGACAAACAATATTTTTATGATAAAACAGGCCTTTCTATAGAAGAGCAAGAAGAATTGACAATAAAAAATTATGAAAAAAATTCTAGAGTACTTTTAAAATACGCTAAAGAAATATTTTCTCCTTTTCCAACAAGTCAAATACAATTATACTACAACGATTTTGATTGTTCATCATATTGTTATTATTCAAATATTAATGAACTTCCATTTATTGTTGTAAATCCTCTAGATGCTCCATATATATTAAATCATGAAATACAACATGGTATTGAATATTTATTAAAATTTAATATGCACGATATTTATTCAGAATTAGGTTCTATATTCTATGAAATACTATTTACTGATGTTTTATATTCCTCACAAGGATTTATTATGCATGGTGATTTTCATGAACGTATTGAAGATACTTGCTTTCAGTTAGAATCTGTAACAGAGTATTTGAAAATACTTAAAAAATTTCATAAATGCGATTTTTCATTAACTACCGCAGAGTTTAAAGAAATTATAATTCAAACACTTGAAATACCTCAAGATTTTTTACATCAATATTTAATTGATGAGGTTATAAATGATGGTTTTAATAATACCATAATATATTTATTATCTTACTTAAAAGCTATCGAACTATATAATGATTCTAAAAAGAATAACAATGATAGCTTTGAAATTTTAAAGCCTTACCTTTCAACTAATCAATTTAGCTTTAATATACCGAAAAACGCTAGCCAATTATATTCTTCATATATTGAAGAAATGAATCAAAAAACGAAAAAATTAATATAACTTATTTTCTAACAAAGTGGGTAATACTCACTTTTTATTATAAAAAAAGATATATTAAATATCTTTGTCAAAAGAAATAATTACTTACCTTCACTCAAATTTACTAAAATGACATCTTTACCAATCTTCTTTATTTGATTCCATTTTATTTCAATAATATTATTACTGAAAAAAGACATAAAGAAACGATACTTCTCAACTAATAATACAATAGCTTTACCATCATTATCTATGCTAACATCTATAATGTTTCCAATACACTTACCATCATTTACATTAATTATATCTTTTGATTGTAGATCTGATAATTTCATACAATCACCTATTTAATAATATTAATAACAAATAAAAAAAGAACAAAAATTATATAAATATTTTTATCTATTTGTTCTTAATTAATTTATTAAAAATTATTGGATATTCGCTTTTAAAACACATAATATTATTTTTTATTGGATGACGTATTTCCAAACAATAAGCATGTAAAGCCATACGGTGTATTGGATCATTTTTGCTACCATATTTTTTATCACCTACAATGGGATAACCCAATTCACTCATATGTACTCTTATTTGATTTTTTCTTCCTGTTTCTATATTAATATCAAGTAAACTATACATTTTATTACTATTTAAAACTTTGTAATTTGTAATAGCTTTCTTTCCTATTTTAGAACTATGAACAAAAGTATTATTTTCTTCATATAATAAATTTTCTATGCGCCCATCTTTTTCGACTTTTCCTTCTACAATAGCTATATATCCTCTTTTTGTTACTAATTCATTCCAATTATCTTGATACAATCTTTTAATTCTCTCACTTTTAGCAAACATTACAATTCCAGATGTTTCTCGATCTAGGCGATGTACAACAAATGCTTGAAAACGATTTTTTGAAGCATATTCTCTAACTAATCTATATAAAGTTACTTCATTTTCATATATTGTTCCTATTGTAAGTAAGCCAGCTTTTTTATCAATAACAATTATTTCATTATCTTCATATATAATATCAAAAGGTAATTCTTCTTTTACTTCTAAATCGATTGTTATAAGATCATCTACATCTACTAGAGTTGGTAATTTTGTAACAACATTATTATTTAATGATATTTTTCTATATTTAATAAAAGACTTTATCTTATTCTTTGAATAGTCTGAATGTTCAATTATATATTTAACTAAATCATCTTTTTGTGTAACTTTTAACGCAATTTGTTTCATATCCACTACCTTTCATTAATATTATAGTATTTTATTAGAGAAAATGCAAACAAAAACAGAGAACTTATTTCTCTGTTAGATAATCATATAAATCATCACATTTTTCCTTTGTTAATGCTTCTACATTTTCAAGTGAATAAGGAATACCTAATTTATGATATTTTTCCACTCCATATGTATGATATGGTAATAATTCTATTTTTTCAATTGTTTTAAATTGTTTTAAGTATTCTCTTAAATCATCCATATTTTCTTTTGTATCATTAATGCCAGGTACAATCACTTGCCTAATCCAAAGTGGTTTTTGCTGTCTTATCACTTCATCTTTAAATTTATTAAATTCATCCATTGTATGAGATGTTATTTTAATATAGTCATTAGGATGAACTGCTTTAATATCAAGAATGACTAAATCAATATATTTAAGAATCTCATCATAATTACCATTTCCACATCCAGATGTATCAAGAGCAATATGAATGTTTTCTTTTTTTAATATTTTAGCTATTTCAATTATAAAATCACTTTGTAAAAGTGGCTCTCCACCTGAAAAAGTAACTCCACCACTATTTCGTTTAAAATATGGCTTATTACGAATGATGATTTGTGCTAATTCTTCTGGTGTATAATTAGCCTCTTCCATCTTCCATGTTTCAGGATTATGACAATATAAGCATCTTAATTTGCAGCCAGATAGGAAGACAACTGTTCGTATTCCAGGCCCATCAACTAAACCAAATGTTTCAATTGAATTTACATGTCCCTTAATCATTACATCTTCTCATGGAATGTTCTTGAAATAACTTCCTCTTGTTGTTTTCTTGTTAATTTATTAAATCTAACTGCATAACCAGAAACTCTTATTGTAAGTAATGGGTATTTATCTGGATTTTTCATCGCATCAATTAATGTTTCACGATGTAAAACATTAACATTTAAATGATGTGCACCTTGTACAAAATATCCGTCCATTAATGATACTAAATTATCTACTTGTTCTTCCTCTGATTTACCTAATGCTGTAGGTACAACAGAAAATGTATTGGAAATTCCATCACGACAACATCCTGCCCAATCTAATTTTGCAACAGAATTAAGAGATGCGATAGCACCATTCTCATCACGACCATGCATTGGATTTGCTCCAGGAGCAAAAGCAACACCAGCCTTTCTTCCATCTGGAGTAGCACCAGTATTAGCACCATAAACTACATTAGATGTAATAGTAAGTACTGATAAAGTAGGATGTGCATTACGATAACATGGATGGGATGCTAATTCCTTATATACAACATCTAATAATTCTTTACCAATATTATCAACACGGTCATCATCATTACCATATTTAGGATAATCTCCTTCAACATCAAAATCAACTGCTATACCATCTTCATCACGTATTGGTTTTACTTTAGCATATTTAATAGCTGATAATGAATCAACTGCAACAGAAAATCCTGCTACACCATATGCCATCAAACGATTTACATATGTATCATGCAAAGCCATCTGACCTGCTTCATAAGCATATTTATCATGCATATAATGAATAATATTCATAGCATCACTATATATACGTGCTACTTCTTTAATCATTTTATAGTAACTATCCTTTACTTTATCATAATCCAATACTTCATCAGTCATTTTTTCAAAACCAGGAATAACTAATTCACGCTTAACCTCATCAATACCACCATTAATCGAATATAATAAAGCCTTAGCTAAATTACAACGAGCACCAAAGAATTGCATATCACGACCAACACGCATAGATGAAACACAACATGCTATAGCATAATCATCTCCCATTGATGGACGCATTACATCATCATTTTCATATTGAATAGAATCAGTAGCAATACTTATTTTAGCACAATACTTCTTCCAACTTTCAGGCAATTCTTGTGCCCATAAAATTGTCATATTAGGTTCTGGTGCGCTCTCTAAATTTTCTAATGTATGAACAATACGGAAAGAAGTTTTATTAACCATTGTTTTTCCTTCAGTTGTCATACCACCTAATGAACATGTAACCCAAGTTGGATCACCTGAGAATAATTCATCATACTCTGGTGTTCTTAAATGACGAGCTGCACGAAGTTTTATAACAAATTGATCAATTATCTCTTGAGCTTCTTCTTCTGTTAAAAGTCCTCTTTCAAAATCTCTTTCAAAATATATATCAAAGAATGCATCAACACGACCTAAACTCATTGCAGCACCATTATTTTCTTTAATAGCTGCTAAATAACCAAAATAAGTCCATTGTACAGCTTCTTTAGCATTACTAGCTGGCTTACTTATATCAAAACCATAAGAAGCTGCCATTTCCTTCATTTCTTTCAAAGCTTTATATTGCATTGATATTTCTTCACGTAAACGAATGGTATCTTGATCCATAACATCAATCTTCATGTTATCCCAATCATTAAATTTTTCTTGCATTAAATAATCAATACCATAAAGTGCTATGCGACGATAATCTCCAATAATTCTTCCTCTACCATATGCATCTGGTAATCCTGTTAATAATTTAACATGTCTTGCTTTTCTAATTTCTTTTGTATAAGCATCAAACACTCCATCATTATGAGTTTTTACTAAATTAGTGTTACAAAATTTATCAAGTTCAGGATCCATTTTGTATCCATAAGCATCAAGTTCTTGGTAAACCATCTTAAGTCCGCCTTTAGGAACTATACTCCTTTTTCCTAATTTATCTGTTTGTAATCCAACAATAACATCATCATCTTCTGATATATACCCAGGTGCAAAAGCATTAATTCCTGCTGGATGTTCTATATCTATATCAATAACATGTTTTTTTACTTCTTCTTTACACATGTCTTCGTATACTTTTAAAACTCTTTTAGTTTTTTCTGTTGGCTTAGCTAAAAATTCTTCACCACCTTCATAAACTTTATAGTTGGCTTTAATAAAGTCACTAACATTAATTTCTTTTGTCCATAAACCTTCGTTAAAACCAGTCCATTGTTCCATAATTTCATCCTCCTAACATACTCATCAATTATAGCATAAATACTATAACCAACACAATATATTTTATCATAAAATCATACGTTTTATATTATCTAATCCACTTTTTTCTAAACGTGATATTTGAGCTTGACTAATACCCAATTCTTCACTAAGTTCCATCTGTGTTTTACCATATATATACCTTGAATTCACAATATATCTTTCTTTATCTTTCAATTTAGTTAAAGCATCTTTAACGCTAATACGTTCTTCTAAAGAATATGTATTATTACTTTTATCTTCTAATTGATCACATAAATAAATAACGTCCCCACCATCACTATATATAGGTTCAAACATACTCACGCTTTCTTTAAGTGAATTTTCAGCTAACTGAATCTCATATTCAGTTAATCCTAAATTATCACATAGCATTTTAACGCTCGGCTCTTTACCCAATAATAAACTTAATCGTTCCTTTTCTTTAGCTAATTTATATGCAGTATCTTTAATACTACGTGCAATACGAACACTATTATTATCCCTTAAATACCTTTTTACTTCACCTAAAATCATTGGAACAGCATACGTTGAAAATTTAACTTCATGTGATAAATCAAAATTATCAATAGCTTTAATAAGACCTATACAACCTATCTGAAATAAATCATCCATATTATCCGTACGATTATTATACTTCCTTAAAATACTCAATACTAATTTTAAATTACCATTAACCAATTCTTCTTTAGCAAGCTTATTACCATTTTGATACTCTTTAAATAAGTTTTCCATTTCATCATTTGTTAAAACTTTTAATGTTGATGTACTAATTCCACAAATTTCTACCTTATGTCGTGCCATAATAGATCTCCTTTCAATCTTTTATGGCCAAAAATATTATCAAATATACACAGGATAAATTTTTTTATATTAAAAATAAAATAATATTAAACCAGTGTATAAATATATAAAAAAAGAAACATAATAATATTATGTAAAAAATGTATAAAGTATTTTAATTTATTACAATATGTTGAACAAATATGTTGTTTTTGATATTCTTAAAATGGTGATAGTATGAATAGTAATGAAAATTTTAACATCGAAAACAAGTTTATTAATTATAATAACAAACAAAAAAAGAAAGAAGCAAAAATTGCTATTATCATAATCATTCTTGTTTTACTATTAGCAATTGCTGGATATTTATTTTATATAAATAAAATAGAAAAAGAATCTAATAAAAAGACAGGCGATAATTATGAAGAATACGATCCTAATTACAAAATAGAAGAAAGTAATAGTAATGTTACATCTAATATTGAATCCAATGTTACATCAAATGTAACTTCTGATATAACATCCAATATAGCATCTAACATTAATATAACTTCTAATATTGTTAAATCTAATTCTAATATAGGAAGTAGCAAAAGTTCTAATAATAATAAAACAGTAGCGGTTACTGATATAAAAATATCTCCTACCTCTTTATCTATCGAAAAAGGTAAAACAGCAACTTTATCAGCAACAATCTCTCCTAGTAATGCTACTAATAAATCTGTAACATGGTCTAGTAGTAATACAAGTATTGCCACTGTATCAAATGGTAAAATAACAGCTAAAAAAGCAGGAACAACTACTATAACCGCAAAATCTAATAATGGTAAATCTGCAATATGTAAAGTAACTGTTACAGATAATTATATCGCCGTTACTGGAGCACATTGGGTTATCAATGATCCGTTTGTCTTATATATAGGAAGTTCAATGCGTATGAGGGATAAAGTTTCTATTGAACCTTATAATGCTACTGATAAATCAATAAAATGGAAATCCTCTAATCCTTCTGCAGCTTCTATTGATTCTTCAACTGGAATCATAAAAGGATTAAGTGATGGAAACACACAAATAGCGGGAACTCTATCTAATGGTAGTACAATTAAAATAAACGTTCAAGTTAGAAATAATCCATCAAATTATGCCATTGAAATTCGTAAAGTAGGTGGTGTCACACATGGAGGAATATATCAGCCCTATTATAGATTTTTCATAACAAAAAATGGGAATGATATAACCAATTATAAATCCTTCTCGTATAACGGGAAAACCTATACACCAAATAATTTATCAATTATTACTAACAGTAACTTCTTTAATACCTCAATAAAAACAGGAATAATTATTGATGAATATGGATATACATTATCAAATGTTAAGGTTGTATATCCAAATTAATAAATATAAATAAATCCAATGAACTAAATCATTGGATTTTTATTATATCTTATTTTATATAGAATGTATTATATGCATTACTTTTATATGTAGTATCCTCATAGTGCCACCATTCAGATTTCAAAGTAGTAAAACCTGCACCTGTCATAAAACTGCTCAATTTGTTAGCATTACCATTATTATATTTTCTAAGAGAACGAGTATCAAGCGTATGTATTTTAGTTTGAGCACTCAATTCTTTACCATTTTTATCTGTTAATGCTAAGTCCAAAGCAATAGCTTGACAATGTCTTGAAGTACCTGTTTTCGTCATAAACCAGCCATATCCCCAATAAACACCATCTTTATCATAGTTAACAAGATTTCTAACAGTAGAATTTGAATCATATAAAGCTTTATAATTTTTAGTTACAAGTTCTTCCACTGGACGTGGACGATATGTATCATATACTTTAAAATTATAACCCGCACTTTCAGCACTATTATAAGCTTTTTGGAACTTTTTAGCAACAGGATATAATAATGGAGCATAATAAGTTGTCTTACCTATTTTGTTATTATAAGCTTTTGTAAAGCCATATAAATTTTTACCTGTTACATTTGATATATTTAAATCAGCAGTTTTAAATATAGAACTACTAGCATTCGTAATTTCATAAATAACATCTGGAATAACGTCTGGTAAATTAATAAAGATATAGTCTGAATATACATAACCTGTTATATTTCCATATTTAATTTTAATATATTTAGTACTAGCATCATCTGCTGATAAAATAGTCATTTTTCCACCAGTTGGAACTGTACCTAATTTCGCACTACTCGTTTTTGGCTGTTGTCTAATATTCAATGTTTGATTAGCCCATGCACGAGCTCCATACAATGTAGCACTGAAACTGCCTATTTTTGCTTGTGCTACACCATTTCCATCCAAATAAATATAATTGCGATAAGCATTAGTTACTTTTTTACCATTTTCATAATAATATTTTTTCCCACCTTCAGTATACCATCCATTTTTAACAACAGCTTTAGCTTTTACTGTAATTTTACAAGTAGCTGTTTTTCCATTACTTGACATTACAGCTACAGTAGCTGTTCCGGCCTTCTTAGCTGTAACTTTCCCTGCATTTGACACCGAAACTACACTAGAATTACTACTTGACCATGTTACAGATTTATTAGTAGCATTACTTGGTGTAATAGTTGCTGTCAATGTACTTGTATTTCCTTCAGTTAAAGTTAAAGTGGTTGGGCTAACTTTAATACCAGTTACTGCTATTTTTGTAGAATTAGAATTACTAGGCACTGGAATTGGAATATTACTTATAATTGCTGATGGAAGATTTCCTGGTACTTGCGAATTGCTTGTTGTAGTTCTTTTTAAAACTTGAACCTGAACTCTACTATTTCCCGCATCTCCTACTTTAACATTAATATAACATACACCAGGGCTTACACCAGTTATTATACCATTAGATGAAACTTTAGCAACATATGGATTTTCCGATTCATATGTAATCTTTTTGTTAGTAGCATTATCAGGTTTTACTGTTACACTAATACTTGTTGTAGTACCAACATATATTTTATTAGCTTTAATTGAAGTAATAAAATAAGAAATTGGTATAGATTTATCGCTAGTTGTATTACTCTTATTATTAGTTACCTTATTACTAGTTACTTTATTACTAGTTGTATTATTGCTAGTAACACTTACATTAGTATTGCTAGTTATTACAACAACCTCTTCTGAGTCTTCGACTGGTAATTCTTCAGAACTTATATTAGAAGTATTACTAGTAATATTATTAGAATTTTTTTCTTTTTTTACATTGCTTTTATCTTGATAGAATACTAATCCTAGAATGCTAACAATAATAAAAATAAAAAACACAATAACCGCTAAAAATTGTTTGTTACTATCTTTAAACTTGCTATTCACTAACATCACTCCTATTATTCTTAATTTATCACAAAAAACGATTTTTTACAATATATTCACCTAAATATTAAAAAGTGACTCTTATTTTATAGAGTCACTAACAGTTAATAATCTAACCATTTAATTAAATTATTTATTGTTGCAGTACCATTAATTTTAATTCTTGGTATCGCAAATCGATCACTATCTCTTGTAGCATAATTACTAGGTCCAAAACGAAATGCCACTAAATAGCCTTTTTTTTCCAATATCGCTTGAATGTCTTTATTAAAATCACCATAAGGATAAGCCATCGATGTAAAACCAAAACGTTCATTCATCATTACATCATTTTCAAGCTCTTCATAACTCATACTTTTAATACGATGTTTATTGTTTGATGTATAATAATGCATATTATATGAATGGCTTTGAAATTCAAAGTTAGGATATTCTTGACGGACTTTATTAATAACATCTAATCCAATAAAAGCAGTCTTTTTTTTATTGTATGGCCTAGTAATATCTTTGATACGACTACCTACGACAAAAGATGTAGCTTTAAAATTATATTTTTTTAAAATTGGTAACGCTAAATAATAGTCTTCATAAAAACCATCATCAAAAGTAATCATAACAGTTTTTTTATTATATTCTCGATTACCTACATACCATTCATAAAACTCCTCAGTATTAATTGTTTCATATCCATTATTATACAAATATTCCATCATTTGGGCAAATACTGATACCGAGCCAACCCACTGATTATTAGGATAAACCTCGTTTTTAACCTCATCTGGAACTAACCTATGAAAAGTTAAAACAGGAATACATTCTGTATATCCAAAATCTTTTTTATCACTAGCTTCCCCTATATGTTGATTAATAGGATCAACTACAAAAAAAGTCACAAAAAGAATCAAAACTGGAATAACGATTTTTACTATTTTCTTCTTCATATATATAACCTTCACTCACAATATTATTTTACATTAAAAAAGAATTATTGTAAATATTTCTTTAAGCACTCGATAAACATAATGTGCTTTTCTTTGAAGAAATAATTTCTGATAAGTCGATCTATTTCTTTCATACTAAAATATTTAACAATTCTTGTATTACCTTTTGATATATTTATATCATTAATATTAACATTTTTATTTAAATAAAACAATTTATATAGAAATTTATTATAAGTCAAAGTCTTCATTGAAATCAAATTCTCATTTGAAACATCTAAGCCTAGATCACATTTAAGATCTTCTTTTATCGTTTCAACAGGGCGACTATGTCTAATATAAATACAAGGAATTCCCCAACTATCTGTACTAACATTTCTTTTTAATAAAATATTTCCATCCTTATCATGAATAAAAATATACGCAACCATGATATATTCGCCTTGATGAGGTTCAAATCCCCTAACAACTTTTCTATATAATTTTTTTTCGTTTACATCAAATAATTCTAACAAATCCATACCTAGCATAATACTATTATATCATTATTTATCAAAAGTGTAAATTATGATATAATTATTTTGGTGAATATATATGAATAATATACTTAATAATATTAAAATAGCCTTCTTCGATTTAGATGGTACTTTGACTAATAGCAAGAAAATTATCAGTGAGAAAAATATTTTGGCTTTAAAAAAACTAAAAGAAAAGAATATATATATTACACTTATATCAGGACGATGTAATGATTATATTTTAAGGTTTGCTGAAGATTTAAAATGTGTTGACTATATTGTTTCAACACAAGGAGCATGCATTTATGATGTTTTAAACAAAAAAATATTAAAATGTGACATAATTCCTTTTAATCTAATTAAAAAACTATCAAATTATTGTTATAACCATAAAGTAGAAATTACTCATTCTAATCTATCTCTTCTTAAAAAAAATTACATTCCATCAGATACAATTAATGTCTATCAAAGTTTTATTATATGTAGAACAAAAGAAGATGTCAATAATTTAATAGATTTCATTAACCAAGAATCAGAACTATATATATCATATATATCTTCTTCTTATTATCAAAAAGAAGATATAGGTAATTATTCTATAAATGTTAATTCATCTATTACTAATAAAGGTAATGCTATTGTTTATTTATTAAATTATTTAAATATTCCTAAAGAATATAGTATCTGTTTTGGAGATAATATAAACGATTTAACAATGTTTAAAGAATGCGGAATTAAGATCGCTATGGATAATGCTGTTTCAATCGCAAAAGAAATAGCTACTTATGTAACCTTAAGTAATGATAACGATGGCGTAGCATATTTTATAAATAAGTATTTTAGTTAAATATATATTCTTTTTAATATAACTACTAACACTAGAATTTAAATACTATATATTAAATATATAGTTTTTTTACTTTTTTATTTGCCCTATATATGGTAAATTACGATATTTTTGATCAATATCAAGGCCATATCCCACAACAAATTCATTTGATATTTCAAATCCTACGTATTGGACATCCACATAATTTATTCTTCTAGCTTTTTTATTAAGTAAAGTGCATATTTCTATATTTCTAGGATTCTTTTTCTTTAATAAATCTACAATTTTATTCAATGTTAAACCAGTATCTATAATATCTTCTACAATCAAAACATTTTTATCTTCTATAGAATTATCTAAATTCTTAATAATCTTAACTTCTCCAGAAGACTCTGTGTTAGCCCCATAACTTGATACAATCATGAAGTCTAATATTACAGGCATATTTAATTTTTTTATTAAATCTATTGTAAACATAACAGAACCTTTTAATATGCATATTACATATAATTCTTGGGATTCGTATTGTTTATTAATCTTTAATGCTAATTCTTTTATTCTTTTTTGTATTTCTTTTTCACTAATCATTACTTCAATATTATCCATTTTTAATTCATCTCCTATATTTATCACATAATAACATATATATCCTTCTTTTTCAATAATATGTTATGCATAAAATGATGAATCGTCAATGAATTGGTAATCGGTCATGAACTTCAATTGACGCGTTAAACGAAATATTGCTTCATCTTTTCCTTTTGCTTCCAACATAATATCTACATCTATATTATAATGTTTTATCGAATCAACAAATTCTATAAATTCAAAACAATTTATATATTCACTATGACTTCTAAAGTCTTTTTTTGTTTTATTCTTTGGAGAAGAAAAATGAATTTTAGGTTTTAAATCTTTCCAAGTTAAAAATATTTCTTCGATATAATCTAAATAATTTTCTCCATCGTTATTACACCTATAATGATGATAGTCAAAAACAAAAGGTATTTTTAATTTTTTACATATATAAAGTACATCTTTTATGTTATATATTTTATCATCATTTTCTAAAGCAATAGATTTTTGTAAATAATCTGGAAGTAACTTGAAATTATTAATAAAACGAACAATTGAGTTCTTTTTTCCAAATACGCTACTGCCAACATGTAAAATAATAATAGGTTTTTCTATTTTTAGAGCTTTTAAAACTTTATAATGATATTGTAATATTTTAATAGAGTTGTTCACTATCTCTTTTTTTGTACTATTTAATATTGTAAATTGATCAGGATGAACATCGACACGCATATTTTTTATTAATATAGAAGCTTGTTCATAGAATTCCTTATAATTATTAATGTAATCTATATTAACACTTTCATGAGTTGCTAATGGTATTAGTTTTGATGTTAATCTATAAAAATGAATATTATTCCTGCAATTATATTTTAAAACATTAATAAGAGTTTCAAAGTTTTCTTTTATAACTTTATCTATTTTCCTAATATCATTATCTTCTGAATATTTAGTATAAGTTACATTATGGAAAGATACAATATCTTCTAAAGTTCTACTAATAGATACATACCCTAACCTTACTATCATATTATCACCATTATTATTATGAACAAATAATAAAAAAAAGACACAATTAATATGTCTTTGGTAAATAACCACTAATATATGATTGTAATAACTTAGTGTTATTTTTCTTTATAAATAATTTTAAAAATAATTTTTTAAAATTCATTATTTGCATATATATTCTTGTTTTATGCATCTATTATCACCTTCTTATTTAATATATTATCCATAGTATTATCTAAATGATATAATGTCTCAGATGCGTCTATAAATGTATTATTAATATTTTCATCAATAATATTTTTAGACTTATATTTTATTTTATGTTCTAAACTAGCCCATAAGTCCATCGCCATAGTTCTAATTTGTATCTCTGCTTTTACTTTTGTTTTTTCATTTATTAATTCTACAGGTATCTCCACTATTAAATGATAACTACGATACCCACTTTTTTTAGGATTTTTTATATAATCTTTTTCTTCGATAACTTTAATTATAGAGGAATCTTTAATAATAGATACCAAATCATAAACATCTGATTCAAAAGAACATACTATTCGAGCACCCACTATATCAAATAAATTCTTTTCAACATTATCTACTGTAAAATCAACATTTTTACGTTCTAATTTATCTATAATACTATCAGCTGTCTTAATTCTAGTTTTTACATGTTCAATAGGATTATACTCTTTTATATATTTAAAATCATCACCTATAATATCAAGTTGTGTCTCTAAGACTTTTAAAGCTGCTATATACTTTATCATTACTATATTTAATTTTTCTATTTCTTCTATTTTTTCATTCAATATTTTACCACCTCTATTACATTATAACATGGTTTTGTTAATTTTTTGTGAAAAAAAGAAAAAGAACTAGTGTTCTTTAGCGAATGTTAGTAAATTTTTTTATTGTTTGATCAGGAGAATCACTCGATAAAATACTAGATATCATCTTTTCACGATCATATTTAACTAAGACTTCTTCTAAATCAAAACCTTCATCATGTTCTTTTAATATTACATATGAAGCAGTATCTACTGGATCATTACGATACGCTATTCCTACAGCACGAATTGAATAAAACTTGGTAGGTTGCATCATATCATATAATTTCCAATGAACATGTCCTTGAATAACAGCATCATAGAAATCAACTCTTTTACGTGCGAATAATGGCTCTTCATATGCGGATAAATATCCCCTTACAAAAGGATGATTCTTACCATATTTTTTTATCATCATATCTATCTCTTTAAATTGTTCTAAAGAATTAGTATACATAAATTGATCTGAAGCATTAGGATCTAATTGAGTACCACTATTATAATAATCAAAATTATCCTGATAAGTCCAAGTGCTTCTAACATCAAAATCAATTCTAACGTCATTTGCAAAATGACATAAAGCTACCTTTTTTCCACCTATTGACAATTCTAAATATCTTGGAAAAAGTTTAATATAACCAATTTGTTCTTCCGTCAGTTTTGATAATGTCCATAATTGACTTGCTTTCTTACGACAATCAAAATAAGAGCTAAATGGTTCAATTCCTAAAGTTACATATTCCTCTGAATTTCCAGCTATAGATTGAACATTATATTGAATTAATAAATCTAATACTTCGCTAGGATTAGGGCCTACTCCAATGTTATCACCGAGTGAATATATTTCAGTTATTCCTCTACTAGCAATATCTTCTAATGCTGCCTGAGTAGGTTCTAGAAGACCGTGAGCATCTGTAAAAATAGCAATTTCTCGTCCTGTATAATTTTTGGACATTTACTTATTCTCCTTTACATAATTGTATCCATCGCGACACATATCCTCAATATCTAACTCAGCTTCCCAATTTAACTTATCTTTAGCATAACTAGGATCAGCATAACAAGCAGCAACATCACCAGGACGTCTATCTACGATTTTATAATTAACCTTAATATCATTAACTCTTTCAAATGTTTTTACTAAATCCAAAACACTATATCCATGACCTGTTCCCAAGTTATAGCAATCAACTCCAGTTGTCTTTAAAACCTTATCAATAGCACTAATATGTCCTTTAGCTAAATCAACAACATGAATATAATCTCTTACACCAGTTCCATCCTTTGTATCATAATCATTACCAAATACATTTAAGATATCTAATTCTTTTGTTGCTACTTTCAAAATATAAGGCATTAAATTGTTTGGTATACCATTAGGATTCTCACCAATCAAACCACTCTTATGCGCACCAATCGGGTTAAAATAACGCAATATAGCAATACTCCACTCATTATCTGAAACATACAAATCCTTCAAAATTCCTTCAATATATAATTTAGTAGAACCATAAGGATTAGTTGTAGACAATGGAAAATCTTCTTTAATAGGTAAAGTTTTTGGAGTTCCATATACTGTAGCACTTGATGAAAAAACAATCTTTTTGCAATTAAACTTACTCATCACTTCTAATAAACTCAATGTAGAATCTATATTATTACGATAATATAATAAAGGTTTTTGAACCGATTCTCCAACTGCTTTTAAACCAGCAAAATGAATAACTGCTTCAATATCATTCTCACTAAATATTTTTTCTAATAAAGATACATCACAAACATCACCTTTATAAAAGGTTACGTCCTTTCTTGTTATTTGTTTAATACTATCAATAACATCTTCTTTAGAATTACAAAGGTTATCTACAATAACTACCTCATAATTATTATCTAACAATTCACAACACGTATGGCTTCCAATATAACCACAACCACCTGTAACTAAAATTTTCATATTTATCTCCTAATCTATAACTTTTATTTTTGATATTTTAGGTTGATTTTCTTTCTTAACTGTACCATTATCATCCTCAACCTTAGTATCTTCCGCAATTTTATCTACCACTTCCATGCCACTTGTTACATGGCCGAAAGCAGCATATTTACCATCTAAAAAAGTAGAATCTTTATGAACGATAAAGAATTGACTGCTAGCACTATTATAAGATGTTGCTCTCGCCATAGAAATAACTCCTCTTACATGTGAGATATCATTTTTATAGCCATTAGCTGAAAATTCTCCTTTAATTTTTTCACTTGAGCCACCATTACCAGTTCCTTCAGGATCCCCTCCCTGAATCATAAAACCTGATATAATGCGATGAAAAGTTAAACCATCATAAAACCCCTCATTAGCTAATTTTATAAAATTAGTAACTGTAATAGGTGCTACATCAGCATCTAATTCTAAAGAAATTGTACCATAATTTTCAACATCTATCTCGACATTATGTTTTCCTGTCATATAATTAACCTCCTCATTTTTTTCCTCTTTATTATCTGTGTTATTACTACTACAACCAATCAATGATAATAAAAGAGCAAAACAACCAATAATGTAAATTGCTTTCTTCATATAATCACCACATACACATTATAACACAAAAAACAGAAGATAAAAACCCTCTATTTCTCAATCATATTCAACAGATTTATTTTAAACATATCTTTTTCTGCATGTTGTTTAGAAACCATAACGCCTTTATATGTTACAAGTTCACTAGCATGTCCCTCGCTTAATATTTCTGTTGGTTCAAATTTATCCAACATAACTATTCTTTCATTTTCATAAACTAAATAATATAATTTTATATCACCATGTACTTTAGAAAATAACGCATCTGTTGGTAACTTTAACTCATATGTTTTTGTCCCATTTTTTTTATTTGTTGAAATTAATTTTCCTAAAAATTTTCCTTCTTTTAATGATGGATAATATTCAAAATATAATTTCTTATAGGCAAGCATGTTATATTTTTTTATTGAACGTTCTAACTTTTTAAACTCATTCTCATTTACATAATCGAATAAATATGTGCTTTTCATGGCAAGCCCCTTCCTATTATATATATTATTCTTATTCTAATTTTATAATAACACATTAATATAGTGTTGTCAAACAAAAAGAAGCTAAAAGGTGCTTCTTTACTGTTTGATATTTACACTATGCTTCTTTTTTATTTCCAGTTAATTTAAAGCCATTTTCAATTAAAACCTTATCTACTGGATCGCATGTACTCCACTTTGTTTCGATTGTTCCACCAAAATATTGTCTAGTTTTAGAACGATAATATGTTACCATTTTATATGTTGGCACCTTAACCTCATCATATATTATAACTTCTCTTGTTCCATAAATTGCAATTTTTCTAATTGAATAGATTGGAGTTTTCTTTGTTGAATAAACTGGTATTTTCTTTGTACCATAAACTGGCACCTTTTTAGTTTCATATATTGGAGTCTTCTTTGTTGCATAAACCGGTTCTTTCTTAGTAGAATATACAGGCACTTTCTTAGTAGAATAAATTGGGGTTTCTTTTGTTGTATATATTGGAGTCTTCTTTGTTGAATATATTGGAGTCTTCTTTGTTGAATATACAGGTACTTTTTTCTCCTCATATACATCTTTTGTTTCATAAACTGGCACTGTTTCTTTTCTCTCTTCTGATTTATAAACTGTTACTACTTTATAAACATCCCAAGTATAAACTGTTTTAGTAGCACAACTTGAACAGCTTTGTGAAGTTTTAGAACCAGTCTTAACATAAACATATCCATTTCCACTTGTTGGTAATGTTGTACCACTATCAGACTTAACATATTGTCTTGTAGTTCCAGATGGAACCTTTACAACAGTAGTTTTTGTTGTAGTACCAACTTGAACTTTAGTCGTTCCTGTCTTTACTTTTTGAGTTACATAACCAGTTATATATTTTTCTGTGTTATAACCTGATATATACTTCTCTTCTTTATATCCTGTAATTTCTTTTTCTGTTTTATATCCTGATATATATTTTTCTGCTTTATATCCTGATATATACTTTTCATATTTGTAACCAGAAATATATTTTTCTTCTTTGTAATCTGCAATATATTTTTCTTCCTTATAACCTGTTATATATTTTTCTGTTTTGTATCCTGATATATACTTTTCGACATTATAATCAGAAATATATTTTTCTTCATCATAACCAGTTATATAAGTTTCAGTTTTAGTTCCAACAGCTATTTTTTCAGTAGTATAACCAGTTACCTCTTTTTCTATTTTTGTTTCAACAGTAACAGTTGAAGTAGCTGTTATAACATTTTGAGTCCATTCTGACCATTCGCCATATGGTCCCCAATATCCACCAGTTACTTTATTGTACTCGCAAACATAATTCGGATTACTATTAGGATTACTGTTTGAATTTGGATTACTTGTTGGATTGCTAGTAGGATTACTGTTTGAACTTGGATTACTTGTTGGATTGCTAGTAGGATTACTATTTGGATTACTATTTGGTGTAATTATAGATGGCCAGTTTGGCTTTGTACCATTTGACGATGGAGTACTTGGCTTTGTTGGCTCAACTTGCTTCTCACATACACCGGTAGCATCACAATAATCATAACAGCCTAAATATACAATTATATAATCTTCTTCTGTACCACAACTCAAATTTACTTTCATTTGAAATTCATTATCATATTTAGTTATAGAAACATATGATTTAGTACTATCGCAATACTCGCCATTCTTATCAGTTAACTTTAAAACTAAATGTTTATTATACATATCTTCTAAAGTCATTTTATCTGTATCACCAATATTTTCTGGTAATCTTTCATTAGTATAATAACCAATTGCAGCATCTTTCATAGTTGCTACATTATTAGCGAATATTTGATTATATAACACGGCTAAACGATCTATATCATCAGCACTTGCTTCTACCTTCGTAGTTTCTTCTGTTTTTACATTACTATTATTATGAAATAATTTTTTAATATACCCTTTAGTAGGGAAAATCCAAACTAAAATTAACACAAATAATACAATCAAAAGAATTTGTAATATTATATCTCTTACTGAAAAAGTTTCGCGTCTTTCTTCATACATACAAAATCCCCCTCTTTTCATGAGATGTGAATTATCTTATCATCTTTTAATTTTATTGTCAATACTTTGCTTATGATCAATTTCAACAATTGTGCATCCTATATTGTTGATAAATATTTTGAAATCTAACACTTTTTTATTTGTACGTAACGTATCTTGTGTAACCATTCTTATAGTGCCATTTCCAATGCCATGTATAATAACAACATTTCGATTTCCCATAACATAATTATCATTTATAAACTCATTTATTTTAATACGAGCATAATCTCGATCATATCCATGTAAATCTAAAGTTGGAAGTGAATCAATAAAAACAATCTCATTTAATTTCATTATAAGCTTCCTCTATTTCTTTCAGTGAAAATATAGAATTACGTCCACCCATTTTAGTTACAGACATAGCGCCAGCTACATTAGAAAACCTTAGTATCTTATCCATTGACCAATTTTTAACAATTCCGTAGACAAATGCTCCATGAAAAATATCACCTGCACCAGTCGTATCAATCGCTTTTACTTTTATAGATGGTATAATTTCAACTTGATTCAAACTATTACGATATGCACATCCTGCATCCTCTAGTGTTACAATAATATGAGTATTAAATAAAGATTCCAGTTTGTTAAAAGATAACTCTAAATTACTTTTAGAATCAAAAGTTATACCACTAACTAACTCCATAAAATTCTTAGAACAAACAACATAATCAGATAATTTGCACAATTCTTTTACTTCTTCACAATCACGTCCTGCATCAATTATAACAATTGCGGATGGATGTTGCTCAATTAGTTTTTTTGACATATTATATTCATGTCCATCTAAAAAAAGTATATCTATTTCCTCTTTAATATCAACATCTGGCATTTCATTACTATTAGCCTGATAACTCAATATAGTACGACTACCATTACTTTTATTAACAATTATATGACTTGAAATAGTCCTATAATCATCACTTGAATACAAATATTTTATATTTACACCAATTTCTTTAAATTCGTCTTTAATTCTTTTACCATAGACATCTTTTCCAACAATACCAACAAAAGATACATCCATCCCCCACTTTGCTAAAAGATAGGCTGCATTTCCTGCTGAACCACCACCACATTCGATTTGTTCATGAAAACGATATTTAGTATTTTCTTTTGGAAACTCATCTAATGGAGTAGTTATATCATAAGCACTATTACCAACACAAAAAATTTTCATCTTATCACCTATACCATTATAATACATACCAAATACTAAATCAAACAATAAAAACTTTGGCATATAAAAAGACATATATTTTAATGTCTTCAGTTCATATATTTTTGTGTTTATCTGTTAAAATTCCTTTTACTTTTATACTCGCTTACCAAACTAAAAAGTTCATTAAAAGCAACACTTCTACTTTCAAAATTGTCTTTTATATTAATATGTAAATTATTATCTAAATCAAACGGGATCGTGGAAAAATCCATTCCAATACTTGTATCCTCTAATTTTCTGAAGTATTGGATTAATATATTAGTTGCATTGTTTTGAATTTTATCCTGTTCTTCATCTTTAACTTCAAAAGAAATAGATGGATTGTTCTTAACTTTATTATGTATTGATATTCTTTTTGCATTCCACCTCTGCACTAAAAAAGGAACTACTTCTATCTCTTTATCACTACATAATGATAAGAAAAGCATAACAGCTAAAAAATAATGTTCTGGTGCACCATTTACTTTGGCAATAAATCCTTTTCTAATCTGTTTTAAATATGAACGTTCGTCTATTCCATCACTTTTAATAGTTTTTTGAATACCATATAATTGATATTTTTCTCCAGTATTACCTGCATATATTTCTGGTAATGATAAATTATGTCCATCATCGAATCGAATATAACTTCTAATTCTATACGGTGTTTCAGATTTTATCGGACTTATCTCCTCCATTACATATATTCTAGCTCCAATACTTTCTATATATCCTAAATCTAAAAGTCCATCATAATTTAAAATTTTATTATCTAACATAGCTATTCTAGACTGTAAAAAATTAGTAGGATAATTAAAATCATTAAAAGATGCATTAGCAAACAATGTACAAATTATATATTTTATTAAATAATACTCTTTTGTTTCTTCTATATTTTCAATATATGGTGTATCAAGATCATTTAAAAAAGAAAAATTAGATGGTTCATAAGTTCTTATAGCCTTTTTTACATATTCTATTAATAAACTATCAAATAATTGTTTATTTGTAATTTTTAAAGTAGGAATTAAAATTTCATTATATGGTAAATCTACACATTCACTCATTTCTTTATTATCAATAACTAAATTAAAAGCAATATTCATCATAAAATAACAATCTATTTTTCCTTCTTGTGCTTCTGGTACTATTTGATTATAGAAAATATCTAATATTTGTGTATCATTCATATTTTTATCGTATAATCAATCTTATAGAAATATTAATCTATTTGATTGATACCTTTCTATTTATATTTTTAGTTAACGGTTTTAATAATTATTATTTATACTTAAAAAAATATTATTATTAAACTATTATATATTATAGCATATGCTTTATATTTTTTTCTATAAATTATTTCAATATCAATATATTTAATCAAATATAGAGTATAAAAGTTACTCAACACTTTAAAGTACATTAATTTAACTTTAAGTATAATGTATGCCAAAGTTTCATACAGCCTAATAAAAAAAGAGCGTAATTTTCAATACTAATCATCAAATCTACTTCTTACACCTTTTATTATACCAAATTATAATTTATCAAAAATTACCATAACTTTTTTGTAAAAGTTTTATTTATTAACAAATTTAACAGCCGTACCATAAGCAATAACTTCAGCAGCACCTTGCATGATAGCTGATGATGTATAGCGAATATTTACTATAGCATCTGCACCTAAAGCTTCTGCTTCACCAACCATTCTTTTTGTAGCAAGTGCACGAGCTTCATTCATCATTTCATTATACGATTTCAACTCACCACCTACTAAAGTTTTAAAGCTCTGTGAAATGTCTTTTCCTATATGTTTTGATTGAATTGTGCTACCTTTTACAATTCCTAACATTTCTAATTCTTTTCCACTAATATAATCAGTATTTACTAATATCATCTTCTTCACCTCCCTTAATTTCATTTATTCTTTCAATGCAAACTTTAATCATTATTACAGAAAAAATAATTGGAATGATTCCAAATACATATTTACTTATGCTATCCAATAGAAATATTAAAACGCCAAAGTAAAAAATATAATAAAGTATTATAATTATTGAAATTATAATGGGTGCAACCATTTTCTTACTATGCATTTTCATATAAATCATCTCCATAAATTACTAAATATAGTTTAAATAATTATATCAAAAAAGAATAAATTCTTAAATATAGTTCCCAAAAATGTATCTATTTCATTGTAGTGTTACAATTGATGTGAAACATTTCTATATAAAAAAAGTGAATCAAGTCG
>CAVDCT010000002.1:0-124857 GCA_963607615.1 Roseburia sp. AF12-17LB
AGGATGATCTTTTCAACCATCCTTACAAACAATTCATTTATCAAATTTATTGTTACCAACACTATTTGACAAAGAACCCTTTTAAGTTTCAGTGTTAAGCGAAGATGAATCTTCAAGTGCTATTAAAGATTCAAGAATAGAGGTTACCATATTTTTATCATGGGTATCCATTTTATCACTTTTATTAGCTACAATCAAAGCTTCATCATATCTTTTTTCTTTAATCAAATTATTTAAAGACATTTGACTATTTTGAGAGCTTCTCAAACTAATAATTGTTCTAATATTTAAAAAGTTGAAAATGCGTTCTAAAAGCACTTTGTAAATTTCCATATCCCGATTATATTTTTTATCCAATATTAAATTAACAAACTTTAATGCATTAATATAATCATTCTTGTTTAGCGCAGAATAAAAATTATTTAAATTATTACTATTATATTTATAATTAGTTTTATAATTATTTAAATCAATTTCCTGATTAGCAACTATAAAATTAAAACAATTAAATAAGTCAGCTATTATATCTAACTTAGATTCTTTATTATCTATCTTAATACTTAAACTATATAATTTATTAAAATAAAAATAAGCATCATCATAATTATTATCAATTACACAATCATAAAATTTATTAAATAAATTATTATATTCTTCCATTTCTGGTGAATGCTTATGTTTATAGCAATTTAATGCTTTAACACTTAAATCTCTCAAAACCCTAATATCTAATTTTGATAAATTATCACTATATTTACTAACACATAAATTACGACAAGCATTATCATAATCCTTCTTTATAATACATTCTAAAAACAAATTAAACGAATCTTCCTTATCAAATATTTTATTTTTTAAAGAGACTAATTTATCACTTGATAAATTCATTAATTCACACAACAATAACACATATGCATATAAATTTATTTTGTTTTCTTTACTCTTATTTAATTCACAACACTTACCCAAATGCTTATATGCTTTTGCATAATCATTAACCATAATATCAGATAAAAAGCGATAATAATATGCTGTATAATCTTTGATAGGTAAACTATCAAAATATTCATTAAACTCTTCAAATAAATTGTTCATTAAATAATATTTCATCAATTTACTATCAGTTTTAATGTTTAAATTCACTTTATAATAACCACGTTTAGTTCTTTTTAATAAATTATCATTCATTAATTTATTAATAGTACTAGTGGAATAACCCAATTCTTTAAGTTGCCTGGTTTGAATGGTTTCACCATTAAATGGTATTAATCCATCAATCTTCATTCTTACCATCCCCCTACTCCCATGGTAGCACTATTTCAAACTCGTAGTCAAGAGAATTTAGTTAATAAAGCTTTATTTTTTTTACAACCAAGAAAAAAGAAGTCATTAAACTTCTTGAACTACAATAATAATCATAGGTTTAGACCCTGTTTGTTGATAAAAATATTTTCCTAATTTTTCGCGAATACCTAATTTTATTTTATTAAAATCAACATAATTAGGATTAATAAAACTATTAATTACTTCTAAAGATAATTTAGAAGCTTCTTCTATTAAATCAGTATTATCTTTAACATATATGAATCCACGTGTTAAAATTTCTGGGCCAGCTAAAACCTTTTTAGTATTCCTATCTAATGTTGTAGTCACAATAACAATACCATTTTCTCCAAGAAGTTCACGATCTTTTAAAACGAGATCCCCAATATCTCCTGCTTGTTTACCATCAATAAGAATTTCATCAGTTTTAATTTGTTCTTTAGAATCAACTAAATTACCATTAACAAAAGTTGCAACACTACCATTTAACTTCAATAAAACATGATTTTTGTCCATACCTAGTTTATAAGCTAAACGAGCATTTTCAACTTGATAACGATATTCACCAATTATTGGAAAATAATATTTAGGATGAAGCATATTAATCATCATAAGAATATCTTCACTAGATGCATGTGGAGAACGATACTGTTTTTTAGACAAAATAATAAGGTTACATCCTTTTTGTGCTACTGCATCAAATATTTTAGTCGATGATACTTCAATATTATCATAAACTGGGGAAGCAAATACAACTGTATCTTCTGGTGTTAAAGTAATAAACTTATCTGTTCCTCTTAAAATACGTTTCATATTTGAATAAGGCATTTCTCTTTCATTAGATACTAAAACAATAATACCAGGTTCATTAACACACTTGATATTCTTAATACGTTTCTTATCAAATTTAACATAACCCATATCTATAGACTGAAGAATTATATCCTCTAATTTTTTTCCCATAACAACAACATTGCGTTGTGTTTTCATAATCTCATCAAATAACTCTTGAATACGAAAAATTTGAGCTTGCATTATATTAAATAAAATACGACCCTCATGTTTATTTAAAGTTTCTCTAATTATATCAGCTGCTCTATGATTTGGTGAAGTAAATCCTTTTTTATCAGCATATATTGATTCATTTAAGAAGCATAATACTCCTTGTTTACCTACATAAGCAATCTTACCAATGTCTGAATTAAAACAATCAGTCATAGAAGGATCAATAACATAATTACCGCTAAAAACAATAGCTCCATCTTCGGTATACAAAACATACATAACAGCATCTGGTGTTGAATGAGAGACTCTAATTGGAAAAATACTGTTCTTTCCAAAAGAAACATTACGATGTAATTGTAATTCAATAATATTATTAGTTGGAAGATTTTCTTCTTCTAACATTTTCTTAATAATTTCAACCGTAAATTTAGTAGCATACACTTTAACATCTGGTAAATCAACTAATATATCAGCAAGTGCTCCCATTTGTTCGTCATGACCATGTGTAATAAAAATACCTACAATTCGTTCTTTATTTTCTTTCAAATAATCGTAATTAGGAATAACATAATCAATTCCTAATGAAGTATCCTCACTATATTTTAAACCCGCTTCAAATACAAATATATCATCATTAACTTCGACGACATACATATTTTTTCCTGTTTCATTAAGTCCGCCTAAAGCGAACATTTTAATTTTACTCATAAATCTCCTTTCTCTTCTGTAAATCCCAAATAATTATAACAAAAAATATACAAATAGTCCAGTTTAATAGTTTTATTATTCTAAATACATACCTTTATCAAAATAGTTAAAGATAAAAAAGAAAAAATACTAATTACTCAGTATCTCTTATTTTCTTAATCTCATCTTCTGATAATCCAATAATTTCAACAATCTCTTCTACTTTCATACCACTAGCTAATAATTTCTTGACTATAGAATATCTTTCATGAATTGTGCCTTCCTCATATCCTTCTTTTTTAAACTCATTTCTAATCTTCCTCTGTTCTTCTTCATAACTTATATATTCTCTAAACTCTGGATTCTCATTTACTCTTTCTACTTCTTCCATATACTTTGACACCACCTTGTCTGTTTTTGAAAGTTCTATCAAGTCTTTCTTATCTAACCCTAACATGACTAGTAATATATTATCTTTAACATTCTTTATGTCTTTAGTATACCACGTAATAATAAAAATTAAAAGTAAAAGCAAAAAACTATTGTTCTTTGTTAAACAATAGTTTTATTATAATTTTATCATTTCCCAATCTTTATTATCATTTAATCCATATACTTCAACACTTGGATATTCATAAAATTTTAATTCTCTTTCAATAACCTTTAAACCCGTAACTTTATTATTTGTATTAATCTTTCTAAACTTAATTTTATTTTGATTATCAGTATAAATATTAGAATATAAATTTCCATCTTCTGTAATAATTAAAGTATAAGCAGCATCATAATAATAAAAATCAACAGAAGCCAAATATTTAGCATCTCCTTTAGTATAAATAGCTTCTTTAGAACCAGTATCAAGATCAATTAAAACTACATTACCGTTAATGATTTCTAACTCATATTCAAAACTATTTTGTGCAGTTTCAACTTTTTTATTCATTTTAGTAACTAATTTAATATCTTTTTCAATAAAATCATTAGCTGAAGTTTTTTCAACATAATAACTTTTCTTAGGTGCTGGAGCATTTCCTTGAGCAAATACAAGGGAAGCTGTCAACATAAATCCAAAAATCATAACGCAACCTAAAACAATACTAATATTCTCTATTTTTTTACTCATAAATGTTACCCCCCAATATCTTTCTTCTACAATATATGTATCGAAAAATGTAATAATTATTATAATCATTTTTTTAACTTTGTCAACATTTTTCTCTTCATTTTCCTTATTTTGTGCAACTTTTAATATAAATAATCAAAAATAGATAAAATTTATTATATTTCCTAGCGATTCATCAAGTCATTAATAATACTAATATTTTTATCAACTTCATCAACAATTAAATATTTAACTTCATTTTCTCCTACCCAACCTGCATATAATGTCGCGTAACGATATTTAATGTTATTATCATCTACTTTAGTTTCTAATACTAATTTTTCATATATATCTTCAGATTTATTATTTTTTATATCAACTTTATTTATTAATTCTGCCTCTTTATACCATCCTAAAAATACATATCCTTCTTTTGATAAAACAGGTAAAGAGATATTACTTTTTGAACAAGTTGAACAAATTTTTAGTGAATCAATTTTATCACTAATACCAGTATTAAAATTAATAATTATATCACTATCTGTTGGTTGTTCCCATTTAGCATACAAATATGTATAACCACTATTTACATTACAACCTGCCTTATCAGGAATAATAGTAATATTTTGTCCATCTATATTTTTGATAAAGTTGTTATTAACTTTTTTTGTTAAAGCTATATCAGCATACCATCCATCAAATGTATATCCCTCACGTACTGGGATTGGTAAATCAAAACTTCCAGAACCACAATTACTGCAATAATTCAATTCCTTTATTGTTTTTCCACCATTAGTCATAAATTTTATTGTAACTTTTGTTCTCTCTGTAAATGGATTAGAGCATATATTATCAATCATATATGCATTTACTGAAATATCTGGGCATAAACTAATTGTAAATGATATTAATAATAGAATAAAACATTTTTTCATTACTCCACCTCTGGGTATGTATAGTAATACTTTTATGTTTTTTTGTCAAACTAACAAAAAAAATAGAACGTACTCTATTTTTTAAAATTCCATATACTTAAATCCCAGTTGTTTATAAATATCAGATGCTCTAGATAAATCAAATAAACGAGCAATAATCAAATTATATAATTCATCGAATAAAATAATTGAACATAGACTAATGCTTAATATTAAAAAAGTTTTTTTATTCATTTTTGTAGTGATAGTAAAACATATTGGTATTATTATATATATTAATAATAAGCTTGATAAGCCAAAGAACAGTACACTTCTTAAGCATATAAATCCACCTATATTTCCAAAGTTTAAAATTTCTGTATTATAATTCCAACATCTAAATCCATCAAAATATGTATACATTATATAACCGGATACAAACTCTAAAATACCAGTTATTACTATACTAAATAAAAATACTTTTAAAGGATTTTTTTTATATCTATAATTTAAAATAAATATAAATATAGCTCCTATAGCATATATGTTTATCCATGGTAAAAAATTACCGCCACGAAAATAAAAAGTCTTCATACCACTATTAAAATAATAAAATATAAATTCATATATCCAACCAAATATTCCAGATATAACTATTATTAAACAAATAATACCAAACATAGTTAATTTATCAAAATTATATTCTTTATTAA
Source organism: Roseburia sp. AF12-17LB (assembly GCA_963607615.1). Taxonomy (GTDB): domain Bacteria; phylum Bacillota_I; class Bacilli_A; order RF39; family UBA660; genus UBA5578. Next base: position 5,745 of record CAVDCT010000002.1, read on the forward strand.
GATAATTATTATATTTTTCTTTCATACTACTTCTCACTTCTCTATATTTTATACACCATGATTAAATGGTATATTATCAAACTCTATTAATTCAATATCAACCACTTTTTCTTGGTCATTAATAGTTAATTTAAATACTTCTGGAGCATTTATAATTTTATCAAACACTAATTTATCTTTAAATTCATATGTTAATCTTCTATCATTTATATTTTGTAATTTACAGAATTTTAATAAAAAGAATGTTATAGCATAACCGTGCGAAAATATAGCAATCCTTTTGCCTTTATGTTTCTTTATTATTTCATAAAAACACTCTGATATTCTTTTCGTAACTTCCTTTCTTGATTCCCCACCTTCTGTTTTGAAATTTTCATCTAAATATTGCCTTTCAAACCAATCAGGAAACAACTTATCATTAGATATACCTTTACGTCTTTCATCTAACCTATCATCTATAGTAACATTTAAATTTTGACTTTCTAAAAAATATTTAGCAGTTTGAAGTGTTCTAACACAATTACTTGCATATATAACATCAAGATTTTGTAATTCTTCTTCTTTACTTAATAATGAAGCTTTCTTTTCTCCTTCGACACTTAATATAATTTTTTCATATTGAATAATTTCACTTTGTTTTGTGTTATTAGATTCTATAACATTTTGATTCATTCGTACAGAATGTCTTATTAAATATACTATTGTCATAAACTCCTCCTTATTATTCATTATACACTACTACTTATAAAATATATACTATATTTTTTGTATTAAATAACAAGATAAATTATAACTCATGATATAATTATAATGGTGAGATAATGGATACTAATAAATTAATTGAAAAAGAAAAAAGCTTTGTTGACAAGTTATGTATTAAATACAATTACCATGTAAATATCCGTCATTTATTATACTTCGTAATACCAGCATTTATTATAAGATATGGCATTGAGAATGAAGTAATGATTTTAAATACTTTTAAGAATGTCAAAATTATACCAAATAATAGAAAAGATAATGTAAATTATGCATTCTATACTAATATTCCATACAAAATAAATAATGAATTAAAAATAGAAGAATTTATTGTTATTAATAATTTTGATAATAATAGTTTACCAGAGTTTATTGATAGTTTAGTTCATGAATTCAATCACGCAATAAATTCATACCATAAAAAATATAAAATAGAAAATGATTATTTATATCTAAGAACAGGTTTAACTTATGCTATTATTAATGTTTCAAATTTAGAATATGTAAAAAAAGATACATCTTATGTATTAGAAGAAATATTGAATACCAAACAAACTGAAGAAATAATTGATATTATTAAAACGATGGATAAAGAAAATATCTTAATTGGAAATGCTATTTATTCCATTAATAGTGAGACTGATAAAAAATATAAATCACAAGCATATTTATTAGAAAGTTATATTTGTAATAAGATTTTAGATAATAAAACATTTCTAACAACACTAAGTAAACTAAGATTAAATGGCAATATTGATGATATAGAAGATTGGTTTGATAATGTATGTGATAAAACTGGAGCATATAAACTATTTATTTCTTATTTAAATAAAATAATGGAGTTAGAATTAAAATTATCCAAAACTTTATTTTTTAAAAATTTTTATATATTAAAAATTAGAAAACTAATAACTCAAATCACTTATATTATAGAATTATTCGATTCTAAAACTCTATTTTAGCAAAAAAAGTAAGAAATATTATATTTTCTTACTTACAGATACACCATCACCTATTTTATAAAAGATAGTGTTAAATTCTTTATTATTTTTTAAGAAGTCAATATACTTCTTAATTTTTTTTACCAATTGTTTAGTATTTCTATTATTAGTTAATTCAGGATTTTCAACTAAACCATGAAATGCTAAATTATCACTTATAATTACTCCATTTAAAGATAAATTATTTTTATATTTTTTGAAAAATTTTATATATTGACTTTTGGCTGCATCAATAAATATTAAATCATATTTATCTTTAATATCTATATCTAATGCATCAGCATTAAAAATATTAATTCTATTACTCATACTCATATTCTCAATATTAGTAACAGCTTCTTTATATCTATTTTCATCACGCTCAATTGTAGTTACTATTATATCATCAGATACACTAGCAAACATTAATGCTGAATATCCAATAGCACTGCCTATTTCTAATATTCTTTTTATATTATTTTCTTTAATATACTTACAAATAAAATCAATACCCTCATCTTGCATAATAGGAACATTATTTTTTTTAGCATTTTCTTTAATATCTAATATTCGTACCATAAACCCTCATTTCTTAATTTAACAATTAATTGTTCATGTTCAGCATTAGTCTTTGTATAATATACCTTACCATTTTTATCAGCAACAAAGAAATAATAATTACTATTAACAGGTTTTAAAGAAGCAACAATAGAACTTAATGATGGATTACATATTGGACCAATCGGTAATTTACCAGCCATAGATACTGGACGAGTATTATAATAATTAATATCATTTATTTCTGATGCATAAAGATCTCTTTCGGCCATATCTACTTTAGCTGCATAATAAGTTGTAACATCACTTCCAAGTGACATATTACTTCTTAAACGATTATAGAAAACTCCAGCAACTTGAGCCCTATCTTGTTCATTTTTAGCTTCTAATTCTACTATACTACCTAATGTAAGTATTTGATGCATACTATATTTACTATTAATAATATCTTGTTTATAGGGTTCTATTTGTTTAGCCGTTTCATCTAACATAGCTTTAAATATTTCTTTAACACTAACATCCTTATCTTTAAAATTATAAGTATTAGGAAATAAATATCCTTCAAGAGAATAATAAATATTTTTATTTAATATACTTTCATCTATAAACCAATATTCATTGATTAACTCTTTTAAATAATTTTGATCCTTAAGCAATGTATAAACATCTTCTTCATTATTATTCGTATTAGTGGCAATTACACTTGCAATATATCTCATATTCTTTCCCTCTTTAAAAGTTATTGTTATATCACTTGATATTCCTTTACCACTTAAAGTATTAATTATATTATTTATTCCCATATTTGGACTTAAATAATAAATACCTATTTTTAAATTTGTGCTAGGTTTATTTAATTTCAAATAAATCTTATATATTTGTTCTGACTTAATTAATCCTTTATCTTCTAATGAACTACCTATTGAATAATATGTATCTCCATCTTTAACCTCAAAAGTAATTTTTTCATTACTATTACTCACGGGACCAATTTGATTCTTATAAAAAATTAATCCTCCAATTAGTACAATAATAATACAAACTAATAATCCCCCTAATATCAAACCAACCTTCTTCATAATATCAAAAAAGAGTAATTATTACTCTTCTGAGCCCTTTCCTTGAATTTCCTTTTGTAATTCATCTAGGATTGTTTCAATAATTTTCCATTCCTTATCTGTTTCAATTGGTAATAATTTTGTTTCATCCTCTCCTGGATTATATATTGAAGCATAAACTTTAGTATTACCCTCTTCATCTAATGTGTTATCAGTATAAACGATATAATTTTTCTTTGTTTCATCAGATTCAAATGTAAATAAAACCTCACATTCAACTTCTTTTCCCTCATCATTAATTACTTTAAAAGTCATCTTTTCTTCCATATTCATCTTCCTTTCTCTTTATCTAAATATGTCTGCAAAATAATATTAGCTGCTAAAGCATCTATTTTTTTCTTCCTTTTTTTTCTCGACATATCAGCTTCAATCATATAATGACTAGCTTCTACTGTGGATAATCGTTCATCTTGCATAACAACAGGTATATGAAAATTAAGCTCCAGTTTATCCTTAAATTTCAATGTTGTCAATGCTCGATCACCAATGGTGTTATTCATATTTTTAGGTAATCCTAAAACAATTTTTTCTATCTCAAATTTCTCAATAATTGTTTTTAATTCACTAATTAAAGAATCATAATCACTATCATCAAATCTAATTGTTTTATAGGATGTAGCAATAGTATGAGTTATATCGCTCATAGAAATACCTAGAGTTCTGGTTCCAAGATCAAGTCCTAAATATCTCATTATTTAAGAAAATCTTTAACTAAAATATTTAATATTTTAGTTCTTTCAAATTTTGTTATTTTTTTTCTAGCATCTTTATAACTAGATATATAACCAGGATCCCCGCTCATTAAATAACCAACTATCTGATTAATAGGATCATACCCTTTTTCTTTAAGTGCTAAAGAAACATCTTGTATAACGTGTGCTATGTCTTCTTCTTGGAAATCTGATGTTTTACTTCTTTCTATCATCATCAGTACCTCACTCTCAATAACTACATTAATATTGTAACATAAGAAAAATAAAATGTAAATCATTTTATCTATAAGGTTTTACTTGTATTCAAATTATTTGTAATATAATTTATGCTTTTATAATCAAACTTATATTCTTTATCGGGATATGGTATATTCTCACCTAAAGTATTATCTTTTAAATATTTAATTGGTATATTAAATTCATTAGAAATTCTTTGTTCTAATTCCGTAGCTTTTTCATGAAAACTTAATAAATAATCTGGTTCAATAACACAATCTATATCGCCATAAACTAATTCATTATGGCCAGAACTAGTTTTCTTTAAGTAATCATCTATTGATAAATAATTTCCTCTTGTCCAAATTCTAGATTGAGCAGTTCTAGCATCACTTAAAGATGCACATAATAAATTATTATTAGGTGTCTTATTATAACCAAATACAACAGCACGATCAACGCCAAGATATATACCTGTTCTCTCATCATTCAATAAGCTAAATGACACCCTTTTACTAGAATGACTTAGACTTTTATTATATACTTCTTTAATATTAGAAGATTCTTCAAAATCAAAAATAGATTCTGTATGAACTAAATATATATCTTCATCTTCTAATCTATTATTTAATTTATTATTAAAATTAGCTTTAATTAAATCAATAGATTTACTATAAATATCACCAATTATCTTGTATTTATCCATAAAAAAGTTTATATCTATTTTATTAATATCTTCTTCATTTAATAAATCTTTAACAAGCATCAAATAATTAGCACCCGTTCCTAATTCATTAGGAATATCCTTCTCACTAACACAATAATTATAAATCATTTCCAAATTAATCATAAAATTATAATAACTATCTTGACATATTAACTCACAAATTATTTCTCTAAAATCTTCTACATTAAGATTAGAATTACTTAAACATTCTATTAATTTTGAAACTCTTTCTTCTTTGAATGTTTTATCTAACTTAAGTTTATCTACAAAATTATAAAAATTCCATACATTAAAAGATTCTATAAACATCTTTTTATTTCCTTCTATAGATAATACTTGTTGTTTCACATTATTATTTATTTTATCATTATATAAACACTTTTCCAATATATTAACATCATCAATAGTAAGATCAAAAGAGCTAATTAATTTTAAATCATTAGTAAACAGTACTTCTTTAATACTTATAGTTTTTAATTCATATAGTTCTTTTAAATATTTACGAAATTCATCATATTGTTTTTCACTAAAACTACTAATTATACTATCTATATTAACCATTTTATTAAGTAAATATAAAAGTAATTTTTTATCCCTATTAGAAATAGGATCACTTAGTATAATTTTACTAAAATCAATAGCTTTTAACCCCGTCAAAAGCTGTCCTGAATTCCATTCTTCTTTATTAATTAAATATTCAACAAAAGATTCATCAAAAAAACTATTAATATCTGAAATTATACTACTATCTTTAGTAAAACCTACCGAATAATACAATACCTTATATTTTTCTTCATTGCTCATTCATATCACCTACTACTAATTGTTTAAATCTTCTACCTTTCTCTTGAAAATTTTTAAAATATTCATAACTAGCTGCCGCAGGACTTAATAAACAAATATGTTCTTTAGCTGTAATTTGCTTTGCTATTTTTACAGCTTCATCTAACATTTGTATTTTATATATATTAACATTATTATTAGTTATCATATCAGCTATTTTATAACCTGTTGTTGGCATACATATTAAATTTCTAACAATGCCACTATTTAAATAATCTACTAATTGTTGATAATCAATTCCTCTATCCATTCCTCCAAATATTAGAGTATCTACCTTTTTTAGTGATTTAATGGCATTTATAGTAGCATCTGGTATCGTAGCAATTGCATCATTATAATAAATAATATCATTATACTTACCAACATATTCTAAACGATGCTCTAATCCTTTAAAACTATTAATAGTATCAACTACTTTATTCATATCTAAATTTAATATTCTAGCTATAGTAAGCACAATCATAATATTTCGTAAATTATGATCTCCTAATAATAATCTATGACTATTAACATCATATATTTGTTCATTATTTAAACAAACATAATTACCAATTATACTTGTTACATTAACATCATAATTACTATTAAAATCAATACCATATTTTATAGCTTTATACCTATTATCTATATAACTATTTAAAGGCTCAATATCTTTACAGTATATGGCATAATCATTCTTATCCTGATATTTAAAAATATTCAACTTATTAGCATGATAATGTTCAACAGTTCCTGCATGATCTAAGTGATCCTCATATAAATTAATAATAACTCCGATATGAGGTGATACATCAACAAATTCAAGTTGTAGTGCTGACATTTCTACTACAACAAGAGTTTCTTCTTTAATGTTTTCTATCTCTTCAAAAATAGCTTTACCTATATTACCTACTAAAATAGTATCTACACCACAGGCTTTTAATATTTCATATGTTAAAGTAGATGTAGTACTTTTACCTTTAGTAGCTGTAATACCAATAACATGATCTTTATGATATTTTAATAATAATTCTAATTGGGATGTGAATTTAATATTACTAACATCTATATCTTTAGTAATAACTCCAGGACTTTTAATAACTAAATCATATTTATCCAAATTATCTAAATAATTATCTCCATATACTACCTCAATATTAGGATCATTATTTAATTCAGCCATATTATCATATGGATTATTTTTATCAATAATAGTTAAAGAAATATCTAAATATTTTCTAATAAAAGAATATGTAGATTTTCCTTCCATACCAAATCCTAAAATAGCTATTTTTTTATCGCTCAAATACTCAACTATATTATTTATCATTATCTATTACCTCATTAACTCTATCTAATTCAGCTTTTACAATCTTTTCAAATTCTTCTGGTATGTTATTCTCGTTATTATATTGTTTTTTAAAATCTATATCTAATTCTAGTGGATAATTATCTTTATAATATTGCAATAAATAAGGTAACTTTCCACCCTTTTTAATGATTAAACTGATTGAATAACGAACTTCACTATAAGTTCCAACGCATTCAAATGGTTTTTTATCACTATATCCACATAACTCTATAAAAGTATCTAGCAACTCTTTATTTTCATACATATCTTCACCAAAGATACTAATCATTTCTTCCTTTGAAATAAATGGACTTAAAATAATGTAGACAAACAAACACTTAGGACAATTACAGCACCATTTCCATGGAATACTTTTACTTCCAACGTTACAACTTTTAAATACATGATGATATTCTTTATACTGTGAAAATAACATTCCAATTTGAAATTCTGATAAACATCTAAGTAAACTAAAATATTTTATATCAATATTAAAATATTTTTTAGTATAGTTATTGAAATCATTTTCAAATTCATATGTTTTAGAATATTGATGATTAATTTTTGTACCTAATATAGTTGGTTCATTAGCACTTCCTTCATTAGATAAAACAATATACTTTTTACCATTAATATAAGCACATAAATAAGAAATGAATGCTACTGCAGCACTAAATGGTGTATGCCCATTCAAAAATCCTTGTTTATTTAATTCTAACATATTCTTATCTAATACTCTTTCAATAGTATAATAACTATCATAACCAGCAACCTTAATACATTCAATACCTGGTGATTTAGGATTAATCATAAAACAAGTATTATCCATTCCTTTTAGTAAATTTAAACTAACAGTTGAATCTTTGCCACCACCAATAGCAATCATATTTCCTTGACCTAAATATGAAACTTTTTTATTAAATTTTTTATCACTAGTACAAGTTATATACATCAAATCATCAATAGAACAATCTATATGATTAACATACATAAATTCACCAAGACCATAATAATATATTTTTTTAAACCATTCTATTTGTTCTTTATCAATAAAACCTGCTCGTATTTCAACTTCAGGACTACAAGTACATTTAAAATAACTTATTAATTCAATTAACCCTACATGAAATACTAAATATTCAAGTAATTCTCTATCTAAGCTTTTATTACTTTTTTTTATTTTAATATATGGTTTATATTCTGTTAATCCTGGTACTGAAAAATGAAAAGTAAACTTATACTTATCCACGCTTTCTTCTATTTCATATTTTTCATATATAAATTTTGGATATTTTTCTCTTAACTCTTTAAAATTCATTTTACCACCTATCTAATTATATAAAAAAACGACAAGATAATTTAATTATACTACCATTTTATGAGACTTCTCAATACTTATTTGATACATACTTAATAATACATCAACATATTTTACTTCTGTTTTGGATAGAACTCCCAATACCTGATGACCCGATTCGATTTCATCATTGATATTACGTCCCTGTTTTTTTACAAACTGATACACCATTTGTTGCAAAACAATTTTATGAGCTGGAGTAATTACACCTATCTCTTCCTTTTTACCATTATCTGCTAAAATATCAGTAATAGTTTTCTTACCATTATACCTCAAATAATCATTAACTAATTGCTGTAATATTACAGCATCACTTACTCCATACATTTATATTCTCCTATTCTAATCTAGAATAAGTATATAATAAATATCAAAAAAAAGTCAATCATAATTATTTATACTTATTATATATACAAAAAAAGTCCCACTGGACTATAAATGTTATAATTAGACACACTTTAAAAGATAAATTACCCATTTTCACAATTTTTGGTGTATAATATCTATAGTGATATATAATAAGTTATTTATTTAATAAAATTTTATAGAATAAATATATAATATTCTATCAATTATGTTATACTATTAGTGATACTAAATTAATTATTTATTAAATATATATTTTTATTACTTACCATCAACTCGTTTTTTGGTAACAATAAATCCATAATCTTCAGTCAATTCTGAAGTTGTCCAACCAAAGGCAAGCGCTATATCATCTATTGCATCAATTGTAGCACCGATATTAGCATTTTCTATATCACTAATAAGTGAAATACTTCTTCCAGCTCGATCAGCTAACTCTTCTTGCGACCAACCATTTTTATGTCGTAAATAAGTTACATTCGTAGCAAGTACTTGTCTTGTTGTCCAATTTGAGTGGTCTTTTACTATACAATTTCTAGACGTATTCATATCGACCTCCCATAATTATATTATGGAGTTTTTACGAAAATATGTCTAATGGATATATACCTTGAACTTTTGTAAACAAAAAGAGTTCTAGTTGAATATCATAAAAAAAGCACTACTTGTAATTATAATTTAGAAAATAAAGATATATATAATAGAAAGGAATCAGCTAAATGATCTTTATATTAAGTAGTATAATTGTTTTTTTAATTATTGTAATAATTATTTTATTTAAAAAAATTTATTATGTTAACATTAAATATAATACTCTATTTAATGATTATAATGAATGGCGTGGTGAATTAACATTTACAAAAAATGAATTAAAACGTTGTCGGGAACAAATACGTGTTTACGAAAAAAAAGAAGAAAAGATACCTACAATTAAAATCAATAATAAACGAATTAAAAAAAAATCAATATATAAAGGAAAAAGAGTTTTAGTTGGTGATTATTATGAATGGTCATCTGAAAACACAATGAATATTTTAAAAAATTATGGAATAACTGTTGATATTGTTCGAACAGGTAATGATATTATTGAAAAAATTAAGCATGGATATAAATGTGATCTTATTTTTACCAATAATATTTATAAAAATGGATATAATGGAGTTAATACACTTAATGAATTACGAAAAATTAAAGACTTCAATATACCTGTTATCGTACATACTAGAAGTGAAAACGAGCGTCAATATTTTGTTAATGTTTGTGGATTCGATGAATATATAGTAAAGCCATTAAATCAGGAAAATATTGAACCAATATTAAAAAAATTCTTAGGCGGTCGCTAGTACAGGACTGTTTTTTTATACAATAAAAAACTAGATAAAAATATCTAGTAACAAACAAAATGGTAGCCTGTACGGGATTCGGACCCGTGAATGTCACCTTGAGAGGGTGATGTGTTAAACCACTTCACCAACAGGCCATATAAATAATGTCCTTCAACAAAGACATTATTATTCTATCATAATTTTTTAGCTTTTACAACAAATTTTAAATATTTTTACACAGCCTAATCAATTATTCTTTTTATATTTCTTTACTTTACTATTTAAATAAATTAAATCATTTATACTTTCTTTATATTGAAACAAAATATTTTGAATTATTTTTATTACTTCATCGTTTTTGATATTAAAGAAATTAGCTATCTCTTTTATCGATAAACTTTGCGTATTATACCCTATCATTAAGGATAATACAATCAAATCCCTCAAATTCAACCTATTTAATATTTCAATAGAATTAGGTATATATATTAAATCGCGTATATTTTGAACATCTATTTTTTCATTAGTTTCTGTAAATTCATATATTAATCTATCTAAAAAATATTTAGTATTATCCAAATTACTCATTTTACTATTTGAAATAGAATGTGTTGCTAATAAACTAGCTTTGCTAACAATTTCCAGTTTATTGTACATTTTAGGAAAAACATTTAATGCAAAATCATATTTTGATTTTTTTGTTAAATCATCAGTTTCTTCACTAGTTCTTAATAGTATTAGTTTTTGTTCTTCTAATGTTAAAGTTGCTATCACCAAATCAATTTGTTCATTAGAATATGTTTTAAATAAATCATAAATACTGCTAGTTTCTTTTTGTGTTCTTAACTTTTTTTGATCATCGTAACTACTAATATATTCTAAAGCTTTATCTGGATTTCCAGCATAATCAACAAATTGTTTAGTTAAATCAGATTGGCGTATTTTATTTAATGCTTTTATTTCTATTTGCCTTATTCTCTCACGTGATAAATCAAATATTTTACTTATTTCTTCTAATGTCTTTGTTTGCTCATCAATTAATCCATATCTAAACATCAATACTAAAATTTCTCTCTCACTTAAGTTAGAATAAATTATTAATTTTTTTATATATTGTGGTAAATATCGCTTTGATATTATATCATCTGGAGGCTCTTCGTCTGATGGTAATAAATCTCCCAATTCGAAATCATCATCTTCATTTACATTTAAATTGGTGCTTATTGTGTCAAGTTGTATACTACTAAGTTTACATGCTTTATCAAAGGATATTCCTAAATAACTAGCTACTTCTAATATAGTTGGATTATTATTATTTTGCTCTGATAAAATTACGTATGCTCTTTGATATTTTTTTAAATCTTCATACATATGAATAGGTATACTTATATTATGACCAATAGTTGGAATTGCATTCATTATGGCTTGCTTTATCCACCATGTTGCATATGTTGAAAAACGAAATCCTTTTGTTACGTCATACCTAGTTATAGCTTTCATCAATCCAAGATTACCCTCTTGAATTAAATCTAATAGTTCTAATCCCTTATTTAAATAATTTTTAGCTATACTTACTACTAATTTTAAATTTCTATTGATCATTATTTTTATTGCTTCCTGATCACCGTTTGAAATTCTATATGCTAATGCTTTTTCTTCTTTCACAGTTAATATATCTTTTGGTATTTCATTTAAATACACTTTAACCATATCATTGGAATCATTAAATAATATTTTGTTGTCATCAGAAGAAATATCTTCTAATTCATAATCATTTTCAATCAAAATATCATTTAGCATACAGTAAATTTCAATAAATTCACAAGCTATATCATTTGAAAAAATAGTATCTGTTTTATTATTTTTGATAGCGTTAATATTTTTTGTAACAATAACTGATAATATATTATTTATATTACTACTTTCATTTAATAAATGAGAATAAACTTCTGGTGTTGGTTTATAATTTATCACTTCAAAAAAACTACATAGTTTTGAAAATGCATCTACAACTTCACTATAAGAAGTTTTTTCTTGAATGATATTATCAATATAATTATTTACGAATACTATTCCAGTATCTTTTTGAATTTCATTTCTGATATATTTTTTGATACAAGAATCTAAATAAATCATACAAAGTTCAATAAAATTTGCTTCATCATCTTCTATTTTAATAGTATTAAATTCACTCAACCAATCTTTAATCAATAACTGATAATCTCTTTTCGAATAGTTTAAAAAAGAATATTTCTCACGCAATTTATCAACTATTGACAGTATTAATTGATATTGTTCATCAGCCTGTAATTTTTTATATTTACTAATACTTATTTTCATTAAATAACTCCTTCCTTTGCTATAAAATTTATAACAATATAATAGAGCAGCTTACTTTTTAATACTATTTTTTATAAGTTTTTTCCTTACAATCAATTAAATTTATAGCTTTATCAAGATATTTATTAATATAATCCTTATATGTTAATAAAACATGCTTAATAGTTGTATTAACTTCATTAGGGTTAATTTGTAAAAAGTTAGCAATGCTCTCATTCGAAAAATATTTTTCGTCAACATAACCAAGTTTCAAAGAAACAATAACAGCTTCTTTAGCACTTAGTTCATTCATTACTTCGTGAAATATTGGTGTATTTAAAATTTTTAATATATTTAAATAATCATCTGGAACATCCAATTGAGTTTCTTTTTTATCTATTGTTGTTTTTAGATTACTTTCAGTTTCTCCTTCATCAGATAACGATTTCAAATCTTGAGTTGTATTTGCGCTCTTAATATTTGATTTATTATCATTATTAGATACTACACTAATTAAACGGGATAGTTTGGGCACCAATTCATTAAAATATTTTTTTTCATAAAGACTACTCCATTTGTTATCTCTAATTGGATGCTCTAAATCTCTACCATTAGCTAAAACCAGTAGCAATCTATCATCATCATTTAATAATTTAATAGCAGCGTCAACTTCATCTTTTGAATAAATATTTAATAATTCATAAATTGTTTGTAATTTATTTGACATTATATCAGTTTCCTCCTCTACTTTTTTAGTACATTTTAGTATTCTATCACTATAATTTTCTCTAAAGTCTTTTATTGCATTTAGAACTTTATCTGGATTTTGCATATATATAGCAAAATCTTTTATATATGGTGATAACCTAATCTTATTTAATGCATTTAATTCTATTTGACGTACACGTTCTCTTGTAACTCCTAAAATTTGACCAATTTCTTCTAATGTTTTAGGGTCACTTCCATCTAACCCATATCTATATATTAAAACATTATTCATACGCTCTGACAAATTGCATTGAATAAGTAATTTTTTTATTTCTTTAGACATATTTTTATTAATAAAATATTCTTCAGGCGATTCCTGTTCATCCGAAATAAAATCTCCTAATTCGGTGTTTTCATGGTCATCAACTTTACTATTAATACTTATAGTATCTTGTTGTAATATATATAACTTATTTACTTCTTCAATAGATATACATAAATAATCTGCTATTTCATCTAAGATAGGTTCTCTATTTAATTTATCTCTTAAAGTTTTAATAGCCTTATTATAATCTCCTAAATTCTTATAATAATGAACTGGCACTCTAATATTACGTCCTAAATTATGTATAGCTCGAGTAATACTTTGTTTTATCCAGTACATTGCATAAGTTGAAAATTTATATCCTTTAGATAAATCATAATTATCAATAGCTTTTATTAATCCTGCATTTCCTTCTTGAATTAAATCTAAAAAATCTAATCCACGATTTAAATATTTTTTAGCAACACTTACAACTAGCTTTAAATTATGTTTTATCATTAAATCTCTAGCTTTTTTATCGCCTTGTTCAACCCTTGTAGCCAGTTCTTGTTCTTCTTCTATAGTTAATAGTTTATTAGGTATACTGCTTAAATAAGTTTTAACTATATCTTCATTACAATTAGTATTTTCGTCTATATAATTATAATTATCTTCTTCTGAAATTTCTATTTGATTTGTTGCACAATAAGCATAAATGAACAAAGCACTATTTTCGTTTTCAAATAATAATTCAATTCTATTGGATTGAATTATATGTATATTTTTATCTACTATTTCTTGTACTACTTGATTGATTTGAGTACTATTTTTTAATACATCTATCATCAGTTCTAAAGTTGGATAGAAATTAATCTTAACAAAGAAATTAGATATTTTTTTCAATTGTTTAATATTTTCAGTATAATCACTTGAAAAGTGAAAATTTTGTTCTATATAACTAACAATATATCTATAACCATTTTTTGATAATATCTTTCTAGAAACATCTTGATTTATAATATTTTTTAAATGTTTATCTAAATAATCATTTAATTTATTATCATTTATTTTTTCTAAGTTTATTGAATCTAAATTTAAGTTATTTATAATTATTTTTTTTAAATCATTAGTAGAATATTTCATATAATTATATTCTTTAAAGAGTTTATCAATAGATGGCTTTAAAATATTATATAATTCATCAATTGTCATTGATTTTAATGTTTGTTTATTAAGTTTCACACAATCCCCCATCTATAAAATAATAATTATCAAATATTATAACAAATTTATTAAAATATTAAAACAACAAAAAAGCCTAATACTATAAAGTATTAAACTAAATTTTAATATTTAACCAATCATAAATTGATAAATATATATAGTCATTATAATTCCAGAGCAAAGACATAAAACATTACTTATAATTCCAAATATATTAAGTTTATTTTGAATTTTACTTCTTCCAATTATTCCAAATATAATACCTGGTATTGGCGCTAAAAACAGTGGCCATGTCATACATAAAGTAGCGACTAATGGTTCTTCTAATATTTCAATCATATCTGGTGTATTAAATGTTTCATCAATAAATGATTGTAATCCTTGATTTATAACAACAAATAAACTAAATAAATAATAAATTCCAATACAACCACACACAACACTTACAACATCCATCCATGTTTTCTTTTTTATGTTCGTATTATTATAATATATTTGATTAGGATACGGCATTTGTTGATATTGACCGTATTGTGGCATCATACTATTATTTAATGGTTGTTGATATTGATTATTATATATAATTTGATTCATATTTTGATTGTTTCCACAAATCGGACAATAAGATGTTCCATCTTTTATATTATTTCCACATATTATACATTTCATATTATTTTTCCTCTATTTTTTTAGTATCAATATTATATACATAAGTTATTTCAGTATATCCATCTTCGCTAGCTTTATTTACTACAATTGTTATTTCATTATCTTGTTTTATTGCATTATATCCAAATACTCCACTTATAGGTTCTTCTTTATAATCAATATATGTATCTAACTCATCCTTAATAATACTATTTCCGTTATAATCAATAAACTTCAATTTATTATCTTCATTAACTATCAATAAACTATCAAAAGAAAATATCATTTTATAAGCTTTATCTAATACTTTTTTACCATCTTTATTTATTAAATAATAATTTTTATCTTCCCTTATAACATAGTAATCATTTGAACCCAAATAAATCTCATCATAATTAAATGGTAAAATTTCATCACCATTAGAAAGTTTAATAACACCATATTTATTATCTTTTTTAGCAATTATTTTATCTTCTTTATAATTAAAACCACGCTCATACATTTTACCAGAACTGATAAGTCCTAAAACATCGTATTCCATCGGTATTTTAACTATTCCTCTAGTATCTACATAACCATATTTACTTGTTTCACTATCTTTAACAATAAATCCTATATATTTATTATTATCTTTAATAGCAATTATCTCATCAAAACCATCTAATATTTTTTGACCTTCTTTATAATTATATAAATATTTTGTTTCTCCATCTTCTATAACAGCAATCATGTCTAAACAAGAATTATATTTAAAATCTTCTGTTTGATATAGATCACATTTATCATGCTCACATGTATATATACTAGCCATTTCTCCATCAGCATAAAATTCTAATTCTTCAGTATCACTGTTAAACTTAGTATAACAAGCATCTTCACTATCTTTAGTTAAAATACTCTTTCTTCTGCCATATACTTCATCAACTTTTTTTCCATCAACACTACATTCTGATAAAGATACAGTACCATCTATATTTATAAAAATATTATCACAACTAACTTTATGTTTATTATATTTAACTAATGATTCTATTTCACTAAAATCATTTATCATTTCATGATCAATTAAATACTCGCTTGCTACTGTTTCTATACTTTTTGCATACTCATCTATAATAGACTGATAATCAATTGCTTTTGTCTTTTTATCATCACTAGTTTTAGTTAGATCATAATAAATAAATCCACCTACTAATATCATTAAAATTATTATAATTATAAAAATACCTAAGGCGTAATTTTTTTTAGGCATTAACTCATCTAAATCATCTGGCTTTAAATCTGATACATCAATATTCATTTTTATATTTTCATCATCTTTTTTCACATCTTTAGCTGATTCAACTTTATTATCAATATTATTTTTTAATTCAATTTCAGCTTCTTTTTTTTCTATTTTTTCAAATTTAGTTCCACATTTTTCACAAAAATTTGAATCCTCAGCCATTTTTTCTCCACATTTTCTACAATACATATGACACCTCTATTATTAATTATAATACAAATCATGTTTTTTGGAAAGTATTTTTCACATATTATTACTTATCCATTTCATAATCAAATCAACAATAAATTCTTTTTGTTTAATAGTTAATTTTGTTCCTTTTTTTATACCATACCACTTTTCTAAACAACCTCTACAACAAGTAGCTGTTGCATGTTGCGCTACAAAAACAGGATGCCCACGCATAGGAGTTTGCTTTCCATCATTACTAATAAAAGCTGGTTCTAACCGATTACTTATAAAATCAGCAGCATGTACTCTTATTGTACTCATACCTTTACTTTGAATATATTCTTTGTCCTTCTTGCTAAGTTTAAAATTAGATCTAAAAGACGATTTACTTAATTTTTGTAATTTATCATTCAAGAATAAATCTTTATCCATAATTTTATATGATATCAAATATAGTTAATAATAATTATAAAATATATTTATTTAAATTTTTCATTAACTATATTCTTACCTTTCTCTAAAGTTTTATTAATTTTAGTATTAATTTTTTTTAATTCATTGTTAACTCGCGTCTGAATATCCATTAATAATTCCTTATGATTTTTTAAATTAGGGAAAGCTTTAATGAGTCTACGGTATAACCAACTACGATTAAATAAAATAGCTTTAACTTTTTTAGTAATTTCTTCCGTTCCATCTCGTTCAACTGTTTTCATAGTAGTTTTAAATTTAACCATAATATTTAAAGAAATAATATTATCAATTACATATATAATAAAAAGAAATAATGCTAGTACATACAAAAGATTACTAGGTACTTTATCTAAAATATTAATTATAAAAGGATTTACTATATAAAGGATCAAACAGCCTAATATTCCAAATGGAATCATTGTCTCCAAACAAATTCTACCATTTATATTAAATTTACGTTTAGAATAATCCCACCATCTTGCATTAAACAACTTTTCCATAAAATAGCTAGTAAAATATTCTAAAAAAGAACATATTAAAATAGCCATAAAAAATAATATAACTGGTTCGTCTAAATACTTATTTAAAAGAAGAATCATTGTTAAACATCCCCAGCCATATATTGGACAATATGGTCCTATTAAAAAGCCTCTATTTATAAATCTATGCTTCTCAATTAATTTACCAATAACCTCTATTATCCATCCCATACATGAATAAATAATAAACAATAAAAAATAAATACATATTTGATATATCATATAAACTCCTTAAATATTAATAAATATAAACACTATACCACATATAGCACCTATAAAATGTGATATATGTGATACATTATCTCTTACAAATAAACTATTAAATATCTCATTTACAACGTAAAATAAACAAATTAAAATTAAAGTTAAAGGAATTTTACCATCTGCTAGATTAGTAGCTGAACTAAGCGTTATTAACATATAAACAATACCACTTGCTCCCAATATTCTCTTATTACAAAATAGAAAATTAAAAATTCCTATTACTAACGAAGTAATAACCATCATCTTAAGCAATGAAATTGTACCATATTTTTCTTCAATCATAGGACCAATTAACAATATATATAAAAAGTTATTCATAAAATGTAACCAACCACTATGACCTAAAGAATGGGTAACCAATCTAACATAAGTTAAAGGGTTTAAAATAGAACTACGATAACTAGAAAATAGTAATAAATTAGAACTACCTTTTGTTATATAATTTAAAATAAGAACAAAAAAAGATATAAAAAAATAAGTTAAAATTAAAACAGAATTATATTGAATATTCATTACATCACCTACATTTTTTTATTTTACATAAAACACTATTTATAACTTCACAATTATCATTTATTTTTCTTACGATTTTTTGTTGAATTATTGGATGTATCTGACAACCTATTTTATCTTCAACACGATTAAAAACACTTGCAATATTATCTTCCGAAAGAATATTGAATTTATTCTTAAAATATTCTAAATAATAGCTATCACTAACATTTAAAAATTTTTCTAAAAAATGAATACCGTTATTTTCAAAGATAAAATAATCGTCACGATTAATACCAATAGAATAACCTCCACTATATATTGAAATTGGATCTAGCATACCATCATTATCAAATAAATAACTAAAAGATATTTCACTATTATTTTGTACAATACCATAATTCATACTATGTCTATCAACATTAGCAATTAAAACATCAAATAGAAAGATATCTATTAACTGCTCCATTAATTTTTGAACTACTAGTTGTTCTTTATACATAATAGTTAATATATTCCAAATATCTGTTAAATTATTATAACTATCATCCAAGTTTTTTAAAATTTCTGCCATAGAAGTATATTTATCATCAATATTTCTCATATCAGAACTGATAGAGTAATAAAAGCCATTCTGAACAACTATATCGTTATACGAACAATCAATTCCATAATCATGTGCTAATTCTTCTGCAATAAGTTCATTATAAAGTTTTTCAACATTTGAACATCTCTTTAAATAATATTTAATATTATTATAATAAAATATAGCATGATTATGATTTAAATATTTTAAATTTTCTATTGACAACTGTTCTAGATCAATAGCACCAAATTCATCTCTGATACCATATTCTTCAATATTATTTTTCATATTATAAATTATTTTTTAATACTTTTAAAATCTGATACGATTTCTTCTTTTATATTTTTTATAACGCCTTGAATACTTAACAGTAATTCAGTTAACATTTCTATTTTTCTATCAAATCCACTAGTATTAACTTCTTCTCCTTCAGCAGTTTTGGCATTAATTAAATTTTCTTTATTTTTATTAGCTAAATCTAATTGTTCTATGATAAAATTAACTAACCAATTTATTTTATCTTCATCAGATATTTTAATTATTTCTTTTTTTAATCTACATATATATCCTAATGTTTTATAATCTATATTATCAGAATTTTTTTTATAAAAAACAAATAATAAATATTTAATTATACCATCACCATGCATAATATCTATATCATTAACATCATCAATATATTTAATTCCGTTATAACCAAATAATTCCTTATATAATTCTAATTCAGAAAATGTTAATTTTCTCAAAAGCAAAGTATTTTTCTTAAGCAATTCTTTTTCTAATAATAATAAATGTAGACGTCTGGTATTTAAAATATTTAAAATATGTTCTTTTAATTTATACAAATCTTCATCAACTTCTACTTCTTCTTTATCGTGTAAAATATCTCTACCAATTAAAATTCTAATAATTCTACAATTAGCAGCAGGAACAAGAGATGCTATATATTCGTCACCACTATAATTACTATTATAAGAACTTTCAAATTCTTTACTTATCCAGGGTTTACGAACATCTAAATTTGTCGTATCAATCTCATAAACAATTCCAACTGATGGTATAGTTAATCTTTCACAAGATGAACCAATCATTAAAGATTTATTAATACAAGTTCCTTCTCCATGAATATTACCATAAATATCCAAAGCCATTCGTTTGTTATCAGTCATATAAACTCCATATTCATTACCAGAACGAAGTCTTTGCCTACCTTCAGAATCAATTACTGGATCATAGGGTGAAATTAAGTCCCCTCCCAAATCAAAATTTTCAAAATCTTCAAATTTGAGATGAAGACCTCGATATAACTTTTTAGGCTTTTCCATATTTTTAATTCCTCCTACTTTGTTTCTTCATCTATCCAATTTAAATATTCTTGATTATAACTATCTAAATCAAATGTAGCAAATTCAAAACATTCATAATTATGAATCCTTCTTACCACATCATATATTTCTTTCAAAAAATCTTTTTTTGTTTTTAAAAAAACAAGGTATTCTTTACTCATTTCTATTTTATCTTTCCAACGCCATTTACTATTACTTTCTACAACTTGACAACCACTAACTAACCTATTTTTTAATAACATATTAATGGTTTCATTTACTTCTTCTTCATTATCAAATGCTATTTCAATCATACAATATTTCATATATACCTCCATATATAATATATCATATAATAAAAAAAATAGTAATTCAAGAGTAACTATCATAAAAGATTAATTACTATTATTTACTATTTTTAATTTAAAAGTATTCAATTATTGTTAATATTATTTATACATATAAATATACCCTTACTAATCTACTATTATATCACCACAATCATTTTTAATTGTTAGTGTTACATCAGAATCTTTATTTCGATTGTTTAGCTTAACTTTACCTAAATCGGTATCAGCATCTATATAAATATCACCGGAAGTTTTAATCTTAATATCACCTAAATTATCTTTTATCTTCGAGTCTTTAGATAAAGAAATATTATCAATCTTGATATCACCACAATCATTATTTGCATCTAAGTAATGATTAACTTGATTTATATGTATATCACCTAAATTATTGGTAACTATAACTTCATCAACCTCACCTATTTTTACATCACCTGCTGATTCCTCAATTCGAGCTTCTTTAGCATAATCTAAAGTTATATCTCCATAGTCATTATTAATAGTAACAATTTTTCCACCTAAAACTTTAACATCTCCACAATTTTCTTCTATCTTAATATCTGAATTACTAAATTTAGCAACACTAATATTACCGTATTTATTTTCTATTTTTATTAAATTTTCATAATTCTTAGGTATATAAACCTCTATTTTTGCCAATTTACGATGAAAGCAAAATCCAACGCAAGGACTTTCTAAAGAAATTACAGATAATTCATTATTAGTTGTTTCTACCTTAGTATTATCTTCATCAGCATAAATTACTACTCTAAATTTCTCATCATCAGAAATATTAACTTCAATATCACTAGCATCAGCCTCTATACTTATCTTGTTAAAATCAATATCATATGATTCATCTACAATTAATTCATCACTTAAATTCTTGTATCCAAATCTAAAATTAATAAACTTACTTTTATTAGTTAAAAGTAGTACCATAAAAGTCGTTAATGCAATAGCAAATATTGATAATATAAATATAATTACTATTGTTAATGTTTTATTTTTCATCATTTGTACCTCGCAATGTAAAAATTAATTTTACTATTTCTATAATTAATGCATAAACAATCCATATAATCCAAGTTATATGCCATGCCATAGTCATAAAACTAACTATTAAATAAATAATAGTTGTTATCAAAGATATAATTGAATCAATTTGTTTTAATAATTTATTTTCTTTATTTTCAACTTTTACTTTCTTTCTTCTATATACTATACAAGTATAAACCATTACGTAGGTAGCTAATCCACATATAAGTAGAAAAATAGCTGATGACACTATAGGATTCATCATAAAAACAGGAATTGTAACCATCACCCATACTATAGCAATAAAATAAAGTAATATAGATTTACCAATACCTCGTGCAAATCTTTTTTTGTTTTCTTCGGCATTAATATTCAATTCATTATTATCCACTATATTGTCATCTATAACTTTCTCTTTAGAGTTACCAGTTAATAATTCATTAGCCGTTATTTCATACAATTCACAAAGTGGAACTATTTTATCAAAATCTGGTGTACTCTGATCTGTTTCCCATTTTGAAATAGTTTGTCTTGTTACATTTAATTTATCAGCTACTTCTTCCTGGGATAATTGTTTAGACTTTCTTAAATTTAATAATCTTGCTCCTAAACTCATTTTTCTCCTCCTCATGCTAAAATTATACCTCTTTTCTTAGTTGCATTCTACCAATTTTGATTGGAAATTTGTCAACTGAAGTTAACATAAAGAAAAAGAACAAACTATTTTATATGTTCTTCTAAAAATTTTTCATAGACTCTTAAACCATAATCCTTATTATAATAATTAGGATATTCATTTAAATGAGCTAAAGCAATCTTCGCAGTTAAAATTAAATCATCATTAGTTACATTAGTTTCAGGATTAATAGTTCCATGTTCTAACTCAATATTAATACCTTCTAAAAAATCTTCTATAGTAAATTTATCAAAACTAATATTTAATAGTGATGCTACAAATTTAGCATCATCTAAATTATACATATTATCACCCGTATATTATATGATTTATAAAATATAATTAATCATCATATTAATAAATTAAGGTGATATCTAAATATTATGTATTTTTTATTATTAATTACCTCAGAAAAATATATATTTATGTTTTTCATACTCAATAAATTTTATTAAATCGTCATATGCTAAAGATATTGTTTTGGTATTTATATTTGGATGAAATAATAAATTTTTGTTTTTTAATTCTCTATCAATTAACAAAATAACTTGATTGTCGATATCATTAATAATTCCAAATGGTGTTACACTACCCATTTCTAGATTTAAAACATCTTTAAGTTCTTTAAGGGAAGCAAATGATAAATGGGAGGTATTCATTTGTTTTGATATTTCTTTAATATTTAACCTTTTACTTTCTTCTAAAATAACTAAATAGTATTTTTTATTATCAGTTAGAAATAAATTTTTACAACCAGTACCATCAATTTTATTATTTATATGTTGTGCTTCCAAACAGTTAAAAATAGGTTCATGTTCTACCTCTTGATAAATAATTTCTAATTTTTTTAATATATCATATATATTCATATTTAATCACAAAAAAATTATAACATTAATAATTAATTAATTAAACTTTTTTTAGTATTTTTTTCATATATTTTCCGATTATTATAACTTACTATATATTTAATACTTTTTTATGCCATGATTTCTTATTACATTTTGGACATTTCATTTTTCTTGTTCTATTAATATGAGGTGCAAATAATACTTTTTTATACGATGGTATATATTTATAATGACAATTATTACATTCATAATATCCTGCAATTTGTTCTATTCTTATTAAATATAAAATACCAATAGTAAATGGAATAATACCAATAATAATTAGAAAAACTCTTAACCAATCTTGCATACTAACAAATGCTGATAAAAATATAAATATAAAAAGATTAATAGATATAAATACACCAATAAATATTTCACATATTAATAATTCCCTATCTCTATGTTCTTTTATTTTTATCATTTCTAATAACTTTTCTTCTGCTTTAGCATTATAATTATTATCATTTAATTTTTCCCCACTTAAAAGTTCGTTTACATTAATTTTTAATATATCACATAATAGAATCATTATACCAGTATCTGGTAAACAAAGTCCCCTCTCCCATTTACTAACAGCATTTTTACTTACTCCCATTTTAAAAGCAAGTTGCTCCTGTGTTAGTTGAACCTTCTTTCTATTATCAGAAATAAATTTTCCTATCTTTTCTTGATCCATAATATCCCTCTTTTCAAGAATATTTTATCATCTGCATGCTAATTTTTAAACACACCTAAGGTTTACTAAATACTAAATGGTACAATTTTATAACTCTATTTATGGTAACCAAAATAATAAGTCTATCATACTTATAATAGTATTTTTTATTTATCATTTGTTTTTCATATCTTAATAATAGTTTCTAAAAAAAGATAAACAATAATAACAAAAAAAAATAAGTACCACTACATTTGTATTTTTAAAGATAGTAAAAGTTCCAATAAATAAAATTATAGACAAAATCATAAAAATAATAATAGTTTGCAAATAATATTAAAATGCTATATAATACCTAGCATTCAAGGAGGATTTTATAATGTTTGGAATTAATGAAATTTTAGAAAAAGTTTTTAAAAGAAAGACCCTAACTGAAGAAGACAAATTTAAAATATTACGTTCAAAAAGAATCGATCCTAAAGTTGTAGAATATCTAATCATGAATTTGAATAATCTATATATTGAGGTTTTAGGTGATTACGAGGGCTCTCTATTCGAATTGATGCTTACTCAAAAACTTATGGGATGGTGTTGGCAAACAACAGAATCCGCAATAGTATTTTTAAATGATAATGATTATATAGAAAGAGGAAATCTATATTTTGATGAAAGTAATCCAAAATATTATCATTCGTGGATTTGTTTCAACTACAATGGAACAGAATATGTTTTAGATCCCTGTTTAAATTTTCTATGTAAAAAGAAAATTTATTCTAAAATTTTTGAAACTGATGTTATAGGAAAAGTATCTGCCAAAGATGTAAAGGAAGAATTAGTGAGACAAATTACGACGCCTAAAGAAGAAAATAATTCAGAAGAGCATGAAAGTTTTGAAAGAGTTATTAAAACACTTCTAGGCGATTCTTATGATAAATATAAAAAAGAAAAGGAAAATGAAGTTATAGTTCATGGACCAGAAGATGCAAATACACCATTATATAGAAATGGAGCTGGATACCAAGCTGAACTAGAAAATGGTAAAATTAAAAAATTAAAAGTTCACTATTACTATATAGATTGTTAATACAAATCATAATTAAATATATATAGTATGTTTATTTTAAAAGTTTCTTAATTTGTTTTAAGAAGCTTTTTTAGTTCATAAATAAATATCTCATTAGTATTTTATATCACATTAGTTTATTATATATAAGCATTAAACATAATTTTAAAAACTATTATTAATAGTTTCACTTAATTCTTTATATTTACTACTATATGAATGATCTGCTCCTTCTATTATTCGAATGGTGCATTTACTAATATTATTATTTAAGTACCCTTTTACTACATCAATTGGTTGTGTTAATACACATTCATCAATATCTCCAAATATTACTAATACAGGAATATCTATACTGTTAAGTATTTCACTTTTACCATTAATATCATCAGCATATCGAATAAAATCATTTTCTCCATCTGGTAAAAAATCATAGTAATAAGTACCTGCTGCTATTTTACCATTTGCCATTACAGAGAAATTTATTAATTCATCTTCTTTACCTTCATTAACTAATCTTGTAGCTTCTGATTTTGCTACTTCATATTCTTTTTCACTTAAAAACTTTTTACTTTCTGATGGAATATCGCATGGAGCAAGTAAAACAATATTTTTTATAAAATCATCTTTCTTTTTATTATAGTAATATAAGACTTTATTACACCCATAACTATGACCTTCAAGAATTATTTCATTGTATCCTTGTTCTTTTACCCAATTAACAACACCTTCAATATCTAAAAGAGTATCTTTAAATCTTTCTAAACTACCACCTATAACAACGAATTCATCACCTTTAAGTAATTCAGTTATAAAATCTCTTCCCCTGTTATTAAATGTTAGAAAAGCATAACCTTTATTTACATAAGTTTCTGCTAATGTATCAATAAATCTATTTTCATAAAAATTTCCATTCAATCCATGTACATGAATAATTATTTTATTTGTTTTTTCATTAGGTGTATATAAAATTCCAGGCTGCTCGATACCATCAATAGAATTAATTCTAACTAATTTTTCTTTCATAAGTTTCCCTTTCCTCGTTTTCAAATATTTTCGTATCACTTAAATTTAGTATTTAAAAATTCTTATCAATCAATTTTAATTTGTATTTTAAAACTTTCTATCTAATGTTTTTAGATAGAAATTCACATTTTCTAAATATTTGCTTTACTCTAAGTTCCAATTTTAATTCTATAAAAAGCAAATAAAAACTCGCAAACCAATATTTATATGTTGCAAGAATTAATCTTAATGGTACGGACAAATAGTATATCCGAAACCTTAGGAATAGTTGATAAACAACTAATCATTAAAATAATAATACCATATTTTAAAATAAAAACAAATCATTTTCACTATATTTTGATAAAAAACAATTTTTTAATGATATAATATTTATGAAATTAATTAATTTAAGGGTGACTCTATGGAAAAAATAGTTATCTTTGACTGGGGTGGCGTTATTATGCATAAACATCCAGTTGATAATAATGATAGGCAAGCAATTATTAGAACAATTAAAAGTTTTAATAATTCTTTAACTGATGATGAGGTTTGGGATATTTATATTAAAACATTAGTTGATGAAAATGGTATATTTATAAGTAGACAAAATGATGAACAAAGTAAAATAAAATGGATAGATAGACTTAACTCTACTGGTAATCTTAATGCAACTATAGAAGAATTTTCAAAAAGATTCATTGAGGAGCATTTAAAAGTTGGATATTATAAAGACTTAGTGGATTATATTCACTCTTTAAGAGATAAATGTAAGATTGCTATATTTTCAGATTTAATTTATTGTTGTGCTCCAGTGTTAGATAAACAAGTAGATTTATCACAGTTTGACCATGTTTGGCTTTCTTTCATAACTCATGTTAGAAAAAATGAAGAAACTGCTTTTCAAATTGTTGAACAGGATTTACAAACATCTCCAAATAACATTTTATTTATTGATGATACTCCAATAAATATTGAAAATGCAAAAAAACGAGGATGGAATACTTGCCAAGCATTTGGTTATGAATTAGATAAAATTAAAAATTCTGTTGAACAATTTTTAGTTAACGATTTAGATTCAAAAAAAGGTTTTAGGAGATGAAAACATGAATATGTATAATAACGCACAAAAGTATTTTGACTTTTTTATAAAAAGCAATTTTGATTTAAATAATGAAAAGATTATGCATAAAGTCAAACATACTTATCAAGTAGTAAATAATGCAAAATATATTTGTGAAGATATGCAATTAAGTGATGCAGATAAAGATTTAGCAATGGTAATTGCACTTTTACATGATATTGGAAGATTTGACCAATCAAAACAAATAAATACTTTTAGAGAAGATATAACAAGCTATGATCATGCTACTTTAGGTATTAAACTTTTATTTGAACAAAATGAAATAAGAAATTTTATTGAAACAAGTAAATTTGATGAAATTATTAAAAAGGCAATTGGGAACCATAGTAAATACATTTTAGATGAAACAAATATGACTGATAAAGAATTATTACATTCTAAAATAATAAGAGATGCAGATAAAATTGATAGTTTTAGAGCCAAAACGACAGATGATATTTATACAATGGCAAATATAACTGAAAAAGATATTGAAAAATCTAAAATTACAGATAAAGTATATAATGATTTTATGAATGAAAAGACAATTTTAAGTAAGGATAGAAAAACTGGAATTGATATTTGGGTTTCTTATATAGCATTTGTTTTTGGTTTTTATTTTAATAGTAGTTTGAAAATAATAAAAGAAAAAGATTATGTTAATAAATTATTTAATAGATTTTCTTATAAAAATGATGCTGAAAAAATGGAATTATTAAAAGATAAAGCGAATAATTATTTAAATTGTAAACTTAAATAATAAGAATATTTTTTTATTAATGGAAATACTATATAATGTAGTACAAATAATCCATGGATTGACTTTAATTATGAATTGTGCTACAATTTAATTACTCAATGACCAAGGGTTATATGAGTCCTGGAGACGCAACTATATATTAGTTGCGTTATCCGTTTACATTGCATTTTAAAAGTCTCTAATAATTAAGAGACTTTTTTATATTTATTATATTCTTTTAATACATTTTGTAGATATCCAGGTTCATCAATTAAATATGAACTTATAATATACATATCGTTTTTGTTTCTTTCAAGAATTATTATATAGCTATATAAATCATCACTATACAATAATTTAGTTCTTTTAGTATTTTTATATGGCGCAGTCCATATTTTTATTTTACTGCACTCTAAATCATCACAAGTTGAACAATTTAAATAATTTCTTAGCATTGGTGCAACATAATTTATAAAATATGCACGTGGTTCTTTCATTCTAATTTTCATACCTAATGTTTTTTGAGTTTTAGTAGTTAAATGAAAAAAGCCCTGCATTCTATTATCTTCAAATGGTGTAGTAAAAACTTTAATTTTCATTCCATTTATTTTTAAATCACCATAATATATATTTTTTATAAAATAATCATATAATTCATCATCTGTAGTTGTTTCAGGTAATGGTCCATTTAAACCGCATTTATTTTTAGTCAATATCATCTCTTGATCTCCAAATAAATATATTAAATTTTGTATTACTATAATATGATGAAGCATCGAAATCATTTTGATATAATTTTTTAATTTCATTAATAATATTTAGTTTTACACTATTACCAGAAAGATTCCTATAATAATATGATAATGCTCCAATCAATATATCATTAATTTGTAGTATTGGTGCTTCATAAGATCTAATTGGTTGAACTTTTTTTATAGTCTTTTTATTTGTATCTGACATTTTAATTCTTAAATAATCAAGCATTACTTGATGATAATAATATGAATTTGTATCTTTTATATCGGGATATATGTTGTATGAATTACCAGGAATAATAATATATTTTAACATATCATAATACGCTTTATGATAAAAATCATTTTCAGTCTGATTATATTTTTCATGATCTAATTTTGACTTATCAACTACGATAACTCTAAATTTTAAATCATCATTATTAAAAAAATAGTTAATAATATCTAAATATAGTTTTTCTGTTTTTTTATCAATCTTATTCCATTTTAATTCTATTTTGTCAGAAAGATTATAATTTTCTTTTAAATGTTCTATATATTCATTTACCTTTTTTACTTTATACTTTGGACAATAAACTGCTCCAATTAACATATACTTACTGTTATTGCTTACTAGATGACAACTTTCATCGCAATAAACATTATATTCCATATTAATCCTCCTTTTAATTAATTATTATATCACAAATCATGTGTTTAATCAGTTAATGTTCCAATAAAATTAGAAATTATTTTAGCCGTTTTTTCAATATCATATTTTGTACTTATAGACGGAATATGGATAAAAATCATTTTTATATCTAACGAGTTATCTTTAATGTACTTCATACCTTCATAATATATATTATTGCATAAATAATTCCCGGCATTTTTTGATATTACATATTCTGTATTGTTTTCTTTCAAAAAAGATGCAAGTTTTTTATATGGAAATAAAGTCTCTAATTTATCATCATTTTTTTTACCAAATAATTCTATATAAAGTTTATTACAGTTAGGTTTCTGACCAAACGAAATTATATATTTGTATTTGTTTTTATCAATTTTCTGTTTTAATTCCTTTTCACTTGTTATAAAGCTATTTGTTAATTCTAATTTATCAGTAAGATTAGCACGAATGTTATTTAATAATATAGAAGAAGAATTATTTTTACCTTTAAATGAAGTTATTAAAACTTTAGAATAAATTTTTCTTAGTTTATTTTCTTTTTGCTCAATTTTAACCTGTACTTTATTTGATTCCACAATTATCTTATCTAAAAATTTGTTCATAATGGAACAAGCAGTCCAAACGTCAAGATTAGAATAAGTAAGTTGGATTTTAATACTGGTAAGAAAAATTCATTTACAACATTATCGTATTCTAAAATATTAGATAGTAATACTTTAACTGAATCTTCAATAGTTTCTTCTTTAATATTATTTTTACAATCTTCACATCTATAATAGAAATACCATTTATCATATTTGATTTTATGAGTAGCGCCACCAGCAAGTATTCTTCCACATTTAGGACATCTTAATTTTTGCAAGAAGATATAAGTTTGGGTTCTCATGTAATTCTTTTGATTTTTCTTTTTTTGTGCTTGACAGTTTTCCCATAGTTCTTTACTAACTAATGGCTCAACAACATTTTCATAATATACAGGTTTATTTATTGTTTTACCTGATACATAATCTCCTTTATATAATTCATTAGAAAGTATCTTTAGTATTCTTGTGTCTTTCCAATTAGTTTTACTTTGTATTTTTTCTTTATTAAATATATTTGCAATAGTACTATAAGAATTACCTTCAAAATATAAATTAAATATTCTTATAACTATATCTTTTGTAAGTGGATCAGGAACTAATTTTTTATCAACTCGTTTAAAACCAATAGGACAAACTGCTGAAATATGACCTTGTTTAATAGCACCTGCCATACCAACTTTAGTTCTTTCTGAAGTTCTTTCAATTTCATTTTGAGAAACTGACATCATTATTCTTGTTACCATTTTTCCATTAGCTGTTGTTGTATTAATATCATCATTAGCACATACTAAATCAAATCCATATTTTTCAGAGGTTTTAAGTAAGTTTTCCCAATCATATATACTTCTTGATAATCTATCTAGTTTTAAAGCAATAACGGTGTTTATTTTACCATTTTTAGCGTCATCTATTAATCTATCAAATTCTGGTCTATGATTACCTGTTTTAGCACTTATTCCAGCGTCAGTATAATAATCATATATCTTATAACCTTTAAACTTACAAAGTGCCTCTAATCGTTCTTTTTGTTCTGGTAAACTAAACCCTTCTTTGGCTTGATCTTCAGTTGATACTCTTAAATATAAACCACATATTCTTTCTTCATCTTTCATATACTTCAACTCCTTTTACTAAAAAAGAGGAGACAATAGTATCTAGTAAAGTCTAAATACTACTGACTCCTCAATATAATTCGTATTATATAATTTTATTCTGCCTTTGCAATTTAACATGATGTACCTCCATTTCTAGAGAATACCTCTTTCATTGGTTATATATAATATCATTTTTTTAAGATTTGTCAATTCCCTGATTAGGGAATGATAGTAGTATTTAGTTAGATTTTAAATAATCTTCTAATTCAGATAGTTTTATCTTATTAGATAGATTTTCAATAAATACTTCATTAGAATAATTGAATATTAAGAAAGTTTTATCTTTTATGATAATTCTATTAGGTTCAATATAAGTTAAATTAGTTCTATCAATTTTTCTTATGTTACCATTAATGATTTTAGGTGTTGCTTTAGCAAACTCACATATCAGTTCTAATTTTTTTCTTAATGATTCTTCAATAGGTAATTCTTCTTTAATAATATTTACCATAATACCATCCTTTCTTTTAGGATAGTTTTTAATAACACAAAAAAACTAATCCATTTCTGAATTAGTTATTTATCAAACTCGAAACTATAAAAGTTCGAGCAGAATTCCTCTTGGTAGCGACGGAGAGATTCGAACTCACGACCCCATGGGTATGAACCATGTGCTCTAGCCAACTGAGCTACATCGCCAAAATATAAGCAATATAAATATATCATATTTAATTAACTTTGGCAA
Organism: Roseburia sp. AF12-17LB; assembly: GCA_963607615.1. Taxonomy (GTDB): domain Bacteria; phylum Bacillota_I; class Bacilli_A; order RF39; family UBA660; genus UBA5578. Next base: position 37,766 of record CAVDCT010000002.1, read on the forward strand.
TAGTTATTTTGCTTTTTTTTAAAATTGTTAATTAGTAGCAAATAAACAACAATATATGTTATAATGGAAAAGAATTAAAAGGAGTCAAAAAAATGAAATTTGTAAAACAACTTATGATTATCTTATTATTCTCTTTTATTGGAGAGTTATTAAATAGCATAATTCCACTATCCATTCCAGCTAGTATATATGGAATGATTCTACTTTTTATAGCGCTTGCTACTAAAATTATTAAACTAGAACAAATCGAAGACACTGCCGAATACTTATTATCAATTATGTTAATTTTTTTTGTTCCATCGGCCGTAGGTATTATGGATACTTTTTTTACATATCAAAGTTCTATGTTACCAATTATTATAATAGTAATTATTTCAACTATTACTGTATTAATAGTAACTGGAATAACATCACAATTGATAATTAAATTAACGTCAAAAAAAGGAGATAATAACAATGAATGAATTTTTACAACAATCTAGTTACTTCGGGTTTGTACTAACTATTATTATTTATTATTTAGCAGTTTTACTAAAAAATAAAGCTAAAAAGTCAATATTAAATCCTCTTCTAATAGCAACTATTATAATTGTAATTATCCTATTGATATTTAACATAAAATATGAAACTTATAATATAGGAGCTAAATACATATCATACTTTTTAACTCCAACAACAGTATGTTTAGCTGTTCCATTATATAAACAAATTAAAGTATTAAAAAAGAGTATTTTAGGAATTTTATCAGGTATTATAGCAGGAGTTTTAGCTAATGCTTTTGTCATTGTTATTTTCGTAAAATGTTTCAAAATGGATAATATTTTGGGTACTTCCCTATTATCTAAATCTATTACAGCACCAATTGCTATTGGTGTTACAGATGAACTTGGTGGAATATCATCCATTACTGTATTTGCTGTTATACTATCAGGTATTATAGGAGCTGTTATAGCGCCAATTATATTTAAATTATTAAGAATTAAATCTCCAGTTGCACAAGGATTAGCTTGTGGTACTGCTGCTCATGGTTCTGGAACTACTACTGCACTGGAATTAGGCGAAATACAAGGTGCAATAAGTGGTCTTGCAATTATAATAACAGGATTAATAACTACTCTTGTTGTACCAATAATTAATTCTATTTTCTTTTAATAAAACTACATACTTAAAATGTATGTAGTTTTATATTTATTTCTTATTTATGTTATTGCACTTTGTAATACTTCCATCTTTATTAATTGTATCAACCATATCACAATGTTCCTTCTTTGAGTATTGCTCAATTAAATTGATAATATCATCTTTTTTAGATTCACTAAATCCAACATAATAGTCACTACCAATTATAGTTAATGGGACATGATAATCGTTAATTTGCATTTGCTCAACAACTGATTCATAAAAAGTAAAATTATCGCTAGCTTCATATTCTACTATGTTCAAATAACTATAATCATCTTTAATTGTATTTAACCATTCTATTTCAGCATGGCAATGTGGGCATGTAGAACTATAAAACAAATATAGATTAACTTTATTAGTTCCAATTAAATTTCCATCTAATGTATCTAAATAATCAATTATATCACTCATATTTTTATACCATGCTAAAGTATTATCATATCCTTTAATGTTTTTTTCTTGATAGTTACATCCAGACATAAAAATAAGACCAATTAATAATATGTAAAATTTTCTCATAAATTACCAATCCTATTCTAATCAATATTATTCAATTTAATTATTATAAAAATATTTTAGGAATAAAAATAATACAAGCCCCAATAAAAGAAACTATACAAAGAATTAGAGAAGCTGCTGAGGCAGTATCTTTAGCTATTTTTGCCAATGGATGAATTTCATGTGTAATTAAATCAATAGTCGCTTCTATTGAAGAGTTAATCATTTCCATACTAGTAACACTACCAATTGCAAACAATATAAATAACCATTCATAACTATTTATATCATAATATAATCCAGCACCTATAACTATAATAGTTGCTACTAACATAATTATTATATTATGTTCATATTTTATACCATATAATAAACCCGAACATGCATGAAAAAAACTTTTTATATATCTTACTAAAAAATTTCCATCATCTTTTAATCTTTGACCTTTCATATATTCTCCTTTAAATTAAAATGTAAGAATAACACTTACATTTTGTTACAAAATCTTTTAACTAATATTTATTTTTAGGTAATATAATATATTCTGGATTAGCTAATAAATCAGCTTCATCATCATCGGATAATTCTGATTCATTATCATATGGTAAAGTATCTATTGTTTCTCCTTTTATTGTTTCATCATAATTATTAGATATACTATACTGATAATTTTCTATTATCAAAGGAACTATATTTCCATTATTAACTGTTCGAGCATCCAATATCATTTTACTAAATATCAACCAATTAGAGCTAAAGTTTTCAATTGGATATCCATGTGTTGAAAAGAATAAAGCTTTATACTCATTCCATGTTTGAGCTTTACCACCAAAGCTAATTGAAGTACCACCATTTAATTGTTCTAATCCGCCACGTACATTTTGAACATGTTCAGCCACAGCACGATCGAAATACTCATATTTATCTTTCTCTGATAATGAATCAACTTTAACATTATTTTCTTTTAGATATTTTCTAAAAATCTTATTTATTTCATCGCAATCTTTTTTTGTTAATTTATATTCGCTAATTAAATATTTTACTTTTCCCCTTTCTGTCAAACCCGAAGGAGTTACTATTATAAAAATATTATTTTCTAATTGAGCAGAAGTTAATTTCTTATTATTTTTTCGCAAAATTAATCTTGAAAAAGATGGTACCTCATAAAATTTTCCTCTAATATCAATAGATAGAGCTTTTGTTTCTGGAGTTTGGTCGTAACATCTTTTAAAATCAATTAATTCATCTGATGTAAAAATTGTATTAATATGAGAGCATTTATTTAATTTATTATCTAATTCAATTAAGGTTGCCTGATTTTCAGGAATAACGGCTCTAGTTTGAACAAATTCTAAATACTCATAACTAGGCCATCTTTTTCCATTTTCATCTTCATAATATTTTATATCTAATATGTCATTAATACTTTTTCTGATCATTGTAGTACCATTATCATAATAATAAAAATCCAATCGTGCTAAACTACTTCCTAATTGAGTATATAATTTTATAGGAGAATATTCATCTTTCAAAATAGATAATATAGCACTATCATTTATCTTTTTTTTATCATTAGTATTTTTTAATAATTCTAAATATTGTTTTTCTTCAAGACTATAAACAGTTACACAATCATTTGTCATTGTTACTAACATATAACCACTCCTACTACACTTATATATATAGATTATCATATTTATTCTTTTTTTTCAATGTAAATTAAAAACAATACTGTTAAACCCAATATTGTTTTATATTAATAATTAAGCACTCTTTTTTAAAACTTTAAATTTATTTGCTTTCTTCTTTTTCAACTCTTCATCAAATTCATATGATGTTATTGATTTTATTATATTTCCATCATACTTTTCAAATTTAGCAGTCGTTGTTTCTGTATCGTTAGTTCCAACTAATATATCAGATTTAACATAACAATCATCTAAATTTGGATAAATCTTAATACTTTCTTGTGAATAATTATTTTCACAATCTAATGAGTCTTGAACAAAACATTCAACTTTTCTTTGATAATACTTTTTATCGTTAATATAAACTGTATCTATCTTTTTTCGTCTAATAGAATTGCCCTTAAAACTTTTATAACAAGCATTTTCTATTATTCTAACAATATCCCTATTACCATCCATAAAATCTATCACAAAACTATTACTTAAATGATTTTCTAAATTAGTTAATACTAAAGATATCTTTCTTGGTGATACAATTGTAGGATTAAATATAACTTTAAAAGAAGAATTGTTGTTATTGCTAAGTATAAAACCATTATCACCAATAAGTTCAATATCTGTAGATTTCTCTTTAAAAATAAAATGTTCCAAGTTTGTTTTCCAAAATTGATCCACTGCATTATCTAAAAGATTTATTTTTAGATAAGCAAAAGATTCACTCATTTTGATTAATTCTTCTTTTTTATTTCTTTTTTCTAGCTTCATATAGTTACTCCTTTAATGATGATTATTATAACATTTTTTCTGATTTTTGCAACATTAACTCAAATTGTTTGCCATATTACCATATAATCATTTAAGATACCTACTTTTTTCTTATAAATCGTCCCCTCTATATAACGATATTTAAATTCTTTATTAATAACCCATTCAATAATATTTATAATATCTTTTTCTATATATACATTTTCTGATTGATTAATTTGTTCGAAATTTTTGTACGAATCAAATATATTTCCACGTATAATTGTTGTTTTAAAGTTATACATTTGTCTTAATGGAACTTTCTTATCAGATAATTCTATTATAAAATTATAATCTTGATCTATCTCAATAACAAAGTTAAATTTAAGTTCTTCATCATATTTATAACCATCAGAACATATTAATGTACATTCGTATTTATTCATTTCATCAATAATTCGCTGAAAATAAATTATTGGATTATCTATATCATTTTTATTATATGTATAAAATGGCAAACTATATTTTTTTATTTCATAATCAAATCTTATACTAAATTTATCATTTTTTGAACTATAGGATATTAAAGATTGAAGGTCTGTTATTTCTTCAAAATGATGTACATTAATATCATTTTTTATCAATTCTTTTAAATTACGTACTTTTACACCCATATTATCACCTATAATATTATTATAAGAAATTAATCATTAAATTATTTCTTTAATACTATTATCAAATTCCTTATCTATTAAAAATTCATGGATAATTTCTTCTTGATTTTCCATTGCTAATTCTTCTATTCTATCTACTCGCAATTTTTCACTAATAAGAATTGCTTCAACTTTTTTAACTGATTCTTTTAAGTCATCATTAACTACTACATAATTATAGTTATTAATCTGATTTATTTCATTATATGCTACCTTGAATCTTGAAATAATTTGCTCGTTATTTTCATCACCACGCTTTTTAATTCTTCTTTTTACTTCCTCCATACTAGGAGCCATAATAAAAATTAAAATAGTTTCAGGATATTTCTCTTTTATTTGCTTAGCTCCTTGAACGTCTATTTCCAAAATAACATCTTTTCCTGTTTCTAGTTGATTTAATATTTCTTTTTTAGGAGTACCATAATAACATCCATAATGAACTTGAGCGTATTCTAAAAATTCATTTTTAGAAATTTTCTCCTCAAATTCTTCTTTTGTAACAAAGTAATAATCAACACCATCAATTTCGTGTTCTCTTTTTTCTCTTGAAGTATAAGATACTGATAATACAATATCATTATGATTTTCAAGCAATTTTTTTATAACTGTTCCTTTTCCAGCACAAGTTGTACCTGATATAATAATTAAATTTCCTTGTTTTTTAGTTTTTAACATAATCCACCTCTTTATTTAAACAATTATACCATATATTATTTAAACATTAATATATTTTTTTTAAATCGTAAATATAAGTCATATTTATGATTTATTGTTATATAAAAACAGGCAATTTATATAACATAATCACCTGCTAGATTAATTTATTTTTTTAATGCTGAATTCATGTTTTTTAGTTTATTAATTTGAGTTTTTAAGTTTTCATCATATAAATCAAAAATATGTTTGCGATTTTTATTAAGGTCATCAATTAAATCAAATTTATATTGTTCCATATCTAATATATTGCATAATTTATCAAGTGTACTTTTTCTTAATTCCTGATCATCAATATTATATATATAATCTATAGTTTCTAATAAAATTGATTTTATTTTGTCTGTTTTAAACAACTCATGTTGATCAAATAATTCAATTGACTCAGGTTTACCTTTACCTAAATAATCACAACTACAAATATTTGATTCATATAAATTAATAATATTCGCTAAAATATTTAAGTCAAAACTCTGTTCATATTTTGATATTAATAATTCTAATTTACTTGCTTCTCTTTTAGCATTTTTAACTCTATCAATATACTTAATTTTCAACTCAATACCATGAGATAAAAAGTCCTCGTATGCCTTCAAACTATTTTGTTTTACTTCTTCTGACATATCTTCGAAAATAATAATACAATCGGGTTGTCTTAAATAAGATTTACCATCAGTTTGAAATATTCTTCTTTCAATAGTTGTTTCATTATGTGTATGTCTAGTATAATCTGATATTGTTTTTAATGTTCCAAAAAATGGTTTATGTCTACTTCTAATATTATAACCATCATTAACAGTAGCTAAATCATATGGTGCCATTAAAGAGATACCATTTTCATCAAATTTAGTAAATCCAAACATAACTCCTTGATTTTTTACAGCTGCTGTTCCATAACTAGAATTAGTAATATAACTTGCACATATACCATGATTTTTTGTATTAGGATTATAGTTCCACGAATCATAATAATCATCATTTATTAAAGGCATTGAACCATATGCATCAGTTGAATGAACAAAAATTCCAAATTCATTTTCTAATTCTTCTGCATCTACTTGTTTATCTCCTATTCGAACTTTTTTGATAGCATTATTATTATTTTCAATATCACGACTAATACTCTTACTATAAGTATTAATCATAATACTTTTTACTTTCATAAAATCAGATATCGTATATTGCTTCATATTATTAATAACATTACGTAGTGCATTAATATCATTTATATTTTTTATTATAGATATATCTTTAATATACTGATTAACGAAAATGTCATCACAATAGTCTATAACACTATCCCAATTATAAACATAACTAACTAAAAATTCATCTATTTTATCTGGATGCAAACCAAAATATCGTTGGTAAACATAATCTTTTAATGAATCTATTTCATTAGCATTATATATATATTGTTCTAAAATATTATTTCTTGCACTTTTATAATTAGTTATATCTAAATTAATAAATTTAGTATCATTATTTATTGATTGATCTAAAATATAATTTTCAATATTAGTTAATAAAGCTGGAGTTAATGGAAGCGATACTGTAATATCGTGACCTAATAAGTAATTAATGAATATTTCTATTTTTTGATCATAAATACTATCATTATTTTCTAATCTAATTTTTTGTGATAATAACACTAATATATTATACTTATCAATATTATCAGTATATAATTTTAATAATTTAGAAGCAATAATAGGATATCTACTTGTTTTATCAATAAAATAATTTCCCATTTTCATTATATCTGGATCAAGTAAACGAAAATCCATACTATTAAATAAAAATTTATTTTTATCACATAGTTCTAATATATAATCATAAGTATTATCATTAATCATACTGTTATTTATACCTGATATATAATTAGCTTTATCTGTGTATGTATTTATATATTGTTGTAATTTTGGATATTTATCTTTTAAACTGTTATATTCATCATCAATATATTTTTCTATTTTATCAGTATAATCACTAGGTAAATAAAGAAACAATTCATCTAATTTAGTAATAACGTTTAAAGAAAATAAACAGTTAATATTATCATCAATTTTATCCATAATATATTTCACATATGTTTTAAATTTTTTACTATTTTTATCATTAAACTTGCATTCATTACATGCCATGTTAACAATGGATTCAAACGATAATTTTTCAAAGAAATCACGTTCTTTATTTTCTTCAAAAAACATTGGTAAAAAATTCATTGTTTGAATTTCAATATCATTATTATATAATTTAGCTAAATGCTCTATAATTAGTTCATAATCTACTCCTCTTACATCCAATATCATATGTCCTAAAATATTTTTATTATTTATATTTTCAATTAATATTTCTTTCTTATTAGCATTAACTATTTGAAGTATAATATGACTTCTATGTGATAGATTTAAATATGTTTCATTCTCATTATCATTAACAAATTGAGCTAGTTCATACATTCTATTATCCATATTATTTCTTAAATTTTTTGTAACATTCTCATCTAATTTAAATGGATGATATAAAACTAAATCCATTAATTTTTCAAAAGAAATATTCATAAGTATTTTATTCATCATATCATCACTAAACAATGATAAATCTTTTAAGGATGCTAAAGTATTATAATTAGACTTTACTTGTTCTATATAATAGTTCTTTATATCATTATTATTATCTATATAAAAAGGAATAAAATAGATACTTAATTGTTCTTTATTTAAATAATTAGCTAATTGCATATATTTAGATATTATTGGATCATTAATATCAAATTTAGGCATTTTATATTTATCAGGATTATTAACTACAACATTTTCAAAATAGTCTGGATTATCTTTTAATATATTTAATACTTTATCATTTATATATGTATTTCTAATAGCTAGTAATAAAAGATCACTTTTTTCTATATATTGAATAACTAAATCTAATAATTTACTATCATTACTTATAATTATTTTAGGTGATAACTTTTCTATCTTTCCATGTCCATTTTCTAAACTATTTTTAAGTTTATTATACATTACTTCACTTAATTCTTTTGATTGATATTCATATGTCATATATCTTTCAAAGTATTTTTGACAATATAAACTTTCATCTAAATTATTGATAAATTCAATTAGTTTATCAACATAGTTTCCAAGTTCTAAAAATTTCTTGTCACTAATTATAAATAATTGTTCCATTAAAAGTCCAAACTCAAAATCGTCCAATAAAGTATTATCTTCTAATTTGTCAATTAATAGTTTTAAAAAAATAGCTTTTTTTGTGTCTCTAAAATTCACTAAAGCTAAATGAAGTGAAATAGTATCAAGAAAATCTAAGATAACTTCTTCTGGTGAATTTTGAATAATCTCATTACGTGTTAAAAAATTGTTAATATCAACTTTATTTCTAAACCAATCACTGTTATAAGTTATTATTTTATTATTATCACTTAATTTAGCATATAATTTTAAAACAATGTTAGAATCATCTTGATTTTTCATTAATTCAATAATTTTTTCATCAGAAATATATTCAGAAATTTGGGAGATTGGAGATGATATTTCATGTATAATCTCATTAAAATATAGTTTTATACAATGATCAATAAATTGATTTTTCAAATTGGTTGTTGGTAAATCTTTAACAATATCTCCCATATCAAATCTACTAAGTTTTAAATAAAAAGTATCATTATTAAGTACAATAGATGCTAATTTTTCGTCTTGTAAAATAGACTTATATAAAAACATACTACTGACATTATAAGGGACTATAAAAGGTTCAATATTTCTAATGCCTAAGAAGAATTTTTGATCTAAAGCTTTTATTCCTACTAATTCTTTCAATTCACCTAATTGTGAGTCATTTAATTTATTATATAATACCATATATTCATCACTTGAATTAATATAATAGCCTTTTATTAATGATAATAATTGATTTTTCTCTTGTTTATTTAAATTTTCTATATTTAATAATAAATCTTCTACTTTTTTTAATCTTTCATCCATAACTTCCTCCTACTAATTAAAATCAAATACAAGTTTATCATCGGATAATTTTAATCTTCCCGAAAATTCTTTTCCATTTTTTGATATAAATCCTTCTATTTTAGATGTTTTACCTGTCTTTAATAAAAGAGTAGCATTACTTTTTGAAATAATTCTTTTACATATAATAAAATTAATTTTGAATTTACAAACCTGATAATTAGTACATCCATAAGCATACTTATTCTTTTTTACATCTGCTCCACATAATGGACAAGTACCAATAATATCCCCATAAAATCCTGTATCGTTATCTTTTTCTATTGGTATTTCGGTTTTATTAAATACTTCACTAATCTCATGTACTGCTAATTGTACTGCTTCATCTACTGTAATCTTCTCATGAAATACTTTCTTTAATGCTTTACCCATTTCACTAGTACGATATTTATCCATTGAAATATTCATATTTGATAATGATTCAATTAAATATTCTCCATCAGGTAATATATTATAAACATCCTTTTTTAGTGATATATAACCACTCTTTTTAGCATTTTCAATAATACCAGTTCTAGTTGCCTCTGTGCCTAATTCTATTCCTTCGAATATAGCACGATAATCTTCTATATCATCCTCTTCTTCAGAATTTTTATCTTCTAATTCTTTCTTCTCTTCTTTAAATGGATTTTTTAAATAATTATTTAATGTCTCAATAGTATAATGTTTTGGTGGTGTTGTTTCTTTTTCTTTAGGTTGAAAATTAATATTAACCTCATCACCAATATTTAGGTTAGGTAATATCTTATCTTTAGTTGTTGTATCATCATATTGTGTCCAACCTTTTTCTTTAATAATAGTTCCTTTAAGATTGAACTCTTCATAATCGCCTACTTTAATTTTAATTTCTGTTTTTTCTATTTTACAATCATTAGAACAAAAAACAGCTATAAATCTTTTAAATACTGTGTAATATACAATAAACTCTTCATTAGTTAAATCAGCTTTTTTAGGTATTTTATAAGTTGGAGTAAGTGCTGAATGAGATTCAATTTTAGAATCATCAAAAATTGTCTTTTTATCTTTAAACTCAACAGGATATCCAATTTTACTAATGTTATTAATAATAGTTTTAATCTTTCCTTTTTCTGGGGTTGCTAAATATTCTGAGTTAGTTCTAGGATATGTTAAATAACCTTCTTCATATAATTTTTGTGCTACTGATAATGATTTATCCATAGGCATTTTATACTTTTTACCTAAATAGTTTTGCAATTTAGTTAAAGAGTATAATTTTGGTGGTTTCATAACATCTTTTTTTATCTTTTTATCTATAACAATAGCTTTTGAATTATTGTATTTTTGACATAGTTCTATAGCTTTATTATTATCTTTCTTATCAAACTTTTCACGGCTATTTAGTTCAATTACCTCACCATTAGTCTTTTCTTTACTATATATACCATAATAAATACTAGGCTCAAAATTTCTAATAGCCATATCCCTATCATATATAGCCTTAACAATAGGAACGATAACTCTTCCTACTCTTAAAAAAGTACCTGTTTTTAAAGTAGCATATCTAGTTAAATTTACTCCGTATAACCAATCAATATAAGTTCTAGCAAATCCTTCATTAGCTAATGAGTCATATGATTTTTCATCTTTTAAATCTTTTAAACTATTTATAATTGTTTCTGTTGTTTGATCTGGTAACCATAATCTAGTAAGTTTTTTATTATTTTTTAAAGCATTACTAATTATTAATCTTACAATAACTTCTCCTTCTCGATCAGCATCCCCTGCATTTATAATTTCATCTACCTTTTCTGAATTACAAAGACCTGCAATTATATTAAATTGCTTTAATACACCACTATCTGTTTTTTTATTACTATCTTTTTTTAAATTAAACTTAAACTCTTGTGGAAAACAAGGTAAATTATCCATTCTCCATTTATTATCAGTAGCTTTATCATCATAGTCTTCTATATCAGCTAAAGTAAATAAATGTCCAAAGGCCCATGATACTAAATATTGATCATTAGAATAATATCCATCATTTTTTTTCATATTACCTATAGCATTAACAATATTGCGAGCAAGTGATGGTTTTTCTGCAATGATTAATCTCATATCTTTTTTGTCCTCCATTCTATTTAACATTATATCATGTTAAATATTTATAAGCAAAAAAATTAGTATTTTATAATGTATAAAAAAAACGTCATAGACGTTAATTATAAATATTTTTTTAATTTTTCTATCTCATCCTGCTGAAATTTCAAATAATCTACTGCTATCTTTGTGATCTCTTTATCAGCCTTATCACCAAAGTTTTTAATTTTAGTTTCAATATCTATAACACCCATTGTTAATCCTTGTATTAACATATGAGCAATACTAGCATCACTATTATCATCACTAACTTCTTTTTTTATACCCTGCTTTGACATCATCTTTGTCATTAATGAATTAGATTTTATTTTTCCTTTATTTTTCTTTAATGCTTTCTTACTTTCTTTAAAATACTTCTCATATATCGATAATTCATCACTAATTATTTTCTTTAATTTATTCTCTTTATCATTCAATTCTTTTAATAAATTAGTCAAAGCTGATACACCCATCTCACTTGATTGATAAATATATTGTAAAAGTTCTAAATTTTCATTCATAATATCACCTTTTATATTATTATCAAAAAAAAGAAATTAATACTAATTAATTTCCTTTATAACACCATCTATAATTGAATATAAATATAAATATATTTTCTTATTACTTTTAGTTTCAATATATTCTTTATAACCTTTAAGTTGTTTTATATAATCATTACTAGTAATATCTTTTAATTTATAATCAATAATATTTATATAATCATAATACTCAATCATTAAATCGATTATTCCATGATATTCTATATCATTGTTTGTATATATAAACTCAAGTTCTTTATATATTTTAGCATTCTCTAAATCTTTCATAATCGAACTATCTAATAATTTTTTTATTTTACTATCAATAAATTTATCACCAATTGGTTTGTAGTTTTTAAAATCAGCATACTCAAGAATCTCATGTATTTTTGTACCCATAAGCATATTGTATTTCTCTTCTTTTGTTATTAATTGATTAGTTTTTTTAGAAAAACTATCTTTACTTTTTTCTATAGATTCATTAACTAATTCTTTTACATTTAAATTATTATTATTCTGAATTATATTTAGAGTTTTTTCTTTTGTAAAAAGATAATTTTTAGTTAAATTTAACAACGATATATCCAATTCTTTATAATATTTTTCTAAATATCCTTTAACAGAATACATAATATCAGCAAAAGATTTATATTTAAGCCTAACGGATATATCTAAAGCACCATTATCTTCTCTTTTAATATCAGAAACATCTTTTTTAGGTAAAAGCATAATCATTTTCTCTTTAGCACGTGTTAAAGCAACATAAAACAATCTAATTTTTTCAGATATTTCTTCATTCATATAGCTTTCTTTTAAAAGTTCTTTATATATAGTATAATTTATTCCTTCTTCAAAATAAGGTGTAATAAATCCATATTTATTACTATACATAAAAGTATCTTTTAAATCACTTATATTAAAGGCTTTATATAGTCCACTGAAATAACATATATGATACTCCAATCCCTTTGATTTATGAATCGTCATTATCTTTACACTATCTCCTTTATCAGTACCTAAAGAATACTTTATCTCATAACCACTTAATACTAAATTATTTAAATATTCACTAAAGTCATATATATCATAACCATAAGAACTCAAATTAGTTGAAAGTTCAAGTAATTTCTGTATTCTAATAAGTCGGTTTTCTATATCCCCAACCTTTATTATTTTTTCATAAAAAGCTGTTCTAGTAATAATTAATTCTAATAATTGAGATGAGGTCAAAATTTCTATATCAATATTTTTAAATAATTGAAATAATTCTGATTCATTAAAATTATTATTTACAAAATATGAAAATATTTGTTCATCAGAATATTCAAATAAAAAACTTCGTGCTACACTTATGAAATCATATTTAAATTGAGTATCATATGTATTAGTATTAATCTTAATAATTAATTCTATAATATTTTTTATGATATATATATCATCACTATTATTTAATGTTTCATCTTTATATAAAGTAAGAGGTATTCCTAAATATTCAAATATTTTTTTATACAAATCAAAATTAGTTGTACGATCCATTAAAATAACAAAATCACTATATTTAACATCTTTAAGGATTTTTTTGCTTTTATCAAATACTTGATATTTATTATCAACTTTCTCTTTTATATCTTTTGCAATAGCAAATATTTCAATTTCCTCTTTGCTAAACTCACTTTCTTTATCTACTTCATATTCTAATACTTCTAAATCATAATTTTGATTTGTTTTACCCTCTTCAATATAAGTAGTATTACCAAAAACCATTCTATGAGATTCTTGGTACTCAGCTCCACCTATTAAATCGTCCATAACTAAATCAAATATTTCATTAATATTATTTAAAACAATACCACGAGATCTAAAATTCTTAACTAAATCTATCTTATATCCATCATTACCTTTTGTATATCTATCGTATTTATCTTTAAAAATATAGGGATTAGCATTACGAAAACGATAAATAGATTGCTTTACATCGCCTACCATATAAACATTGTTATTTGCTATCAAATTAATAAATGTTTCTTGCAAATCATTTGTATCTTGATATTCATCTACCAATATTTCTTTCAACGATTCTTTTACTTCATTACAAATATTAGTATTATTTTGTAATATTTCTATCGCTAATAAAGCAATATCTGTAAATTCATACATCTCGTTTTGATTTTTATATGTCTTAATTCTAATGAAATACTCTTTAATAATTAAAATAATAGCTTGTACATATTTCTTCGTCTTTAAAAGATTGGTTTTAATTTCTTCTTTATTTCCATAGTTAGAAAGAGAATCTATTGTCTTTAATATTACAGAAATTTCTTCTTTTAGTGCTTTAACATCATCTTCACTTCCTCTTGGCAAAGTAGGAAGTTTTAAATTATGAAATAGCAAAATAGCTTCTAAAGTTTCACAATTTAATAAACCATTTAACGAATCTAATACTTTGGTATAATAATCACCATCTACAAGAATAGATAAATCATATAGTTTACTTTTTAATTCTTTTATTTTTTTCAAAACTATATTTTCATATTCTAATATACGCTCATCTATATAATCAGAACTATATTTATTAGCAATATAATCATCTAAATATAAATTAACATTAGGAATCATCTCTAATTTATTAGCCATTGTAATAATATATTTTTTAATCGTTTTATCATCACGAATACAAAAATCATTAATAAGTTCTAAAAAATGAGGTTCTTCATTATTATAAAAATATTCAAAAACTTCATCCATAATTCTATTTTTTTCCATGCTAATTAGTGTTGCTTCAACAATATTAATATTATTAGAAATATTTAAAACATAATGATATTTTTTAACAATAGATAAAGCATAACTATCAAAAGTTGTTATATATGCAGAGTCAATTAATTTTAATTCCTCAATAAAATTGTTTTTCTTAAGTGATTCCCTAATACGCTCTTTCATTTCTGAAGCAGCAGCTTTTGTAAATGTCAATATAAGTAATTCATTAATATGAATACCATTTTCTATTTTTTTAATAACTCTTTCAGTCAAAACTGCCGTTTTTCCACTACCTGCACCAGCACTAACAATAATATTACTTCCACTTTTATATATAGCTTCTTCTTGTTCCTTAGTCCACTTAGGCATTATTATCACCACCTAAAAATTCCATATTTTTATATTCCTTTAAATTAACAATATCTTTTTCTGTACGAAAACATATATCTTTAAAAGAACAAAATTCACATCCTAAATTATTTACTCCAATTCTTTTTGGGTTAATCATGAATTGTGCATCCAAAATATCTTTGGCAGAACTATTTATTTTATCTTCTGTTAAAGTCAATAACTTATCAATAGTATCATTAGATATAACTTTTGAATAAGCATAAAATCCTTTAGAACTTATTTTTAAACCTTTAATCATACTACTATCAGCATAATCATCATCAAAATATTCTAGAATATTTTGATTTTCATTACTATAACCTTGTAATAACAAATTCTTCTTTTTTAATACTTCATAACTATTCTTCTTATCCGCTATAATCTCATTATTTAATATTTTTTGTAAGTAAAATCCAGCTATTTCAATTTTATCAAACTTAGGATGCTTATTAGCTAAATATATATATATTGGCAATTGCATCTCAATGCCATATACTATATTATTTAAATTCAAATTAGGATTACCTGTTTTATAATCGATAATTGCAACTATATAATTATTATCAACTTTTTTATATTTTAATTTATCTATAATACCCATAAAAGTAACTTTAATATTACCCTCCAAATTAACATATATCTTATCTTCATATAATTCATTATTAAGTTGCGTATGAGTATTATGCTCATTAATAGTATCAATGATAAATTTCAATTCTTTTTTTAATTTCTGTATGAAAAATTTTTCTTTTTTAGTTAATTCTTTATTTACAAAACTATCAAAACATTTATCATAATTAAAATTTGGTAAAAATGCTTTAGATAGTACATAGTGAAACAAATTACCTATCAATTGCATAAAAGTTTCCTCATAAATATTTAATTTCAAAATATTACTTAAGTAATATCTAAAATTGCATCGATTATAATTATCTAAACTAGAATATGAAAGCAACAATTTATTATCTAAATAATTATATAATAATTTCTTATCAATTCCCTTAAAACTATTATCATATGTACGATAATTTAATGCATATCTTCCATAAAGTAAATTTAAATTATCACTAATTGTTCCATATTTGTTAAACAAATCTAAAGATTTAGCTAAGGATATATCATTATAAAGATTAGAATGAGTGTACTCATCAATCACACCTTCTAAAACCTTAAAATTTAATTGCTCATTAATATTACTTATAGAAAAAGTATCTGTTAATGATTTAAGTTTATAACTAATAATCAAATTTTTTGTTCTTTTAATAATATTAATAATATCCTCTTTAACGCGAATATTATTATCAACTGATGTCTCAATATTTAATAATTTTTTTTCTGCGTCACTTAAATATTCCTCGTCTTTATATATGATAGGAAATTCACCTTGATTAAATCCTAAAAGAAAAATATAATCATCGTCTAAAAAAAGTTGTTCAATAGATACTTCTTTAACACAATTATCTAATAAAGGCTGACTTATATTAGTTTTTTTCAAATCATTCAAAATCAGTTCTTTTACATCAAGATAATCTTCACACCATACGTATTTATTACATATATTAACAATTTTATTATATATATCCATTTCACTATCTTTTATTGTATCAGCTAAATCTTTTAACGTTTTACTAATATCACTAGAATACAAACTCAAAAACTTACGACATGTATGTGTACTATAAATACTTAAATTATTATTTAAATAAACAGGAATTTTAAATATTTCAAATATTCTTTTTATAACCAAACGATATTCATCATTCAAATTAGCTAAATATATTTTATTAATATCAATACCTTTTTTTATTAAATTTATACATTTTATAGCGCAACCTATAACTTCATCTTCTAATGTTTTATATTCATAAATATCATGCTTATAGATACCAGAATAATCGTTTACAATATCATATTCAAATTTATCTAATATTGTTTTTACTATATTTGATAAATTATTAATATTATAAACAAATATTTTTTTAGTTTTTAAATATTCATTATAATAACTATTAAATATTAATAAATTATTATCTATCAATTCTTTTTTTAAATTATATATATTATTGATTTTTTCTATAGAATTCGGTTCATTTACATAATACATATTATTTAAATAAATTTTAGCAATATCATATTTAATTTTATACTTATTCATCAAATAATATATAGCTTGTTCATCATATTTAAAATAATAATTCTCTATTAATTCTCTTGGGGTTATTACTTTTACATTAAGTATCTTTGGTATTTGATTAATTTTTTTAATAAGATAATTTTTACTACTATTATTTGTTATAAATAACATATTATCTTCTATAATTTCAAAATTCATATTACCACCTCATTAATTATATCAAAATAAACAATAAAAATTTAGTCTTGACAATTTCATACTAATAAAACATCTTTTCCTAATAAATATATCACGCGAACAATTGTACGTCAATACATTTTGATAAATTTAACATATTTTAAAAATTAACAGTCATTATAATAAGTATACTTGCTTTCAAACAAATCGCCTTCATAAAAAATATATTGCAGTAATATTACAACGGAAAGTAATATTGCTAAAGAATAATCTTTGATTTTGATCTATAATAAATAAAAAAGGTTATGAACTTGTTTAAATTCATAATCTCTTTACCTAAATTATTTATATTTCTTACTTAAATTTACTTCAGTTAAAACATATACATTAGTATAATTTAATCCCACTAACAGTCTACCTATTCGACTACTTTGATGACCATAATCACAATATAAAATAATAATTGTATCTTTAGAATAACTTTTTAACATAGATAATGCATTATTAGCTGGCATGTTTATAGCACCAGCTAAATGATCTAGTGCATAATCTCCAGGTAATCTAACATCAATAAGTAAGGCACCACTCCCCATGTATTTTGGTAGTTCATCCATACTGATACTCTTCATTATATCCCCCTATTTATTAATATGTTAATAGAATAATAGTGATTAGGACAAATTATATAATAAAATTTATTTTTAAATAACTAATCTATATTTTTTGAGTATCCAATAATACGTTTTTCCATTTTATAGAAAAAAGCTAAACGAGTTAGCTTTAAAATATTCTAATAACATCATTAAATGTTACATAGATCATCAATACCATAAGTAAGATAAAGAATATGTTATGAATAGTATTTTCAATTTTCGGATTAACGGGAGATCCTTTTATTTTTTCAATAATTAAGAATAATGCATGCCCTCCATCAAATGCTGGTAATGGAAGAATATTAATAAAACCAACATTAATATTTAATAAAGCAATTAGTGATAAAATACTAGAAAAACCAGCATCTTTAGCTTGACCTACTACATTGTATATACCAACTGGTCCAGATAATAATTTTAGACTTATTTTACCTGTAATTAAGTACCAAACTGTCCAAAACATTTGCTCAATTGTACTAATGAATTTACCTACTGCATATTTAATACCTGCTATAAAACCTTTTTCTTCAGTACCTTTTACAAAGAAACCATACTCATATCCCTGTAAATCTCCATCTTCATTTTTTATCTCTTTTGGTTCTACTGTAACAGTTTCATACTCTCCATTATCATGTTTTACTTTCATATCAAAAGAATCAGTCGTATGAACTTGAAGTTCTAATAATAAACGATCATAGTTATTAATCTTAACACCATCAACAGTGACAATGCGATCACCATCCATAAGGGTTGGATATAATTCATGATCGATATCAGTTAATTTAGTAGAATTTAAACTAACAGTATTAGTCCATCCAATGATTAATAATACAATAAATGCTAGAATAAAATTATTCATAACACCAGCAACCATAACCATAAAGCGTTGATGCCATTTTTTAGATTGTAAACGTTGTTCTTTAGGTATTTTCTCGTCGACCTCTACTTCTTCTCCGGCCATTTGAACGAAACCGCCAATTGGAAACAAGCGAATACAATAATCAGTTTCATCATCAACTTTTATCTTTTTACCATCTTTATCCTTAATTGTTTTCTTACGATTAAATTTAAATAATCTAGGACCCATACCAATACTAAATTCATAAACATATACGCCTGCTTTTTTTGCAAAGATAAAATGTCCTAATTCATGAATAAAAACTACAATACCTAATATTAATACAAAATAAATTAAAGTTATCATAAATCCTCCTATAATATTGTGAGAAAGAAACTATAAGCTAATAATACAAAAATAAGGCTATCTAATCGATCTAATATTCCACCATGACCTGGCATTAAATTAGAAAAATCTTTCTTACCAAAATATCTTTTAATTGCCGAAAAGAATAAATCCCCTAATTGACCTATTATAGATAAAACTAAAGTACTAAAAATAATAATTGGTAAAGATATACTATTATTTACAACTGTTACATAAAAACAAGTCGCTATAAATACACCAAATATTGTTCCGCCTATTAAACCTTCCCAAGTTTTTTTAGGTGAAATAACTTCTAATAACTTATGTCTTCCAATTAACATCCCTGTTATATATGCAAATGTATCAGTCATTACTGTAATTAAAATTAAATACAAAAGTAAATTACTATTCATATCAAAATATGTATTAAATAGTGACATAGCAATTCCTAGAAACATTACTCCCATAAAAACATAATTAGCATCATTAATACTATATGTATTACGGTTGTGATATAAAACAACTGGTAATAATAAAATCATAAGTAAACCTGTAATAATTCTAAAATCAACTATCATATTTAACTCTTCAGTAACATGTACTGTAAATAATATAAGTGGAATAAATAAATAGCCCATTAATTTAATAAATATTGGCAAATCTTTTTTAGTTTCTTTAATATCTAAATACTCTTTCATTCCTAACATAGCTACCAAAAAAATAGCTAATTTAAATACATTGCCTCCAATTATAAAAACAGGAATAACAATCAATAACATAATAATAGCGCTAATTACTCTTTGTTTCATAATTAATTCCTCCAAACCTACGATCTCTTTTTGTATATTCAATTAATGCATTATCAAAAGCTTCGTTATCAAAATCTGGAAAATAGGTTTTAGGAAAAAATAACTCAGCATAACTCAATTGATATAACATAAAATTACTAAGTCTTAGCTCGCCACTAGTTCTAATTAGAAAATCAATTGGTGGCAAATCTTGAAACATATAATGATACATTAAATCTTCATCTATATCTTCAAGCGCTATTATATTATTATTAACATCTTGATATATTTTTTTAAATGCTTCAACTATTTCTAAGTGAGAACCATAATTAAAGCATATATTCATAATACCACCAGTACAATTTTTAGTTAACTCTTCACATTCTTCAATAATAGAAAGAATTTTCTTTTTTACTGGTTTATCGCGTCCTCCAGAAAATACTACTTTAATATTATCCCTTTTTAACTCATCAGCATATTCTCTAAATTTACTTTCAAAAATATTCATCAAAAAAGAAACCTCTTCTTTACTTCGTTTAAAATTTTCAGTTGAAAAAGCATAAACACTTAATACTTTTACACCAGTTTTAAATACATGCTTACTTAAATTAAGTAAATTATTAAATCCAACACGATGACCCTCACTTCGTGTCAAACCACGTTCTTTAGCCCATCTACCATTTCCATCTAAAATAATTGCAACATGATGTGGAATTTTTAAATTAGTATATTCCATAGTTCCTCCTTAATTCTTACATATCACATTATATCACAAAATAGTAGGAAGAACAAAAAAATAGAATCTAATGATTCTATTTAGCATCAATATTTACTTTAACATGACCTAAATTATTAATATAAGCTGCAGCTTGAACAATATTACGGATAGAATTAGCAATCTTTCCACCATGTCCTATCACACTGCCAATATCACTTTCAGATACAAGAACATTAATAATTTTTTCATCATCATCTGATAAAGTTACAGAAACACTATCTAAATCAGTAACTAAATTACTAACAATATATTTAGTCAAATCTACTAAATCCATGTTATTTTTCTTCCTTTTTAGTCATCTTAGATTCATGAAACTTTTTCATAACACCTTGACGGCTTAATAAATCTCTAACTGTATCAGTAGGAATAGCTCCCTTATTTAACCAATCTTGAGCTTTTTCTTCATCTATTTTAACAACAGCTGGTGTTTCAATTGGATTATAATATCCAATTTCTTCAATAAACTTTCCATCTCTTGGTGCTCTTGAATCAGCTACAACGATACGATAAAATGGTCTTTTTTTAGCACCCATTCTCTTTAAACGCATTTTTACTGCCACAATAATCCCTCCAATCAATAAAACAATAATAACATAAAAAAAAAGATGTGTCAACTATTTTTGGTTAACACACTATAAATATTCTTCGTTTACCTCCTCATCAATTGCTTTTTCCTCTTCTTCAGTAAAATCGTCATCAATAATATCCCAAGGATCTTCATCTTCTTCAATAGCAATCTTTACTTTTGTTTCACCAACAACCTCAATACCTAATTCTTTATCAATTGAGAATTTTATAACATTATCATTGATATCTACATTTGAACAATTAGGTTGATATAAACTTCTAACTATAATATCAGTATCACCATCAACATCAGTTCCTTGTCTTAATTTTATATTAAAAGTATCATTGTATTCAATATTTTTAGATACTACTGTTGTCTTTTGATTATTTTCATATGAATACCATATATTAATATCAAAATTACCCTTAACTCCTACTTTATCACCCGTTTTATAACCATCAAAATGATGATTGATTACCCAACACCCTAAAATAGTATCAGGTTTTTCCTCCACATCTATTGTATAAGTATTTTTAAAAGCCTTCTTTCCCTTACCTATAATAGCTTTTGTTACAATTTCTTTATATAAGGCCATTTTATCACTCCTCAATAAATAATATGCATTAAACTATAAAATGTGCTAAAAAGGGATGTTAAACATCCCTATTTTACTTTTTACCTATATAGTACTAACACTAACTATTATTATTTCTACAATAAATTTATATTATTTACTCTTAGTTAACACAAAACTTTTTAAAGTTCTAGTTTGATTTGTCTTATTATAGCTTAGCTTAAATGTTCCTGTTGCAATTTTTCCAGTCAAAGGATCTTCTTCAATACTAAAAGTTCAACTTATTACATAACGCTTACTTCCACTATCATAAGAGATTTTTGTAGCCGTAAGTTTACAATCACTTGGAATACCAGAATATAACCACATAACTTTATTTGATCCAATAATATTTACTAAGTCTTTGTCTTTAACAATATCAACAGAAGTTTTATAATTACTTCCAAAAGCTAATTGATGTTGTTGATTAAAGGTTGCATAATCAACATAATAAAACTCTTGTACGCCATCATCTTCATTAGTTTTTTTAGCTTGTTTTGACACCATATATTCAACAACAGCATTTCTTTTTTTTGCTTCTGCAAATATATTTTTACCGTATTCATTACCTGTCCAATACCAAGAAAATAAAATATCAAAAACATCATTTATTTTCTTTGTAGCTGTTGTTGCATTAAAACTAGTTAGTTCACTATCTTGAGTCGTAACAGTACCATTGCTTTTTGTTGTATCATTACTATTACTTTCGCTTACATAATTACTATTACTTTCTTGTGATTCCTGTTCATTGCTTTCCTTATCACTAATAATAGTGTTATCATCTTTATCATAAGAAGTTATTTCATCTTCTTTTTTATCACATCCAGTTGATAAAACAAGTAAGGAAACTAACAAACCTATTGTCACTCTTAATTTGCTTTTTTTCATCTCTTCAATCGCTAAAGGAAAAGGTTTATAATTAAGTGGATTTCCCCCGCCTAAATCAATATCAGGTATAGTTGTAATATTCTCATCACGTATTTGATAGCCATAAAAATCTATAGCATCAGCTATATTTTGAACTGTAGGATTAAATTTATCACCATCATTTCTTGTTCCTATATCTGGGAGTCCAAATCTCCGTTCACTCAAATTAGGATTTTCTCTTAATAGTCTATCAATTGCTCTTGATTTAATTAACATTCTAACATCTCTATTTAACAATATTATATCACAATATAAAGATACAAAAAAAGTAGGAATTAACCTACTTAATCGCCTAATAAAGAATTACTAAAGTCACCGTCAACTTCTTCTGTAGCATTCTTTGTTACATCTTCAGGAACACTGATTTTGTCAACTTTATTGAAATTGCTCATTTCAATTGTAATTGTAGCTTTCATATTAGCATTACTGCTATCTTCACTAGCAGCTAAAGCGTCCTTTAAAAAATTTCCTAAATCCATTTCAATAATACTAACATATCCATCTTTAAGATATACATTCATTGTAATGTCACTATTAATTTGAGTATCATTATCTACAAGCTTACTAACATTTTCATTTTTCATAGCTTCATTAATTTTATCTTTGTCTACAGTAACAACTAATTTAGTGTAACCTTTTTTATCTGTCTTTTCTTCCTTAACAGTTTTAGCATTATCAAGAGCTTTTTTTATTTGCTCTGTTGATGTATCTTCTTTCTTATATTCAGTCTTAGTATATGTCCATTTATCTCCTGATTTAGTATATGTATAATTATAACCATCTTTTACTTCTGTATACATTTCCATCTCTTGAGACATACCTAATAATGAAACATTAGTTGTAAAATGTGATGTTGGTATATCATCATTATAATAATCACCATTCATGCCTAACTTAACAGCCATAGTTGTGCCTTCAGCTGAAGTTTCCATTGAAGCATCAAGTTTTAAAGTAATCCCTTTAGCCTCACTTGTTTTCTTAATAGCATCTTCTAACTTACCTTTAGCATCTTTTTTAGTAGTATCGCAACCTGTCATTATAACTAAAAGTGCTATTAATAAACTAAAAAATTTTAAACTTTTCTTCATATTACCTCTCCTATCTATTTAATTATATCATACATTTTCATTTTTTTAGAACAAAATTAATAACTATGAGTAAATTATACAAAAAATTAGCACATTAATGCTAATTCTTTTACACTATCTTTCCATCTAAACTCCACGTTTTAACATCTGTTATTTCAACATCAACAATTTTACCAATATTTTCTTTATCGCCATCAACATTAACTAATTTCATTGTATCAGTATAGCCAAATAGATTTCCTTTTTCACCTATTCCTTCAATCAATACTTTAGTTATTTTATGTAAATATCTTTGATTAGCTTCGTTAGCATATTTATTTACAATTTCATTTAATTTATATAAACGTTGGTTTTTTACATCTATTGATACATTATCTTCCATTTTAGCTGCTGGAGTTCCTTCACGTGGTGAAAAAATAAAAGTAAATGCCGAATCATATTTACATTCTTCAACGACATTTAATGTTTCTAAAAAGTCATCTTCCGTTTCACCTGGAAAACCAACAATAATATCTGTTGTAATTGATACGTTAGGAATATTATCTTTTAATTGGTGAAATAACTCTAAATATTTCTCTTTAGTATATCTTCTTCCCATTAACTTTAAAATTCGATCAGAACCACTTTGTAATGGTAAATGAACATAAGGCATAATATTAGAATTATCTTTAATAGCTTTAATCATATCATTATCAAAATCCCATGGATGACTAGTCATAAAGCGAATACGCTCTATACCTGTTTTAGCTACATCACGTAATAAATCTCCCATTTTATAATTATCATTTAAATCTTTACCATAAGCATTAACGTTCTGTCCTAATAAAGTAACTTCTTTATAGCCTTGTTTAATTAAATCTTTAACTTCATTAATTATATATTCAGGTTTACGACTTCTTTGTTTTCCTCTAGTATAAGGTACTATACAATAAGTACAAAACTTATCACAACCATACATGATATTAACCCATGCTTTATATTTAGAATCTCTTTTAACAGGCAGATTTTCTAAAACATTACCTTCAATACTATATACTTCTATCTCTTGTTCTTTTTTTTCTATACTATCGGCTAAAATATTAGGTAAATTATGAATATTATGTGTACCAAAAACGATATCAACCCATTTATATTTTTCTTTTATTTCATTAACAACATTCTCTTCTTGTGCCATACAGCCACAAATACCACTAATAATATGTGGATGAGTTTCTTTTAAATGTTTAACTCTTCCTAAAAAACCAAAAACCTTATTATGGGCATTTTCTCTTATTGCGCATGTATTAAGTAATATTAAATCAGCCTCTTCAAAAACATTAGTTTCTTCAAAAGACATATCTTCAAGAATAGCTTTAATATTCTCCGAATCATGAACATTCATTTGACAACCATAAGTTTTAATATAATACTTTTTACCTTTTCCTAATTCTTTAAGTTCATCTGATACAATGTATTCATCTGTCTTAATTAATATATCTTTACTAGTTCTTTTTCTAGCTTCTTTTAAATTTGGTAAATTCATACAATCACTTCCATTACTAAATGGTATCATAAATTAATTTATTTATCAATATTCTAATGATTAAGCATACTATCCATTGTCTCTTTATCAAAAAAGTTAAAATCAACATAATTATTTTCTGTTATTCCAACACTACTAGCATTTCCAACACTAGTTGTTTGAAAATTAGAAATATCACTATTAACATCTATTTTAACAATATCTGTTTTATCATCATTATATGTATAACCGTACACCATATCATCAAAATCAATATTATTATGTTCTCCACTATAGTATAATCCACCTGCTGTCCAAACAGGATAGCTCCCTTTTATTTCTGGAATAGAATTAGAATATCTATTATTAATATAAAGTCCACCTAAATATCCGCTTTTCTTAAGCTTATCGCAGAAAGTTTTTGTTAAATTAATCTGCATATTTCTTCCATAATCACCACTATCCAATTGATCTTCACAATCTTCTTCTAGATCACGATAAATTGGTAAATCAATATCATAATCTTTAATGCTATCTAAGATAAATTGTATTTCCTCTTCATTTTTATTTTCATCTAATGCACGTGAAAAATAATAAATACCAACAGGTATGCCTAAGCGATTACACTCTTTAATATTATATAAAAATTTATCATCAAGCGCTAATGTTCCAGATTCATAAGTAACTCCTAATCTTAAAATAGCATAATCTATATTTGGCGCTACTGCTTCCCAATCAATATCTCCTTGCCATTGTGAAACATCTATACCTTTATAATACTTATATGGATTTATCTTATCAAGTAAAGTTCCATCACTCATTTCATATTGTTCATTAAAAGTAGCTGCTTCCGTAGATTGAAAAAGTTCATCTACCAAAGGTGCTATTGCTGACCAAAGCTTTGAATTATTATTACTGGAATTATGATTATAATTATTATTTCCAGCATTAAAACTATATCCACTAGTTTTATCTTTATATTTATATTTATTGTTATCTGATGATTTATAATCTAATTCTTTATTATAATTGCTATTAATATTATTATATTTTATATTATCATATTTCTTAGTATTAAATTTATTTTTTAAATTACTACTTACTGTTGTTTTTTTAGGACTTGAGAAACTCATTTTACCACCTCTAGTTTTAGTATAATATAAATCATATTAATATTCAAATAATTTTAATTTTTGAATTATTAAAATGTAAATAAAAAAAATATCATTACGTTTATATTGTAATGATACTTTTTACTAATACAACTTAATAATTAGTTACTATCTTGAAGAACTAGCATTTAAATTTTGTTCTCCCATTTGTACTAATCTCTTAGTGATTTCTCCACCAACAGAACCATTAGCACGGCTTGTTGCATCAGGACCCATATTAACTCCTAATTCAGAAGCTATTTCATATTTCATTTTTTCAATAGCTTGTTTTGAACCAGCTGTTTTATTTTGGTTACCTTTCATTGTTTTCACCTCCTGTACATTAATATCATGTGTCAGGATAGAAAATAAATACATGGTAATTTATGGTTATAATAAATCTGATTTTTCTTCTTCTAAATTAGTTATAGTTTCAATATTATTAATACATTCTGTAATTAAAGTTTGATAATCAAATAAGCTTTCATATTCTAAACATTTTTCTAATACTGGGTTTATAACTGGATGTTTAGGTAAAAAGATAGTACAACAATCTTCATATGGTAAAATACTTGTTTCATATGTTCCAATTTTATTTGCTATATCAATTATTTCTAACTTATCTAAACATGCTACTGGTCTTATAATTGGTAAATTAGTAACACTATTAATAACTACCATACTAGATAAAGTTTGACTAGCAACTTGTCCAACACTTTCTCCATTAATAATAACTTTTAAATGTTTCTTTCTAACAAGTTCTGTTGCAATTCTATACATCATACGACGCATAATAGTAATAACATAACTTTCAGGCACATACTTATAAATGGCCTCTTGTAATTTAGTAAAAGGAACAACATTTACTTTTATATTTCCAGAGTATTGATTAATAATAGATGCTAACTTAATAACTTTATTTTTAGCTTCTAAACTTGTATGTGGAGGTGATTCAAAATATAGGCACTCTAAATCAACACCTCTTTTTAAAGATAAATAACCAGCAACTGGGGAATCAATACCACCACTTAGCATTAATAATCCAGTTCCTTGAACCCCTACTGGATAACCACCAATACCAGGTATTTCATTAGAATAAATATAAATACCCTCAGTTCTAATTTCTATCTTTAATAATAAATCAGGATTATGAACATCTACTTTACAGTCAAAGTTTTTTAAAATAAAGCCACCTATCATTCGACTAAATTCCATGCTAGGAATAGAAAATGACTTATCAGCCCTATTAGTTTCAACTTTAAAAGTTTCAAAAGAAATATCATTTAAAATCGTTATTAATGCATTTTGAACATCATCAATATTAGTATTAACTTTAAAACACTTTACAATACTATGAATTCCAAAGACATTTTTTAATTTATTTATAACTAAATCAATATCATTTGCTTCAATATACATACGGACACGATCATATTTAATTTTATAGTCAATATTTTTTAATATTGATTGTATATTTTTAACCAATAGTTTAATAAAAAGATTACGATTACCCTTTTTGGTTGTTAATTCACCATATTTTATTAAAATCATCTTTTTCATAATGACACCTCTTTATGAATTATAGCAAAAAAAAAGTAGATTGACTACTTTTTATTTTAATTTTTCTATTTTTACAAACTGATTATATCCATCATTATTTTTTGTAAATGTATATTTATATTTTGAAAACTCATTATAGTTAGATGAATTTATAATATCTTCTCCATCTTTAACTGCTTTTGTATATTTATTCTTTTTATCAACACCAGTATAAATAGTTGTTTTTCCATCTTCCTCATATTCTGAATAAGAAACAGCAACATAAACATATGAGTTATTATCTTTTTCTGTAATCTTATAAATCATACTAGTAGTTTCTGATCCAGGTCCAAAACCACATCCTACATATTGTTCATATTCATCAGTTTTTTTATTGTATTTATAAGATGGGCATCCTCCAACAACATCAGTATATTTACTTACTTCACCACCATAAAGATTTTTTACAGCTTCTACAACCTCTTTAGCAGATACATCACTTAAATTTTCAGATTTAACTTCATCTTTTAAATACAAATCAGAAACAAATATACTTTCATTTGAACTTCCATCTTTTAATTGAGAAACCTCAAGCATATCAATTAATTTTTTATATGACTTCTTATTTGCTTCATTAGTTATATCTTTTTCTTCTTCACTCTTTACTGGTTCTTCTTTATTTTCTTCAACTTTTTCCTCAGTTTTCTCTTCTGTCTTTTCTTCTGTTTTTTTACTATTTAACTTATCTACTACTATATAAGCAACTAAAACTACCACAATAATAACAAGTAAAATAGTTAAAATATTTCCCTTCTTCTCCATGTAATTTACCTCCTATTTTTATTAACACATTGAAATCAATGTTGAATATAAAGTCCATTAATTTTAATAATTATTTTTTTATATATAGTAATCTTAAAATTAACAAAAAAACTGATAGTCAGAAATATTTCTAAATATCAGTTTTTTAAACTACTTTCAAAAGTAATTTATAGTATAATATTTTTTCATTATACAACACGACGCGCTGTTACTCTAGTCATTATTTTATAAGTAGTAATACCAATACCTAAACGAGGTGTTTGAGCATGTACAATTTTACCATTTCCAATATAAATTGCCACATGAGATATTCTACTACCACCATTACTATAAAAAACTAAATCACCAGGCTCTAATTCACTAAATGATACTTTTTTACCAACTTTTGCTTGTGAACTTGCTGTTCTTGGCAATTTAATATCAAAGTGTTTAAATACGCTTTGAGTAAATCCACTACAGTCAGCACCTTTAGTCAAACTAGTTCCACCGTGTACATAAGGATTTCCAACAAATTGTTTAGCATAGCTTGCAATTTGAGTACCTAATTTTTTATTACTTGAAACATTAGTAGTTTTATTTGTAGTACTTGTAGTTGACTTTTTGGCCGTTGTTGTTTTATTCGATGTTGTTTTATTTGATGTCGTCTTATTTGATGTTGCTTTCTTTGCTGAATTACTTTTATTAGACGTTGTCGTTTTATTAGCCTGTGCTGTCTTAACTTTATTACTAGTACTACTTGTATTTTTATTTTCACTAGTCTTTTTTGAAGACTCCTCAGTTTTCTCCTCTTTTTTCTCTTCTTCTTTTTTTTCTGTCACTTTTTGTGCATCTTTATTATCTTCTATTGCAGATGATGCTTCAATTGCCACCAATCCATATGATACTTCATTAGTTTCAACATAATTATTATCTGCTACAATCTTTTTAGTATTCGTTTTTAATTCTGTTGTAACTACTGTAACATTAGAAACAAAGCAACAAAGCATTATCACCGATGCCATACAATAAATCAATATTGTATTTCTCTTCCGCTTCGAAATCATAAATCCCTCCAATTAACAGACAGCGATTTCTATTTTAGCATAAAAACTGACTATTGGCAAATTAAAAGCAAAAGATACTTTACCCCTTATAAACAGAGAGTTAAATATAAATAAATTAATTTTCAAAAAAATAAATTTAATTTATTTCATTCTTATTATAATCTTTTAAAATAAAAAAGTGCAATAAAAAAGCCTTTAAATTGACTCAAAGACTTTCTTTATAGAAAAATTAAAACCAATATAATAGAAATAATAACTACTATAATTAAACCAATTAAAATTAGATTTAATGGTGAATTTAACTTTGTTACTAAATTTGTTTCATTTTCATTGACCGCTATAGGTTGATAATCTTCGTCTATGTATTCTTCTTCTTTTAAATTTGTAGTATCCATTTAATTCTCCTCTTTCTTTTCTTCATAAATAGATAATAATTTCTTATATATTCCTGGTTCAAT
The DNA here is from genome assembly GCA_963607615.1 of Roseburia sp. AF12-17LB. GTDB lineage: Bacteria > Bacillota_I > Bacilli_A > RF39 > UBA660 > UBA5578. The sequence continues at coordinate 68,581 of CAVDCT010000002.1, forward strand.
TTTATTTAATAAATTAGCAGTTAACTCTAAAGATTTTTGATATTCACCCTTTAAAAATAATTGTTCCGACAAGTTGAGCTTATTACTAAGGCCATCAAAACTACTACGATAACGGTTTCCATAAACTAAAATCGTTTCAGCTAAAATCGCAGATTTTAATATTTCTCGTGTTTTTGAATACAATTTTAAAACCAAATCTCTAGCTGTATCTACCCTCGTATTTAAAATGCTTATTGTGATGGGCTTTTTTTCTAATTCTTTAACAATTTCTCTAATAGCACTACTAGCTTCACTAAGTTCAACATAATAACTTTGTGGAATAACAGGTAAATTATATTCTCTAATTTTTAATTTAGCATCTTTTAAAATAACTTTTATCTCTTCTAATTGTTGTCTAGCACGAACTTCATCTTCACGCATATTACCTAAAGTATCAAGGGTTGCATCCAAATTGTCTTCAAGTGTTGCTAATCGAGACATTAATGTTTCTAATTCACTTAACATTTTAGAATAAGCAAAATTATTTTGCATCATATGTTCTAATAGATTCTTATAATCATCATTTATAAATTGTAATTTATCATTAATATCACTCAAGACATTAATACTATCTTCTGTTAAATTATATACGTTCTTTAAATCTTCAAGTTGAGAAAAAATATCATCTACTATTTCATTTATTTTACGTAGTTTATTTTTAAAATTATTATTTGTTTCTGCATATACAGCTCTAGCACTTTTTTCTTTTTCAAAATCACTAAATAAAGATTCAAAATAATCCAGTAGCACTTTTAATTCAAATAAACTATCTTCTAAATTTAAATTTTGTGTTCGAATAATAATATCATTAATCTTTTTATTAGCTTCGTCTATATTATATTCAACATTCAAATAGTCTAATGGATAATTAGCTTTAAGCATTTGTCTATACGTTTCTTCTATTTCATTAATTTTCTTTGGTAAAACATTAGTACCAAGAAGAATAATTGATGGTACTTCATCAATGACAATTTCCATATGTTTTAACAAATCATCAATAACTTTTAGTATTCCATTTACTTCAGTATATTCTTTATTATCCATTATTGTTTCAAATTCTTCAAAATGTTTAGATATAGTTTCAAATTGTTTTTGGACTATATCTGTTATTGAACCAAATTCAGATTTCGTATCTTGAAATTTTTGATGTAATTCTCTAAACTTAACTTTCAATTCTGTAATAATAACCCTACTTCGTTCTTCGCTATATGTAATTTCTTTTATTTCACCTAATAAAAATTCTGAATTAGTCCTAACTTTATATAATTCCATCTCTAATTTAGCAATCTTATAAATTGTACTTTTATAATCTTTTTGAGCTAAAGAATATTCTGTTTCCAAAATCATATCTGTTAATTTAGGCACTTGGACATCTTTAATTTTTTGAAGACGCATTGTCCATTCATTATACATAATTTCCAATTTTTCATTATTTAAAAAAGCTTCAATCTTAGCTAATTCAGGGATAATTGGAGAAGAATCAATTTTATTTTTTTCTATTTCTAAATCACTCAAAGCTTTTTTTATACGTTTCGTTTTACGACTTCGAATAAAGCATATAAGTCCAATAATAAAGACAATTGTTAAAATAGTAAATGTTATAATAACCAATGTTTTATTACCCATACTATCACCTATTATTAAGTATATCATAAAAATTAATAATTTTCGACCAATTATATAACTTTTTTTCATTATAAATATTTATTTAACTTGACATATGATGAAGAAGATAATATAATTATAACTGCGATGAAGTGAGCAGCGCTTTCTTAAGATATATAATGTGTTTATTACCTTAGGGGTTATTTGTAACCTAGCTGCATGGTGACTATATTTAAGTTAAACACCCTATATATCGAGAAGATTGCTTCATTCATCAGACATGAAAGGAGAATGAAGATGTCAAGATATACTGGTTCAGATTATAAAGTATCACGTCGTCTAGGTTTTTCTTGCTTAGAAAATGGTAAAGAATTAGCTAAGAAGCCTTATATTCCTGGTCAACATGGAAATAAACGTGGTAAAAAATTATCAGATTATGGTGTTCAATTACAAGAAAAACAAAAAGTTAGATTTATGTATGGATTAAATGAAAAGCAATTTAAGAAGGTTTTCCAAAGAGCTGGAAAGATGAAAGGTGTACATGGTGAAAACTTATTAGTACTTCTTGAAAGTAGATTAGATAATTTAACTTATCGTTTAGGTTTATCTACAACTCGTAAAGGTGCTAGACAATTAGTTAATCATGGACATATTACTGTAAATGGTAAAAAGGTTGATATTCCATCATATACTTGTAAACCAGGCGATGTAATTGCTGTAAAAGAATCTGACAAAGAACTAAAAATTATTAAAGCTTCTTTAGAGTCATTATCAAAACGTGTAGACTTTGTTACTTTTGATGAAAACAAAATGACTGGTACTTATGTAAGATACCCACAAAGAAGTGAATTGAATGCTGATATTAATGAATCATTAATAGTTGAATTCTACAACAGATAATAAAGTTAAAAGATATATTCAAACGAATATATCTTTTATTTTTCTATTTATAAGTTACCTTAACACTATATAAATAATTTCCTTTAGGTGTAGTAACTCTAGCTGTAGTTATACTTTTATTTATTTCTGATGGTGAAGGTGTAGAATAAGAATAATAAGTTTTACCATTATAATAAATACTATTAAAACTATATTGACTTCCATTTTTATATACACGTGGTTGATAAGCTGTGGGATAACATCCATAAGAGTTACAACTACTATAAAGTGGAGACCAAACAATTTCAAAATTAGCAGGATTTTCTCTGACATAAATATTTTTTTGTGCCACTTTACCATTAGGCGTTGTAGCTGTTATTTTTACATCCCCTTCTGCTATACCATGTACAGTTCCAACGGAATTAATAGTTGCTATACCCGTATAATTACTTTTCCATGTAACTGATTTACCTGAAGCATCAGTTGGATAGTATACAATACTGTTATTTAACCATTCACCAACATATATGGTACTTTTCGAAGAAGAAATAGATATACTAGATACAGCAGGACCAATAACTGTTATTTGAGCACTTGCGGTTTTATTTCCATCTTTTGTTTTAGCAGTAATTGTAGCTGTTCCAACCCCAACACCTTTTATATTACCATTTTGGTCTACTGATACAATATTACTATTACTACTTGACCAAGTAACAGCTTGATTAGTTGCATTATTAGGTGTAATAGTTGCTGATAGTATTGCTACACCACCTTTTCCCATATTTAAAGTAGAAACATTCAATTTTATACTTTGAACAACTACTGTATTAGCAGTTACTGTTACTTTGCAAATAGCTTTTTTACCACCATCTTTAGCAGTTGCTGTTATAGTAGCACTTCCAACTTTTTTACCTGTTATCTTCCCATTTTGATCAACTGATACAATACTAGAATTACTACTAGACCATGTTACACCTTTATTGGTTGCATTCGTAGGTTTAATTATAACACTAAGTTTTTTACTTCCACCAACATTTATACCTGTTGTACTAGAAGAAAAACTTATACTAGATACAGCTACTTTTGATGGCGTATTACTAGTTTTATTAGAATTAGATGTAATAACATTAGAAGTTATGTTGAGATTAGAAGTAATATTTGATGTTATATCTGAGGTTACATTTGATGTAACATTGGATTCAATATTAGATGCAACATTACTATTACTTTCTTCTATCTCAAAATTAGGATCATATTCTTCATAATTATCCTTACTTTTTTTATTTGATTCTTTTTCTATTTTATTAATATAGAATAAATATCCTGCTATACCTAATAGCAAAAGAAGGAAGATTATTATAATAATAACCTTCTTCGATTTTTTCTTTTCTTTTTTATTATTTAAACCATAATTAATAAATTTATTTTCTATATTAAAATTATTTTCATCATTCACAATATCACCTCTAAATATTTCATAAATAACTACTTATAAGTTACACTAACATTAGAAAGCTTAGTTCCATCAGTTAAAACTAACGTTGCAGTAGTTTTGCTTTTATCAACTTTATAATTAGCAACATTATTACATGCTTGTATTGCATATATTAAACCATTATATTCAATCGATTTAAAGTTTGTAAATCTAACTCCATTTTTATTAACATACATAACATAATATGTACCATTATAAGCCAATACTATATTATAATTTTTAGGATTTTCAAGAACTTTTACGTTTGCCGATGTTTGATATCCACTTTCTGTTTTTATTGTAATCGTAGCTGTTCCAACAGATTTACCATACATTAAACCTGATTGATTAATTGAAACAACATTTGTATTAGAACTCTGATAAGTTATCTTTTGATACATAGCACTATTAGGAATTAATGTAACCTTAAGTTGAGAACTTGTTCCTTCATAAATATCAGCATAACTAATTACATTACCAGTAACTTTTACATGCTTTACCTCAACTGTACAAGAAGCTGTTTTACTACCATCTTTTGTTTTAACTGTTATTTTTGCTGTTCCTGCTTTCTTAGCAGTTATTTTACCATTACTACTAACAGTTGCTACACTAGTATTACTACTTGTCCATGTTACACCTTTATTAGTAGCATTGCTTGGTGTTACAGTTGCACTTATACTTTTTGTATCTCCTACTGTCATAGTTAATTTTGTAGAACTAAGTTTTACACCATTAACTGATACTTTAGGTTGTGTATTACTAGTTTTATTAGAATTGGATTTAACTACATTAGAAGTTACATTTGATATTATATTTGAAGTTATATTAGACTCAATATTTGATGTTATATTTGAACTTATATTAGATTCAATATTTGATGTAGTATTAGATGTTATATTTGATGTTATATTACTATTACTTTCTTCTATTTTATAATTAGGATCATATTCTTCATAATTATCATTATTTTTTTTATTTGATTCTTTTTCTACTTTATTAACATAGAACAAATATCCTGCTATACCTAATAATAAAATAAGTAATATTATAATTATAAATTTTTTAGATTTTTTCTTTTCTTTATTGTTTGAATCATAATTAACAAATTTATTTTCTATATTAAAATTCTCTCCATTATTCATATTTTACTCCCTATATTTCAATATTTACTTTATTTTTTTATCTATAAATTTCTGTAATAAAATTTCTTTTAAATCAGTATCATAAATTATATCAATACTAAATGTTTTATTATTTGTTATCTTTATAATAAGTTGATCAAAATAATTATGTTTATTTACAATATATCCATAAATATCATTGTCATATTCAATTGTTTCAATTACAATATAATTTTCATTAGTATTTAATTTAAACTCTAAATTGCGATATTTACTAATCATATTATCATCATGAAGATTATCACCATTAAAAATAATTGTTCTAATATAATTTCTTATTAAACGAATATCATTATAACAAGCCCTTTTTATTTGTATTATACTATTACTAGGTTTAAATGATAGTAGAATTTTAATATGTTCTAATTCTTCATTACGATATTGTTCTTCAACTAAATTCCAATCTTCTTCTGAACGATTTAAAATTCTCTTTTTTTTCTCTAGCATTCTCTGTAACCTATTATTTATAATTTTATTTTTATTGCTAATATATATTTTAATTTGCTTACTAATAATATTATTAGCATTTTTTTGTTTTTCTATAAATAATTTTATTAATTCATTATAATAGTCAATTTCAATTTTTCTTTTAAGTTCCTCTTTCGTGAAACAACTTAATTCATGATCATGAGTTAATCTATTACTGGCTTCAAATATTGATTGATTTACTAAATCTCGTTGTTCTTCAACCAAATTATCCATATACTCACCCTATTATAAGTATAACACAATTATCGACAAAAAGAGAATAAAAAAACTCTAATTTTTATAATTAGAATTTTATTTTATAATACCTAAATAATATTTCTTTTTTCCTTTTCTAATAATGATAACTTTTCCACCAATGGAAAGTTTAGTATCTATAATTAAATTTTCATCACTTACTTTTTCACCATTTATAGTTATAGAACCATTCTTTAGAAATTCACGAGCTTCTCTTCGACTACTAGCTATTTTATTATTTACTAATGTATCTAGTAAAGTAGAATTATTAACTATAAAAGAAGGAACATCTTTTAAACCGTCTTCAATTTCTTCAATACTTAATTTTGCTATAGAACCGTTAAACAAAGCTTCGCTTATACGTGTTGCTTTAGCAAATTCTTCACTACCATGTAAAAAAGTAATAACTTCCTCTGCAAGTTTTTTTTGTGCTATACGTTGCTCTGGCTTTTCATTATGTCTAACTTCAATATCTTCTATTTCTTCTCTAGTTAGAAATGTTAATTTTTTTAAATAGTCTATAACACATGCATCATCAGTGTTTATTAAATATTGATACAATTCATAAGAAGATGTTTTATCTTTATCTAACCACAATGCATTACCTTCTGTTTTACCAAATTTAACCCCATTAGCATCCAATACAAGAGGCATAGTCATTCCATATAATTCAACATTATTCTTCTTACGAGCAAGTTCAATTCCAGTAGTAATATTTCCCCATTGATCAGATCCTGCTACTTGTAAAGTTACACCTTTAGTTTCGTTTAAATGTACAAAATCTAATCCTTGTAATATTGTATAAGCAAATTCACAGAAAGTAATTCCTGTTTCTAATCTACGATTAATTATATCTTTATCTAACATATAATTTACATTTATATATTTTCCATAATCACGTAAAAAATCAATAGTATTAATATCTTTTATCCAATCATAATTATTAACAACATCAAAACCAAATATTTCTTTAGCTTGTCGTGTTAAACCAATAACATTTTTTTCAACTGCTTCTTTAGTAATCATTTGTCTTTCATTACTAGGTTTAGGATCCCCAATTAGTCCTGTTGCTCCCCCTATTAATAATATAGGTTTATGTCCATATTTAGCTAATCTAGTAGCAATTAAAAAAGATGAAAAGTGTCCTATATGCATTGAATCTGCTGTTGGATCTGTTCCTATATAGAAAGTTAATTTTTCTTCATTTAATTTTTTTTCTAATTCAGGACTACTAACGTCTTTAATTAATCCTCTCCATTTTAAATCCTCATATAAATTCATATTATTCTCCTTCTATTTATGCTTGTTACACTTATCATTTTTGCCATGACAACACTCATGTTCATCATTATGATGGCAACATTTATCTTCATTATTATGTTTATGATTACAGCATTCTTTTTCTTCTTCTAAAATATTAGGATTCATAATCTTAACACCATTACTAGTACCAATTCTTGTAGCACCTGCTTTAATCATAGCTTCAGCAGTATCAATATCTCTAATTCCCCCACTAGCTTTAATTTCTAATACTTCACCCTTATGTTCATTAATTAACTCAACATCTTGAACTCTAGCTCCATATTCGCTAAATCCTGTTGATGTTTTAACAAAATTAACAAATGTTTCATTACATATTTCAGTCATTTTAATTATTTCTTTTTCAGTAAGTAAACATGTTTCAATAATTACTTTTAAAGTCTTACCATCAATAGCATCTCTAATTTCTTCTATTTCTTCTTTAATATATTTATAATCTTTATTTTTTAAAGCACCTATATTGATAACCATATCAATTTCAGTAGCTCCAGATTCAACAGCATTTATTGCTTCAAATACTTTTGTTTCTTTAGTATTCATTCCCATAGGAAAACCAATAACAGTACATACTTCAACATTACTCCCTTTAAGTAATTTAGATACTAGTGGTACATAGTATGGATATACACATACACTAGCAAAATGATATTTTAAAGCCTCATTACATAGTGTTTCTATATCTTTTAAAGTCGCAGTATTTTTTAAATTTGTATGATCAATATATTTATTTAATTCCATAATTCCTCCTACAATATATTTTTAATTTCATTCCAATTACTAATTTTAACGCAATTAAATTCTTTATATTTATTTTTAACATCATATAAGATAGCATTCATTCCTAATTTTAATGGTGTTTCTATATCAATATCAAATCTATCTCCAATTACCATGCATTCATTAGGATTACAATCTTTAAAGAAATATTCAAAAGATTCTTTAGATGGTTTAACAAATTTGTCAGAGCCAATAAATTCTGTAAAATAATCTTTAATTTTCGCTCTTTCTAACCTTTTAATTTGTGATTCAATAAACCAGTTAGTCAAAATATCTAATTCATATTTATTACTCAAGTAATCTAAAGCATCTATCAACTCTGGCGATGCTTTATGAGTCCAAGATGAAACAATATCTATAATATCATCAATAAATTCTAATGGATAGTTTTTATTAAAATAATTATTAATAAATTCTAATAATGTATCTTTTTGAAAATGATGAGTACTAATTTCATAATTACCAATACATTTATATAATTCAAAAGCATCCTCATTAGAATCAGAACTTCCATATTTTCTTAATACTTTTTGATAATCCTTAATAGAATTTTTATCATTCATGATTAAAGTATCATCTACATCAAAAATAATTTTTTTTATCATAAACCTCCTAATATATAAAAAAGTATTATGCTATAGGGACGCTTAAGCGTGGTACCACCCTATTTCATAATACTATTATGCACTTGATACTATAACGCGTAACCGATTTAACAGGTATTTCATTTTATAATATTGTTTCATTTTCACCAACCATGAAATCTCTAATTACTAATTATAAAACTACTATTTCGTTGCTAAATATAACATAATTATATCATATACTTAATAATTGTCAACTATTACTACTATAATAATATACCTCATCACTAGCCTTTTTTAGTGATACTGTTATGAATTTATCATATTCATAATTATCTAAATTATCTACTTCTTTAACTATTTTTTGACAAGTATAATCATCACATATTTCATATTTATCTCCCTGTTTATAGAATAAATATCCAACTTTTAAATTTACTGTATCATTTTTAGTAGCCATAATTAATTCATGATGAACTAATACTGAATCGGATGTTACTATTTCTGTATAAGTTCCAATATAACTATTACTAACATTATCATATTTAACATTAAATAATAGTTTATGATCATTTAATTCAAAATCAGTTTTTATTTCTGAATTTAATTTACTTAAATCATATTTTATATCTGGGCCAAAAGCAGTTTTAATAGCGCTATCTAAAGATTCATATGATATTTTGAATTGATTATTATTTGTCAACACTACATCCTCAATTGTCATAAATCTAGTCGCTTTACTGAATATATAAGTATCTGGTAAATTATCTAATTGATACTCTTTATTAGCATAAATAATTATATCTTCATCAGTAATATATGAATATAACTCTTGTACTAGATCATCATCCAATTTTAAACGTTTTACACTACTAAATGATCCATTACGCATTAATTTATATAATATTAAAGATACTAAAATCCAAATCAAAATTATAAGAATTATAACTAAAAAAGGAGTTAATCTATTACGACTGGCTTTCATATAATCACCTACTATAAGTAATTATATCATAATTATTTAAAAGTAACTAATAAAAAAAGAAAAATAAATTATTTTTCTTCTTCTTTTTTTATAACTTCTTTTCCTTTATATGTTCCACAATTTAAACATACTCTATGTGGTCTAATTTCTTCACCACACTTTGGACATTTAGTTGTTCCATTTTCACTAATCTTGTAGTGTGTTCTTCTTTTCCTACCTCTAGTGTTACTAACTTTTCTAAATGGTACTGCCATTTATCTCACCTCACTTGTCTTTAATAAGTCTTCTAATTTGGATAATTCCGAATTAACATTATCTTCCTCTTCAGTAATAAATCTCCAACCATCACCACTCATATTAGTAATTTCAGCATCTGGAGCTACAACTCGCATAGGAATTTCCATTAATATATTTTCCCATATTATTGGTAAAATATCAATACTATTTATGCATTTTTTAGTATTTTCTCCAAGTTCTTCTTGAATTTCTGATAAATCACCATCTATTATAATATTAAAAGGATAATCAACAGGCTTCAATGTAATAGCGCAAGGAAGAATCATCGTACCTTTGACTTCTAAAGAAATATATATTTCTCGCAATGAATTCAAAGTAATTTCACCATTAATAGAAACATCGTCCAATTTTAAAATACCAGAATTCTTTAGTTCATCCTCACTAAAACTATAATTTTCATTAATAACAATTTTTTTATCGATACCATTTTTTAATCGTAATAAATCAAAAACCATATTATCACCTGACTAGAACATTATAATAGTTTATAAGAAAAAAATCAAGTCTACCTATTTTATTTGAGGAAAATGTGCTACTATATAGGTGGTGATATTATGGATATTATTGGTATTATTTGTGAATATAACCCTTTTCATAATGGGCATTTATATCATTTAAATAAAATAAAAGAAATGTACCCAAATTCTCTTATTATCTTAGTTATGTCGGGTAATATAACAGAACGTGGTGATTTAAGTATTATTAACAAATGGGACAAAACACTTATAGCGCTACATTATGGTATAGATTTAGTTGTTGAACTTCCTTTTACTTTTTCTAGTCAATCAGCTGATATTTTTTGTTATGGCGGTATGTCGATTTTAAATCATTTGAAAGTAGATAAAGTAATTTTCGGTTCAGAATGTAATAATATAAATGATTTAACAAAAATAGCTAAAACTCAATTAAATAATAAAGAGTATAATATAGCTATTAAAAATTATTTAAAAGAAGGATATAACTATCCAACAGCACTTTCTAAAGCTTTAAAAGATATAACTTTAATAGATGTTAAAGAACCTAATGATATATTAGCAATTGGTTATATTAGAGAAATTATAACTAATAATTATAATATTGAACCAATATGTATTAAAAGAACTAATAATTATAATGATTTATCTTTAAATAATTATATAAGTAGCGCTACTAGCATTAGACATGCTTTATATAATAACGAAGATATATCAAATCAAGTTCCAAAATATACTTTAAAATATCTACATAATTTAAGATATACCGAAGATTATTATCCATATTTAAAATATAAAATAATTTCAGAAATCAATAATCTAGATAAATATCAAACAGTTGATAAGAATATCATACCGAGAATAAAAAAATATATTTTACAATCTAATAGTTTAGAAGAACTAATACTAAATACTAAATCCAAAAACTATACTTATAATAAATTGAAAAGAATGTTTACTCATATATTAATGTCATTTACAAAAGAAGAAGCTATTAAAAATACTAAAATAGAGTACATACATATTTTAGGTTTTAATAAAAAAGGTCAACAATATTTAAATAAAATAAAAAAGAAGATAAATATTCCTTTAATAACTAAATATAATGATAAATATTTAAATATTGAAAATCGTATAAGTAATATTATTAATTTAAAGCAAAATGACAAATTAGAATATCAATATTCAACTATAATTTTTAATCAGGATAAAAAAGAAGATAGTGATAATTAATTATCACTATCTTTTTAGTTAGAGTCTTCCTCCTCCTCCACCATGGGATGTACCACTAGATCCTCTATGTGTTGAAGAACCTCCTCCTCCACCACTACTAGTTTCAATTTTAGTACGTGAAGTGTAAGTGTTTATAAAGTTATCTCTACGATTATATATATTAATAGATTTTTTATCTAAATATTCAGTTGCTGTTGTAGCTTTTTTTACCATTTTATTTTTAAATATCATAATAAGTAATATAATAGTTGAACCAACTACTGAAATAATAATATTACGGGAAACAGGATATGTCTTCTTTATTTGATAATCTCCATTCTCATCTATATAAGCATGTTTATTACTTGAAGGTATTCCTGCTTCAGCATAATCACTAGCTTTATTAATGAATGCTTCAACTATCGCACTATTACCATTGTTCTTAACTGAACTCATAGCAGACTTTAAAGAACTTATACGAGCATCATCATACATTAAAATAGCATTACCTGTTGTAGATATCCATACTACTGGACCTAAACTATCTACATTTAAAAATAATAAAATTCCATCTTTAGTATTTCCTATACCAAAGTTGTTATAGTCATAAAAATCATCAGCATAATTCATCATTGCAGTATCGGTTGCACTATAATTGCTTTTAGTAACTATAACCATATCATAATTATATTTACTAATATAATTATTTACTAAACCTTTTAAATACGTTTCTTCAGTATCAGTTAATAAATTACCATAATCATAAATTTTTACTGAAGTATCACTAACACTTTCAACGGCAAAACTATTGGTAGTACAAACCGTAAAAGATAAGAAGGTAACTATAAGAGTTAAAAAAACATAAAAAAATCTTTTCATATACTACCTCCTATATAAACCAAATAATAGTTAATATAACCATTATTATAACAAAACCTAAAATCCAATATAAAACTGCTTTTTTCTTATCAATTGGAATATTACCTATTAATTTACCAGTCTGTCCATTCATAGCAAAAGTATATAATTTACCTTCATATTTAATATTCAATAACCATACAGGCAACAATACATACTCTGATCTATTCAAATTAACATTATGATTAGCATTAGTAACAACTACACTAGAATAACCTATTACATCATTTCTTAATACATCCGTTGTAGAATTCTTTGCACGATTTAAAGCTATTGTACTGGCAGCATTAGAATCAACATCATATTTTTCTGCTAAAAAGCCTGATAAATAAGAAGGACTAAACTCAACTAATCCACTATAATCAAATGGTTCTATAGAACTCATAATATTATCTTCAAAATGAGTTGAACCATCAACAGGAACTCTATAAAAATTCATACTTCCTGCTCTATCAATACGATATGTATCTGTTTTAGTATATCTATAACTACCAGATGTCCAAGAACGTACCCTTTTTGCATCCGCTACAATATTACCATTAACACTATAATCATATAGCCAAAATGGAATATAAACACCTCGCATTTCTTGAATATTTTTATTACTACTAAATTCTTTAGGCATTAATGGTTTACCTTTACCTAATTTTTTAAATGCTTCAATAGCATCTTCTCTTGTTTTGTAAAATGGAATTACTTCAGTTGGATTAAATTTTCCTACTAATTTATTTTTTAAAATTGCAGTACTTTTACAGTATACACAAAATGTTGCTGATGTATTTTCATCAGCGACAATCTGAGCCCCACAGTTTGGACACGAATAAATATCCATTCCATTTAAATCTTTTTCTAATTTAACTGCTTCTGTTTCATTAGTTAACTTTTCCACTCCTTTAGAAGTTTCATAAGCATCTATTTGTTCTTTATTAAATTCACTTTTACAATATTCACAAACCCAATTTTGACCATGCGGATTAAATTTTAATGTTGCACCACAATTTTGACATTTATGATCCATCGTTCCCGAACTACTCATACTTATCTCCTATCTTATATATTTTATTAATAAAACTTATTTTTCTAACTCTTCCTCTAGTTGTTGCTCTAATCTTTCTATTAAATATTCATTACCTAATTCACGAGCTTTTTTTAACGCAACTCTAATTAAATGTTCCCTATCTTTCTTCTTTGACTCTATTTCTTCTACATTATAATCTTCTGTAACATTTAAATTTGAATCCATATTATCAAATAAATCAGTAGTGTCATCATCATTTTCATTAGCTATGGCTAATTCTTCCTTAAAAAAATCTGGAAAATTAATAATGGCATTTTTTTCAAACTCACTAAATATTTTATTTGTATCAATATTTTTAAGACTATCTAAAGCAACTATATCTTCATTCTCCTCATACTGTGGAGCATGATATAAAACATCCATTTTCAAAGAATTTTCCTTTAATTTCTTCACAAAATGTTGTTGAGCTGATAATCTTCTTTTTTCCTGCCCAATTACATAATCACAATTAATTTTTAAAATATTCTTTTCATAATCAATTAGTTCTCGCTCTAATCCATTTCTAATAATTTTACTTGATGAATCAAGAGTTCGCTCTAAAGATTTAATAGCATTATACAAAGCTTTTTCTTCAACACTATCAACCTTTGTTTTAGTTCCAGATTCATATCTAATATTCAAATAATTGAAGTCATCGATATAATTACTATTTAGTGAACATTCAATAATAGATTTCAATGCATCAACTATTTCATCATAAGTAACAATCGGATCATTATATCCTTGCATAATCACACTCTCCTAATTATTCATCAATAATACTACTAAGTAATGATTTTACCTTCTTCCATTCTTCATCACTTAAAATATTTTCCAAATAATATTTTCCCTCTTTTACTCTTAATCTAGCAATATATAAAATTAAATTACCACTTTTTTGTTTTTCCCCTTTAGTATAAATTAAATATTTTGCTTTGTCTTTTTCTAAAATAGAAATTAATTCAACATCTAATTGTGTTCCATCGCTATCGATAACACGAATTACTTCTCTTTCCATTTTATCACCTACTATACGGATTAATTATAACATTAATATATCAAAAAAACAAGTAAGATTACTTGCCCTTTACTTTCTGAAGAATAAAATATTTACATTCATAACTACAAAGTTTCTTAATATATTCATCTTTAAACTTAATATCATTATTACGATTACAAAGTTTATTAATTTTATTACAAAATCCCTTAAGACGAACTTTCCCATATGACCAATCACCTATAATATAATCATAAGGTTCAAAATATTCAGTATATTTTTCTTTCAATACTTCTTCATCATAGCCATTTTTATATTCTTCAATCAATTCCCATTCTTGATTATCCAATTTAACTCTATTCATATTTTTACTCCTTTGTAACTAACTTTTATAACATATATTATATCATAATAGCATGTTTAATTAATATTAATTATTTAAAAATAAAATCTAACTCACTATCATCTATTTCTTCAACATAGTCATTTCTAATTCGTTCATCATTAGATACAGGTACCATTTTACGATATTCTTCTAATTGCATTATAGAAGGAACCGTTACACATTCAAAACCATCTTTAAAGATATCCTTGTGATAACGACTTTCTTCTGTATAGCAAAAATCATCAAAACTATCATTATAAGGTCTTAACTCTATTAAGCAATTATTCCAATCAGTATATGTTTCATATTCTAGTGAATCTCGACTAATTAAAATACAACCCAATCTTTTATCAGAACCAACTAGTTTATCCCATAAGCTATCTAAAATATTTATTATTTCATCTTTTAGATTTTGAGGTAAAAGCGATACACAATCACATACATGCCTCATCGCAGCTTTCTTATCCCTTGTATATACATAGCCACCAAAAAGAAAAGATAAACTTTCCGGAGTGTGATTCATCCAGTATGCTACTGTTTGAGCTCCCATACTAATTCCTTTAGAAAATCCAAATCCTTGAGATAAATAATTAAACATATTTTCATTATCTTTACTATGTGTTCTTTGATAATCAATAGCATATAATATCTTATTTTCTATTTCCTTATCAAACATGCTATTATGAGCATATAAAACTCCATCGCTATTAATATTTTCCATTATTTTATAAGTCGTAAAATGAATAGCAACCCCATGTTTTAACTTATCAAGCATTTTGTTATAACCATTACTATTATATTGTATATTATATTTTTTTATAATATTTAAATAAATGTTTGCATGTAACTGATCACTTAATAACATACCTCCTGTATCATACACAGGAAGTTTTAATATATCTATAACAATATCTTTTATAATTTCAACATCATCTACTAATTGTGATACAAATAATATTGTATTAAATATTTGTGCTGAAATTTCCTCTTTATAATCTAAACTATAATTATCATTAACTAATCTACTATATACATCATAATAATATTTGGACTCTGTTAGTAACCTTATATTATTAGCAATTATTTCTTTATTCATATATATCTCACATTCTATTATTAATTGATATTATATCATAATAATTAATTTATAGGAACACTAATAGCCGGGCCATTAGTACCACTAGCATAATACTCAGGTATTTTACCTCTTACCATTTTGAGTGCTAAAGGGACACTAGTCTTAGTAATTGTTTCATTAGATGTAAATGGTAAAATAACTTGTAAATTAACTTCTACATCAACATACACTTCTATTAAAGCATTATTAATACCATAATTAGTAACTTCCGTTCTAATATTACTATTTATACTACCTATTAAATGAATCTTAACAGGTATCTTAGGACTTAAGTTAGATAGAAAAGGATTATTATATACTAGACTTAAAGGTATTTCATAAATAATTCCATCTTTTAATTTTTTTTGATCATAATGCGCTAAAACATTATCCGAAGTTTCAATTAATTCTACATTGCCTTGTTCTATGTATTTAAGATTAGATTGAATTGTACTTGTAATTGTAGACAATACTTTATTAACAATTACAGAATCAAAATCAATAGTAGCTATTTCATCTTTTTCATAAGTTATAATAAATAACTTATCAAAACTCATTCCATCTACTACCTGTTTCTTGATTGCATCATTAATAACAATAGTTGCTAATTTATTACTCTCTTCTTTAGCTGTAATCATTAAAAGAGGTGTAACCTTCTTATTAATCAATTTAAATCCCAATATAATGTCAACAAAAATAATCAATATTAAAATAATTCCTGTATTTCTACTATGTTTCTTCATAATTAATTTTATTATCAATTAATAAATATTATTAGCACATTCGTACATAATAATATTGGTGATTAAATGAAAATAAAAAATACTTTTAAACAAAAACTTATTACTTGTGACATAAATGACAATCTTGAAATGGTTAGTAAATTAATGAAAGATAATGATATCGGCTTTCTTCCTATTACAGATCATAATAAAATAGTAGGTGTAATAACAGATAGAGATATTGTTATTAGAGGGATAGCTCTTGATACTAAAGATCTACAATTAATTATGAGCACTAATTTAGTATGTATAGATATCAATAAATCAATTGATGAAGCCTTCAATTTATATATAAAACATAGAATCAAGCGCTTATTAATTACAGAAAATAATAATATCATTGGTGTATTAAGTATATCTGATATATTGAAAAGTGACTATCAAAAAGAAAAAATTTTGGAAGTAATCAAAAATATTTTCTCTGAAAGCTCTGTTGATAATAATGTAGAAATAGATACTTTTTATTTATAACAAAGGAACTTCAATAATGAAGTTCCTTTATATTTTTTTTCTTACATTAGCCATATTAGATAATAATTCATAATCATTTAACCAAGGCCATATTTTTAAAGTAAGAGGACTACTATGAACAAAGTTTTCTAATTCTCGTAAACTAAAACTTTCTTTTGAAATTAACATAAATAATTGTTCATTAAGTTCATGATACTTATCATAATCATCAACGCTTACCGATAAATGGCATAAATTAAATTCATTACTATCAAAATTAGGTACTAATGTAATAATTGATTTCTTTTTTTTAATATTATTTTGAATATTCAGTATTTCCATTATTTGATATCTAATATTAGAATCGACTAGTTTTAAAAGCCATAAATTCTCACGTAATAAATAATTTTCATCTTTAATACAAGTATTTAATGAATGATTATATGCATAATTAATTAGTGTTTCAGCTAAATTATTTGTAGAAAGTATTTCATTTAATTCTAATTCCATTGTTTGATATTTAGAACTCAAAGTAGCTGGAATAACAATCTTACTTTTTTTCAAATTTTTTAAGTAATCACAATCAATAGTTCTATTGGTAACTGTCATTGGAATGTTTAACTTTTCCATAATTTCTACACGTTCTTCATTATTTACAAACATTAATAACCATTCATTTTTTGTTAATATTTCTTTCGCTAATTTTAAGTCTCCTAATATTAAAGCATTTAATCTTTCTTCAAAAGTATTATGATTATCCGTAACTAACCATTCAATTATAGAAAACTGATAATTAAGTTTACGTTTCTTCCATACAGGTACTTGTTTTACTGTAGTAAATAATATTCCATTATTTTTATATATATAAGCATCATATGGTATTTTGACATTTTCTTTTATCAAAATAAATTTTGGATTAGTTAATAAATTGTCTAGATCACTTTTATAGGCGAAGCGTAATATCCATTCATTATCCATTAAAAATCTTAACAAATCAGTTTCTGAAGAGCTTAATTCAATTATTTTTCTTATCCTGGTTCCTATTATTTCATAAGAATTGTTAATATCAGCAAATATTTCTTCAATTCTTTTACAATCTGCTCCATATTTAGCAACATTACTTTCTAAAGTCTCTATGGTACTATAAATTAAAGTATCCTCACCATTTTTTGTTTTTACATAATTAACCGGTATTTTAATCTTAACTATTTTTTCCATTATATCTTTAAATGCTTTCTAACTGCACGCCAAGAACCAAACATTCCCACAATCATACCGATTAAAACTAATATACCAGAGATTTCAAATATAAATGGATTAGGTTTTACTAATGTAATAAAACTTCCAAATAATACTCCATCAAAATAATTATATAAATAACTATATCCATAAGTTAATACTAATATAGGAATAATAGAACCGATAATTCCTAAAAATAATCCTTCAAAAATAAATGGAATTTTAATATTAATATTAGAAGCTCCTACCAAACGCATTATATCAATTTCTCTTTTACGAGAAAAAATAGTAATCTTGATAGTATTCGATATTAAGAATGCTGTAACAATAACTAAAGCAATCACAACTAAATATGTAGCTTTACGAATAACATCAAAAATTGTTACCAATCTCTCAATCATTCCTTCTCCATACTTAACAGTATCAACACCATCTATTTTTTTTAATGCTGCTGCTGTATTAGCAATTTTCTTTATATCAACAACCTTTACATTATATGCATCTTGTAATGGATTTTTACTCCTACTATCATATTTTTCTAAAACAGAATTATAGGTATCAGAAGAATTCATAAGCTCTTCCCTTATAGCCATTTTGTCATTTGCTACAACATCATCCTCATTAGTTCCTATATTATCAATTTGTCGAATTTCTTCACCAATAGCTTTAAAACGAGCTTCACTTATATCTTTATCTAGAAAAACAACAATTGTTACGTCTCCTTCAATTCTTCTTGTTACACCATTAACATTAGCTGATAAAACCATTGCAATAGCAACAACTATTAAAGTAATCGTAATACATGAAATTGAAGCAATTGATAAAGAAAAATTTCGGAAAACGCTTTTAAAAGAGTCTCTAATATTTCTACTTAATATTCTAAATATTTTCATGTTTATACTCTCCTTCCGCATATTCCTTTAATATTCTTCCCTGATCCAAAACAACAACACGTTTTTTTAACTTATCAACTATTTCTGTATCGTGTGTAACAACTAAAACAGTTGTACCAAGCTTATTAATAGCCTCTAGAACATTCATAATCTCCATACTTGTTTTTTCATCCAGGTTTCCAGTCGGCTCATCGCAAATTAATATTTTAGGTCCATTTACAATGGCACGTGCTATAGCAACTCTTTGTTGCTCTCCACCAGATAATTGGTTAGGATATTGTTTTGCTTTATTTTTTAAACCAACCAAATCTAAAACCTTAAGTACCTTATTATGTATCTCTTCAGTTGGAAGTCCAAATATTTCAAGTGCAAAAGCAACATTTTCATATACAGTTGATTTTGGTAACAATTTAAAATCTTGAAATACTACACCTAATTTTCTTCGAATCTTATAAACTTTCCTATTATTAATTTTAGCTACATCTAATCCACCAATATATATTTGACCACTAGTTGGTTTCTCTTCACGATATAACATCTTAATTAAAGTTGATTTACCACATCCAGTTGAGCCTATTATAAAAACAAATTCCCCTTTTTTAAATGATATAGATAAATCATGTATTGCAGTAACTCCTGTCTTATATGTTTTACTAGCGTTTTTTATCGTAATTAATTCCATACATCCTCCTATACTCCACCAGATACCTCATAAGCATCTGTAACAATAAAGAAAGCATTTTGATCAATCATTTTTATACCCTCTTTAAATAAATAATACTCCTTAGTCGGAATAATACACATGATAACTTTTTCTAAATTACCAGTATATCCACCACGTGCTTCCAATATAGTCACACCATGTGATAAATTTTGAATAATAAATTTTTTTACTTCAGTTTCATGTTCCGTAATAATATAAAAAGCCTTAGAACCAGATATTCCCAGAACAACCTTATCAGTAATCAATCCAACAATATATAAATTTAATATTGAATAAACAATAGTTGGAAAATCAAAGGCAACAATACTTGCCAAAATAATAATAGAATCAGTAAAATACATAGCCTTTCCAACCGACATTTTTCCATATTTACTAACAATCTGATTTAAAATATCTGTTCCTCCAGTTGTATATCCAGCTTTAAAAACAAGACCTAAGCCAAAACCAGTAACTAAAGAGCCACAAATAGCAATAAGAATTGTTTCCATATTTCCTAAATCAATTAAACTGAGCGGTTCAGTAAGTTTAATAAACAAAGGATAAAGTAAGGAACCAAATATAGTATTTTTAGTATTTTCTTTTCCTAAGCACAATAAGTTTAAAAAAATCAAAACAATATTACCTAATAAAATAACTAATGATGCATCAATTGAAAACAATTTATGCATAATTAATCCAACGCCACCCATACCATAAACTATATTACATTTTGTAATAAAAATATTATAAGATATAGCAACTAGTAAAATACCAATCACAAATGTAACATATCGTTTAAGCTTATGTTTATTATATACTATATTTATTATTGAACTATTATCTATTTTCTCACTCATTAACTAATCCCCTTTTTTAAGCACTCATTAATAAACTCATCAATATAACCATCTAATACTTTATTTACATTTCTAGTTTCATAATTAGTTCGATGATCTTTAACCAATGAGTAAGGATGCATAGTATAAGTTCTAATTTGAGAGCCAAAATTAATATCACTATTTTCTCCCTTGAATGCTAAAAGTTCTTTCTCCCTTTTTTCTATTTCCAACTGATACAATTTATTTTTTAAAACATTAAGTGCTATTTCCTTATTTCTAATTTGACTTCTTTCATTTTGACAAGTAACAACAATTTTAGTCGGCAAATGGGTAATTCTTACTGCACTATCAGTTGTATTAACACCTTGTCCACCTTTACCACTAGAACGATACACATCAATTCTAAGATCACTTTCTTTTATTTCAATATTAACATTGTCAGAATTATATACAGGTGTAATATCAACAGATGCAAAAGATGTATGACGTCTACTATTTGAATCAAAAGGTGATATTCTAATCAATCTATGAACTCCTTTTTCACATTTCAAATAGCCATAACTATTTAATCCATGAACAATAATTGAAACACTTTTTATACCAGCTTCATCACCACTTTGATAGTCATATACTTCAATTTTATAATTATATCTTTCACAATATCTTGTATACATTCTATAAAGCATATTAGTCCAATCACAAGACTCTGTTCCACCAGCACCTGGATGAATCTCTAATATACAATCACAATTATCATATGGGCCATTTAAAAGAAGCAACATACTAATATTCTCTAATTCTTGATTCAATGTTTCAATATCATTTTCTAATATATTTTTTACTTCTTCATCATAATCATCTTTTAAAATATTAGTAAGTTCTAAATTATCAATTATTTTATTCTTTAATTTTTTTACCTTATCTAAATTACCTTTAAGATTATTTAATTCACTAATAATTGAAGAACTATCACTAGATGTCCAAAAAGATTCTTGATTCATTTTATTTTCTAATTCTTTTATACGTTTAATCTTATTATCTGGGTCAAAGTGACCTCCATAATTCATTTACTCGATTTAAATAATTAGTATACACATTAATAAGTTCGCTTATTTCCATATATATCCTCCATATTAATTATAACATTCTTTCTTATATTTTTAAAGGGTAATCAAAAATAAAAAATACAATTATAATAAAGCATTTTAATAATTATAGAAAAAAATAAAGCAATTAACACTTTATTTTTATTTAAAATATCCAATATCAAATAAGGAACCTTTACCATATTTATGAGTAAAACCAATATATATTCTATTACCATATATTTTTAATCCTTCAGCTTCTTCATTATTCTTTTTAGCTTGACTAGCATTTTTTATATAAAAGCCCTTGGTATATTGTTTTTCACCTAACATATTATAAGCAGTTATAGCCATTTTCCCACCTGGTGAACCTGTCAATAAATAATAATAACCATTTGAAATATCATTTCCTTGACGATAAGTACCAGATGAATCAGCAACTTTAAAAGAATAAAGTAATGATAATTTGCCATTTTTAGCATCACTCAAACGATATACAAAAACATTTCTACCAGAACGTAAAGCTAATAAATCATTCTCATCATCAACACTAACATCTAAATCAGAGTAAGCACTACCTGAAGAATCTTTTATACTGAAACTTCTAAATGGTCGAAAATTGACATCTCTACTATTAGCAGTAAAATTTATTCGCATAATTCCAGTGTGTCCTCCCCACCATTTACCACCACTATAAGTAGGTTCCTTTCCTTTAGCGTTAATCCACATTGTTCCATTGGATTCAATATCAAAAGATTGACCATGACCAGAATTTTTCAACCACATAATTGTTCGCTTATTAGTATTAACCTTCAATTGACTAGTAGGTATTTTAATAACAATTGTTCTATTTAAATCTTTCTTTTGGGCCGCCGATATCTTATTAGCTGTAATACACCCTGTAGTTACACCAGATAAATAAATGATTTCATTAGATTTTCCAACATTTTGAATAGCAAAATTCTGCATATGTTTAGAAAAAGTCACACCAATATAATTAGCTATATTAGTTCGATAAGGCTGATATTTTTGCTTAGTAACATTTATTAATCCACCATTAGGAACTACTACCACTTTCATTGATGCTACTTTACCACTACCATCTTGAGATTTTACCTTTATAGTTACAGTACCAAGATTTTTTGCTGTTATAACACCATTTTTATCAACACTAGCAATTTTATCATTACTTGATGTATAACTTAAATTTTTATTGGCTGCATTAGTAGGTGTTATTGATGTCTTAATACTGAAACTTTTTCCTTTTATTATCTGAACACTACTTTTATTTAAAGTTAATTTAGTAATTTTAACAACTGGTACATTAACAGTACATTGAGCTTTCAAACCATTACTTGATGTAGCTGTTATAATTGCTTTACCTGTAGCTATTGCTTTAATATTACCTTTTTGATCAACAGTAACAACTTTAGAATTACTACTTGACCATGTAACACTTTGCTCTGTAGCATCTTTTGGTTCTAGGGTTGCTATTAATCTAGTCGAAGAACCTTTTCCAAGATTCAAACTTGTCTTATTTAATTTTATATTAGTTACCAAAATTTTAGAATTACTTACATAAACTACACAAGTATCCTTCAATTTACCATCAGCACTTTGTGCAGTAATAATTGCTGTACCAATACTAAGACCATTTACTTTACCATTTTGATCAACAGTTGCAACTTTTGGATTACTACTAGACCATACTATTTTTTGATTACTATTTGATTGAACTGTAGTATGCAAAACTTCACTCTTCCATAATTTTATAGTTGTACTTTTTTTATCCATACTTAAACTATTTTTAGATGATAAACCACCTACGACTAAAATAGTAACAAAAGAAGTTTTATTACCATCTTGAGTTTTTACAGAAATATCTGTCGTACCAGAACGTAAAGCACTAATATTTCCATTTTGATCAACAGTTGCTACACTTTTATCACTTGAATCCCAAATAACTTTATTGTTAGTTGCATTGTTAGGTGATACAGAATATCCAAACGTTGCCTTCTCACCTATCTTTAATTCTGTTTTTGGAGCTTTAATATCTACACTGACTATCCCTATATAAGTACTATCTTCTATATCATATCCTGTATCATTTGCCTCATCACTAACATTTACAATAGGAAGATTCTGTATAATACTATTAGAAGAATTATTATTACTTGTAGCCGTATCAGTAAAAACCGTTTGTCCTGTTACATTAACTTTAAATCTAGTTGATATTTTAGTTCCACGTACACTAACATTTATATAAGTAGTTCCTGGAGTAACACCACGAATTTCACCTAAAGACGATACCGAAGCAACTCTACTATCCTCTGATTTCCAAATAAAATCAGCTTTAAAACCGACATCACCATTAACTATTGGTTTAATTGTTCTTTTCTCTCCAAGATCAAGAGTAACATTATTATTTTCTACTTCGACAGAATAAATTGAATCACCATTGACTGTAACTAATAATTTTTGTTTTTTAGAACTGTATTTTGATTTTACAGTTACATAAGTTTCTCCCTCACTAATAGATTTAATATTTCCATTTTCATCAACTTTAACTATCTCTGGATTCTCACTAGTATAAATGTAACTATCTGAACTTTTTTGTTCTGTTTTACCATACATGTTAATTTGATATTTATCATTAACAATCATAGACACTTCATTTGCAGTCAAATAAAATATTTCCTTATTATTCCACCAATAAATTCCACCAACAACTATTAATATAAAACAAGTAGCATAAAATCCATACATAGCTATAGTAAATATTTTTTTACGTTTTTTATCCTCTTCTGTTAATTGAAATCTAGCACGCCAATTATGATCATCATTAGATTGAGAAGCATTAGTAGTATTATTACTATAAGTATTTACTCCATTAGATTCATTATAATTATCAATTACATTATTGTAAGAATTATTTATAGTAGTATAATCATTATTATCATCTGAATCATTTTCTGCATTATTCGAATTAACATTAAAAATACTACTAAAACTATTTGTAGAATGTTCAGTATCATTGTTATTTATATCATCATTATTTTGCTCATTATGATCATTATACATACTATCACCTTTATAATTATATCATGTATAATCAATTATCACGAAAAAAAATAAATAATTTTTTCATTTTTATGTATACTTTTATAAAATATGTGATATAATGTACATATACATAAATTTTGCAGGTGTAGTACAATGGTTAGTACACGGCCTTGCCAAGGCTGGGATGCCAGTTCGATTCTGGTCACTTGCTCCATGTTGAAATTTAACTAAGTTCTACAAACTTAGTTTTTTTATTATCCTTTCGAACTGGCATCCCTAAGCCTTGACTCCTTAAAATATATAATATCCTCTCTAATAAAATTCCACCTTATACATACTAAATATCTATCCTTTCTATTATTAGAATTTCCATCCAAATTTCTTTTCTTTGGACCGATTGTTAAACAAGCAGCATGTGGAGATGTAAATTCTAAACTACGTTTTGATAAAATCAAATCATATAAATCATATTTCATAATCCATACATAATTTTCTATAGTACCACATATCAACACATCAATATCATAATCAGAATTTCTACCCCTTATAATAAAACTATCAATCATATCAACAATTATTCTTGTTTTATTTATACTTTCATTAAATACATCTAATTCTTTTTGATATAACACTTTGTACTCATCAGCACTTAACACTCTTGAATAGTCTATTTTTCCCTCTTCATTTCTTTTATATCCATAATGATAACTAACATATTTTTCAATAACTTTATATGGTATTTGCAATTTTTCTAAATACCTTCTAAAATCCTGTATTGTTTCATGATGTACAGAATTACTTTTACCACACTTTAAACTGACATTTTTAATATAATTTTTATATTTGATAAAAATATCTGCTTTTTGATTCATTTTATTTTTCCATGCTTTTATTATTTCTGTATCATCAATTTCATTACCAAATAAATCCTTTAAAAAGTTTTGTGAATTATTATCTAATTCATCAATATATTTTCCATTAAATAACTCTACAAAATCATACTCATTTTGATATCCATAATTCATTTTATCTCTCCTTTTCAATATCACAAAAAAAGGTATACCTTTAAAAGTATACCCGAATAGATATATTCTCCTTGCCCAAGAATATAAATTATCGTCTGAATTGTAAACATTAACGCTTGGCAAGTCAATTAATGTAAGAACATTATAGTATAAAATAAACACAACTTGCAACATAATTAAACTTAGAAATTATAATTACATTTTACTTGTATTATAAATAATATTAGTGAAAAAATTTCACTAATACTTTTTAGTATCTTTTAATATTTATTAATAAAGGTTGTTTTCCTTCCATCTTTTTAAAACTTTCACAGCTTCTTCCCGCTGGAATTCAAGTATTATTTCAATTCTTCTATTACTACAAGCATTAGCAACATCATTTGATTTTGTTAAAATTTCGTTTACACATTCTTTAGAATCCTCTAAAGTTGCTCCATATACTAATCTATCAATTCCAGTATACAAAATAGCTCCCATGCACATAGCACATGGTTCACAAGAAGAATAAATTGTAACGTCTTTTCCACCTTCAGCGCATAAATGACCACCTAAATGTTCCATAACATCTTCAATTACTCTAAGTTCAGCATGAGAGAACCCTGTTTTAGAAACAGGCACATCAGCATCACTTCTACCAATAATTTCATTATCTTTAACAATTACTGCACCATAAGGGTAGTATGCTTTACTCGATAATTCTATTGCTAACGTCATATAATCCTTATCTGTCATTTTAAAATTCCTCCTTATTTATGAATTCTAATAAAAATATACTCAGATTCAATATTTCCTGTGTTGTGTATTTCATGACATATATTTGCTAGATACATAAAGACATCACCAACATTATAAGGATATTCTCCATCTTCATCTTTTACTATACCACTACCTTCATGTGCTTCTTCTTTTAGAATTCCGTTATCAGAGCTTTTAATTATCTCTTTCTCACTTTCTCTTAATCTTACTATCATTAAATTTAAATATTTCAGATAACTCTTCCAAATGTTTTTCGCCCTTTTCAATCAAACTTTTTAAAAATGGTGTTTGTTCATAAGTATATCTTTTTATTCTTAATGCCATCTTTGAAATAGTATATCTTAGTCTCATTAATTGGAACATCTCATCAAATTTATCATATATAGGAGTTTCACTAAAATATCCTTTTAAGAATGGCTTTATTCTTTCTGGATCAAAGAATGTTGACCAGCAAGCTATCTCCCCTATAGGATTTCCTGCAACACATTCATCCCAATCTATAACACCAGTTATAGTATTACCATCAGTTAATAAATTCCAATCAGCAAAATCATTATGAATTAAAACTGACATATCTGAATTAAGTAATTCATTATTTTTAAACAACTCTTTCATCTTATCTGCTATTTCTTTTGTTAAAATATTGTATGTAACTAATCTTTCAAGATTTTCTTCTAACCCTGCATTTATAGAATCTTTTAGTGATTTGTGTATTCCTTTTAAATTACCATTCTTAGCTTGTTCATTATCAAAAGGTCCAAAGCCATTAACTTTTATTTTATGAAATCTTGCCATTGTTTTTCCCATCTCAATAACAAGATGTTCTTCTTTTTCAGGATGTTCTTTTAAACAAAATTGAATTGTATCTCCTTTTAACTTTTCTATAACTTGATAAGAAATATCTTACTCATTTTCCAGCTCATGAATTAAATAAGTCTTATACGCAGGAAGCCCATTTTCTAGTGCAACTTTGGATGCTAATCTTTCAGCATAAAAATAACCATTTTTAACACCTTTTGGATGACATCTTATGATAACTTCTTTACCACTTTCTAAAACTCCAACTCTTATTGAGTTAACATTGCCTAAACTCGTTTGTGCATTTTCATCAAATGGTTTAATATAACTTAATTTATCATACTTTAATTCCGAATTAATCTTATTTAGCAATTCTTCATTAGTTATAGCAGAATGCCTATCTTTCAAAATCATAGCAGCTTCTTCAGTACTTATTTTTCTATCAGTTTGCTAATAAAAACACTCTGTTCTATCACCAATTCTTTGATTTATTTCACCTAATTTCATTTTATAATCCTTACTTTATTATTCTTAATAAGATTATACTATAATTTTATATTATTTACTATATTTCAACAAAAAGTAGAAAATTATACTAAGAAAAAATTTATACCCTACACAGAGTATTTACATTATAGTAATAAATCTAAATTATTCAAAAATTATACTTTCCTTTTCATCTATAAATATTGCTTGATTATTAGTTAAAAATATATCTTTATTAGTAGTAATTGCTCCATTTTTCGTTCCTGTTTTACAATGAACATTTAAATTATTTTCAATCAAGCAAAGACCATCTTTATACTTTCCACTTGCGCCTTCACTTCCTGCACTAATTCCAATATAAATTCCTCCATTTTCAATATATTTATCAATAATAGATTTAAAATTCAATTCAGAAAATCTATCTACTAAATATTTTGTGCTACCACCACAAACATATATTGCATCATATTTATTTATTTCATCTTGAGTTAGCAACTTATGCATATCATAAATAGTTATATTCTCATCTGGAATATTACAATTAGTTAAGTCATCTAGACAATATGACAATACTCTAACAGCATCTGGATCATTTGCAGCTGTTATAACAAATAAAATTTTTGCTTTTGTTACATCACAATTTAATAATTCTATAAATTTATTTTTAATGTTTTCATTTTCAAATCCTGTACTTGTTAAAAGTATCTTTTTCATCTTATAACCATCTTTCTTTTATTTATTACTTCTAAAACAATAGTATCTATACCTGAATTTTTTATTTCATCTTCTATTTTATTTTGCATGTTTTTAGCATTCATAAAATCTACATTTCTAATTTTAGTTCGTTCTAATAACAATTCATCACTTATATGCATGTAAACAATTAAATCACAATCAATCAAAACGGTCCCAAACATTGGAGTTCCTGGATTAATAGAGAGTTTTGTCCTCACAAGTTCATCCATTTTTTCTCCAATTTCTTCAGTCCAAGGGCTACTGCAAACATATTCAATTTCCTCTTTTGTTAATAATGGAAATATTTCTTCATCCATATCTAAACCGATATTTGAATCATTTATCAATGTTGTTTTTCCTGTACAAGTAGTTCCTAAAACACAAATTCTTTTATTTCTATTTTCATTAAATATTGTTATTAAATTTTCAGAGCTTGCTTCCATCATAATTCTCCAATCTATTTCATTTTAATTAAATTTTTTCTTATATGTATATTATTATTTCTTCTTTAATAAATTCATCAATACTAAATGAATAAATTTCTTTACTAACATATTTATGATAATTTATAAAATTATTATTTAATACTAACTCTAGTTATATCTATTAATTTATTATTCTCAAAATCTAATCTAAATATTTCAGGTGTTGAAAATGAACCATTTATAACATCCTTATCATTAAAAGTTATCCAACGCTTTTTACCTTCTAAAGTTGCTTTTTTTAATTCGCACCAATTCATTAATAAGAAAGTTAGTGCAGTAGCATGTGTTACAATAGCTACTTTTGAATTATCTTCAATGTTATCTAAAATATTATATAACCCTTTAAGCATTCTCGAGCGAACCTCTCGTTGTGACTCCCCATTTGGTGCTGTAGCACTTTCATCTTGTAATTGTGTAAGCCAAAATTCTTCGTTCAAATTTGTTGTATCGCCTAACTTTCTTTCATTAAATAAGGGGCTTATATTAATTGAAATATTATTTAATAAAGCAATATATTTAGCCGTTGATATAGTCCTTTCATAAGAAGAGGACCATAAATAATTAATATTTCCATTAAAATAATTTAAAGCCATTTTATAGGCTAATTCTTCCCCTTCTTTACTTAAGGGAATTTTTTCATTTTGTTCCTGCTTATTTATCACATTATCAAATAATAAATTATTACTATTTAATGGTTTAGAATGTCTTATTAAAAATATAATCTTCATTTTCCCACCACACTAAAAAATATTCGTACTATTATATTTCTTTACTCCGTCATCTACAAGAATGCCACCTGTGTCTAATATAGTATTTTAATCATTGATATTTTCTCCAATCTTTAATTTAAATCATAAGAACTCTCATATGAAAATTCTATTATGAAACATTAAATAAGATTTGTTTATATTTTTTTTAAAACTTTTGGGCTACCTTCTTCATGTGTAGCTGGATTTATTTCAGCTGTTTTATACATTTCACTAAACGCATCATATGAATTAATTTCTTTATAGTTATTAATATAATATAAAATCAATGATATAGAATCCGTTACTATATAATTTCTTTTATCTTTAAAACTAGAAAATTTTTCACTATAAACTTTATCCATAAATTCTAATAATTTATCAAAATATCCATTAGAATTATAAATTACAATAGGTTTATTAAATTCATGACATCTTTTACTTTCAATAGCAGTAAATAGTTCATAAATTGTTCCTATACCACCAGGTAAGAATATAAGAGCATCACTTGATAATATAACACTATCTGTTCTTTCACTAACTGATTTAGTAGTTATTTCTGTATCGCATTTTAATGTTTTAAAATCATCTTTATAAGCTTCAGGACAAATTCCTGTTATATTCCCATTTGCTTTAAATGTAGTATTATACGCTAGTCCCATTAACCCTGAATTACAAGCACCAAACACTAAATCATTTTCTTTCATTAATTCTTCTAACAATACTTTACAATCATTAAAATATTCTGTTGGAATATCATTGCTAGAAGAACAACCTATAAATAATTTCATCTATGTACCTCCTTTAATTATCTGACTCTAATTTCAAAACTTTTGCTTTGCCTTCTACTTTTTCTTGTTTTTTATTTTCAAGTAATAATAAACAATTATCAATTCTTTCTACTAATCCATATAAAGGAAGTTCTCCTTTAATACATTTTACCATTTCTATTATTCTAAATTCAGCTTGTTTTACTGCTTCCATATTAAAATCAGAATTATCAAAACTTATAACTTTTTCAGTTAAGTTTTTGGCAATAGCATTTTGTGTAGAATTAGCAAAATTAGAAACAATAATATCACCACAACTTTGACTATTAGATGAAAGTAATAGCAATCTATTGGCAGTTCCTAATAGCATAGGATTAGTTGTTAAATCAACCTTAATACCTTTTCTTGAATAGAAATTAGCACGAATTCCTTTTTTTCTGCTAACATCAAATCTATATGTTCCATTAACCTTACCATTACCTTTATGAGTATTAATAGCAACTGCTCCCATTTCTAAATTATCATCGAAATTTAATACAGCTTCAAATACTACTGTAGCATTACTACTTCTATCACATTTATCATATGCCTTCACTATTTTTACTAATTTAATGCCTGTACTTAAATCCTGAATTATTTCAATATCATTAAACTTTTCAGTTAAAACATTTCCTTCTAAAGATAGTGTAATATAATCATATTTGTATTTATTTCGCCAATCTTGTGTTAACTCAGTGAGTGTAATTTTAATAGCAAAATCACTTGATAATACGTTATATGATGCTTCATATGACATTTGTTTAGGATATTGTATAGTTTGGGTTCTTTTTACATCCTTTTTAAAACTAATATCACCATTATTATTAAACGAAAAGTGTCTACTAGATTTATGAGAATTCATCCCATACCAATCAATCCTTCCAAACTCACATTCGAAATTTATATTTTCTTCACCCGTTAATATATTATCTCCAACTAAAGTTTCTTTAATAAGCGGTATTCCTATACTATCACCTGAATAAAAAGCGTTTGCTAATTTATATCTAGATTCATATTTTCTTTCCATTTTCCTTACATCAAATTCACCAATTTCAGAATGTAATGATACGCAATGAGCATCTAGTAATTGTTCATACCAACTAGCATTCCATTTCATAACAATTTCTTCTGCTTTTCTCATCTCTTCTAACACTTTTTCAACTGCAATTACTTTCATTTCTTTATTAATTTGATCCATAAAACTCTCCAATACCCAATATTATAGCACATTATCTTCTACTTTTTATATAACAATAAAATTAACCTAAATATATTTTTTCGATTAAGTCATATGTTTTATTAATGTTACTTGAATCAGAAAGTTCTTCTTTTGTATATCTTACTTCTGAGGTCAATTCTCCACTATAACTAATATCTTTTAACGCTTTTCTAACATCATCCCAATTTATAGTTCCATCAAATGGTTGATTATGAGAATCTGTTCCATAGTTATCATGTATATGAGTAACTTTTAGCTTACTACCAATTTTCGTAAGTTCGTTATACATGTCTAATTTTCCGACATTAGCATGACCAAAATCAAAACAAATACCTAAAACTTCCTTTTGATATTTATTATTATAATATTCTACTATCCTTATAAGTTCATCTATATAAGGTGTAGTATTTTTAAACAAAGGTTCATCCTTTTCCATTTGTGTTCCATTTTCAATTGCTACTAAAATATTATTTTCATTTGCCTTTTTTACAAAAGGTTCAAGATATTTTATATTATGTTCTATGGATTTTTCTACATCGTAATTATAATTTTCATCTAAATATGTGCCTACATGAATTACTATTTTTTGAACACCAATCTCTTTTGCAATATCAAGTGATTTTAATATCCTATCTTTCAATACATCTATATCATTTCTATTGTAATAGGTATTAAAGAAAAAAGGATAATGAATAGGAGCATGTGCTATATTAAATGTTATAGAGGATGCATTTAAAAACTTTATTAGTTCATTAAATATCACTTTATAATCATCTTTATCTAATAATTCTTGTATTTCAAAAAAATTAAAGTTAGCATACTTAAATTTAGAATCTTCTAATCTCTTAATTCCTAACTTAAAATTATCAATATTATTTTGTTTTCCTACAGATCTTGTTGTTGTAGAATAGATTATATTATCTTTCATATTTATTCTCCTTTTTCTAACACATATTCATTAAAATATTTATCATTATAACAATAAAAATAATTATATTTAATATTTTAAAGAAAGTCAGTTATTTAAATTGTTTTTTATTTTATTATATTATAAAACAATGAAACTTTCCATAGTTTCATTATTTATAATAATTAAATGCTATATCAATAAACAAAAAATCGTTATATTGAGTTCTAAACGATTTATTATCTATTAATATATTTTAATATTCTAATAAAGTGATTAACTTCCCTTACTACATAATCAACAAGTAAAGGAATAATAATACTTTTAATTTTACAATTCAAAATACCTTCCTCACCAGTTATTTTAAAATTTCGAAATTTAATTGTTTCATCTAAGCTAACCTTACTTAAATATACTGGATTACTATTATAACTTTTAATAATAAAACTATAATCTTCAGCGTATTCATCTGCTATATCAATTAACTTATCTTCACTAAGATCTAATAAGCCTCTAATAAATTCAGCATGTTCTTTCATAATATTATTCCAAAATAATTCTTGTTCATATAATTCTTTTTCAGTAAAAACTCTTCTGGATTCTACTCTACTTAACAACATATGATACATTTTCGCTTCGTTCATAATATGATTAATTAATAAAGGATAGTTACTAGTATACATTTTACAAGATAGAACATCATTTAATATTTTATTTTTAAAATTAATTAATTCTTTAATCACTGGAATTGTTTGCTTATTTAAATTACTAATTTCATAAACTAATTCATCAGTAACATTTATCATACCACTTCTCAAATTAAGTTCTCGCATAGTAATATCCACATCTATATACGAACTGGTTAAATCATTAGTTTTTCTTTCTGCTTGCAATGTATCTTTAGTAACAATTTCACCAGAATTAAGTAGATCCCTTGTAATATTTCCATCAGCTAAGTAAATTGTTTCTGTTAAAATATCAGAAAATATTTGCTTATAATTTTGAGCTATTTTTTTAAAATCCTTATTTTTTTCAGTAAAGGATGTTTCTAAAAAGAAGCTATGCTCTTTCATAATTCTATCAAAGAATAAATGTAATTCTATAGATAATCTTATGTATTAAATATTATTCATTTTACCACCTAATAATATATATGTTTTTCTTGATAAATTACTTTTTTTTATTAATAAAACTTTATAAATAGTTATTACATCTTTAATATCTTAATCTTAGACTTACTCTCTAATTCTAAATGATTGATACACTCTAATAAATTTAATGATTTACTATCTTCTTCTATATATTTTTCTAAATTATTTAAAATGATTATAATCTGTTTAATAATATTAAGCTGTGTATATGATAACTCTCTATTTTCTAATAAATAATATATAATTTGTAATGTTTCTTTAGTATATTTTTGCCTAAACTGAATAGATGCATTTTCTAAATCAGATATATTATCTAATCTATCGCATAATTTAATTACTAATGCCCAACTACTCATATTCTTCATCTTAATTTCTAAATATCTTTCTTTACCAATTTCTTTTTTTAAATCTTCATCTGTTGTTAATTCCAATACAATGCTTGCAACTTGTGGACCAAATATATTTACAAGATCATAATAAGTAGCTTTAGTATCTTCTAAAGTATCATGTAAATAAGCACACATCATTAACATTTCTATACTATTAGATTGTTTATATTTTCTAACATATTGTGTTACACGTTTAGGATGATTAATATAAGGAACGCCTCCATATCTTAGTTGACCTTCATGCATTATAGTCGCATATTTTAATGCTTTATCTAAATTATTTTCTCCTTTTAATATCTCACTCATACTATTTTCTATCATATTATCACCTTCCTACTTGTAATATATCATGATATAAAATATAATTAAAATACAAATAATTTATAGTTACAATAACAGGAGGTTATGATGATTAATTTAGAATTATACAAAATATTTTATGTAGTAGCTGAGGCAAAAAATATTACTAAGGCTAGTGAAAAATTAAATATTTCTCAACCAGCTGTAACTAAACATATTAAAAATTTAGAATCTCAATTGAAAACGCCATTATTTATAAGGACTAAAAAAGGTGTTGTTTTAAATGAGTATGGAAAAAAATTATTTTTAAAAGTTAAACAAGCTTTAACATTACTAGAAGATTCAGAAAATGAAATTATTGAGTATAGTAAAGAAAACAAAGGTACCATAAAAATCGGTATTAGTACAACTCTTACAAAAAAATATCTATTAAAACATTTAGAAGGTTTTAGAAATTTATATCCTAATATTACGATTGACATATTTACAGATCCTACCAAAGATTTAATTAAAGCTTTAAAAGAAGGTAATATTGATTTTATTATTAGTAAATTTCCTAATCATTTAGATTATGATTTAAACTATAATAAAATTGGACAAACGCAATATATTTTTGTAACTAACAAAAAATATTTTAACTTAGATAAATTAAATATAAATAATATTAAAGATTACCCACTTTTATTACAAAAGTCACCTTCTAATTCAAGAGAAAGTATAGAAAAATATTTTAAAGAAAACAATATTAAAATAGAACCAAGAATGAATATAGCTAGTTCTAATTTACTTATTGATTTTATATATTTAGGATATGGTATTGGCTATGTAACAAAGCTTTATGTGGAAGAAGAATTGAAATCTAATAAATTATCTGAAATTAAAATTGAACCAAAACCAGATAAAATTGATTATGGAATTATTACTTTAAAGAATAATATTTTAACACCTTGTTGCTCTAAATTAATTAATTATTTAAAATAAAAAAATTATTAGTTAATTTCTAATAATTCTTTATTATCCCTCTGTAATTCATTTTCAATTATCCATTTTATATCTTCAATTGCTTTATCAATATTAAATCTACCATTACCAACTGGATAATAAACAGGATAAAATTTATATTCTTCGCCATCTATTTTTCTTATAAAGCATTTTTTTCTAACTTGTGAAACTGATATTTTCTCATCTAACACAATAGAACTTACTTGATTACCAAATAAAATAATTATTTTAGGTTTTATTATTTTAAATTCTTGTTTTAACAAATTTAAATATTCTATATATATTGAATCTGGTAATTCTCTTGCATCAACTTGTGTACATTTTCCTAAATTAGTAATAAAGTATTTATGTTTTTTTACATTATCATAAACATCTAAAGCGAATTCTTCATCCCATTCGCTACCCTTAATAGATTTTATTTTGGTATAAATATCTTCATCTAATAATTCCAGTTTAAAAAAAAGATCCCAAATATTTTTAGTTCCTATCCAAGGAGCTTTTATCCCTTTCCAACTTTTATAAGATGCTATATTTCTTTTAGTTGGATTCATAAATACAAAACACAAATCAGGATTAACATCTAAACCACCATTATATATAGAATTCAACTCTTTTGCACCATATTTTTTCTGCATTTTATCATATTTTTTTGTTAAATCATTTAAATTCATTACAAACACCCTATTTATATAATACAAAAGAATTTAATATAACGCAATAATTAAATAAACTTTTATATCTTTGAATTTATATAGTATCTTTTTAATAATTTTATTTTAAAACATATTGTTTATTTTGTTGTAATTGTTGAACTAATAAGTCATTTAATTCATTTAACCCTTTCTTTTCCGTTGGAATAATTGATAAAATTTTATCTTTCCAACTAAAACTTTCAGAAATTCCATTAAACATTTCATGAAAAAGCTCTAAATCATCAGCTAAAATAATTTTATTAATAGAATATGTTGAACTTAATTCGTTTAAATAGTAAATCATTTGGTCACATTTTCCAGAGATTCCTGTAACTATTTTATTATCATAAATATATCCACAATCAAAAAATTGTTTTTGTTTAGATATAGAATCACTAAAATATTTAGTTAAATTATCAGACTGACATTTTACGCTTTCAACATTATCAGAACTTAATAATGAAAAGAATAAATAGTCAGAGTGATTCTGTTCTTTAATCTTTAATATTAAGTTATTAAATCTTTCATAATCCTCTTTTTTATTCTCTAATCTACCTTGTAAAGTTCCTGAAATATCGCAAAAAAATATAGTTGCTGTTGCTATCATACTAATCTTCCTTTCAATATAAAACATACAGCATACTACCTAAAACTATTATAACATATTTTTATATAGAATAAACCTTTTTGTTAATATTTATTAAATATTAAATAATTACATAAAATTAAGTATGAATAAAAATAAATTATTAAATTTTGAAATATTTAGTACTATATTTACTTTTATTTTAGGTACTATCTTACATTTTACATATAATTGGTCAAATAATAATATTTTAATAGGAACTTTTAGTGCAGTTAATGAAAGTATATGGGAACATTTAAAGTTATTATTTTTTCCAATGCTAATTACTACTATTATAGGTTATTTTTATTTTAATAATAATATATCTAATTATTTATGTATAAGAGTAAAAAGTATAATAATAAGTCTTATCTTTATTATTATATTCTTCTATACTTATACTGGTATATTAGGAAAAAATATTGCTTTCATTGACATAGGTAGTTTCTTTATAGCAGTCATTATAGGTAATTCATATACAATAAAAAAAAGTAATAATACTTCATCATGTCATAATATTTTAGCACTTACTATTTTAACATTATTAACTTTAGAATTCATATTATTTACTTTTTTCACTCCACATATTGGTTTATTTAAAGATCCTATAACTGGATTATATGGTATTTAAATTATTTTTTTTAATACTTTCATAATTGATAATTTT
Source organism: Roseburia sp. AF12-17LB (assembly GCA_963607615.1). Classification (GTDB taxonomy): domain Bacteria; phylum Bacillota_I; class Bacilli_A; order RF39; family UBA660; genus UBA5578. Next base: position 106,450 of record CAVDCT010000002.1, read on the forward strand.
TTTACTTTAACATTATTATTTATTCCAGTACCTATTTTAATATTTTGTTTAACAGAAATACCATGATAATCAGTTCCACCACTAATTAATAAGTCATATTTATAAGCATATTCCAAATATAATTTTCTTTGTTCTTCACTCATTTTAGAATGGTATATCTCTATACCTCTTAATCCTTTATTAATCATATCTTTAAGTAATATTAAAAATTCTTTATCATTTAATTCTAATGTATGAGGATGAGCTAATACAGGTATTCCTCCACTAGTTACTATTAAATCTAAACATTCTTGATATGTTATTCCCTTATTTTGTCCTCTTATTTTATTATAAGAAGGAACCAAATATTTATCAAATGCCTCTGAAATAGTACTAGCTAAACCATTTTTAACACATAATCTAGCTATATCAGGTCTACCTAAATTATGCTCTTTATTAATAATTTCTTTAATTTCTTCATATGTAAAAGTTATACCATAATCTCTTTTTACTTGTTCTAATACTGATAGAAAATGATTCATACTATTAGTTCTAAGTTCAGACATTTTTTCATTTAGTATTTCATTATTTATATCAATATTTAAACCTAAAATATGTAATTGTCCTTTAGGTACTTTAGCAGATAATTCAATACCTGGTATAACATTAATATCATTTAAATTATAATTTGATTCAATTAAATTTTTAACACCTAATATTGTATTATGATCAGTTATAGCTAAAGTACCAATATTATTTTTTTTGGCTAATTCAACTAATTCTATCGGTGTTAAATCTCCATCAGAATAAATAGTATGAGTATGCAAATCAATTAATTTATCTTTCATTGTTATCTCCTTAATATTAATTTTTTTCCTTCAATAGCAGCTTCTACATTTTCAAATTCTTCTTTTGCTTCTTTTACATATAATTCTTTATCTATATAAGGATAAAAATGTGTTAATAGTAACTTATCTACATTAGCTCTAGTGGCAATCATACCTGCTTCATTAGCATATAAATGATTATTTCCTATTCTTGTTTGACCCTTTATAAATGTTGATTCACATATTAATAAATCTATATTTTGAGCAAACACTTCTAATGAATTACCTTTAAAACCTGTATCAGCTGAATACACAAGTGTATGATTATTTGTTTCTATTTTAGTACTATAAGTATTAATTTGATGAGGATTATTTTTAAATGACAACTTCATATCGCCATGAATAATCTCTGTTTTATTATCATATGTAATAAATTCTAAAAAATGTTCATCACCAAAGCTCATTAAGAATTGATAATCTACTAAAGGAATTTGTCCATGACGACGATAGGGATACTCATTAATGTAATAAGTAACATATCCATCATACATATCTGGCTTTGGAATATATACTTTTATTCGTTTTTTAAGATACCCTAAATTATGGGCGATATAACTAGCATATCCTAAACTAAGTATATCACCATAATGATCTTTATGTAAATGACTAATAACAATTATTAAGTTTTCAAAATCTTTTGGTAATTCTAATAATCTAGATATACCATTACCACAATCTAATAAAACTTTATAACTATTATTCTCAACTAAATAGCCTGGACAATTACAATCTTTATAACAATTAGGTGATACCGTTCCAAGTGATGTTACTATCAATTCATTCATTTATATTCCTCCTTTTTGTTAGTATTTTTTGATAAACTATCGGATCAACATATTTTTCTACACTTTTATCTAATGCATTAACTCCTTTAACCATACTAGATGATAAATATTGATACTGGATATCAGGGAATAAACACATAGTTCGAACCTTATTATTTGATAAATCATTATTTACTTGAGCTAATTGAATTTCGTAGTCTAAATCACTTAAACCTCTTAATCCTCTTATAATAATTTTACATTCATTTAATATAGCTAAATCAACTAGTGCTCCATCGAAAGTAACAACTCTTATTTTATTTATTTTTTCATATAACTGTTTAACTATCTCAATACGCTCTTCTACTTTAAAAAAACTACTATGTTTATTAGGATTATTTAATATTGCAATTATTACTTCATCAAATAAGTAACATGCCTGTTCAATAATATTTTGATGTCCAAGTGTTATTGGATCAAAACTTCCTGGTACTATTACTTTTGTCATATACTCTTCACCAACTTTCTTATTTTTTCTTTATTATTATCTTTAATAACTAAATCAAAATCATCTCTATTAAATTCTATACTAGCTTGATTTCTTAAAGCAAATTCTTTTTCCGTTATATTATCCCTTTTAATAACACGATTTTTTCTTATCTCATATGGAATATCCATTAATATTTTAATATCACACATTGAAAAATACTTTGTCTTTGGCAATAATAACCAATCAAGTATTATAATATTATTATGATGCTTATTAATAAAATCATCTATTTCATGTTCCATATATTTCCAAGTTATTTCAGATAATTTATCCATTTTAGTACGAGATGCAAACACAATTTCAGCAAGTTTTTTACGATTAATTTCTTTATCATTTAATAAATTTCTTCCAAAGTAATTAACTAAATCCTCCTTAACTTCCGATATCATAATAACTTGATGACCAATTTTATCTATATCTAAATTAATAGCGTTCTCATGTGTATTTACAATCTCCCTAGAAAGTGTACTTTTGCCACTACCTGATTTTCCACAAATACCAATTATCATATTATTCCTCCTCATACTTGTAGTATATAATATTTATTGATATAATTAAAATACATATTAATTATGATTATCATAACCGGAGGTTATATATGAATATTGATTTTGAGTTATATCGCATTTTTTATGTAGTAGCTAAAAGAGGAAATATTTCAAAAGCTGCTTTAGATTTATTAATATCACAGCCTGCTATTAGTAAATCAATAAAAAATCTAGAAGAACAATTAGGTGGACAATTATTTATTAGAACTAAACGAGGAGTTAATTTAACTGAAGAAGGTAAAGAATTTTATAAATATATTGAACAAGCAATTGATTATATTGATAATGCTGAAAGAAAATTTTCAGAATTGAAAAACCTTGAAACAGGATGCATTAAAATTGGAATTGGTTCGACTTTAACTAAGGATTTTCTTCTTCCTTATTTAGAAAAATTCCATAATAAATATCCTAAAATAGACATTCAAATTGTTACTTCTTCTTCTAAAGATTTAATGTCTAAACTTAAAAATGGATTAATTGATTTAATTATATTAAAAATAGATAATATAGAAAATGATCCTGATATTAAATTTATAAAATGCCAAGAAATACACGATTGTTTTATTGTTAATAATTCTTATAAAGAATTATTAAATAAAGAATTATCCATTAAAGATTTAAATAATTATCCTCTAATATTACCATCTAAAGGTTCTAACACTAGAGCTTTCTTAGATAATTTAGCTAAACAATATAATGTTATATTAAATCCCAATATGGAATTAACTAGTTATTCTTTGGTAATTGAATTTACTAAAATAGGTTTAGGCATTGGATGTGCTACTTTAGAAAATATTAATAATGATTTAAAAAATAAAAAGTTATACAAACTTAATATCAAAGAAAATATTCCAACTAGACATATCTGTATTGCACTATCTAAAAAATATGTACCTAACTTTGCTACAAAAAAATTAGTAGATTTGATAACAAAAAATAGATGATTATTTTATTTTTCATCTATTTTATATAAACTATCTATACTATCTCCATATATTATAGTAGAATAATCATATTTAATAATTTTTCTATTTTTACTTGAATATGAAAATAGAATCTTTATCTCTTAAAGCAAATATTATTGTTTAACTACATCTTTTTTTCTTAACTAAAGTAACATAATTACTCATATCATTAATAGTTCTTTTTAAATCATTAAGTTCAAAAAAGACATATGCAATTTTATTTCCTATAATTGCTCTATTATTTAGCTTTTCTAAAAAATCAGCATAATAATTATACATTTCAAATACAGTAATCTTTTCTTCTTCTAGTAATATCTTTAATTTTTTCATATAACAATCAACTAAAAATCTAGCAATATAACTAGAATTTGATTTTATTAACTCTATTTTTTTTAAATTATTAGTTCTCAAATTAATATAGTCAAAACTATTAATAAATTGTATAATATACTCAATATTTGCATACTTTTTTAATTCTTCAACTAATCCATATAAATTAGCATTTAAATATAAATTCTCCATCCTATCTTTACCAATTATTTCATCTAATAAACTAGCAAAATGTGTTTCAAAAACATAAGAACTAGAAATTTCAAAATAACGATTTTTTAAAACTTGAGTATATCCTTCATTAAGTCCACGTCCTATGATTGTTCCAAAATCATAATTATATTGTAAAAAGCCACCAAATACAGTTTTACTATTAAAATCATAAAAAGCACTGGCTAAATGAAATAATTCATGAGGTATTGTTCTTTCATAATCTTTTTTTCGAACTCTAATTCTATTAAAAGTAATACTATAATCTCCTGCTCTCGCCTGTTTTAAAATAATATTAAAAAATGTAAAGTTTTTCTTAACTACAGTTAAACCATTTATATTATTATAAAAGAGTTTTAAATTTTCCTTTGATATAACATTTATCATTCTATTAGCACACTCGATTACACAATCACTTGCATAACATTTTTTTAAATTATTATAATCTATATCCGTATCAGTATATTCTATTGTTGGTAATTGAGAAATAGTTATTTCTGATTGTTCTTTACATCTATGATATAATTTATAATTTTTATTTAATAATATATTTCTACAAAATGGAATAAAATTAGTAATAACAAAATTCATTGATGATTGTACTATTTCTAAAAAGCAATTATAAAGCATCTAGTTATCCCCTCACTCTTAATATATAAAATATTAATCGAATTGTATTATAGCACTTCTCCAGCTTTGTATCAAATTTAACTAAAATAAGTTTCTAAAAAGAAACTCATTCTGTTCTTAAAATATTTTCAAATTCTTTTAAAAATAAATTTATTTCCTCATTTGTTGTTAGATGTGAAATACTAATTCTAATTGTATTAGTTGCTAATTGTTCATCTTTTGTTATTGCCATTACTGCTTTTGACGGTAAATCACCTATAGAACAAGCTGTTGTTGTTGATAAATAAATTTCTTTTTCTTGAAGTTTATTTACTACTTCTTTAGCGCTAATTCCTATTAAACTAATATTTAAAGTATTAGGAATACTATTTTTAGGACTATTAATATGAACATTAGAATACTTACTTAATGCATCCCTTAATATTTTATTTAATTTAGATATATAATTAAATCTTGTATCTAAATTGTTAATAGCTAATTCTAAAGCAGTAGCAAGCGCTACAACAGAAGCTGTAACTGGTGTTCCACTACGATATATTGTTGTTGATTTTCCTCCATGAACTAAAGGTATTATCTTTTTACTATGCATATTAATAAGAGCACCAAATCCATTTAATCCATAAAACTTATGAGGAGCAAGTGTTATAAAATCAACTGATGAATAATCAATTGCTACCTTTCCTATTGCTTGAGTAGCATCAGTGTGAAAAATACATTGTGGATAATTATGTACTATTTTTGCAATTTCTTCAATCGGTTGTATAGTTCCTAATTCACTATCTACTGTACAAATACTAACTAAAATTGTTTTCTCTGTTATCGTTTGTTTTAAAATTTCTAAATCAATAGTCCCATCATTTGTTAAAGGGATAATACTAATATCATATCCTAAAGAAGATAAAAAATTACAGGGTGCAATAACACTAGAATGTTCTATAGCTGATATAATTATATGTTTTCCTATATCCTTATTTCTTAAAGCTACTCCTTTAATAACTAAATTATTAGATTCACTTGAACCACTAGTATAGATAATATTATCCTTTTCACAATTAAAATATCCTGCTACTTTAGAAGATGACATATCAATTTGTTCTTTTGCTAATTTTCCTAAATCATGACTGCTATTAGGATTAGCTATAAATTTTTTAGTTGTATCAACAAAAACTTTTAAAACTTCATCATCAACTGGCGTATTAGCCGCATAATCTAAATATATCATAAACACCTCCTAAAAATTAAGCATTAACCACTCTGGTTTAAATATTAATAACAATCCCATAATAATCATAATAATAGAACTAATTAATGTGCACAATTTATTATATTTATTAGTAATACCAGTTGCTTGTAAAGTAATCATTGAAATAGTAAATACAAATAAATCATCTATCATATAAAATAAAATATAAATTAATAAATAAATAATTTTTAACCCACCACTAATATTATTAAGAGCTAAAAGCTCAGAAAAAATCATTGGAAATCCTAATGAGCAAGCAAGCTCTATTAAATTAACACTAATAGCTAATACAATAACTCCTAAAAAGGCTAATATAAAACTTTTACTATCCATTATTTTTCTAATTTTTGTAATTAGTTTTTTTCTTTTTTTATGATCAACAACACTGCATCCAGCCTCTTCTTTACGCATTTTTAAATATTTTTTTAAGTTCAATATACCTGCTATTAAAATAAATATAGCTAAAATAATTTTTATCCAATTAACTGCAAATACACTTAATACAAAATTAATTCCAAGCATCGATAAAAAATAAACTAAACCTGATACAATAAGAAATGTATAACCTAATATCCATCTTTTTCGTTTATTTTCCATAGTGAATAACATATTAATTAAAAATAATAATATCCACATAGCACACGGATTAAACCCGTCTATGAATCCTAAAATAACTGCTACTAATGGTAATGATACACTTTTACTATCAACACTACCTAATATCGGTAAATTAATTGATGAATTATGTTCTAAATCAGCGTATTCTTTTATTTTATTTTCAATTTCAGAAGCAGTAACTTCAGAAAATCCAGTATAATAATATTCACCTATAATTGTAAATGGAATACTAGTAGAGTGAGAATCAAATTTCTTTTTTACTTCATCTAACATTTTAGCATTATCATCATTATACCAAACTTCAAATTTATAAATATTTATATAATCTTTATATTTTTCTTCAATATCTTCTAACCATTTTTCTTCCTCAGCACAATGTGGACAACCATCACCTTTAAATAAATATAAATTAATCTTATTTTCTTCTACTTCTGTTTTAGTAATTGATGATACCTTGTCAATATAATTATCTGATAAAGCAAAAATATTTAAAGGAAATAACAAACTTATAAATAATAATATTAATGAAACTATTTTTTTATTCAACTAACTATTCTCCCTAATAAAATTCAATATTTCCTCATAGCTTTTTTCACCAATTAATCTATTAAGTTCATTATTTTTATCTTTTAATATAATAACAGGCAATTTATCACCAACATTATATTTTAATACCTCATCTTCATCTAGATCATAATCTAATTTTTTTATTTCAATATCTAATCCTTCATTGCTTAATTTTTTCAAATGTTTATTTAAAATTAAACAAGAAGGACACCATACAGCGCTTATTACTAACAATTCTTTTTTCATAATAATCCTCCATAATTACATTTTATATTAATAATATTAAAAAAACAATAAATTATAAGTTTCATCAACTCAACTAATGGTTGAATTAAATTTAATTAGAATTAATAATGAAAAAAGATCAATATATTTTATATATTAAAGAATTATATAATTCTTTGATAAAATAATATTTGATCTTTTCTATTTAAGCATTTTTGTGCTTCTTTAAGTGTAGTAATATGATTACCTATATATTCACTTAGATGTTGCCTAAACAATTTAAGAAAAATTAAAATATCTTCTTGTTTAGAGTTATATAATTCTTTTAAATCATTATAATTATTTACAAACTCATCAAAATATCCATTCACTAAAAAATAGTATATTTCTAAAACAAAATTATTAATATTTTGGTGATATAAAATATTATAATCCATATCAGATTGTGAATAGTCGATATGATCTATAATAGATATGTTATTACCATACAAGATATTATACATTATATCAAAAGTTAAAACTTTATTTCTTGATATTAACTTAATATCATCTTTTACTTTTATTAAAGCATTTGTAAATTTATCTAAATTTACATTTAATGGATCTTGTTTATATAATGATTCATCCTTAATATATGGTGATTTATATCCAACTAAATTACCATTTACACTTATAGTATCATCAGCCCAAATAAATGTATCATTTGCAATATTACTAAATGCTAATATTTGTTCTCTTTCATATTCATCAACTTTTTCATCATCAAAAAATTCATAGAATATTTTAAAGACATTATCATCTTCCATATTATAATAAGCAATTCCCTGAGACCCCCTACCTAATTCATAACAATTACTATTTAAAAAAGTTAATAACATTTTTTTATTTTTAAATTTCATATTAAAACTCCTTTTTAATAATTACTTAAAAAAAATAATCTTTTTACTTCGATACTGTTTGTCTTTAAATATTCTATCTAACAAATTTTCTAAATAAGCTGATTCAAAATAAGAGAATTCTTTATCTTTAATAGCAAACCCAGTGCCTATTTTTTCAAAAAAATTTATCATTGAAAAAGTAATATACTTCATTGGAATATCAAATGGAATATCAGATATCATTTTATTTAAATAACATTCAGTTAAAAATTTAGCTATAAATTGTAATTTTTCATTAATAAAATTCTTATCTAATGTAAGTACTTTACTTACTTCTAGAAATTCAAAATCATTAATAAATTTAATTATATTTTCGGGTTTATCATATTTAGATAATTCTACAATCAGTCCTTTTAAATCAGCTGTACAATAAAATTTAAGCATTTTCTCCTTACCAACAATCATTTCTAATATATTAGCAAAATGTTTTTCTAAAACATAACTTCCAGATTTAGATTTAAAATATTTTTCATTTAATAAAGCAGTATATCCTTCATTTAGTTCTTTACCTATAGTTGTTTTTGTTATATTATTAATTTGACTGAAACCACTATATAAAATATCATTCATAAAATCAAAGTAACTAGATGCTAAATGAAATATTTCGTGTGATAAATAAATAGGATTTTCAACACATATTATATTTCTTTTTACACTGTAAGCACCCTTTTTAATTACAATACTATTTTTGTCAGTATTTCTATCTTTTAATTTTTTGATTTTGACATCATTACATCATTAATAGATCTTAAAAAGAATTTAGTGTCAGGTAATATGTTTAACATTTTATTTGATATTTCTAATAGTTCTTTAGAATATTTTTTCTTTCTTATCTTTTGTTCATCCAAAGAATAATTTAATTGCAATAATTCTGGTGGTAATTCAATTTTTGATATATCACTAACTAAATTATAATTTTTAAGTTTATATTTTTTTAATAATATTTGAGGTAAAAATTTACTAACTACCATAACACTACCAAAATAAGTAAAAAGTTTTATTATTTCATATTCGAATGACATATATAAATTTTTTCCCCTTTTTTTATATGTGTGATATTATATCACAAATTTTTATTTATGCAAAAAAAGAACTAATCGTTCTTTCTTACTACTCTAATATTACGAGCTAATTTTAAATCAGCTGATTTATTTTCCATTCTAAATTCAACTAAATCTCCATTAGAAATTTCTTCCTTAAAAGATAAATCTTCAATTGAAAAATCAACTATTTCATCTTCTGTTATAATTAAGCCATAATTACCATTATATTTAGTAACAACTCCTATTTTTTTCATTTCTCACCTATTTTCTTGGTAAATTAAATTTTAAATCATCTGTTAAAATCATATTACGCATTTCATAAAATTCTTTTTTTGCAATTATATCAGCATTTGGTAAAATAACTTCTTCCAGTTCTCCAGTTATCTTCCTAGCAACATACCATTCTTCACCACAAATGGATTTGTCATAAGCCTCACTATAAAATGGTTCAAAATTTCTAGCTAGTTCCTCTCTTATAATAATATCATCTTGCAATAAGATATTAAGTGCTCTAATTCTACTTATCTCATCATCTGTTGGATTATAGGAAATTTTTTTGCGAAATTTTACATATTCATGTTTAGGTTTTAAATCAAAATTCATATCATGTTTTTGACAACTAGCTAATAAAACAACCTTTGGTGATAAATCAGCATGTGGAAAACGAGTTAAATATTCGATATTCTCTAAAACCTCTAAATCTTCAGTATTAGATATAGCTTTATGATTAATAACTACATATTCTATGTTATCATCAACTAATTCAGATTGTTTAATTATTTCATTGGCAATATTTTTATATACTTCTACAGAAAATTTATCCTCATTTTTAACCATTAATTGAACAACATTTCCTCTTCTAACTAATAATATTCTACCAACAAAATCTTTTTTATCCCTAGTTTTTACTAAAATTACATCTCCATACTTACCAATCAAACATTCTTTAAATGTTACAGCACCTGCTATATTATCTAAATCGATACAACTAGCTTTATAGCGCTTACCTATTAGTAATTTATCTTGATCAGAATAATTTCCAGAATAAAAAATTAAATTATCATCAGTAATATATATTGGTGGGATGTAGCACACTTTCTTTTTTAACATTTCAAGATAAAAATCTAAATAAACTTGACTATTCTCCTCACCTAATATTTTAACTACTTTATCCGTCAAGGCAAATAAATGAATATCATTAATTGAACTATAAGCATTAGCTAAAGTTATTAAATCTCTAAATTTAGAAGTTAAAGAATAATCCTGACTAATTGTTAATATTCGTTGTTTTACTCTAGGATAAGTATATAAAATATTAATAAAAGTATTAAGACTATATTCATCAAACAAATCAACATAAGGTATAATTGGTTTCAATTCAGAAATAATTTCACCATTATTAATTATCAATTTAAGTTTATCCTCTTCTAAATTCAATATCAATTTAGCTAATACTATGAAATTTTGATTTTTAGGAACAATAACAAAGTTATTATAATTCAAGTTAATACCTTTTCTACTAACCTTATGATTTTCAATTGAAATGCTATCTACAAAATGTAATTTTATTTTTTCATAATTATTACAAATATATTTTGCACTCCTTAAAGGAATAGTACTAGGTAAATCACTTACCTTTAAAACTCCATTCTCAAAAAATATTTGATCTAACTGGTCTAATAGTTCTTCACTTAAAACAATACCATCTTTCTTAAGTCTTCTATTATTATAAAATCTTATTCTTGCTTGTTTAATCAAATTTTTTAATTCCATCTCACTTGTATTTAATTCATCATAACATTTATTTTTTATAAGACGTGCTATTTGTGGAAATCTATATCTATTATTTAATACACTTTGCTTCTTATCTGTTAATTCAAGTTTATAAATTAATTCATTAACAATTCTATTTCTCTCGTTTTTGAAAAAATTATTACGATGTGCATTTAAAATTTTATTGCACAACACATTAGTATCTGATAGTAATAATGATGTATGCCTAGATAAAAATAAATTATATAAGTTAAATATTTGTTTTTTTAGTTTATCTTTTGAAATTTCATACCCTGTAAATTCTGATAATTTTTCTACAAGTAATATTAATGAATATTTATCTTGTATTTTAATAAACTCTGTAACAATATAGTTATGTAAAGAAGCAATATCCCCAAATTCAAACTTATCTTTTTGTTCATGATATCTAATACTACATACACCATCAATTAATTTATCAAGAAAATAAAAATGATTTTTTTGATCTTCCATTTTATCTGTTTTTATTTTTTCATATAACAAATTTATTAATTTTATTTTTTCATCAATATCAGATGATGACCAATATTTTTTTCTTAAAAAAGGTAAGTTTCTTAATCCTTCAATATCATTTATTTCTAAATATTTAACAATATCAGCTATTTTCTCCTCTTCTGTTTTATAAAGAGAATAATTTTGAAATTGTGGTAAATTATGAATTATATCATAATTACGACACAAATCTGGATATTCTTCTAATATATCAGTTGTTATAGTAAAATGTTTTAATGCATAATTTATACATTCATATGATATTAAACAAGTAAATTCAGTATACACAATTAAAGCTGGATTATTCATAATAGCAGGTTCCATTATAGTCTTATATTTACCTAATAATGGATTCAATATAAAATCTTTTTCGGTTGCTATAAACCCTCTATCGCACGCTTCTTGTGCAATATAATAATCCAAGACTTCATCATTCATAAAAACAATACATGATACATCTTCTTTAAAAGATTTTTTTATTAGTGAACTATCATTTTTCAATATAGGATATTTCAAATAATCATCATAAGTTGGAATTAATCCATGATTCTTAATAAATAGAATATGACTTTCTGATAATTTAGGTAATTTAAAAACTAATTTAGGATTATTTTCTAAAGTAATATTTGATAATAATAAATTATCTAATAAAAATGGAAATTTATTAATATCTTCTTCATCTAATATATAATTACTTAATATCAAATTTTTAATAATATTATCCGTTATTTGTTCTGTCTTCAATTTTTTAATAAAAAATGGAAACTCTCTAATAATTCGTTCTATCATATTTTGATTAGTAAAAAAAATAGGATATTGATTTATTAAACATTCAGTTAAAGTAATATTAGAAATTGCTACTTCATATAATATATCATCAGTAAAAAGTTTAGGGTTGAATTCAAATATTGAATTAGGATCATTAAAAATAACCCATCTCAAAATATTTGTATTATTAATAAACTCCTTATTGCGCTGATAAAATTCTCTTGGAATTACTATATTATGTGCAACTAACTGAAAAAAATCTTTCTCTTTTAAAATTTCAATATTATTATCAAGATACTTCAATAATAAATTATTAGGTAATTTAAATAAAAATTTAATCATAATCCACCATACCTTTAATTTTTAGACTTTTAATATAATCTTTATATTTTTGAAATTCTAAATCATCATTTTTTATCTGTAAAACAAATAATATACGACTATATAGATTAGCAATATATTGTTCTAAAGTTATTCTATAATTTAATCTATTAAAATGAGAAACTAACCCATATTTTTTAATATAATATATTTCTTGTCTAATTTTTTTACGATATAAAGAAGATACTTGTAATTTCTTATTAACAACAATTCCAGTTACACATTGCCTCTGACTAGAACTAATAACATGTATTTTTCGATTATTTAATTTTAATTCTAATTTATATAACATTTTTCTAACTCTTCTTATAACTATACTGGGAACAAAATCACCAGAAAAGGTCATATCATCTGAATATCTAGTATATACTATATTATTCATCTCACACCAATTGCCTAATTCTTCATCAAAATCTTTCATAACTAAATTAGCAATATAAGCAGAAGTTGGAGCTCCCTGAGGAAGATATTCAATGTAAGTACATAGCTTTGTAAGTAATACCCCTATACTTCTTGGAAAGTATTGCTCACTAAAACAAGCGAAATATATTTTTTCAAAACGAATACTTTCAAAAAAATTCTCAATATTCAACTTAAGAATAAGTTTTTTATTTAAATGCGGTAAGGCATTATCTTTTAAACAAATACCTTTATAGTATGCTTTAGCATACTTAGATATTTTTCTTTTATTCAAAATATTGCTAATATTTTTCTTTGAATATATTTCAAATTAGAATTTGGTTCATAAATGATACGAAGTTTACCATTACGTTTTTTTATTTTAAATACATTATAATTATTTTCTACATTATTACTAATAGTATATAACTCTTTTATTACTTTATTTTTATCTTTATCATCAATAAGATGAAGAGATAATAAAAATTTGTTGTACGTATTTATGTTGTTATCAGTATACATTTTTTATTACCTCCTACTTAGGCAATACTTAACATATTGTAAGATGGAAATGGACGAATGACATCTACACAACGTGTAGTGTAGTCCTTTGGAATATTACAATTATTATTTTCAACTATATATGTCCCTTAACGACTCGTTAAAGTAGGAAAAAACCTTACACGCCTATGCATTTATTTTAGCACAATTATTTATTTTTAGAAAGATAAACTAATAGCTCTAAAGATTCATCTAAAAAACAACGTTTTTCCATATCAAACTTTTTCTTTTTATCTTTAAGATAATAAAGAATTGCTTGATCAATATTTTTATATGCTAAATTCTTTATTTTTTCAATTGATGGTGTTGATTGTTTGCGACCTATTTTATCAGCAATAAAAATAATTTTATCAAATAAATTCATATTAATATTACCTAAAGCATGATATCTAATTGCCTGACAAATATCATCTTCCATGTTATATTCGCATTTAGCAACCAAAGCACCTATTTCTGCATGAATAACTGGGCGATATTTTGGATTAAGTAATTTAGAATTAATAGAATATTTTTTTAAATAATTATTATTCTCTTCATCAGTATACTCTTTAGCTATATCATGTATAAGTCCAGCTATATAAGCTTTCTCTTCGTCTAAATGGTAATGGCGTGCTAAAGATAAAGCACATGTAGCTACTAATAAACTATGCTCATAACGAAATTCAGATAAATTATTTTTTATATCATTTTTTATTTTCTCTATATTATACATTAATATCTTCCTCATTTTTTAACTATAATTTTTTCCATATCATTAGGAACAATTACATTACCATCAAATACACTTTGTGCTTCTTCAGTATATAATCTTTTACGCTCATTACCATGAGTTTCTTCAGTATGATAAAGAATTAAATTTTTAACTTTCAAATCATTCATAATTCTAGCAGTACTTAAAGCTGTTGAATGATTTTTCTCATAAGCATGAAATATATTTTCTTCACTATCTAAACAAAACGCTTCATGAGTTACATAATCTGCACCTTTTATTCTTTCATTAAGTATCGGATTTAATGGTTCATCACCTAAAAATATAAATCGTTTTTCATCAATTTTGCATTCAAATCCAAATTGTTTAGTACCTTTAGCACATATATCAAAAAATTCATAATCAATACCATTTATAGTGTATTTATCTCCATCATTTAAAATAATAAAATTAGTAACATTATTAATTGCACCCACACATACTTTTGGTAAAAGATAACTAGATACCCCTTTTATTGCTTCATATACAACATCATTACAATAAATATTAATTTTTTCTTTTAGTTCTCCATGCAACGCTAAACCGCTTATTTTCTTAAACATCCATATAAGTCCTAATATATGATCAGTGTGGCTATGTGAAATAAATATATCCTTGATATCTTTTAAAGTAATATTAACTTGTTTAAGTCTTTTTATAATTTCTATACTTCCACCTGTATCAACTAAAAATATACCATGTTCATTTTGAATAGTAAAACAAGTATTATATAAGTCTAAAGTACCACCATTACCTGTTCCTAGCATTATTATTTCTGTCATATTATTACCTTCTTTCAATCTATATATATAAATATACTGTATTTTAACTATAATTTTTTAAAATTCCTTGATATTTTAAGTTTAATTTTTTTACTTTTTTAAAATCATTTGGTTTTACAAGTACAGGTAAATTAATATTGATATTAGCTTCATTAATTAAATATTTAACAAATTCTGCACAATAAAAAGTATTAGCTTTTTGATATTTAATATTTAAACCTGTAGCAAATAACCCAATAATATTAAATTTATAATTAGCCTTTTCTCTTTTCATCTCTTTGATTATTTGCTTAATCTTATTATATTGATATGGTGTAACTCTTAAAGCATAAATCGCAGCTTTTGTTTTAGGAAATCTTTTAAATGTTCCCTCATGAACTTTTTCATGAATAAATCCACCTATAAATGGATTATATGGATTTAAACGTCCAAAGCTATACATTTCATTTAGTTTTTCATCTAAAGATAAAGATACGTGAGAAAACTCATCACCAGTATATATTTTTATAATTTTAGATAAAAAAGTACCTGTATATGTTAAAACAATATATATTTCTTGTTTCTTTGTACTACTCATATTACATCCCTCTTTTTTATTATAACACATTAAATAAGAAAAAAACTAATCACACTGATTAGTTAAAGCCATTACTTTTTAAGAATAAATCTTCTTCATTATTGTTCTAGTTAATGGTTGAATGAAAAATAACTGACTTAATAATGCAAAAGGAAAATTCAATACAAATGTTTGTAAAAAATTGGGAATGAAACATAAAAAGAAATTGCCAATTGTAAAACTAGCTCCATTAAATATAATTCCTGGAAATATTTCTTTATAAAGGATAGTTGCTAAAAAACTCATCCATGGACACATAATACAAACTGTTGTACAAATAATAGCCGTTTCTGCAATAACAGATTTATATTCTTTAGGTGAACATGCTTTAGAAGCTATTTTAAATGCTAAAGGTCCAACAAATAATATTTCAGATAAAAAGGCTAAAATAAATTCTATAACAATTAGAATTAATGCAAATTGCCAATTAACATTTAAAATACCTCCATTTTCTATGCTTAAGCAATAAAAAACAAAACAAGGTACTGTTATTAAAACAGTTATAAAAGCATATACTCTTTCTCTTTTCTTATCCATTAATACTACAACTCCTTTCTAATGGCAACAAAAAAACACATGAAATCTGATAGCTCATTACCGTGATCAGATTTACGAGTTATAAAACTCTACATGTGTCGTTTTACTATATGCCATAAACATTTAAATTTTAACATATTTATTATTTCTTTGCAAGTAACATTATTAATTAAATTTAACAGAATTTAAAACAGATCCCAAAATATCTTTTAAATAAATATACTCGTCATCAATTAATAAATAACTATGTGATGTATTTTTACGAGGATAAGAAATAGAGCCTGAGTTTATAACAAAAGTATTACCACATTTTCTTATAAAGCCAGTATGTAAATGCCCATAAATAAGTATATCAGTATTATTTGGAATATTATTTATATTATAAATATGTCCATGATTAAAGAAAAAATTTTTATTACCAATTGTTAACCTAATACTATCTTTTAAATCAAATTTCGATAATTGTTCACTATATGTTGTATCACAATTACCTTTAGTACATAATATAATATCTTTATATATATTTAATATACTAGCTACATATTGTGAACTTTTAGAATCATAATTATAAAGATCACCTAATAATATAATTTTATCTGGTATTTCCATTTCAATAATATCTATTAATTTATTAGCATACTCACAAGACCCATGTAAATCAGATACTACTAAATATTTCATATATACCTCCAAGTTTTATAATAAGATAATTATATCATATTATAATAAATATTTAATATTATAACTCATACACTTAATTGAGGTGAAATGTGAAAAAAGTATTACTTATTTATGGAGGTAACTCTACCGAACATGAAGTATCTATAAAATCTGCTGAAACAATCAAATCTAATATTGATACTTCTAAATACATTTTAGATAGTGTATTAATAACAAGAGAAAATGAATGGATATTTAATAATAATAAAATAGACAATATAATTAATTTTATAAAGAATTATGATGTTGTATTTCCAATTACTCATGGTGAAAATGGTGAAGATGGTAAACTTCAAGGTATGTTAGATTTATTTAATATTAAATATGTAGGTAGTAAATGTGGTGCTAGTTATATATGTATGGATAAAGCTCGTACTAAAGAAATTTTAAATCAATATAATATACCTCAAGTGCCTTATCAAATGTACAATAAAAATAAAGAAATAGTATTAGAATATCCTATAATAGTTAAGCCATCTAATGGTGGTTCATCAATAGGTATATCTATTGCTAATAACAAAAAAGAATTAAAAAATTCTATAAAAAAAGCAAATCAATATGATCATAAAATAGTTTTAGAAAAATTTTTAACTAATCCAATTGAATTAGAATGTGCTGTATTAAAAAATGGCAAAAATATAATAACTGAAATTGGTGAAATAAAACATCATAATATTTTCTATGATTATGATACAAAATATAATAATGATTCTATTTGTACTAATCTTAATCCTAATATAAATGATAAAGAAAAAGAGTTAATTAAAGAATACGCTAAAGAAATATTTAACATTTTAGAATTAGATAATCTAGCACGTATTGATTTTCTTTATGATAATGGTAATATTTATTTAAATGAAATTAATACATTACCCGGTTTTACTAATATTAGTATGTACCCACAACTAATTATGAATAAAGGAATTTCATATAAAAAATTAATAACAATATTAATAGAAAATGCAAAATAAAATCAATCGAGTAGAGAAAATTTTTAAATATAATAAGTGTTTTTCCCTCTCACACCACCGTACGTACCATTCGGTATACGGCGGTTTAATTTGTAATCATATGAACTTTTAGGTAGTGGTCTAA
>CAVDCT010000003.1:0-120067 GCA_963607615.1 Roseburia sp. AF12-17LB
TTAATATATATTTTATATAAAGTCAATCATATAATTAATAGGTGATAAATTGAAAAAGCTAAGTTTAGTAGCGCTTATTTTATTGTATATAATTCTAACTTTTTATTATTTTAATAGACCAGTAATAAGTTATGCTAAAACAACTAATAATAAAGGAAATGAAAATAAGATTGATAAGACTAATGAAAAAGATAAAACTAAAATTAAAATATATTTTCCAGTTACAGATTATCCAAAGTTAAATAAAGTTATTAAATATAGCATATCGAGTTATATTAATGAATTTAGTAGTTATGCTAAAGATAATGATATATCTTATAATCAATATAATACACTTTATATTTTATATGATGAGTTTAGATATGAGAATATTATATCTTATGTTTTTAATATAGAAATGTATACTGGTGGAGCTCATCCTAATCATTATATTAAAACTATTAATTATGATATTGATAATAATATTATTATTGATATAGATTATTTAGAAAACAATAACTCAGATATACTAGAAAAAATTTCTACTAGAGCTTATGAAATACTTACAGATAAGTTGAAAAAAGGTGATAGTTATGATGAGAAAATCGTAAAAGAGGGAACAAGTCCTACAAAAAATAATTTTAAGAATTTTATATTTACTAAAGATGGTTTAAAGTTTTACTTTCCTCATTATCAAGTTGCTCCTTATTCATATGGTTCTACTGATATTATTATTACATATGATGAAATAGGCTTAAGTAAATAGTTTATACTTTAAGGAAGGTAATTGTTTAAAATAACTGACACATAAGTAAATGAAATGTATAATTTAACATTGCTGTGTAAATAAAGTAAAACGATTGTATATATGTTTGTTAATTAATTTAGAAAGTGTATAAATCGATTCGAAAATTTTTAACTTATATATGCTATAATATGACTAGGAGGTTTTGTATGAATTTATATGATAAGAAAAATGATAAATTAATAATATATTCTTTAGATACTACTATAGATAAAATAGCAAACTTTAAAAGGGAGCAGATGTTAACTATACCAGAAGAATATAGAATATTAACTGCAAAGACTAATGATAAAAAATATTTAGAATCATCTGGGGAAGATATAGCCTATAGTGAATTAGAATATTCAAAAGTGGATATTATAAATGGAATGGATTATTATATATTAAGAGCCTCTGAACAATTAGAGGATATTAAGAAAATGATATTAGATGTGTATTATAAAAGATTAGGCCCTGTTGGAAGACTAAAAAGAATTACTTTTAATGAATTTTCGAATATTGAATATTTATTGTTGATAAATGAAAGGTTCAATCAGAAATTTATGATTATAAAAATGCTGCAATGAATGATATTATTAATATTCCAAGACTTTTATTTGTATATGAAAGATTTGTTAGAGAAAATTTATTAGGGGTTACTGATGAGGAGTTAAGACAAATATTAGATTTATATACCTTGTCGCCTCCTTTAGAAACTATAGATTTGAATGAAGTTTATAAATTAGATTCTTATAAGGCAACACAATCTACAGGTATTCAAGTATTAAATAAGATAGAAACTTCAAAAAAGATACTTACTTTAATAAAAAAATAACTTGCAATAAGCAAGTTTTTTTGTTTTGAAATACATATATTGTCCTATTATATATGATCAAATAAAACCTTTTTATATAATTGTATTTTTACTAATTATAATGTATAAAAAAATAAGCTTACTAGCTTATAAAAATGTTTTTAATTTTTCAACAGCATCTTCTTGCATGTCTACATATTTTTGTATTAGTGCGTGTATTTCTTTATCTGTATTTTTATGATTTAATAATTTTCTACCTTCAATAATTCCCATATTAGTTCCTTGAAGCAATAACTCTGCTATTTTTGAAGTACTATTATCCATTAGTGTTTTCATTTCTACACCATACCATGTCATTACTTTATTCATAACATTTGTTTCATGTGGTTCTGAATTACTATACTCAGGATATATTTCACTTATTTTATCAAGAATTTCTTTATATTTATTATACTGATTATCTAATTCTTGTTTTAAATCATCATCCTCAACTTTATCTAATATAAAGTGAATAGCATCACGTCCCATGTAAGCACCTTTATTTAATTCATCTAGTACATTAATTTTTACTTCTTCATTTGTTTCGTTATTTTTGTCATTATATACCTCCATTTATAGTTTGGATATGTAATGATATTTTATACTAATTAAATATCTTTAGAATTTTTTAGTAATACAAGAGCAGCTTCATATTGTGGTGCAATAATTTCTTTACCTAAATTTGATAATTTATTATAACTTCTTTGTAATTTATTATATATAAAATCTATTCCTTCCTCTATGTTCATTCCTTTTTCTACATTATCAAACTCTACTTCATACTCATCACAATGAATATCATACCAATTTTTATAAGTAAGGATATTTTTGTTACCACGATGACCGATTCTTAGCCATTCTGTAATAACTGGTTTATCTATGAATTTACGATGATATGGCTGGTAATATGTATCAAATTGCTTAGTTTCACCTAAATCATTAGCATGTTTCTCCATATATGATTTTAATTGATTAAATTCGTCAAGAGTTAATTTAATTTTTATTTCTGTTTCAATATCATTTTTAGAATTATCTCCATATATTAAATAGCTAATAGTACAATCTAATGTTTCACTTAATTTAATAATCATTTCTAAAGATGGTTCAGTTCTATTTGCTTCCCAACTAGATATTGTTTTATCAGAGAT
Organism: Roseburia sp. AF12-17LB; assembly: GCA_963607615.1. Lineage (GTDB taxonomy): Bacteria > Bacillota_I > Bacilli_A > RF39 > UBA660 > UBA5578. Next base: position 2,765 of record CAVDCT010000003.1, read on the forward strand.
AAATAAAGTACTTGCTAATTGTTGTTGTGTTATATTTTTATTTTGTCTTAAATTTTTTATTCTATTTCCTATATTCATGTGTTTCACTAACAAAATTATAACATGTATTTACTAGTATTTTTCTCTATGTTTTGTAGATATTATATGGTATTTATTATTAATTGTTATTTTTATTGTTATTTGTCCAATTTCTTTTTATATTAATTTGCTCTTTTTCTATAATTGCATCATATAGATTGATATTTAAAGTATTACATATACTGGTTAAAACAATAAATATATCAGCTATTTCTTCTTCAATAGAACCATAGTTTTTAATTTTTTTATTGTCGATAGCCATATTTGTTTTATCTTTTCTAATAGCTTTGTTTAATTCTCCTATTTCTTCTGTTAGTAATAATAATTCTTGTTCAATGGGTTGTTGTCCAAATCCACGAATGTTAATAACTTGTCTAATGTAATCTTGGATAGTATCTAAGCTATCTGTTCTTTTTAGTTGAAATAGTAATTCTTTTTGATTCATTTTTATCACGTCCTTTTGTTCATTATATCGCAGTGAACAAATGTTTGTAAATAATGAAGGCAATTTTTGTTATTTTTATACAAAGTAGTGAATTATTATATTAGAGTTATCGACTATTTTAGATGATAGTTCTTTTTTATAAACTATCACATTTCAGGTCATATTTTCGTGTTGTTTCTAAAGCTAATTGATGTAATATAAACTTCATTAAAATTAGCTTACATATTTTATTAATTGTTAAAATCATACAAAATACAAATAGAAGTTTTACTTTATTTTTACTAAAAATTCTTTTAAACAATGATTATCTTTAAAAGCTATACCAATATGATTTAACATACTAAAATTTAAAGTCAAACTATCATTATATTTAGAAAAATATTCTTCTTCTGAAATATTTTCATAATAATCTTTGGTTAATTTTTTGTTATCACTATTACTTTTATCATAGCCATAAAATATATCAATTATATTCTTTTGAATTTCCTCATTATTTATATCTATTCTATATATGTCTTTATATTTTAATAAATTTTTCATTCGTGTACCCAATTTTTCAGTTGGTGGATATTTAAAAAAATATATATAGCTAGTCCCATATTTTCCACGAAATATATTTAGAGCATCTAATATTTCTTCACGTGTTAATGAATCTTTACTACGATTTTTATATTTAGTTATATTCCAACTAGATACAATGCGTTCTTTATATTTATCTACATATTTATCGAATAAATCATATAGTTTATGATCATACATGTATTGTAAACTTATTATTCCATGTGATAAGTCAGCATTTTTATTTACTAAGTGATAGAAATATAATGGTGGGTTTAAATTTATTAATTTTTGTTTTTCACAATAATGATAAAATTCTTGACAATTAATATGTTCTTTAGGCTTTGTATATTCATACACAAAAGTATACGTGCTATCGACATCCTTATGACTATTAATGAATTTTTGCTTTACATCTAGTAATAGTTCTTTTAATGAATTATATTTATGGATGCCTTTATATTGATACCAAGAGTGTTCAAACCAGTAAAAGTTATTATGAGATTGATATGTTAAGAATGTATGTGATGGTAGATTATCATTATCATTAATATATATAAAATATGTTTTGACATTTATTTTATTTTTTTCAAACAAATATCTTTCAAGTTCTACTTGATCCCAGCATACCCCATATTTTTTTTCAAGTAATTCAGTTGGAGTTAATAAATAATAGAATTTATAAAAATCTTCTTCATATTTTTTTGGGTTAGTGATTATAAGGTTATTACCATTTTCATCTGGAAAGCCGTATTCTATTTTTTCCATAATATTCATAATTTTATTTTCTATTTCTGACATCTTTTTCTCTCCAGTCTTCATTAGGATTAAATCCTATACTTAATTTCTATTTTATATGTGAATCTCTAGCATGTTTAACAGCAGTATAAGTTGCACTAGCTCCATCAGTTACTACAAAGAAAGGTAAATTATATTGTTTAGCTAGTTTTCTTACATCTTCACAAAAATTTCGTGCATCAAGTAACTCTTTATTCATATGCTCACTTCCTGTTCATATTATAGCAATCATTATATTTAAATACAATAAATAATTGGAATGTGCTATAATGTTGAGGGGTGATAGTATGAAAGAGTATTATATAGATCTTGGTTCATCAACAATAAAAGTTTATTGTTATGATAATAAACTTTTATTGTTAGAAGAACATTCAATATATTTTAAAAACGATTTTGATAAAGAACTAGGAATTAGTTCATCTAATATGGAAGAGTTATGTACTTATTTTGAAAAGTTAAAGAATAAGTATAATTTAAAATATGAAACAACTCATATATATGTAACAGGTATTTTTAGAAATTTGTGTTATCAGAAAAAAGTGGAATTAGTTAAATTATTTAATAATAAATTTGATCTGAATTTCAATATAATAAGTCATGGTATTGAAAATTATTATTTAGCTAAAGCAATGGAAAATGATTATAATAATAATAAAGTATTAATAATTAATATGGGTGGAAAAACAACTGAGCTTGTAACTTTTGTTGGTGATAAAATAACTGATACTAGAAATTTGACTATTGGAGTTGCTGATTTATTGAATAGATTTGATAATGTTAATAATAGTATTAGTGGAAATACTATAGAGGAAATGGAAAAATTTGTAAGTGATGAACTTTCTTCTTTAGAATTAGAAAAAGATTATGATTGTGCTATTTTTACTGGTGGCGAAGAACGATTTGAATTATTAACTAAATTTAATTTAGTTCCAAATACTTTATTTAATGATAATATTCATAAATATATGGTAAGTTTAAATGATTATATTGATGGAACAAAGAAAGTTTTTTTTAATTTAACTATAGAAGAATTATATAAGTTAATGCCTAGTAATCCTAAATGGATGGATGGTGCTCGTGCAGGTGCTATTATTCCATTAGCTTTATTTAAGAAAGCTAATATTAATTGGATAATTCCATCTGATTTGAATTTAATTAATGGGGTTATAAACGATATAAAATAAATCTAATTTATGTACATTACTTTAATAAGGTAATGTTTTTTTTAATATTTATATATTTTTTGAAAATATTATGGAAAATATCTTTTTTTTATATCATTTGTTATAATATGTTTAGAAGGGATAATTTTTCTTTTGATAATATTATTATATTAGAGAGAGTATAAATTTAGTAAGGTATTGTAGTGTTATGGTATATATTAGTTATTATAGATCTCCTATTGGTGTAATGGCAATGGCAAGTAGAGATAATAAATTAATTGGTTTATGGATAAAAGGACAAAAAAATTATTTAGGTGATTTGAATTGTTCTTTTAGAGAAGATAATGATTTAGAAATATTTAAAAAAACAAGAGATTGGTTAGATAGATATTTTAAAGGGGAAAAGCCAAATATTAATGAATTGGATTTAGCACCAGAAGGAAGTGAGTTTAGAAAAAAAGTATGGAATTTGCTATGTGAGATACCATATGGAGAAGTAACTACCTATGGACAATTAGCTAAGAAGATGGCAAAAATATTGAATCGAGATGTCATATTTCCTAAAGCAATTGGTGGTGCAGTTAGTCATAATCCAATAGCAATTATTATTCCATGTCATAGAGTAATTGGAGCAGATGGAAGTTTAACGGGATATGCTGCAGGAATAAATAAGAAGATTAAATTACTTAAACTAGAAAAAGTAGATACAACTAAATTTTATATTCCTAAAAAGGTGAAAGGTTTATGATTAAGAATAGATGTAAATGGTGTAATTTAGAAAATAATTTATATATAGAATATCATGATAAAGAGTGGGGAAGATTACAGACTGATGACCATTATCTATTTGAAATGTTGACATTGGAGTCTTTTCAAGCAGGTTTATCGTGGGAATGTGTATTAAATAAAAGAGAAGAATTTAGAAAAGCTTATGATAATTTTGATTTAAATAAAGTATGTAAGTATGATAATCAAAAAATTGATGAGTTATTATCAAATGAAAAAATAATACGGAATAGACTTAAAATAATAGCTAGTATTAATAATGCTAAAATATTTAAAGAAATAAAAAAAGAATATGGTTCTTTTTATAAGTATTTATGTTTATTTACTAACCATGAAGTAGTATATGAGATTAATAAAACTAGTTCTTTATTATCTGATAGTATATCATCCGATTTAAAAAAAAGGGGTATGAAGTTTGTTGGTACAACTATCATTTATTCTTATTTACAAGCTATTGGTATTATATATTCTCATGATGAAAATTGTTATATGTATAAAAGTAGTAGTATTAATATTTAATAAGATAAAAGTTGTTAATAATGTTATAAAACCTCGTTTCTTAGATATTGAAACGAGGTTTTATATGACTAAAATAAGTTTGTATTATGATAGAAAAATAACATATAAATATTTATTTATCAGTTTGTTTACTTTTTTCTAATTTTCTTTTTAATCTTAATTGCTTTACTTTCTCTTTTTGTGTATTTTTTTGTTCTTTTATTAGTTCATCTTGCTCTATTAGATTATATAAAGTATTAACTAATTTTTGATGAAGTTCATCTTCTTCTGGTGTATAAAATGTGGCTGCATTATTACTATGAGTTATTATTAATTCTTGAATGGTTGTTGTTGGAAGTTGTTCATATTTACTTGCTCTTGAACCATATCCTATGTAACAAACTAAATCTTTAGAGCCACCAGATTTAATATATTCATTCATAAATAATCTAAGTCCTGGGTCAGAACTATCAACACCATATGCCATTGGTATATCAATGTTTCTACCAAATTCTTTAGCAAATATAAAAGCTCTACGAGGTCCTATTCTATTTCCACCACGTTCAATAATTCTATACATTACACAATTAAGCATTTGCTCTTTTTGATAAATCCAATTATCATAAGATTTAATTGCTTTTTCAAATTCATTATTTTCTGGAATTTCTACACCTTTTTCTTTTAATATACTAACAACTTCTTTTATATGTTTACCTTTTAAATCTTTATTGGATATTCCTGAAATTACATGTTCCATATTTTCGGCTATTTCCACAAAACCATTACGAGTTAAGTGTAAATGAGCACTACTATGAAGATGATCCCAATAAACAATATCTTGATATTTTGGCTTTGAGAATATATATTTTTCATCCCATGGAAGAGAATTAATAAATGCTTTAGTATTGTAAAATTCGGACCATTCTAAATTTTTATCTAATGTATAATTTGAATATTGATTATTTGAAAACATAACTTCATTTATATTAATTTGTTCTTGTGATGAACCTGGCATTATCCTATTTATTTCATAATCAGGATATCTTAATTCATACCAAATTGCCATTTTTTTCAATAAAATTTCTCATTTCTATTGGAAAACGATATTCACCAATATCAGTATATTGACCTTTAACCATATTTTCAGTAAACCAATCTATAAATTCATCTACTTTATCATCTAAGTTAATATTTTCAGTATTATTAAAATGATTAGCCATTGTTTGTGCAATAGGGGAAACGTATCCCTCTTTAAATTTTAGAACATCTATTAACATTCTTTTTTCTTCTTCAGTTAATTCAGGTTTTACAGTAGTTCTTGTATTAGTATTTGTTTCTTCTATTTTCATTCCAAGTAATTTATTTTTTAATTGGTTCAATTTATCTTTTAAATTCATACAGAAACCTCCTTGTAATTTATTATAACAAATCTTTATATTTTTTGTAGTTATTTATAGAAAGTTAAATAATTGTATTAGAAATTTATTTTGTTTTTTTTAGAATTTGAATGCTTGGATTATCTTTTAACAAAGATAATATTTTAAATTCTTTATCTTTTACTTCATCGATGGTAAGTTTGAAATGTTCTGCAAGTTCAATATCAGTATAATTTTCTTGAAATTTCAGCATTATAAATAATAAATCTTCTTTTTCTAAATTTGATAAAACTTTCATCATACTTGAACTAAATGATACATTATCTAAATTTTCAAATGGATTATTAGGATCAGCAATAAAATCTATCATTGTATTAGCATTTCTAGTCCCTTTATCCTTAGAGTATTTAGCATCATCTAATGATAATTTATTATTTTGTTTTTGATATTGTTTCAAATATGTTCTAAAGTAACCTTTTGTTGTTAAATCCATATATTTTACTATTTGACCATAAATATTTAAATTAGTTCTATTTATTACTGTTATAAGATATAGTTTTATTTCACTTTCAAAATCATTAAAGTTATCTCTATTAATTTTTATATTGTAATTTTTACATAATGAATATATTGTATTTAAAATATATTTTTTTTGCCTTATTAGTATTTCTTTTCTTGAATCATATAGTCCACTTTTATATATACCTATTAAATCATATAATTCGAAATTTTCAATATCACTTTCTTTTGAAACTTTTAAATCATCAACTAATGAAAATAAACTTTTTAGTTTTTTATCAGTAATTATCTTAAAATCACTATTACTTTTCTTATCTGAAAAGTACCATACTAAATTTATAGCTTGATTATAAGAAAAATTCATATTAACTAATTCAAAAACGTTTTCAAAATCAATTTTTAAAAATTCACAAATATCTTTTAGTTCATTATAATCTTGTATTTTTAAATTTTCTAATTTTTTAAATATTTCATTTATTTTATTTATCTGCAATTTATCTTCATATTTTTTTATTGCAGTTTCTATAATTTGTTCATCATTTAATTCTTTTTTGTTTTGTAAAGTTCTAATTCTTCTATATATTGCAAGATAGGGATAACCATTTGCATCACAAAACTTTGATAAGGATAGATCATTAAAATAATATTTAGTTTTTACAGGTGGTTTTTCTATATAGTAATCCACAATCTGTTTTATAGCATCATCCGTAGATATTTCAGAATTTGAAGAGTATTTATCTAAATAGACTTGAATAACTGTGTTGTAATTTAATCCAATTTTATTGCAATAGGATAAAAGTTTTTCACCGTTATAATAATATTTTATAGTGAATTTTTGATAAGATTCAACACAATTATTTATTATTTCTTGTAGTGATTGATTTGTTTTTGCTTGTTTCCTTAAAATTGCACCACGAATTGAATTAGCATTCAAATTATTTTCTTCACAATAATCCTTAAGTGGAATGCCATTATAATAATAAATAATACCATATTTATTTATTGTATTTATTCCTTCATCAATTAATTCATCAATACTTTTTTTACTTCCTTTTGCTAATTTTCTTTTTACAAATGACACTACACTATAATAAGATAAATCATTTTGAATACAATATTCTCTTAAAGTAATTCCATTATATAAATATTTAGGCTCAAATGGTTGATATTGCTCCATGATTGCCTCAACAAATTCATCATTATTTAAATTTTTAAAGTTATCATTATTTCTATATCTACACATATATGTAATTATATTTCGGTAGTTTAAATTATTTTCTTCACAATATTGTTTTAGTGGTATTCCTAAATAATAATATGTATAAATACCTTTGTGTTCTTTATTAATATATTGTTCAATTAATTCATCATCAGTTAAATTTGTATTTTTTACTTTTTCTTTATTAATGTATGCTCTGATAGTATTATAGTTTATATCTGGATGATTTTTACAATATTCTTTTAGAGGAATACCTCTATAAAAAAATCTAAAGTTTTTATTTTCGAATTCTTCGAGTGCTAAAACTACTAATTCATCGTTTGTTAAATTTTTATTTTCTTTTTTTATCTTCGAAATTCTAGAATTTATAGTTGTAAAATTTATATTATTTTCCAAACAATATTGTCTAAGTGACATTCCTTTATACATATATTTAGTAGCACTTCCGTAAGCTTCTATTACCATATTTACTATTTCTTGTTCTGTATAATTTTCATACTTTTTACTTTTTTTCTTTTTCCATATTCTAGATCTAATAGTACTTATATTAATATTATTTTCTTTACAATATATTGATAGGGGAATACCATTATAAAAATACTTATTCTCTTGCATTACATCACCATCACACTTATTTCTCTATATTGTACTCTAAAATTTATATTTTTACTATCTTATGAAGTAATTTTTTAATAAATATTTATCAATTTCTTTAGACAAAAAAAGTTCATATAACAATTGTCTATAATTATTAACAAAAAAATCAATCATATTTCAGATTGAACTTACTATCAAAGTTATAATAGTATGATGATTTTACCTAATGGTGTCTGTGAAGAAGAAGTTGAATAATTTTTTTTACAAACGAATAATAGGCAGTAATAATTACTAACTAATAAAGTATAGCATGAATTATAAAATTTTGTTCTAAAAATTTAACTTGTTCGGTTGTTTTTAAACTATTCTTATTATATAATTTTTGTAGGAACATTTGATGTGAGTGTCGTCCTCCAATCTTGCAAAAGAAAGGAGGTAGATATTAATGAAAACTAAAACTTTTGTTATAAAAGTTCTAAAGCTCATTGCTATCATTTTGTTACTTTCTACCTTACTGGTGTTAGCAATAAAAAAATAGACACTCTTCAGCATTGATAGAGTGTCAATCCTATTAAATTAGAGGCGACATTCACTTGCAAAATCGAATGTTCCTCTTTTTTATTTTATGCAAGTTTCCTTGACATATTCATAATAACATATTTATACCTTTTTGTCAAAAATCAATTTTCAAAAATTCAACATAGTTTAGTATTATAATAATCTTCATCGAAGAAAGCTCCATTTGCCATTCTCTTTTTATCAATTATATAACCTTTTTTAGAAAATTCTTTTAAAATATAAGTTGCTCATCTTCTAAATTGAATTGCTTTATCAGAATGAACTCTATAACCAACTGAAATAACATCATCTAAATTATAATATTTTATAGTTCTAGTAACATCTCTTTTTCTTTCTTTTTGAACTATCGAGAATTCCTCGATAGTTGAAGCTTTATCTAATTCAAAATCTTTATAAATATTTTTTAAATGAAGTGAAATATTATCTATCGAACAATCATACAATTCACTTATAGATTTTTGAGTTAACCATAAATCTCCATTCTCAAATCTTACTTGTACTCCTTTATCATGTGTTTGTCTTTCAAATATTAAAAATTCGGCACTAGAACTTCTAATCATTAAATTTTTAGCTTTCATAAAAAATCCTTTCAATAGTAAATTTATCTATACTAATAATCCACTTGACTTTTAAATTTAAATTTATCTATATCAAAACCACTAGTTTTATCAAGTATCTTGTTTGTTAATAATTCATAATTATTCATACGTTCCTTTATATCAGAAATGACAATACAATTTTTAATTAATTCACAAATTTCTTTATCAGGAATTTCTTCTAATAAATATTTATTTCTTACTATTTCACTTGTTATGTTTCCAAATATAGTCTTTTTATTATAAGGAAATTTTATTTGCCTCATATACAAGTTTAAAAGTTTGTCTAAATTATAATAATAAATAAAATCAAAATCTTCACGATTATTCTCTAAAGCATCTTGTAAATCATCAAGCATATCCCATATTTATTTAATTCATTAATATTAGTATCTATATCACTATAATGTTTATTGAGCATTTCTTTTGCTTCATTTTTAAGTTTTAGTACTTCACTAGTTTTATCAAGTAATATCTTACCCGTTATAAATTGAGTTTGGGACATAGGCCTAATATCCTTATAATCTTCATCGAAATATTTTCTAATTTGTTTTGCAGGATTTGCAAAGTATTCTATTAACAATCCATCAATAATTTTATTTCCTCTTTCTCTGTAATTCACATTTTCATTTAAAATAATATGAACATCTAAATCAGAATGAGATGAAGGATTTCCTGTTATATAACTTCCACAAACTAAAATACCTACTATGTCGTTCTTATATTCAAAATTCTCAAGAAATACATTTAATTTTTCTTTCCAGTTCATAGAAAGATATCTCCTTTAAATTATATAAATATTATACCAAGATTACAGATGTAAGTTATCCTGAAAGCCAAAAAAATAGTAATTAAATTTGATGGAAGTAATATCACGTTGCTTGCTAATACAATTAACAACAAAAAATCAATCATATTTCAGACTGATTTAATAGCTAAAGTCGCAATTAGTGCGACGATTTTACCTAATGGTGCCGATGAAGTAGACGTCTACAACTTTCGTTAACATTATTTTGTTAGTTTTTGTTCTTCATTTTTAAAATTAAAAATATCTATATCAGCGATTTTATTTTCTTTTGCATATCGTATTAAAAGATTTGCTTCATATGTTGCTAAACTTCTTCCTGAATTCCATGTATTGTCAGACAAAAACCAATTATTACCATCTGAAAAACCATCTTTAGACGAAATCAATATAACTTCTAAATTAGGAAATTTTTGTTTTATAATTGCCATACATCTTTTTAGATGAAATTCACTTGTAATAATCGCAATTGAAGAAATATTTTCATTGCAAATTAAATTAAATGAATTTTCTACATTTTCAAAGCTATTACTAGATGTATCATCAACTAAAATATCTTCTTCGCTTACACCTAATTCAATAGCTAATTTTTTCATTTTTATTGCTTCTGGAATCACATCATTGTCTTGATTACTAATTCCATTATTACCACCACTAAATATGATTTTTTTAATTCTATTGTTTTTATATGCATCAACAGCAGTGCTAACTCTTTCGTTTATTAACATACTGTTGCCAAAAACCAAACCATAAATAGAACTTTTTCCATTATCATCAACATTTTCGTATACTATTTTTTGAATGTCATCATCAGTTAATGTTTCTTTAGTTATTTCAGATAGTTTCACACAATCACCTCTTAATAAGATTGTACCACATATTTTTCTATTTTGTTATGACAAAATAGTTAACCCCCTAGGTATTTTGACGTAAACATCAAAATTACCAGTGGGGATTTTTTATTGTATAAAAAATCAGTCATATTTCAGACTGAAAATATATTCAAAGTTCGAATGGTTCGAACAGATTCGTCAATGGTGCCTGTGGTGGGACTCGAACCCACACGATATTGCTACCACTGGATTTTGAGTCCAGCGCGTCTACCAATTCCGCCACACAGGCATGAATTAATTATACCATATTTTTTTCTATTTGTTTACTAAATTTTGTAAAAATATTATAAAAGAACTAACTTGTTCAAAAATTAGTTCTTAAATATCAATATTTTCTTTATATTTTGAGTCAAATAGATTTGTTTCTGTATTATCTTTTTGTTCGATTGGTTGAATTTTTGGTAATTCTTCAGTACTACTTAAGCCAAAGTAATCTAGAAAATCATTTGTTACACCATATAATCTTGGATGACCTGCTAATTCAGCTCTACCTACTTCTTGTATTAGGTTTCTAAGAAGTAATTTTCTTATTACATATGTACTATTAACACCTCGTATTTCATCTATTTCAATTCTAGTAATTGGTTCATTGTATGCAATAATAGCTAATGTTTCTAATGCTGATTGACTTAAATTAGAGTTTTCTTCTTCAAAAGTTAATTTCTTATATATATCTTTATGTTTTTCTTTTGTAGTTAATTTATAACGATTTCCTAGTAGTTCTAATTGAATACCTCTTTCATCACTCTTGTAATCATTGTATAGCTCTTTAAGAGCTAATTTAATTTCTTGACTATCTTTTTCAGTAATATTAATTAGTTCTTCTAAAGAAAGACCTTCACTTCCTTTGACAAATAGTAATCCTTCTATTATTGCTTTCATTTATTCACTTCCTCGATTAAAATATTTTCAAAGTTGTTTTCTTGCTTTATATATAATTCATTTCTTTTAGACATATTTAAAATAGCTAAAAAAGTAACAACAATGTATTCTTTCGATACTTCTTCAAATAATTCAAAAAAATTGACTTTTTTCTTTTTCCTTAAAATATCTCTAATTTCAATGCTTCTTTTACCAACCGAATATTCTTTATTAGTAATTTTAGTTGTTAACGGTTTAGCTGCTTCTTTATTTTCTAAAAAACGTGATAAAGCAGATATAAGATCGTCTAATGATATATTTAAATTAGTATTATCTACTTTATTTTTATATTCTTCTAGTGTTGGCTCCCTAGTATATACTTCTTTTCTAATTGTTTCATATTCACGTAATTTTTCAACACTTTCTTTATAATTTTGATAATTTAATAGCCTTTTAATAAGAATGTCCCTAGGATCTTCATCGTCAGTCTCTTCTTCTTTTTTAGGTAGTAGTGTTCGTGATTTTAATTCTAATAAATCAGATGCCATTACTAGATATTCGCTTGCAATATTTAAGTTTAATTCTTCCATTTTATTAATATATTCTAAGTATTGTTTTGTAATGTTATCTATACTAATATCAAAAACACTAATATCATCTTTTTTTATTAGATGAAGTAATAAGTCTAATGGCCCCTCAAATTCAGGTAAATTTACACTATATTCCACCAAATCACACTCCAATTAATACTTTTATTATAATATTTTTCAATTAAGAATTCAATAGAACATAAATTTTGATTATTTAATGAAAAAACTTTTTTTTTATTAATTTTTAAGGTATACTATATATAGTTATAGAATAGGAAGGGATTAATATGGTTTTAAGAAAACCTTATGCTTTTTTTATTAAGCATTTTAAATTATTTCATTTATTTCTTTCAGTGTTTTTTGTCTATTCAATATTTAGAATGACAGGCGTTATTAGTTTTTTAAATAATTATAGTAATTCTAATATGACATTAATTACAATGAATGATGTAACTAGTGTATATAATAATTTTGATTTTATAATTCCTGTAATTATATTAGCACTAAGTATATTACTTTTAATGGTTATGTCGCTAAAGAAGAAACCAAATAAGTTTTATATGTTTGCGACAATAACATCAATTGTTTTATTAATTGTTAATATTTATGGCTATTCAACTTTAAAACAATTAACTGTTGAATGGTTAGAGATTATAAGAATTGATACATTAGCAGATATATATATATTTGTTATGGTAGCATGTATGGTATCGTGTGCTATGTCAATATCTAGAGCGATTGGATTTAATATAAGCCGTTTTGATTTTAATAATGATATTTTACAATTTGATTTATCTGAAGAAGATAATGCTGAATTTGAGGTTGTTGTTGATTTTGATGTTAATGATTTAAAGCGTAATGCACAAAAGAAAGCACGTTATTTTAAATATTTCCTTAAGGAAAATAAATCTATTATTATATGGACTAGTGCTATTATTGTTGTATCTTTAGGCATATATGGTGTATTTACTTTCTTTAAATATAATAAAACGGTTATTAAAACTAGCTTATTTTCATCACAGGTGTATAATGGATTTACTGTTGGAATTAATAATTCATATATTATAGATAATGATTTGAAAGGGAATAAGTTAGAAGATAATAAGCATTTACTTGTAGTTGATGTTACATTAACTAATAATGGATATAAAGAAGAAACTCAGTTTTTAACTGGTACTGTTAATGTTAATATTGGCAATGATAATTATTATACAACTAAAAAGTATGATAATATTATTACAGATTTAGGCAAGATGTATAATGATGAAAAAATAAGACGTAATACTAGTCAATCACCTTATTCTTTACGACGTTTACTAGTTTTTGAGGTTCCTGAAAATCATTTAAATAGTAAAATTTTATTTGGTGTAAGAGATTTTAATAGTGATAAAACTATATATACGCAACTTAAACCTACTGATTTAAGTAAGTTAGATGATAAGGATGCTGATTATAAAATAGGGGATGAATTAGATTTAAAAGATAGCACTATAGGTGATGTTAAAGTAAAAATTGATGATTATGAGATTGCTTCAAAGTTTAAAGTTAATTATAATTTTTGTGCAACAAGTAAAGTGTGTATAAATTCTACTGAATATTTAGTTCCTACTACAACTAATTCTAGATACGATAAAACCTTAATTAAATTATCAGGTAACTTTGAATTTAATAATGATAGTATTATTGATGATTTTTATAAATTGTTTGCTAATTTTGGCTATATTGAATATCGAATTGGTGATAAGATGTATCGTCAAGATTCTATGTTTAAAGAAATTAAAAGTAGTAAATTAAAACAATCAAATATTTATTATATCGAAGTAAATAAAGATATAGAGAAGGCTGATAGTGTATATCTTGGATTTAAGATTAGAAATACTGATTATAATTATTATTTAGCAAAGGGGAATAGATAGAATGAAGAAAAGCTTTATATTTATTGTATGTTTATTTATTTTTCCTATTGTAACAAATGCTGCTTCTTCATGTAATACAGCAACCATGTCTAATATTAGTTCATTAGCTAATAATGTTAACATTGTTTATGAGGTTGATTCGAGTTCAAAAGTTCCTGTGTTTACTATTACATTATCTAATTTAACATCTGATATGATTGTTTTTGATAAGAATCTTGGTAAGACTTATAAAGGGTTTGGTAATACTGGTAGTGAAATAAGTATTAAAACTAAAACAAGTGGTTCTTATAGTTTTGTAATTTATTCCAAACAATGTAAAGAACAAGTAGCAACTAAATCAGTTTCCTTACCTACTTATAATATTTATTATGGTGATAAATTATGTGATGGTTTAGATGATTGTGATGTGTGCCAAAAGTGGTATGGTTCAAACAGTGATCGTAAAACATTTGAACTTGGAATTCAAGAATGTAAGAAAAAACAAAGTGTTGTAGTTGAGGATGAAGAAGAACCCATTGCTCAGGTACAACCATGGTATGAAAAGATTGGTAATGTTTTCTTGAAGTATTGGTGGGCTATTATTATTCTAATGATAATTATTATTGGTATATATTATGCTATTAGAGCAAAACAAAAGAAAAATGAATACAATTTTAAAGTGTAGAATACTTTGAGTATTCTTTTTTAGTAATATTGACATTTTTTAATAATTCATATCTTTTATTTAACAAAAAAATATTTAAATACTAGTATAAAAAATTTTTTTATGTTATACTATTTGTAGTATTTATGATAAGGGTATGGGTACTCTGTTTATTATTCATAATACTTATTTGGCCAAAAGAGTGTTGATACTTGGGTTATTTGACTGGGTGTAGCGATAGGAGGTGACTTGATGAAGGAATCTTTTTGGGCAGTAATGATTGTTGGACTAGGAATTACATCTATATTTTTAGTGTATTTCTTTCAAACGGTTACAAATACTAGTGAACATAATTATGAATTGTTGAAAGAAACAACAGAAGCAGCAATGTTTGATGCACTTGATTTGTCAGCCTATAAGCGTGATGAAACTATTAGAATAGATCAAGAAAGATTTGTAGATAGTTTTATTAGACGATTTGCAGAAGATGCTACTTTAGCACACGAATATGACATATCAATATATGATGTTCATGAAGAACCTCCAAAAGTAAGTATAAAAGTTAATACTTTAAATGTAGGATTTTTTTCTTTAGGTTCTGAGGCAACAAGCTTTTCACTTACAAATCAAATTGATGCAATACTTGAAACAAAATATTATAAAGAAGATTAGAGTTAGCACAATAAACATTTAGTTAACAAGATATTAGAATTGTTTAGAGAGGGGATATTATATGAATAATTTAGCAATTTCTTTAAAAAAGTTTTTTACAAATAAGAATACTGTAACGATTATTGGGGTTGTAGCTATCTTAATTATTTTGTATGTTATGTATACAAAACAACTTAATAAGGCTACAGATAAAATACAGGTACCAGTTGCATCCAAAACAATTAATCCACAGACACAAATTACAGCTGATGATATTACACATATTGAGGTAGCAAACGCTGCTAAGCCAGATAAAGTTTTAATGAAAGATGAATTGATTATAGGTAAGTATACAGGTGTAGGTGTAACAGTACCAGAAGGTAGTATGTTCTATAATGATGTTATTGTAGAAAAAGAGGAGTTACCTGGTAACTGGTTAACATTACTCGAAAAAGATGCCGAAGGTAATTTACAAATACCATACTATTTCTCTGTAAATACAACTACAACATTTGGTAATTCTATTCAACCTGGTGATTATGTAGATTTCTACGTTAGAGCTTATAATGAAAAAGATGAATTAATGTTTGGTAAGATGATTGAAAACATTAAAATCTTAGCTGTTACTGATGGTTCTGGTCAAGATGTTTTCAAAAGTCAAACCGATATTGGAACTCCATCATTCTTAAATTTTGGATTATCAAGTGAATTACATGATGTTTTAAAGAAAGCTGAATATTTGAATGGAACAGATATTGAACTTATAGTTATTCCACACGGAGGAGCTGTTCCAGAAGAAAATTTAGTAACTAATGTAACTAGTAGTCAGTTAAGAGATTTTATTACTACAAAAGCAGCTGAAGTTAAACAAGATGACGCTAATGTTGCAGCCAATCCAAATGCTAATGCTACAACACCAGCTAGTTAATAATAGATAGGATTAATTATGGAAAATAACATATTTGATCAAATGGATTTTGGACCATTACAACAATATTTGGATAATGATGATATTACCGATATTTCGTATAGTAATGGTGGACAAGTTTGGTTAAAGACTTTGTCACATGGTATTTTTAGAATAGAAAATCCAGCTATCAATAATACTTTTATGGAGAAACTAGCATTTCAGTGTTCAAATGTAGTAGGTCATAGTTTTAACGCAGCTCATCCATTCCTCGATAGTGAGGATGCTGAGTTGCGTATGAACTTTATACATGAGTCTATAGCACGTAATGGTATAGCTTGTGTTATACGTAAGACACCAGCCAAGATAAGACTAGAAAAAGATAAAATCTTAAAAGAAAAATATATTACTGAAGATATACATGATTTTTTAATTCATTGTGTACATGGACATTGTAATATTATAGTATGTGGAGAAACTGGTTCTGGTAAAACAGAGTTTGTTAAATATTTGGCTTCACATACACGTGAAAATGAAAAAATAATAACAATAGAAGATACGTTGGAACTTCACTTGGATAGAATTTATCCACATCGTGATATTGTTGCAATGAAGACTAATAATGTAGCATCATATACAGATGTATTAGTTTCTTGTATGAGACAGAATCCTAAATGGATTTTATTATCCGAAGTTCGTAGTGCTGAAGCTGTTACAGCTGCACGTAACTCAATATCTTCTGGACACTATATCTTATCGACTATTCATGCTGATAAAGCGTCATCAATACCAAACCGTATGTATAGTTTGATGGAAAATAGTCAAGATATGGATCAATTCTTAAAATCTATATATCGTTATATACAGATAGGTGTTTATATTAGAGGATATCAAAGTAAAGAAACAAAGCGTTTTGTTCGTGAGATTGCTGAAGTATGTGAATTTTATGTAACTGAAGATAATGAGGCAAAATATAACATTATATATCGTAAAACACCAGATGGAAATGTAATAAAACATGAGCCTACAAAGTATCTTAAAGATTACTTGGAAGCGCAGGGTGTATTATTACCTGATGGATTAATTAAAAATGAGGAATATAACACTGGAGAAGCAATTATAAGTGTTGATAGTGCTGATACTCCAGGTGGTATGAAAATTGATGATTTTGTAAATAGTAAAGGTAATTTGAAGCCTAATGCTACACCAACTCCAATTGTACAAACTAGTACACAAGTACAACAAGCAAAACCTGTACAAGTTAGTAAACCCGTACAACAAGTAGCACAACCTCAAAGACCTGTTCCACAAAATAATCAAGTAGTTAATAATGGAAATATAGCTCGTCCTAATACGGTTATGCCAAATAATGTAGGACAAGTTGCTCAAATGCGACCTACAACTTCTAATGGTAATCAACAGATGGTGCAAGGGCAAAATATGACTAATGTTAGAGTAACACCAACAGAAAATAAAAATAATACAGCTGTATAGCTGTTAGTAATAGGAGGTGGAAAAATGGGAACGATATTAGTGTTTGTATTAATAGCAGTAATTATGATTTTTATTGTTATTTATCGAAACGCTAGTGGAGAGAATTTATATAAATATATAGCTGATAATACAACTTTTATTTATGATAAGTTTGCTCCATATACATACCAATCAATTAGAGAAAAAGTAAAAGATTTAGGTCAAGATTATACTCCACATCAATATATTATGCAAGCAGTAGGGTTTGCTATAGGTGCTGCTGTTATATCTTATCTATATTTCTATAATTTAATTATTTCTTTAATATATGCTGCTTGTGCTGTAGCGGTAATTCCATATTTAAATTATTTGCGTTGTAAAAGATTATATAGTGAATTTATTTTTGAACAAATTCAGATATATACATCTAATACAATTATGGAATTTGCTACAACACAATCATTTGTAAAATCACTAGAAGGTGTTTATGAATCTGGAGTTTTAGAAGATCCGGTTAAAACTGATGTAAAAGTAATGATTGATATGGCTTATGAAAATGGTACTATTGATCAATCATTAAGTTTTATGAGTACTAAATATGATTTCTATATGGTAAAAAATATGCATCAATTGTTCTTACAGATTACTAATGAAGGTGCTAGAGATACAGCTGAATCACTTGAAAATATGTCACAGGATATAGATACTCTTGTTGAAAATGTATATCGTGATAGATTAGATAGAGCAGCTTTCCATAAAAAGTTCTTACAATTTGGTGTAGTATTATATTTTATGTGTATGTTACTACAATTCATGTTAGGTGCTGAAAAGTATGCTGCTTTATTAAAGGAATGGTATGTACAAGTATTAATTCACCTTATCTTAATTGTTAATTCATATTTCTTAATTAAAGGTGAAAAATATTATAATGAGAATGTAGGTGCTGAATAATGTGGTTTATATTAATTGGTATAATAATTATATTTATATTAAATTATAATAGAGTAGTTGATACAAGAAGATTTATTGGTGATACTGGTGGTATATTAAATCACTTAATGGAAGACGATTATGAATTCTTATTAAATGTAAAATATCCTGGAAGAAATTTGAATGTTAACGCTTTATTTCAATCAAGGTTAAGGAATGCTGTCATAGCAATGCTAGTTTGTTTCTTTATATTCTTTAGTAAAATGAATTTAATGTATGCTGTTATATGTATAGCTATTGGTTTTTTAATCTTTAAAATGCCATATTTGAATTTACAAAGTTTTTACAAAGCTAATTTACATCATATAAATACAATGTTACCTTACTATTTAAAGAGTTTGGAAATATTAGTACAACATTATACAGTACCAGTTGCATTAAGTCGCAGTATTGAAACTGCACCAGAGGTATTTAGACCAGGACTTAGAAGATTAGTAGCTAGAATAGAAGAAGGAGATGCTTCCATTCAGCCATACATTGATTTTGCTAATGAATATCCAGTTAGGGATTCAATGCGTATGATGCGTTTATTATATCGTTTAGGTTTAGGTAGTCAACAGAATAAACATGAACAGGTAATGATGTTCTCAAGAACAGTATCATCATTACAAAATAAAGCTCGTGAACAGAAATATAAAGAACGTTTGGAACATATGGAAAATCAAACACTTATCATGTTAGTATTTACTGGTGGAGGAGCTATGGCTTTAATGTTCTTATCAATGATGCAGCTTATGAATTTTTAAAGGACTTAGGTCCTTTTCTTTTTGTAATAAAAATGATATACTCTATATAGTAAGAAAAGTAGGTGAGAGAAATGAAAGAAGCAGCAGGAGAAGCAAATTTAACAGTAGTAGCAATAATCTTGATAGCAGTCATAGTAGCAATCGCAACTCCATTAGTAAATAGTTTGATGAAAACTTCGGTATATAGAAGCTGTTGTACAGATGCAGGTGGTGTATGGGAAAATGGATATTGTGCAGCTTCAACACCAGTTTCATGTTCTGATAGAGAGGCTGTATGGAAAAGTTATGACAAATGTGCTTTAGATAATGGAAAGAATCAAGCAAATATTTATTATAGAGCTGTAGAGTGTGGTTCCTAAAATAATTAAACATATATTTTAAATTAATTTTATAGTAGTAGAAAATCTAATAACACTAATAATGAATAGTATAATTATAGATTTAGATATAATTTAAAATACTTTTTAGATAGTGATGCATGTTATTGCTAAACGTTACTTATTAATTTATACAAATTAATGTAAATGTAAACTAAAAAATAGGAATAATTATAATAAAATTGAAAATAATAATTATGAAATATTAATAAAAATTATTGTCAAAATAATAATTTTATAGTATAATGTAATCATAATAAGAGTAAGGTGGTGAGGTAAATGAAAGAAGCAGCAGGAGAAGCAAATTTAACAGTAGTAGCAATAATCTTAATCGCTGTAGTAGTAGCAGTCGCAACTCCCCTAGTAAGTAGTTTGATGAAGAATGCGTCGAAAAGATCATGTTGTACGGATGCAGGAGGAGTATGGGAAAAAAATACATGTAAAGATGGCGGAACTAAACAATATGATTCTGCTAGTTATAACTCATGTTTAACAGTTTCTAAAGGAAAATAAACCTAGCAAGCTAAGAAGAAGGAAAAGGGAGGCGGCATTACCGACCATAGAAAAAATGTGATGTCATATAATATATCCCCCCTTTTTGTATATGGTACAGTATAATATAAAATGAAAAAACAGGACGATTTATCGTCCTGTTTTTTCATTTTTAATTTATGTTATGTATTTTCGATAGAGGATACATATGATTGAATTTTTGTATTATGATAAATAATATAATATTTAAAAATACCTAGTTTTTCTTTTATCCAACATTTTTATGAACAATTATCTTTAAAAAATGTGAATAATAATATATAACTTGTTTATTAAATTTTATAATGATATTGTTATTCCTGATTATTTTATATACTATGTAATCAAATTTTTTGCTTATAATTATCCTTTACTTTTATATTTTACTGTAGCAGTCGCAACTCCCCTAGTAAATAGTTTGATGAAGAATGCAAGAAACCGTTCTTGTTGTACAGATTCTGGAGGAGTATGGTCAGGGTCAACATGTAAAGCATCGGATAATGAAACTGATGCAAATGAATGGCAAAGTGCTGACTATATAAGTTGTATCGGAGAACAAGCAAGCTAAGAAGAAGGAAAAGGGAGGCGGCATTACCGACCATAGAAAAAATGAATAGTATAAGTATGTTTTTTTAGTCTTATAATGAATTTCTTCGAACTTTATGTTAGATGTTATTATATTTGATGTTGATAAATAAATTAGATAGTAAAGTATTTAGTATTAGTATAGATTGGGTTACTAATATTTTTTTGTACAATTGAAATGATTTTTGTGTACTTTTCTTGTTTCATATGCAATTAGGAAAATTAAACTTATTAAACTTGCACAAATGCCAATATTAAGCCCAGGTGTATAATATAAAAATTCTATTTTGTGATTTCCTTTTTGTAAATCAATAGCAATAAAAGAATCGATGATTTTGTAGTATGGAGTTTCTTTTCCGTTCACATATATTTTCCACCCTTTTTCATATGGAATGGTAGTGACAAATACTCCATCTGTTTTTGCTTCGATTTTTCCAGTCAAATAATTTCCTTCATTTTTGTCTATGACTAGTTGTTCTCTCCGTGATACAAAGTCTTTCAGCTTATTTGTATTTAAAGCAAAAGCTTGAATACTTTGAACATCACTTTCGAATTCTAGAATAATATCTCCCTCAGTATTATCATAGTATATTCCATATTCATCAGCACCAAATAATAAAGATTGTTCTATGTTGTTTGGTGCGTTTTTACTTATGATAAATATTTGATTATAAGTTTTTTCTTTTTTTATAATGAATTTATTTTTAGCACATTTAGCTACTATTAATTCATCAAAATAGTTGTTTTCCTGTCCATCAATTCTATTCAATAATTCATTTAGATATTCGAAATTGTTAAAATTATTATTATTTAAATTTTTTATATTATCTGAACTCATAAATCCTAAACTCAATGCATAATCATTGCGTTGAAAATATATTGCTTTATCATTGACCTTATATGTTTTAATTGTTTCATATTCAGGATTTAAATTGGTATCTGAAACGTATTTAACACCTAGTAAAATATCGTTTATCATATTATAATGTAGATATTTAAAAAAGTTAGCATCTCTGTTTATTCCATTTATTTTATATATGCCTTCAAAAGCATTTTTGTTGTTGCTAGATAAAAAAGTAGTGATTCCATTATAATTATATTGTAAAGATGTGTTTAGCGATAGTGATTGTGTTGTTTCCAACCTGTAACTATTATTATATGTATTTAGTTCATTTGTTAAATATTCTATATATTGGTTACTATACTCTCTTTGTAAAAAGTTAGACTCATAAAATATGATTGAAATATTTAAAAATAGTTCTACAGCCATTATGAATAAAATTAAATTCTTTTTCTGTTTTTTTATTAAAAAATAATTTATTACTATGAAAAATATTGTTAGTATAATTTTTTTATAGTTTAAATATATGTAATAATCTGGTTCTCTACATGCAGTAAATAATAGTGATATTGAAATCATAATGTAAAATATAATATAATATTTTAATATTTTTATCGAACCATCCATTTTTTTTAAGGAATTAGAGGCAATAATCAATATGAATAATATTATTAAGAAGCTATATCTATAATTAAAACCTTGTGGCCATGTGAATAAATGCCATATATATGATAATGGTTTTATAATAACTGGGAGCAAAAGTATAAGAAATACTATTATGGTTGCTAATTTTTCTTTTTTTAGAGTGGATTTACTTGTAAAGTAATAAATAATTAATGGAAGTGTAACGGTACTACAATATATTAATAGACCGTAGTAGTTTAATGGCTTTGTGATATTTCCAAAGCCTATATATGTTCCTGAAAATAGATCCAAATAATTAAAATTAATATATTTTATATCATATGCTACTCGATTATAATTTAACGACTCAATAAATATGGGGATTAAAATAACCATTATTAAACTGCCTGTTAAAAAAGTTATAAGTAAAAAGTGTAGTATACTTTTTTTATTATCCTTAAGGAAACTTTGACCATTATATTCTATATATAATTGATAGATAAAGTATATTATTGAAAATAATACTATCATATATCCTATATAATAATTGGAAATAAGACTGGTTAATAGTGTTGTAATATATAAAAAGTCCTTTTTTTTATGTATAATTTGATCAATTCCCATAACTACTAGTGGTGCAAGCCAAATTCCGTCTAACCACATTATATGAATATAGTACATAGACACATATCCACTGAGTGAGTACGCTAATGAAAAGAAAAAGCTTATTTTATTATTTCGGTTTTTACTTATTAAAAGTAGAAACATTGTAAATCCTGAAAGTGATATTTTGAGTATAGTTGATAACATCATGAATAATTCTATGTCATCAAAAAAATAGACCAATAAATTAATAGGGCTAGATAAGCCATAAAAGTAAGCTGCATACATTGTACCACCTAGACCTTTTGTGAAGGTGTAAGGAAATGATGCATTACCATGTAAAACGTTATGTAAGTATTCAAATGTAGGCAAATACTGTGATAGGGCATCTGATATGACAAAGTTATATGAGTATGGTATTTTTTTGATAAAAAATAATAATGAAAAAATTATTATTGGTATAAAGGATGATAAAAAGGCATATTTATATTTTTTTATTATTTTCATTGAAATCACCAATATAATTATATATATTCTATAATTTAAAAGTCAATTGTTCAATTATATTGTGTTATAATATGTACAAGGTGATTTTGTGACTAATCGTAGATGTATTTGCTTTTTAGCTTTTTTTTCTATATTAATGTTATTAATAAGAATTCTATTTTTTGCTTATAGTTCTGGAGATTATGAGATATTTTTAAAACCATGGGTATTATATATGCGTGATAATGGTGGCATTTTTTCTTTGAATGAGTCATTTACAAATTATAATTTGCCATATCTAACTATCTTGGCACTTATATCTTATATACCAATTGAACCATTATATTTAATTAAAATAGTTTCAATCTTATTTGATTGGTTGATTGCTTTATTAGGTTTTAAAATGGTATATCAATTTTCCAAGGAGGATAAATTCAATAAAGGAATGTTTACTTATATTATATTATTATTTGCACCTACTGTTATATTAAATTCATCGACTTGGGGACAGTGTGACTCTATTTATACCTTTTTTTTATTGTTATCTATTTATGACTTGGTAACGGAAAAATATAATAGGGCCTTTATTTATTTAGGAATTTCTTTTGCATTTAAATTACAATTTATTTTTGTTTTCCCAATATATGTTATTTTATTATTTTGTAAAAAAGAAATAAAAATGATGCATTTTGCCCTTGTTCCTATAGTAAATTTTATCCTATGTATACCAGGAACACTAGTTGGTGCTTCACCTTTTTATACATATGAAATATATTTTTTACAAGTTGGGTATTATAAAAAGGCGTTAAATGTTGCAAATGTGTATAATTTTTTTCCGAGTAGTGAAGTTATTAATATTATTGGTGTGTGTGTAACTTTAGTTTTATTTATTTTGCTCTTGATATATTGTATTAGAGTGGGATTAAAGTATAAAGCTGAAACAATCCTGTCGCTTTCTTTATTGTCAGTTTTAATTTGTTATTTCTTTTTACCTTGTATGCATGAAAGGTATATGTATATAGCAGATATTGTAAGTATAATATGGTATAAATTATATAAAAGGAATATATACATTCCCATAATTATTAATTTTGTGTCTTTAGTTACTTATTTGTGTTATTTAGCATACATTCCCTTTAAAAATGTAATATTGATGATATTATCACCATTATTGTTAATAGGAATTGTATTACTCTTGTTTGATTTTAAAAGAAATTGTTTAGTTTATAATGATAGAGTTAATAAATGTTAATTAGTCTGTGAAAAAAATTAATGTGAAATCTATGGAATTAGTTGAAAAAAACTGTTTGTAGTATAAGAAATGAAAAGGAAAAATGATTAATTTTTGTTCTTTTTGAATTATAAGTAATATCAAATTATTGTCAGTAGTACTATACTGTTAATTAGTTGAATTTTATTTTACTAATATATTGTGAAATATTTTATTTGATGATATAATTGAGTTGTGTATATGATAGGGTAATAGAATAAAATGGAGGTTATATCTTATGAGGGAAAGTATAGGAACTGTTTCATTATTAAATTTTATAATTTTTTTCATCTTTCTTGTTTTTGCTTTCCTAGCGGGAACTTTTAGTTATTATAAGGCCTATCGTGTTAATAATGCCATGGTAGCTGCAATTGAAAAATATGAGGGATTTAATGAGTTATCTTATAATGAGATAAATCAGAAATTAAGTAATCTAGGATATGAAAGAGTTGATTTTAAATGTCCAGCATCAAAGGGAACAGGTAAATTGATTAATAAGGCTAGTGTAGAGGTTAGTAATGATGAAAAGGGATATACTGGTTATTGTATTTATAGATATTCTGGTGATTCTGCAGAGAAGGCAGCTACTGATTATTATGATAGCTATGAAGTAACTACCGTTATAACTTTTCAATTTCCTGTTATACAAGATATATTAAAGTTGCGTGTTTCTTCTAGAACAAGACGTATATATAATTTCGAGGTTTCTAGAAGTAACATGATTAAAGTGAATAAATAGGGTGATATAATGAAGGAATCAATTGCGCAAGCATTTATATTGAATTTAATTTTATTTTTCTTTGTAATTTTGGTGCTACTATTATTTGGCTCTATTAATTATTCCAAAGCATACAAAGTTAAAAATAGGATTATAACTATTATTGAAAAGTATGGAGAATTTGATTCTGCTGCAAAAGATGAGATAGCAGACAATATGGTGAAAGCGGGATACCAGACTACAACTGATGGTAATTCAAAGTGTGATTCCGATAAAATAAAAAATGGTGGAACTCTTGTTTATCCAGTTGAAAATGATGCAAGTGATAGACATTATGATTATTGTGTTATAAAACATAAAAGTTCAGTAGGGGAATATTATCAGGTTGTTGTTTATATGAAATTTGAAATACCAATTATTGGTGGATTCTTAGAATTCCCTGTAAAGGGTGAAACTAAAGCTTTATATGCTAACATAGAAGGGTAATGGATAGGTGATACAATGAATGTTATAGTTTCAAATAAATATCAATTAATGCTAGAGAATTTAGGTATTGATGTAATAAAGAGTATGAATGGTGAATTTGATGTAGATGAAATTATAAGTACTTTTCAAAATTTCTTTTATCAAAGAATGATTTTAGATATTACTGCTATTAGAAATTATAAAGATATAAGAAATTTACAGAAGTTGTCTATATCTTTGGATATGGATAAAGTTATTTTACTTTTAGATGATTCAGAAGAGAGTTCTTCACCTGGATATTTATCGAAGTTAATTTCGATGGGTATTTATAACTTTACACGTAATATGGAGGGTTTACAGTATTTATACAATCATCCTAATTCATATCGTGATGTAGCACAGTTTCATCAGATTGATAATGTTGTCGTTGTTCAACAACCTGTAACCCCTGCACAGCAGAATGTTGTTGTTCAAGAGTATCCTAATGGTGGTAGACAACATAGTCGTATAATTGGTGTAAAGAATGTTACTAAGAGTGCTGGTGCTACAACGCTTGTTTATATGATGTATAATGAATTGGCTAGAAATTATAATGCTTCAGCTATTGAGGTTGACAAGACTGATTTTGTTTATTTTAATGATAATACACTTATTTCAGCAATTAGTGGTTCTGTAATGCAAGAGGTTGCTAATTTAACACAAAGCGATGTCATTTTAATAGATGTTAATAATAGTGTACAGGCTGAATCGTTATGTAATGAGATTATCTATTTAATTGAGCCAACTACAATTAAATTAAATAAACTTATGATGGTTACACCACAAACATTAAAGAAGTTAAAAGGTAAAAAGGTTATATTAAATCAAAGCTTACTTGGATCTAAAGATGTGTTAGATTTTGAATATGAGTCAAAACTAAAGATATTTTATAATATGCCACCTCTTGATGATAGAGAGAAGAGAAATAAGATGTTAAATGATTTTCTTATTCGATTAGGGTTTGATTTACAGGCTAGATAGATGATAATATAATCGTGAGGTGATAATTATGAATAAGAAATTAACTAAAACTATTATTTTAATAGTTTTTGTCGTATTTTTAGGTGTAACTAAGGTAGAGGCTAAGGTTGCAAAGGTTTGTGTATATACTTATGGTGATAGAATAAATAAAATATCTATCAATGATACATATTCAAATGCGACAATTGAAGATGGTTCAAATGCACATGGAACGATAAAAAATTGGAGTTCAGGACATAAATCTGGTTTTTCAGGATATGATTATTTTGTTGGTAACAATAATAATTGCCCACCAGTTTTGTTACAAGAGAAAAATGTTTTTGCTGATGATTTGTGGTTTAGTGATGATGAGAATCAAGAAAAGGTAAAAAAATATATTGATGATAAAGTTTGGGTTTATAAATTAACTGGTCAAATAGATGGTGAAGGAGCTCATGGTGATACATCTAATAACAATTCTGCGACTGTTATCACAAAAAAAAGCTGTATTTGTAGCGGTAACGATAGTAGTAAAAAAATATCAGTTACTATAGATGTTTCAGATAAGTTAGAAAATCCACGTACAACTATTAAATTTGCTGATGATACTAATGATGAAAGTATTAAAAATTGGAATGACGGTTATAAAGATAGTGATTATACTTATATGAAGGATTTGGCGACTAACAATAAATGTCCTGATTATGCAATTGTATCAAGAAGCCCACATGCTTCTTCATATTTGTTATTAGTAAGTGATTCCGCTAATCTTTCTCATATTCAAGGTGAGGCTAAAAAGTTTGGAAATAACTGGTTTGGAGCAAGTCCGGCTACTGTATACACAGTTGGCTGTACAGAAACAGTAATTGAAAATAAAACATCTAATTCTAACAAGCCATCAGAACCACCAAAAGAGTACGATGATCCAGAGATTAATTCAAATGTTACACCATTAAGTCCTGATTTTGATACTTACAGTTGTGGTGGTAGTTATTTAACTGGTATTCCTAAAAAGATGGTTAAACTTACAAAGTTTATATATATTTTCTTACAAGTATTAGTTCCTATTGCTATTATAATTTTAGGTTCATTAGATTTACTTAAAGCTGTAGCAGCTCAAAAAGAGGATGAAATAAAGAAGGGTCAGCAGGTATTTATTAAAAGATTAATAGGTGCAGCTATTGTGTTCTTTGTGTTTGCTATTGTAAAGTTTATTATTAGTATTGTTAGTGATAATAGTACAAGTATAATTAATTGTGTGGATTGTTTCTTAAAAAATAATGATAGTTGTGTTGAGGAGTGATTAGATGAATAAATGGTATAAAAATATTATTGTATTTATTATTTGCTTAATAGTTTGTTTATTTACTAATGATGTTTATGCAGCTTCTAATTCAAATAGTAATAGTAATGCTACAAGTAATAGTTCTAATTCTAGTACAACTTCTAATAAGAAACCTAATGCTGATTTTATGGTAGTAGATCATTATGTTTCATGTGGTGGAAGTGGTAGTTCTGCTTTAATTAAAAATATTCCATCAATACTTCCTAAAATTACATCATCGATATATAATACTGTTATGGTTGTTGTTCCTGTTGCTTTAATTCTTTTAGGAATTGTTGATTTGGTAAAGGGAATTATGTCTCAAAAGGAAGATGAAATTAAAAAAGGTAGAGATTCTTTGATTAAAAGATTAATAACAGGTGTGATTGTTTTTCTAATAGTTATGTTAGTTAAATTGTTTGTTAATATTATCAATGGTGGTAATGATTCTTCAAAGCTTATTGGTTGTATAGATTGCTTTGTTAGTAATGATTGTGATAAAATGTCTACAGGTAGTTAGTGGTGATTTAATGAAGAGAAAAAATTGGATAAAGATTTTATTTGCTATATTGTTAGTGTTTGTTATAACTGATAATGTTAGTGCTGCTAATTTTACATGTTCTGCCTTAGGTGATGATGTTAAAATAGATTATCAACTTGCAAATATTATAAAATATGTTATATTAGTAATACAGATTATTGTTCCTGTTATTTTAGTAGTATTAGGGATGATTGATTTTATAAAGGCTGTTTCTTCTCAAAAAGAGGATGAGATAAAAAAAGGTCAACAAATGTTTGTTAAACGTGCTATTGCTGCTGTATTAGTTTTCTTTGTTATTGCTATTGTTAAACTATTTATAAGTTTGTTGGCTAAGGGGACTAGTGATGGTATAATGAATTGTGTTAATTGTTTTGTTAAGGGACCTGATAGTTCCTCATGTGGATAGGAGTGATTTGTATGAAGAAAAAAATGTTTTTTATGATTGTAGTTGCACTTGTTGGTATATTTGCTTTTAATGGTAGTGTTTACGCTAAAGATATATCTTGTGCTGCTTTACCTGATGCAGTTATTGATGAGTCTATTCCTAATTTAGTTAGTACGATTATTAAAATTATTCAAATTGTTGTTCCAGTAATTTTAGTAGTATTAGGTATGATGGATTTCTTAAAAGGTGTAATGGCTCAAAAAGAGGATGAGATAAAGAAAGGTCAACAAACTTTTATGAAAAGAGCAATTGCTGGTGTATTAGTGTTCTTTGTTATTGCTATTGTTAAATTCTTATTTAGCCAAGTATCAGGTGATGGTGATGTTATGAGCTGTGTTAGTTGTTTCTTAAATGGAGCTGATGATGAATCTTGTACGCCTGCTAGTACTAATTAGGGGTGAGGTATAATATGAGTAAGGCATTGAAAAAAGTTGATAAAAAATATTTGTTCATAATTGGCGGTATTTTTGTTGTTATTTTTCTTATTATTGGGATAGTAGCACTTTTTAGAGCTTGTACAGGTCCTGGAAATAATTATGAAAAAACAGAAGATAAGATGAAGAATGCTGCTGCTAGTTATTTTACAAGTGAAGGACAGAGTTTACCTGATGAGTCTGAAAGTAAAGAAGTATCAACTGGAGAATTATCTAGTGCTGGTTTTATGAAAGATTTATCAGAGTATTTGGTTGATGTTTCTTGTTCTGGTAAAGTAACTGTATATAATCATGGTGGGCAAATGTTATATGTGCCTGATTTAGATTGTTCAGAATATAAAACAAAACATTTAGTTGATAAAATTAAAGAAGATAGTTTGATTGAAAATACAGATGATCCATATAAATCTGGTTTATATAGTGTAGATGATAAATTTGTTTTTAGAGGGAAAAACCCTAATAACTATCTTACTTTTGGTGGAATTTCTTGGCGTATTATAGATATTAGCTCTGATGGTTTGATACGTGTTATTAAAAGTGAACCAGAAAAAAGGTCTATTGCCTGGGATACAAAGTTTAATTCTGAGGTTAATAAAACTTATGGTATAAATGATTATAAAAATAGTTATATTTTAGAAAAGATGAATGAAGATTATACTGGGTTTAAAGATGAAAATAAAAAGCATTTAGCACCTCATAGTGTATGTATAGGTAAAAGGGCTTCACAAGATTTGGGTATTGATTATAATATTGATTGTTCTGCAACTTTAGATAAGCAATATATTAGTGTTATTAATGCTTCTGATTATGGACGTGCATCATTAGATAGTGAGTGCAAATCGGTTTTATCTGGTTCTTGTGTTAATTATAATTATATGACAACTATTACAACTGATACTTGGACATCTACGGCTATGGATACTAATACTTATGATGTTATAAATATTAGTGGTGGTGTTGCTTCGACAATGAATGCTAGAAAAACAGCCTCATATAATTGGGTTATAGCTTTTGAGGGTTCTGAAAAATATATTTCTGGTGATGGAACTGAAAAGAATCCTTATGTTATAGGAACTTCTTCTAAGAAGTAGATTTGTTGACAAAATATAGTGATTATAGTATAATTTTTGTAGTAGAGGAGGTAAATTATGCTAAACTTTTTAGCAACTATTAATACTAAAGCAACTTATGAATGTGGAAGTATGGGTATTTCATTTAGTGGAATGATACCTAATACAATATCTTTGATTATCAAGATAATTTGGATACTTGTGCCAATTCTTTTAGTTATTTTTGGACTATTGGATCTTGCCAAAGCTGTAATGGCACAAAAGGAAGATGAGATAAAAAAAGGACAACAGACTTTAATGAAACGTGCTATTGCTGCGGTTATTGTTTTCTTTGTTATCCCATTAGTACAACTTATTATTAAATTCGTTTCAGGTGAGGATGACACTGTAATGAGTTGTTTCAATTGCTTTGTAAATGGTGAAATAGGTAATAATGCTTGTGTAGCTGTAACAGGACAATCTGAGGGATTATAAAAAAACTATTTATTTAATAGTTTTTTTTTGATATAATATTAACAGTAGATTGTCTTATTATATGAGGTGTTATATGAAAAAAAGAATATTTTCGTTTTTGATGTTTTTTATATCAATATTTTGTTTAAATGATATTGATGTAAATGCAATTGTATGTAGTTATGGTACGAGAACAGGTGATGATCCAAATACTTGGACTAAAATGTTTCAATTTGAAGTAGATGGTTGGGATAAAGTATATCTTAATGAACAAGAATCACCATATTTGACGGCTCAAAATGTATACGATTTAGAGTCTCCTGGTTCAGGTGAGTGTAGCGGGTGTTCATATAAGGGAAAGATGAAACAAAGTTGGAGTATAGATGATGAGGTATATATATATCTATCTTTGTATCCAAACGAAACTGTTTATAATAATTTAAAAGGAGCTTGTCCTAAAATAATAAACTATCGATTAGAACTAGAAGGTGGAGATTGGACTCGACATCATATATTGTTATATAATGATGATTTGGACAAGCCTACAGATATAAATAATGCTTGGTGGTTGAAGGATCATGGAAATTTAACTGAGGAAGCTGTTTTTATTGAAGAATCCCAAAAAGAAACTAAATTGGATGATTTAGTAGACAATTATAATTGTATAACGTATTCATCAAGTCTTCAAGAAATGAAGAAAGCTGTTGCAGAATCTGATTCTAAATCTTGTGATAATAATCCAGAATTTAATTATAGATATCAGGAGCTATCACAAATATGTGAATCTTATCGTTCGACAGCTTTATATGCAACAGATGATGGAGATAAAATAGTTGCTAAGTCTTGTCAAAAGGCTTGTACTAGATTAAAGGATGATATAGCTGGTATATGTAATGCAGCACCTGAAGGTGGATATTGTGGATCTTTAGGTAATAAAATTGTTAATTGGATATTTAGAATTGTAAGAATTGTAAGGTATGCAGTCCCAGTATTATTAATTATTTTAAGTATTCTAGATTATATTAAAGCTTTGGCAGCAGATGATGAAAATGAAATGAAGAAAGTAACTGGAAGATTTGTTCGTCGTCTTATAGCGGCTGCACTAATATTTATAATACCATTTATATTGGATTTTGTTTTGAGAATATTCAATATTCCTGGTTTGAATGCTAGTAATCCATTTTGTGCCAAATAAAAGGAGCGGAGTGATAGTTTATGGAATTTATTATTAAAACACTGAGAACTTTGTTCTTTTCTTTGGACAAGGTTATATATGGTTTAATTGATGATGTTTATGGATTGTTATTACAATTGACTAGGACTTCCGTTTTTTCTCAAGAAACTATTCATCAATTTGCAGAAAGAATATATGCTCTTGTTGGCATATTCATGTTATTTAAAGTAACTATATCACTAGTTAATTATGTACTTAATCCTGATGATTTTTCTGACAAAGAAAAAGGATTAGGTTCAATTGTTAAACATGTTATTTTATCTTTAGTTATGATTGTCTTAGTACCATATATATTTAATGAAGCTTTTGAATTACAATCGATAATATTGGAAGAGAATACAATTATGAATTTAGTATTTGGTTCTCCTTCATCTAGAGAATTAAATATATCTAATAGTAGTTATGCCGAGTCGGCAGGGCAGAAAATACAATTTACAATAATGTATGCATTTACACAACCTAATTATGACGACTTCTTTAATGATGCAGAGTATGACTTGGCAGATTGTAAACATACTTATGTTGAAGATACTGATGGAAATTACACTTTTAGAAAAACACCTGTATTTGATAATGTTGCATCTGAGGACTCAAATTTTATTTATGCATTAAATGAATCATGTTGGGGAGTTTACGATCCAAATACTGATACATATGTAGAAGATGGAGAAAATGGGCAACTTTTAGGCGCATTTAAATCTATCGATTCTGGGGATGTAGTATATCAAAACTATGCACAGGGCGTTGCACAACAAAGTTTCAATATGTTTTTTAGGCAAGATGTAATTCTTGCTAAAGAAGCTGATGGTTCAAGATATTTTGTTGATTATAAAATGGGTATTAGTACAGCAGTAGGTGTAGGAACCTTGTATTTATTATTAATGTTTTGTATTGATATAGCTGTTCGTTCGGTTAAACTTGGATTTTTACAGATGATTGCACCTATTCCTATTTTATCTTATTGCGATCCAAAATCTGGAAAAGATGGAATGTTTAAAAAATGGACATCAATGTGTGTAAAAACATATTTAGACTTATTTATACGTTTATTTGCATTATATTTTGGTATATATGTTATTACGTTAATTGGTAAATTTAGAGATGTATCAACTGGTGAAGTAGTATCCGGTTGGTTAGTTTCTATATTTATGATTGTAGGTATATTAATATTTGTTAAGAAGTTACCAGATATTTTAAAGGAATCTCTTGGTTTAGATGGTGGAACATTCAAAGACTTTAAACTTAATCCGCTTAAGAGGTTAGAGAATGATATGCTGGGTGCTAAACAGATAGCAGGCGTAGGAGCTGCTGGTTTAGCAGGTGCTGCAGCTTTTGGAAGTAATTTAGCATCTGGTGTGGCAAATAAAAAAGGCCTTTTTGGAAAAACATTTGGAGCATTAGGTAGTGCGATAGCAGGTGGAACTAGTGCTAGTGTTAGAGGTTTAGGTGGTGCTGCTAAGGGTGAAAAATTTGGTAAGAATTTTTCAAACTCTTATAGTGCTGCAATGAAGAATAAACAAGCAAGAGCTGATCGATTGGATGATGGAGTAAAATGGGGTGAAATGATGTCTTCTAAAATGAGACAAACTATGGGTATACACACCAAAGGTGAGGCTGTTAAAGCTGCAAATGATAAACTGAAAGCAATTCAAGATTCCTATAAATCTATGGAAAGTGCTGCAATAGGAAATGATACAGGAAACTTTAGTGCAACAATAGGAGGAGCTGCAAGAACTTTTGCTGGTATAAAAGATTTGGAAAAATTTGCGCAAGAGGTAAGAAAGACTACTATAAATAGAGAAAGTTATGCTACTGATCAGGATTATTTGGATGCCGTTCAAGCTCATAATCAAACATTAAAAGAGATTGATGATGCTAAAGATGCTAGATTAAATTCTTTAGCGGCAGGTACAGCATCTACTGGAGATGCTGCGACTGATGCAGCTATTACAGGTAACTATGCTCAAATGCGCAAAATGGCACAAGAAGTCAATAGTATTACAAGTTCGATTGATTCTAATATTGCTGATATTAACATTGCTGCGGGTTCAACTGCGAAATCTATCAATGGTCAATCTAAAGGTATTACTCAACAAGTTGCTGGTTCTATTGACGCACAACATGCACAAACGGTTGATCAGTATGGTGCTAAAAAAGGACAAAAATAATAAAAAGGGTGTGAGAAGATATGAATGGATATTTAATACCAGCCAATTCAAAGAAGTCAATGTTAATATTTGGGCTTTTTAACAAGTTTGATTTAATTTTATTTGGTTCAGGGATAGGAATTTCATTATTGTTATTAATGGTGTTACCAGTAGATAAGTTGTTATTTGCTATAATAGCGTTAGCTCCTGGTGTAGTAACTGGGGTATTGGTAATTCCTATTCCGAATTATCATAATATACGAACAATAATTAGGATAGCTTATGAGTTTTATACAACAAGACAAAAATATGTATGGAAGGGTTGGTGTTTTAATGGCGACGAAGAAGGTAAAAAGTAAGTATACAAATGATGATATTCCTGTAAAGAGTATTACTAATGGTGTAATTTATTTAGAGGGTAGAGGAAATTTAAAGGTTACTGGTGTTAAGATAATGCCTCGTAATATCTTTATTCTAGATCCAAATATGCAAAATGCAATTATAACCAATTTGAAGACTGTTTATAATGTTATTGATTATGAGTTTTGGATTATAGTTGCTGATCGACCTGTTGATATTAATATTTATTTGTCAGAGTTAGAGCTTTTATATAATAGAACTTCTGATCCGGCTAAACGAAAGATTATAAATGAAGATTTAAGTAAAGCTAATATGTTTATGAGTAATAATGTTGTTGATACTGAATATTTCTTGTTATTTAAAGAAAAGAATGATGATGTTATTAATAAACGTATTAGAAATTTAATTAATAATTTTGCTAATGCAGGTTTAACTGCATTTCAGACTACGAATGATGATTTAAGAATGATTTTAGATAATTTCTTAAATGGTGGTACAACTACTGAATTTGGGACGGTGTTATCATGATAGATATTAAGAGTCAAATTGCTCCTAAAGGATTGGAGTTTAAACCTGCAGAGTTTGTTATTAGTGATAAGTATGCAACTATATTAACTGTTATTAGTTATCCTAAATATGTTTATCCGGGGTATTTATCGTCTCTTACATCTATGTCTGGTATTAAGCTTGTTATTAAGCATATTCCACTTCCTTTTAGTACTATTCAGAAAATGTTAAATAAAGAGATTGCTGATTTAAAGGTTCGTTATCAAGAAGAGCATGATAGAACTATTCAAGAGAGAATTAAACAGGATTATGCTTCTTTGGAACAGTTTATTTCAGAGTTAGCAGCTACACAGTCTAAAATCTATGATTTTCAGATGCATATTATGATTACAGCTAATTCACAAGATGAATTAGTTGTTAAGAAATTACAGTTAAAGAATTATCTTGAAGCGATGGAGATGCGTGCTATTCCACTTCGTTTTGAACAGGATAAGGTATTAAAGTCAATGTTACCAATATATGAAAAACAAGATATTGAAGATAGGATTGGTACTCCAATTCCAGCTCCAACTATGGCTGCTATGTATCCTTTTATCTTTGATAGTATTAAGGATCCAGGACTTTCTACTCTACTTGGAATAGATTTCTCTGGTGGTGTTATATTATTTAATCAATTCTTATATCAAATAAAGAAAGAACATAATCGTAATAATGCTAATATGATTATTTTGGGTACATCTGGTAGTGGTAAATCGACAGCTGCTAAATTACTTTTAAGAACACATATAAGGAATAATTATCAGTTAGTAGTAATTGATCCTGAAGGTGAACTTGAAGAAATGTGTAATTTATATGGTGGAGATTTTATAAGTCTTGGTAAGGGTGGACAGTTTGGTATGATTAATCCTCTTGAAGTTGTTATGGATGTTGATGAGGATGAAATTAAACAAGGATTAGGATATACTACTTTTACAAGAACTATTCAGTCAGTTAAAGCATTTCTTAAATATTATGATCCTTCTATTGAAGAAGATGTATTAAATATGTTTAGTGAGATTGTTCAGGAGACATATCGTCGTTTTAGTATTAATTTCGATACTGATTTTACTAAACTAACAGCTAATGATTATCCTACTTTTAAGGATGTGTATGCTACTATAAAAGGTAAGTTATTGTCGATGCCAGAGCGTACTCAAGAACGCGATATTCTTGAAAAATTAGAGTTAAAAATAAGACCTATTGTAAAAGAGTTAAGGTATTATTTTGATGGACATACTACAATAACTACTAATAGTGAGTTTATAGTATTTAATATTAAAGAGTTAATGAATTCTGATGCTAATATACGTAATGCTTTATTCTTTAATGTATTAAAGTATGCATGGAGTTTAACCCTTGATCCGAAAAAAAATACTGTCTTGACAGTTGATGAAGCTCATGTTTTACTTAGTAATCAAAATGTTTTAGGTGCAGACTTTTTAGCGCAAATACAAAGACGTGCTAGAAAGTATAATACAGGTACAATAATTATTACGCAACAACCAACTGATTTCTGTGATCCTGCAGTTATTACACAAGGAAAAGCTATATTTGATAATGCTTCTTATTATTTAGTAATGGGATTAAAGAAGCAAGCAGCAACTGATTTAGCACGTTTAATTGATTTAAATGAAAGTGAAATTGATAGTATTAAAAAGTATGGTCAAGGTGAAGCTTTATTTGTATGTGGTAGTAGACGTATGAGAATAAATGTTGTTGTTACAGATGAAGAGTTAGATTCATTTGGTCGAGGCGGCGGATTATAATCTTATAAGTAGGTGATATAATGAATAATAATTCAACTGGCTCCTTTAAGGGAGTTCCTAGTACAGTAAGTAAAAATAATGGTGAAGGTAACCCTTCATCATTATCTGCTGTTACAGCTGTTAATCGTGCTGATAATAAGAATGAGCAGATGGCTAATTTACAAAATCAAAAAGCATCAGCACCACAAGGAAGAAGCGCTTCAGATTATAATGCAGGTAAAGGGTTAGGGTCTACTAAAAATAGTTCAAATGATTCTTTGAAATCTGGAAGAGATGGAAGCAAAACATTAGATAATAATAGTTCAGGTAATAGTAAAAATAATTCAAAAATGGCGCGTTCTCTTCATCAGGCAAAGATGATGATTGCTAAAGAAGGAATAAAAGCAGCTGGCACTAGTGTTGGTATTCCAGCTCCAGTTACGGAAAAAGTTTTAGAGACTAAGAAAGGACAACAATTATTAGATAAGGCTGTTAGTGGTAAATCTCCAAATCCTTCAGATTTGAAAAAAATGGCAAAACCTTCTTCTGAAAAATCTATTGATGAGAAGAGTGATGAAAAAGAGCAAGAAAAAATAAGTTCTGGTGAAATTAATTTCGAATTTAGCCTAAAAACGATTAAATGGTTAGTTATTTTAACACCAGTATTATCAATTGTTGCTTTTTTCTTATTAATTGTTGTATCTGCACTTAATGATGAAAAAGTATCTTCTATGGTAATAGCCGGTATGGTTAGTGAAAGCGATGGAAAAAAACTAATATCAGAAGCAACAGGTCAAGGAAGTAGTAATAATTATGCAGTTGGAATGGGAAATTCTAAATATCCAAAAGAATATTATGATAGAATTAGTTCTTTAGGTAATGTCTATTCTTCACAAAAAGATTGTGAAGGTGATGAGTGTTTAAGTAGGAGTGAATTTCTTTATTATTTGAAAGTCGCAGATTTAGCTCTTAGATATAAGAATAAATATCATGTTGATTTAGATTGGTATTTATTATCAGCAACTAATTTATATTTTGATAATTCAACAGAAGATACTATGGAAGCTAATTTAGGTGGATATAATAAAGATACTGTTGAAGATTATAATACAATGTCTGGTTTAGATTGGGACAATGATTATAAAAATATGAGTGGTTATCAATATTTAGATGCAGATGATTCTCAATATGATTTGCAAATATTAGCTAAAAACATGGTTAAGAAGAAGACTACACAAACTTGTACAGATGGTAATGGTAATGTTACTGCTAAACAGGAAGATGAAGATGTAGAGGATAAATATTTTGCAGTAGGTGCTGAAAAAAGGCTTTCATGTGGCTCAGGTCAAACTTATAATATAAATAGTACATATACTAAAGATTTAGATAAATACGATGAATTTATGTTAGAATATATTGATAAAAAGATGTATTCTTATGGAAGTGGTAAAAAAAGTAGTAGTAATAATTGTGTTATTACTAATAATAGTTATGTATGGCCTATAGGTAGTATGGAAACTACTGTAATAGATGGTAAAGAACATGCATTAGGAGAGCCTGCTACTGTAACTATTACTTCATATTTTGGTTCTACAGAATCATTTAGAATTTCTGGACATGGTGCAATAGATATAGCTGGAGTATCTGAGGTTGGAAAGGTTCCTGTTATAGCGGCGAAAGCTGGAACTGTTATATATCCAACAGATGCTTCCCAGACTCAATTTGCTGATAATGGTCATTATGGTAGTAAAGATGGTGGTGGATATGGTAACTATGTTATCATTCAACACGATAATGATACTTATACACTTTATGGTCATTTAGCCCAAAATTCAATTACTGTTAAAGCAGGTGATACTGTTAGTCAGGGACAAGTGATTGGCAAATTAGGTCATAGTGGTAGTAGTACTGGACCACATTTACATTTTGAAATGCGAGTAGGGGAAAATAGTAGTGCTAATAGAGTAGATCCACTTAAATATGTCGATCCGAAAAATCCTAGACCATCTTCATATGCTTCATCAGCTTGTAGTGCAGGTAATAATATGTCAGAAGCCTTTGTTAATTTAGCATTAGAGCAATTAAATGATCCTAGTGCTAGTGGTGGAGAAAAGTATCGTAAATATATGTGTAGTGGATGTGGTTACTATGCTTGGTGTGCAGCTTTTGTATCTTGGGTTATAAATAATGCTGAGTATAATGGACAAAAGATGAGTGATATTATTCAATACAAAAGTACATGGGTATATGAGTTTGTAAATTATTTTTATTCAAGTTCTGATCCAAATATTAATTTTAAATACAATGATAATTGCTCAAAATTTACTGGTAAAAATGGTTCTGGAACTTATACTCCAAAACAAGGAGATTTAATATTCTTTGATTGGGATGAAGTCTGGGATGGTTATTTACCAATGAGTGCAAGTACTTTTAGAGCAGATCATATCGGTATAGTACAAAAAGTTGAGGGTGGAGATATTATTACCATCGAAGGAAATGCATCTAATTCTGTTCGCGAGAAAAGTTATTCAGTAAATAGTTGTCAAGTTTTAGGCTTTGGTTCATGGTATTAGGGAGGTAAAAATGAAAAAAGTAAGAATTATTTTAATAATTGCTTGTTTTATTTTGACTGGTTGTTCTACTGAATATAATTTAGAGTTTTCTAATGATAAAATCAAAGAACATATTGTAGCTAATATATTAGATACTGATATTCCAAAACAAATAGAAAATCCTATTTCTGAATTAGATGATCAGGTTACACCATTTATAAATAAAGAACAATATCCTTTTCCTAATAATACAGATGATAAATATACAAAAAAAGTAACTAATAAATCTAATTATACAGAAGTAACTTTAGATTATAGTTATTCACATGATGAATTTAAAAATTCAAAAGCTTATAACACGTGTTTTGAGGAAAAGTCATTTGAAGAAACTAAAAAAGGATATAGTTTGAATTTTTCAGGTAGCTTTTATTGTTTACATGGCGATAGTGTAACAATTAATATAAAAACAAATAATGAGGTTATTAGTCATAATGCAGATAAGGTATCTGGTAATACTTATACATGGGTTATAAATAAAGACAATGCTCAAGATACTAATATTAGTATTAATATATCAAAAACATCAATGTATGTTAAACCAATAATTTATATTATTATAGGTGTAGTCTTTTTAGTACTTTCTATAGGAGCTTATATAGCGTATAATAAGATAAAAAATAGAGATTCAATTAATGAGATTTAGTGTGAGGTGTAGTATGAAGAAATTTGGAAGATTTTTATTTTTAATAGTAGCTTTCTTTTGTTTATTTGTACCTCAAGTTACTAATTCTTATGATTTTGAATCTAAAGGAAAAGAAGAGCAAGTAAAAGGTACACAACGGGAGATATATGATTTATACAATGTTTATAAAGAAGTAGTTAAGAGTAATAATAGTAATAATAGTAATAATAGTCAATTTGGTATTATGAATTATAATGGAGCATGCAGTACTGTTACAATAGATGGTTCTGAGACAGTTCCTTTAGAAGAATATATTGCTGGTTGTGTTAATGCAGAGATTGGTTGTAGTAATAACTATATAGAAATGAGTAAAGCTCAAGCTATTGCTGCTCGTTCATTTCTAATGGCTCGAAAAGGAGATTCTGCTAACTGTAGTGTAGTTAGTAGTCAAAGTTTTCAAGTTTACAAAAAGATTGATAAGAATTCAGAATATGGTCAATTATGTATGTCAATAGCTAATGCTACAGCTGGCATGGTTGTTAGTCGTAATGGCAAGGCTGCTAATACTAGTTACCAATCTTATCCAGCTGGTCAATTTCAGACAGAGGATAGTAGTGGATGGCATGTACAATTTCAACGATATGCTGATGATGAATCGACTAAGTGGACTTGGAATGGTCCATCTAAATCAACTGTTTTATCTATTTCTTCTGGTTATGAGATGGATTATAATAATCCACATAACTGGGGAATGAGTCAAACAATTGGTAGATATTTGGCTATAGCAGAAGGATATACTTTTGAGCAAATTATACAATTATTTTATGGTGATCCTATTGTTACTTTAAGTGATGGTAATTATACTGGGGATATATCATATGTAGATTCAGAATTTGGAAAAGTTGTTTATTGGAATCAAGGAGATTATAAAAACTATTATTATTCATCAGATGCTAGTAAATGTACAATTACTCAAGGAGGTTGTGCAACTATTGCTAGTCATGGGTGTGGACCAACATCAGCAGCGATAGTAGCGTCTAGTATGTTACAAAGAAGTGTTACGCCTATAGAGATGACTGAAAAAGTATGTCAAGCAGGTGGATGTACATCTAGTGGTTCTTATAATGATACTTTAGGAAAAGTATTAAAGAATAATTATGGTTTAAATGTTAAAATGTCAAATAGTGATCAAGAAGTTATAAATGCGTTAGGAAGTAAAAATGCTTTAGTTATTGTATTGATGGGAAAGGGTACTTTTACAACTGGTGGACACTATATTGTTTTAACTGGTGTTAATTCAAACGGTCAAGTATCAGTTGCTGACCCTGGAAGTAGAACAAGGACAGAAACGAAATGGTTTTCATTTAACACAATTGTAGAGCAAAGAAAGACATATGCTAATTATACAATTGTTACAAGGTAATAGGAGATAATATGAAAAGAAAGTTTTTATTTATAATTTTTATAATAATATTGTGTTCTGGGTGTCGTGCAGAGTATAATTTAACGATTAATGATGATTTATCAGTTGAAGAAAATGTATTAGCAACAGAAGATGAAGAATTTTTTGAAGAATATGAAAAATCATCAATGGGGCGTGTAGTTGGTTTCATATTAGAACCTTATCTTGACACGTTGAATGAAAATGGTTATGTTACTAATAGTCATATAACTAGTGCTCGTAGTGGTGCAACTATTTCAAAACACTTTGATAGCGTTGAAGATTATGCTAATAATACTATATTTGCTAGTCAATATTCAGATAAAGTTAACTATTCTAAAGATGGAAATCAGATTACTTTAAGTATTAAAGGACAGTTTTCTAAAGCTGAACAAGATCAGACTCGTTTTCCTATTGACGAGGCTGCTATTTCTATCAAATTACCATTTAAGGTAATTGAAAATAATGCAGATAAGGTAAATGGAGACGTTTACACTTGGTTGTTTGATGAAAATGATACTAAAGAGCGTGAAATAAAAATTATTTTTGATAAATCAAAGATAAAGAAAGATATTAATTATTGGTATGTTGGTATTGTAATTGGTATAATAATCTTGTTAATTGTATTGTTTATGGTGTATAATAAAGTAAGATCAAAACGAGATAATGTAAATAAGATTTAATGGGAGGTGTAATCTTGAAATTAAAGTTTAGAGCAGAAGCTAAGGATATGATTATTTTTTGTATATTTGCTGTTGTACTATTTTTATTAATTTGTATAGCAGTTTCTAATGTAGGTACATTTATATCAGATAATACTTTTTCTGGGTTAAATATCCTTCCGGCTTTAACGCATTATATAACAATTACAATTGTACTTTTTATTATAGCTATTATAGCTATGTTTATGAGTGTTCAGTCTTGGTTTATTGAACGCGAAGAAGGTATTGGTTTTCAAATTGGAAGTAAAAAAGAGAAGAATTATTCTAGATGGGCTAAAGATAAGGAGATTCAAACTGGTTTAGA
The DNA here is from genome assembly GCA_963607615.1 of Roseburia sp. AF12-17LB. Taxonomy (GTDB): domain Bacteria; phylum Bacillota_I; class Bacilli_A; order RF39; family UBA660; genus UBA5578. The sequence continues at coordinate 45,951 of CAVDCT010000003.1, forward strand.
TGTAGTTGCAGTTGATCCTTTAGCACCTAAAACAGATGCTGCTGGTATACCACTTATCATGACGCCAAAAAAGGTTTGGGTAGATAATGGTGGCTATCACAATTTAGTTATTGGTTCTACTGGTGCTGGTAAAACTCAAACTACTGTACTTCCTATGGTTAATTTACTAGCTAAACACGATGAATCTATGATTATTACTGACCCAAAAGGTGAGATATATGAGCAAACGTCTAACTATTTGCGAAGTTTAGGTTATAATATTGTTTTATTAAATTTCCGTGATCCACAGCAGGGTAATAGTTGGAATCCTATGTATTTGCCTTATTCTTTATATAGAGATAATAAAATTGATAAGTCAATAGAGTTATTAGAGGATTTAGCTGCTAATATTTTGAAAGATCCATCTGCTAAAGGTCAGGATCCTTTCTGGGAGAATACTTCAGCTGATTACTTTTCTGGTTTAGCTTTTGCTTTGTTTGAAGATGGTGATGAGTCGCAGATTAATTTAAATAGTATTAATCTTATGACGACAGTTGGTGAAGAAAAATTAGCTAATACTACTTATATAAAAGAATATTTTTCATTTAAAGATCCTGCTAGTACAGCTTATATTAAAGCCTCATCAACATTAATGGCTCCAAATGAGACAAAGGGTTCAATTTTATCTGTATTTAAGCAAAGAGTACAACTTTTTGCATCACGAAAAAATTTGTCTGAAATGTTAGGTCATAATGATTTTGATATGCGTGATATTGGACGAAAAAAAACTGCTGTTTTTATTGTTATTCAAGATGAGAAAACAACTTATCATACATTGGTTACTATTTTCTTAAAGCAATGTTATGAAACTTTAATATCTGTAGCGCAAGAGTGTGGTGGTAAACTTCCACATCGAACTAATTTTATATTGGATGAGTTTGCTAATATGCCACCATTAAAAGATGTTACAACAATGGTTACTGCTGCTCGTTCAAGAAATATAAGATTTACATTTATTATTCAGAATTTCGCACAATTATATGAAGTATATGGTAAAGAAAATGGTGAAACAATAAAGGGAAACTGTGGTAATATTGTTTATTTAATTAGTACTGAGTTGAGTGCCCTTGAAGAGATAAGTAAAATGTGTGGTGAAGTAAAGTCTAAAGAAAAAGAGAAGACTTCATCAACTCCATTAGTTACAGTTAGTGATTTACAAAGAATGGAATTATGGCAAACTATTATTTTAAGAATAAGGACTATGCCATTTAAGACTAAATTAACTCCTAATTTTAAAATGGATTGGGGACATCATTTTCCTAAAGCTGATTATCCACAACGTGAAGAGGTTCCTGTTAATATTTTTGATTTAAAATCTTATGTTGAGAAAAAAAGAGAGGAAAAGATTAATAAATTAGTGGGAGGAAATGCAGGAGCATCTCCTTTCGGAGGAGGAAATCCTTTTGGTGGTGGTAATAGTCCTTTTGGAGGAGGTAATAAAATTCCACCAGTACCTTTTGGTAATGGTACACCTAGTAGTCCTTTTTCGGCTAATCCATTTAATCAATCTAAATCATCTTTTGGCGGAGAGCCTGGTGGAGGTTTAAATTTAGATAATTTAGTTAAACGTATTGATGAAAAAATAGCTGAAATGGAAAAAGAAGAGCAGATGCAGAAAGAAGCTGCGAATAAGTCGAATTCTGATGTTAAAGATAATGAAACTAAAGATATTGCTTCTAAACCAAGTCTTTCATCTGAATTATCTAAACCATCACTTACTGATTTAAATAGGGGATTAAATGAGCAGAAAAAATCATTTGTCCCTGAAAAAAATGATGATATTAGCGATGATCAATTCTTTGATGATTTCTTTGGTGAAGATTAAAATAGCTTATGCTATTTTTTTTGTTATAATTTAACAATATATATGATATAATTGTTGTAGGTGGTAATATGCTTTATTTTTGGGTTAGTATGATAATTTTACTTACAATTATTGAAGTATGTAGTATTAATTTAACGACTATTTGGTTTGTTGCAAGTGCTTTAGTAGCATTAATTGTTTCAATGTTTTGTGATAGTGTTTTTATTCAAGTAGGTATTTTTGTTGTTCTTGGTGTGTTACTATTAATTACTACAAAGCCAATATTAAAGAAATTTATGAATGTTGAGAAGGTAAAGACTAATTTAGATCGTGTTATTGGTATGAAGGGTGTTGTCACCGAAAAGATAATGCCCTTAAAGTATGGAGAAGTGAAAGTTGATGGTAAAAAATGGACTGCATTTTCTGATGAAGAATTAAATGAAGATGATGTTGTTAAAATTTTAAGTATTGATGGTGTTAAACTTAAGGTACAGAAATGGGAGGTATAGTTATGGAGATATTTATTGTTATATTAATTTTAGCTTTTGTTCTTATTATTCCAAATATTAAGATAGTACCACAAGCTAAAGTTTATGTTATTGAAAGATTAGGTTCGTATTATAAAACTTGGTATAATGGTTTGCATGTTAAGATACCATTTGTGGATCGAGTTTCTAATGTTGTCACATTAAAAGAAATTGTTAAGGATTTTCCACCTCAACCTGTTATTACTAAAGATAATGTAACGATGCAAATTGATACTGTTGTTTATTTTCAAATTACAGATGCTAAGTTATATACATATGGTGTTGAACAACCAATAAGTGCAATTGAGAATTTGACTGCTACAACATTGCGTAATTTAATAGGTGAATTAGAATTAGATCAAACGCTAACTTCTAGAGATATAATTAATACTAAAATGCGTTCTATTCTTGATGAGGCAACAGATCCTTGGGGTATTAAGATTAATCGTGTTGAAGTTAAAAATATTATTCCACCTCGTGATATTCAAGAAGCTATGGAAAAACAAATGCGTGCTGAACGTGAACGCCGTGAGAAAATACTACAAGCTGAAGGTGAGAAAAAGTCAAATATTTTAATAGCTGAAGGAGAAAAAGAAAGTGCTATTTTAAGGGCTGAAGCTAACCGTGAATCAAAAATAAGAATGGCTGAGGGAGAAGCTGAGGCATTACTTAAAATTAAACAAGCAGAAGCTGATGGGATTAAAATGTTAAGAGCAGCTGAAGCAGAGGGAATTACTTTATTAAAATCAGCTCAAGCAGATGAAGCGATTTTACGTTTGAAAAGTTTTGATACTTTAAAAGATGTAGCTAATGGACAAGCTACTAAGATTATTTTACCAGCCGATTTGCAAGGAATTGCTACTCTTGGTACGACTTTATCTGAAGTATTTGATAAGTCTAAAGATTCTTAGTTGAATCTTTTTTTGTAAATTTAAACATCTTCTATTGACGTACGAACAAATGTATTATATAATTAGTTTGCTATTAAAAAAATTTAAAAGAATATTATAGGGAGGTATAGTTATTATGGATTATATTGTGATTGTATTTTTAGTATTAATTACTATTTTATTATTTGTTTTGATATTTAAGCAAAAACATAATGAATCTATTACTGAAAAAATAGGAAAAATGGAAACTGATATAGTTCGCGAAATAGGTAATTTTAAAGCGGATTTTAGTCATAATATTAATGATGATTTTAATACGATGAATGATAAAATTGATTATCGTTTGAGGCTTATTAGTGATAAGGTTAATGAAAGATTAGATGAGAATTTTGAAAGAAGTAATAAAACTTTTACTGCTGTTTTAGAAAGATTGTCAAAAATTGATGAGGCTCAGAAGAAAATTGATAGTTTATCTAGCGATATTATATCTTTACAAGGTATCTTAACTGATAAGAAAACACGTGGTATTTTTGGTGAGGTTAATTTAGAGCATATTATGTCTAATGTTTTTGGTGTTAATAATTCTAAAATATATCAAATGCAATATTCGTTTGATAATAATACAATTGCTGATTGTGTTTTATTTGCACCAGAACCTCTCGGTACAATAGCCATTGATTCTAAATTCCCACTTGAAAATTATCAAGTAATGGTTAGTAGAAATGTTAGCAATGAAAAAAGGTTGCTAGCTGAAAAATTGTTTAAATCTGATATGAAGAAACATATTGATGCTATCAGGAGTAAATATATTATTCCTGGTGTAACATCTGATCAAGCAATTTTATTTTTACCAGCAGAGGCTATATTTGCTGAAGTTAATGCTTATCATACTGATTTATTAGATTATGCTTATAAGAAGAGGGTTTGGATAACATCACCAACAACACTTATTAGTACATTAACAACTATTCAAATTATTATGAAGAATATAGAAAGAGATAAGTATGCTAAAATCATTCATAATGAGTTAAGTCTTTTGGATAACGAATTTAAACGTTATAAAGATCGTTGGGATAAGTTATACCGTAGTATTGAAACTGTAAGTAAAGATGTTAAGGATATACATACAACAACAGAAAAAATTACTAAAAGATTTAATAGTATTAGTCAAGTTGAAATGGAGACGATAGATTATGAAGATTAAGTACATAAATTATTTATTAAGTTTAGTCGCTATAATAGGTAGTTTCTATATTATTGTAGTAAAGGATAGAGAATTAGGTGTTATTTTAAAAGATGCATCTATTCTTGTAACTATTACTTTACCTTATATTCTAGGAAAAATATTTAAAATTAAGATTGATAATAAACTGAAATTTATATATATATTATTTGTTTTTTGTGCACATTTTTTAGGCGCAACTGTTGAATTATATAATAAAATTAGTTGGTATGATAAATTGTGTCATACTTTATCAGGTGTATTAACATCTTATGGAGCTTTATTAATGTTAACAATTATTAAGAATTGTAGTATTAAAAATAAGTGTTTTAATATTATATATATGATTTGTATTACATTAGCTGTTGCAAGCTTGTGGGAGATCTTTGAATATAGCTCTAATATTCTCTTTGGAGGAGATGCTCAAAAAGTTGTTGAAACAGGTGTTAATGATACTATGCAAGATATTATAGTAGCATTTATTGGTTCTCTTTTTGTTTGTTTGATTTATGACTTTTATAGTACAATTAATATTTTTAATTTTACAAATAGTGTAAAAAAGATAGATTAGTTATCCTTTTTGCTTGCATTTATAGTATAATTGAAGTAGGTGAAAAATATGGAAGGTAGAATTTTAGATAAAATAAAAGAAGAAAAAAGGGCTCTTAGTGTTCATGAGTTAGAAACTTTACTTGGACTTAGTAATGTAAATGAATTAAAAGAGTTGTTGAAATCTTTAAATAGTCTTGAAGAACAAGCTAAAATATATCATACAAAAAAAGATAAGTATATGTTATTTGAGGATAGTAATTCTCGTGTTGGAATTCTTCAAGTGACTACAAAAGGTACAGGATATGTTATGCTTGAATCGGGTGAAGAAATTAAAGTTTATGAAGAAAATCTAAATGGAGCAATTAATAAGGATAAAGTTATTGTTAACATAGATGATAATAAGGCAACACCTATGACTGGTAGTATTATTAAAATAGTAGAAAGAGCAAATAATCAAGTTGTGGGTACTATTTACATAAAGAATAATAAAATTTATGTAAAGCCTGATGATCGTAAATTAAATGTAACTATTATTGTTGAACATAATTATCACAATAATCTGGTTGAAGGACATAAAGTTTTAGTTAAATTATTAGGTTTGAATGCACATAATGAGTATAATTGCCAAATAATTAAAGTGCTTGGTCATATAAATGATCCTGGCGTTGATGTTTTATGTATTATGGCTAAACATAATATTAATGATGCTTTTCCACAAGATGTAATGGAACAAGTAGAAAAAGAAATTTCAAGTTTTGTTAGTGAAGAGGAAATAAAAGAGAGATTATCTAAAACCGGAAAAGATTTACGTGATGAAATTATTTTTACAATTGATGGTGATGATACTAAAGATATAGATGATGCTATTAGTATTAAGAAACTTTCTAATGGTAATTATCATTTGGGTGTACATATAGCTGATGTAAGTTATTATGTTAAAGAAAATAGCCCTCTTGATAAAGAAGCTTTGTCGCGTGGAACAAGTGTATATTTAGCTGATCGAGTTACACCCATGTTACCACACGAATTATCTAATGGTATTTGTTCTTTAAACCCAAATGTCGATCGTTTTGCACTTTCTTGCATAATGGAAATCAATAGCAATGGTGATATTATTGATTATGAAATTTTTGATAGCATTATTCGTTCTAGAATTCAAATGACTTATAAAAAAGTAAATCAGGTAATCGAGGATAATGTTATTCCAGAAGGGTATGAGCCTTTTGCTGATAAATTACTTTTAATGAAAGAGTTGGCACAAGTATTACGTGCTAATAAAATACGTAGGGGTTATATAGATTTTGATATTGACGAAGCTAAAGTAATTGTTGATGAAAATGGTGAGGCTGTTGATGTAGTTTTACGTGAACGTGGCACTGGTGAAAAGTTGATTGAAGATTTTATGATTGCCGCAAATGAAACTGTTGCTAGTCATTTTTATAATACAGATTATCCTTTGGTATATCGTGTTCATGGAGAACCAAGCGAAGAAAAAATGACTAAATTCTTTCATTTAGTTAGCATTATGGGATATCAAATTGTAGGTAATTATAAAAAAATTACACCTAAAGGTATACAACAAATACTTGAACAATTGAAGGATAAAAAAGAATATTACATTTTATCTAGCCAGATGTTAAGAAGCATGCAAAAAGCTGTTTATGATACTAAAAATATTGGACATTTTGGCTTAGCAAGTAAAATTTATTGTCACTTTACATCTCCTATACGAAGATATCCTGACTTATCAGTTCATCGCTCTATAAGAAAATGCCTTTTATCTGATAATATCACTGCTGAAAGTATTAAAGCATGGGAGTCTAAATTACCTTTGATAGCTGAGCAATCTTCAGTCAAAGAAAGAGCTTCTATTGAGTGCGAACGTGAAGTAGATGATATGAAAATGGCTGAATATATGGAAAAACATATAGGGGAGGAATATCATGGTATTATAACAGGTGTAATGAGTTTTGGCTTTTTTGTACAATTACCAAATATGATTGAAGGTTTAGTTCATGTAGAAGAGTTGAAAGGCGATTTTTATACATATGATGAATCTACATTTAGTTTAAGTAGTCCTAAAAATAAACGAGGCTTTCGTTTAGGTGATGAAGTTGATGTTATTGTTAAAGCAGCTAGTAAAGAAAATCATACAATAGATTTTTCATTAAAGGGAATGGAATGCAACGAAAAAAATTAAATGCTTTTTATAAAATAGCATTAGCATTATTAGTAATAATAGTTGTATGTTTGATTAGTTTAGTTGTTTATAAGATTACTATAAAAGATAAGACTACTGATAAAGAAATGAAAGAGGAATCTAGTGAAAAAATAGAAGAAGATAAAAAAGAGGAAAAAGAAGAAATTAAAGAACCTGTAGAAAAGAGAATGTCAATTGTAATGGTTGGAGATGCATTAATTCATGGTGCCATATATATGGATGCATATAAAGGTAATAATAAATATGACTTTACAAGTATGTTTACAGATATAGAACCTATTATCAAGAATTATGATTTAAGATATTATAATCAGGAAAGTATAATTGGTGGTAAAAAGATTGGTGTAAGTCATTATCCAAGATTGAATTCTCCAGAAGAAATAGGTGAAAATTTAGTATCGATTGGTTTTAATTTAGTTAGTTTAGCTAATAATCATTCATTTGATAAAGGAGAAACTGGTTTACAAAATTCGTTAGCATTCTGGAAGAGTCAAAAGGATGTAAAGACGGCTGGTTCATATAGTTCTTTTGAAGAACAATCCAATATCCCTGTATATGAACAAAATGGTATTAAATATGCTTTTTTAGCTTATACAATGTGTACTAATGGTTTGAGTGCTCCAAAAGGAAAAGAGTATTATGTAAATGTTTATGATGAAACACAGGTGAAAAATGATGTTACTAATGCTCGTAATAATGGTGCTGAAGTTGTGATTGTATCTATGCATTGGGGAAATGAGTATACACACGTACCAACAAATATACAAAAAGAAACCGCAGCATACTTATCGAATTTGGGAGTTAATTTAATTATTGGTTCTCATCCACATGTTATACAACCAATGGAATATATTAATGATACTTTAGTTATATATTCTTTAGGAAATTTTATATCTGCACAGAGGGTGTTAGGTCAAGAAAAGGTAATTGGATTATTAGTTGGTACTGATATTGTAGTAAAGGATAATAAGGTTACTTTTGATAAAACTAATTTTGAGTTATTATATACTTATTATACATCGGCTAATACAAAATTTAAGGTTATACCATTTAGTAATTTAAATAATAATATATTAAAAAATTATGAAAGTATAAATCTAAAATATCGAAAGATAGTAGATTCAGAGGGGATTTTTAATGGAAATTAAAAATAAAAAAGCTTATTATGATTATGATATAGAAACGACATATGAAGCTGGTATTGTATTAAAAGGTACTGAGATAAAGTCATTAAGAGAAGGAAAAGCTAATTTAAAAGATAGTTATGCCATTATAAAAAATGGAGAAGTATTTCTTTTAAATATGCATATTAGTCCATATGAAAAAGGAAATATATTTAATCATGAAGAGACAAGAACAAGAAAGTTACTTTTGAATAAAAAGGAGATATATAAAATTAGAGATTCAATTGAACGTGATGGTTATACTTTGATACCTATAAAAATTTATTTTAAAGGTAATAGAGCTAAATTGTGTTTAGGAGTGGCTCGTGGTAAAAAAATTTATGATAAACGTGCTACAATAAAGGAAAGAGATATAAACCGTGAAATTCAAAAACAAATAAAATATTAACAATATACTTGCAAAAGAAATTAAAATATTATATACTTAAATTGTAGATAATACATGAAGGGAGTGTGCTTAAATGCAAATTACATCTGTTAATGTAAAAAAATATGATAAAGAAGATTCAAAAATGAAAGGAATTGCTTCAGTATTAATCGATGATTGTTTTGTCGTTCGTGATATTCGAATTATTGAGGGTAATGATGGATTATTTATTGCTTTCCCAAGTAGAAGAAAAAGTGATGGTGTTTATCAAGATGTTGCACATCCAATTAACGCTGAAACTCGTAAATTATTTGAAGATGCAATTTTTGAAGAATACAATAAAGTTGAAGAATAATTATTATATAATTTAATAATTAATAGTAAGATAGGATTAAATAATCCTATTTTTTTGATAAATTTCATAAATAGAAAATAAGAAATAAAGATACGTATTATTATGTAATAAAAAATGACTAATTCTTAATTAATTAGTCATTTTTCATAATTATCTATTATTATTTTGTTCTGCTTTTCTTTTGTCACGGCATTCTTTACATCTTTTAGGTTCGCTGAAACCTTTTTCATTATAGAATGCTTGATCTTTAGCAGTGAAAATAAATTCATTACCACAATTAATACATGTAATTGTTTTATCTTTGTATTCTTCGTTCATGTCATTACCTCCTTACAATTTTTTGGATCTTTTTTCTCTATTTTATTGTTTTCTTTTAAAGAAGATAATAACTATCGAATATATAAATCCAGTGAATAATCACATTTACATTTTACCATAAAATACAATTTATAACAATATTGTATTTAATATTAGTTTAATAAATGTATTTGTTTATATTTGTGACTTTTTTTAATAATACCAAACAAATTTCATATATATTAATAGGAGGTATATATGGAAAAGGAAATAGCAGCATTTAATCATAATATTACATTAACAGAGAGAAAAAATTTAGTTGTAACTGGAGTAAAAAAAATAGATAATTTTGATAGTAATGAGTTTTTGTTAGAAACTACTATGGGCTATTTATGTATAAAAGGTAGTGATTTAGAGATTGTTAAGCTAGATACCTATCAAGGAAATGTTTCAATTAAAGGACAAGTTAGTAATTTAAATTATACTGAAAATGGAACTAAAAACAAGGAAGAAAGTTTTATTAGTAAATTGTTCAAATGATTGAATTTAGTACACAATTGGATATTATAATTTTTTCATATATATATGGTTTACTATTTTATTATCTTTTATATTTATGTCGAAATTATATTAATTATAAAACTCTATTTTTTCGTATAATTAATACAATTAGCTTTTTTTTATTTTCTTCTCTAGTTTATTTTATTGGTTTAGAAATTGTTTGTGATGGAATTTTACATATTTATTCATTGTTTATTGTCATCTTTGCTGGATATACAATGCATTTCATTGCAAAGAGAAAAAAATAATGTTAAAATTATACTAGGGTGATAGAATATGTCAAAGAAGAAAAAAAACAAATTTTCTATTCAAGCAAGACGAAGATTATTTTTTTTAAGACCTATTTGTTTATTTTTGCTTTTTTTTGTAGCTATCACATTTATATCAGATACGATTAGACTATACCAATTAAATAATGAAAAGAAGGAGAAAGAGGAGGAATATATAAAGCAACAAGAGAAATCTGATTATTTAAAAAATGAAATAATTAAATTAAATGATCCAGAATATTTAGCTAAATTTGCTAGAGAAAACTATTCTTATTCAAAAGATGGAGAATTAATTATTAAAATAGATGAAAAAGTTGATGAAGAAGTAAAAGTGGAAGATAATATTCAAGAAAAGAATAGCGAATGGCTAATATATGGAATTATAGGAATAGCTTTATTAATTTCTTATTTATTTATTAGAATGTTAAGAAAAAGAAGTAGTTAATTATAAACTTAATAAAAAAATAGACTTTCAATACTTATATTTTTGAATTTTATATATGGAAAACAAAAATATAAAATTGGTTATGTCTATTTTTTGTATTTATTAAAATTATTTTTTATTTTAAGCTATTAATTAATTCTAGATGATCTTCCATTTCAAAAATTTCCTTTAGTTCATATTTTTTTATTTTAGCTATTAATGAAGTTGGAAAATTAGATACTAATTCATTATATTTAATAGCTATATCATTGTAATATTCTTTAAGAGCAATTATTTCTGCTTCAGATTCAATAATGTTTATTTCTGATTTTGTATAATCATCATTTTCTTTTAGCTCTATATTTGTTTCAGCATATTCATGAAATTCTTCAATTCCATTATATAATTCTTTATCTAGTTCATAATTATTTAATTTTTGAGAACGAATATTTGTTATTGTTTTTAAAATATCGTCATCACTATCAATTACACTTTTTATAATATCAGCAGATTTGTTAAGTATATCAAATCTTTTGTTTAATGTTGTTTCTATATTAGCTTCTGCTTCATTAATTCTAATAATATATTCTTGAAAGTTATCAATTGTAACTACCGCAAAGGCTGTTATTATGCCACCAATCAAAATAATAATAAATAATATGAATATTATTGTCATATGATCACCTAGTATAATTATAGCAAATGTTATTTATTTTTACAATCTATTGATTATTAGGATAGAACGATTCACTTGTATTAATATTTTCATCAAATTTAATATAATCTACATATATTAATAGTAATAAATACCAATTACCAGTATTAGGATCACTTAAGATGATGTGGTCCTTACCGGATTGCTCAATAATTCCCCTAAAAACACGATCTTTCCAATCTAAAGAATCAGCAAATGACATATAGACTTCAACCTGTTTACCCCTATTCAAACGTAAGATATTCTCTATATATGATTGCTCATCAGGAGTATTGTTATAGATTGGAATATTAGCATAATTATTATTTATAAATATCATCCTTTCTGATAATATATATTAATAAATATTTATAATTATGATATAATTAGGATAATAATTTAATATATATAACATTTATGAAGTGTGTAGTTTAATATAAGGAGTCTAGTTATGAAAAAATTAAATAAATTTATGGTTATTTATTTTATATTAATAGGTATTATAATATTTACAAGTAATGATTTAAGTGGGTATGCTAATACACTTGAGTATGTTAAATGTGGGAGTGCAACAGGAATACCTAAACCAGTACCACAACTTACAACCATAGCTTATACATTATTAGTAGCAGGAACACCAATTATATTAATAGCATTTTCAATTATAACATTAGTTAAAGCAACAGTAGGAGGTAATGCAGATGAAATAACTAAAGCACGTAGTAAGTTATTTAAAAAATTTATTATAGCAGCAGTAATCTTTTTATCATCATCAATTGTACAATTTGTATTACTAAAGGTAACAAGTAATAATAATGATAGTGAATCAGTAACGGCTTGTTTAAAATGTTTCTTATATTATTCAGATGGAAGATGTCCAGCATCAGATACTGGAAATAATATAGAAAAAGGAACATATAATAGAGTACATAGTAATGTGGCTATTCCAACAACTAGTAATCGTAAAAGTAATAGTAATACAAGTAATAGTAGTACTAGTGCTTCAATGACACAAGTAGTTGCTGTTAGAAAAATGATGTATGCAGCTGAAACTGGTGGTATGGAATTTGGCAAACAGAATTATAGTAACTTTGGTAAATGTTATAATCTTACGAGTACAGAAAATTCTATAACAATTGGCGCTGGGGGCTGGTTTGCAACAGATGCTAAAACTTTACTAACTGATATTCGTACTAAATATCCGCAGACATTTAAACAATATGATACAGCAGGTATTGGAGATGATTTGGATAATAAGAACTGGGCTAACTATTGTATTGATGAAAATAGTGCTAAAGCTAAGGCTATTGTTGCTATTATTTCTTCTCCTGATGGTATAAAAGCTCAAGATGATTTAATGAATGGACAAGTAATTGAATATTTCAATTTAGCTAAATCTAAAGGAATTAGTGATCCAAAGGCTCAAGTTATGTATGCTGAAATGCATCATGTTGGCGGTGAATCTGGTGCTGATCGAATTTTAAAACATGCTAAAACTCCTTATACTGTTGATACATTATTTGTAGCAGCTACAAGTAAATGGCCAGATGATGCAGGTTTAAAAAATCCTATTAATGGAACATTGTATACAAGTAGGCATACAAGATTTAAAAATTGGGTTAATGAGTATATGTAGATATTGACAATAACATGTATTTTATGATAATATTATGGCGACCTTGTTTGGGTCGTCTTTTTTATATAATCAGTTTGGAGTGTTAGAATGTCAAAGATAGTTGTTATACCTAATACTAATGCAAGTATGGAAAATATTTTAAAAAAAGGTTGCTGTATTTTATTAGGAATAGAAGGATATAGTGTTAATACTTTAAATGTTAGTATAGAGCAAATAAAAATTTTAGTTCATGAAAATAATAATATTTTTCTGTCATTGAATAAAAATATTTCTAATGATGAATTACCTAAAATAGAAAAATTATTGATTGAATTAGAATCTTTATCTATAAAAGGAATATTTTATTATGATGTAGCTCTTGTTAATATTTGTAAACGATTAAATTTACAACTTAATTTGATTTGGTCAGCAGAACATTTAACAACAAATTATTTTACAATTAATTATTGGTATGAACATGGAATTAAGTCATGCTTTTTGTCAAATGAAATTACTATGAAAGAAATAAAAGAAATATCGCAAAATACAAAAAGCACATTATTTGTTCAATTATTTGGTTATATTCCAATGTATGTATCTAAAAGACATGCAATTAATAATTATTTAGAACATTTTCATCTAGATAGGGATAGTAGTGAATATTTCTTATTTAAGGAGAATCATAAATATTCTATTGTTGATAACAGTGAAGGCACAATGATTTATTCATCATTTATTTTAAATGGATTAAGAGAATATTTAGAATTGAAGGATATGATTGATTATACTATAATTAATGGGTATATGCTTAATGATAATGAATTGATGAAAGTAATAGATTATTTTTTAGTTTCTAATTCTACAAATATTGATGATTTAGAAAATGGCATTAATGAACTTTTTAGTGATTTAAGTAAGGGATTTCTTTATGAAGAAACTATATATAGGGTGAAGAAGTATGATAAATAAACCAGAGTTATTAGCGCCAGCAGGTGATTTAGAACGTTTAAAAATAGCACTTCTTTATGGTGCTGATGCTGTTTATTGTGGAGGCCCAGCTTTTGGACTTAGAGCAAATGCAACTAATTTTACATTTGAACAATTATGTGAAGGAGTAAAATTTGCTCATTCTTTAAATAAGAAAGTATATGTAACTGTTAATATTGTATTACATAATAAAGAGGCAAAAGAGTTATTAGATTATTTAAAAAAAATAGAAGCTAGTGAAGTAGATGCTATTATAGTGAGTGATCCTTATGTTATGGATGTAGCTTTAAAAAATACTAAATTAGAAGTACATTTATCTACGCAGCAATCATCAATGAATTATGAAAGTTGCAAATATTTTTATGAACAAGGTGTAAAACGAATTGTTTTAGCACGTGAGTGTACAAAGGGAGATATTATATCGATTATTAATCATGTTCCAGTTGAAATAGAGGTTTTTATTCATGGAGCAATGTGTGCAGGAATTAGTGGACGTTGTGTTCTTTCTAATTTTTTAACTAATCGTGATGCTAATCGTGGAGGTTGCAGTCAAATATGCCGTTGGGATTTTAAATTACTTGATGAGAATAATAGTATAATAGAAACACCAAAAGATTTTACATTATGTAGTAAAGATTTATCATTGTTAGAATATATACCTGATTTGATAAATATGGGTGTTAAGTCATTTAAGATTGAAGGAAGAATGCGCTCGATTTATTATATTGCCACTGTTGTATCTATTTATCGTAAGGTTATTGATGAATATTGTAATCATAAAGAAAATTATACATATAATAAAGAGTATGAAAGAATATTAAGAAGATGTGCTAACAGAGATTCTGTTGTTCAATTCTTTGATGATAATTATGGGACTGATTGTAGTTATTATAATGGCCGTGAAGAGATATCTAATCAGGATTTTTTGGGAGTTGTAATTGACTATGATGAAGAAAATAAATTAGCTACTATAGAACAAAGAAACTATTTTAAATCAGAAGATGAAATTGAAATATTTAGTCCTTATCATGACACTATCTCATTAACTATTAATAAAATATATGATGAAAATAATCAAGAAATATCGGTTGTTAGACATCCAAAACAAATAGTTAAAATTAATGTTGATGAAAAGTTATATAAGTTTGATTTGATTAGAAAGAAAATTGTTGACATTAATGAAAAAAAGTAGTATTATTTTATAAATTAATTTAGAAAGTTAGGTTAAGGTGATTAAACATGAGAAAAGAAAAAGAAATTTATCTAACTGAAGAAGGGTTAGAAGAAATAAAAAAAGAACTTAATGTTCTTAAATTAGAAAAAAGACCAGAGATTATAACAGCTTTAAAAGAAGCTAGAGCTCAAGGAGATTTAAGTGAGAATGCTGAATATGATGCAGCACGTAATGAGCAAGCAATTGTAGAAGCAAGAATCCAAGAACTTGAGGTTATGATTGAGAAAGCAACAATTATTAAAGATATTAATAGGGATGTTGTTTCTTTAGGAACAAAAGTAACTATTGAATATGTTGATGATAATGAACAAGAAGAGTATTCAATTGTTGGTAGTCAAGAAGCCGATCCATTCTCTAATAAGATATCTAATGAATCTCCAATAGCACAAGCTATTATGGGCGCTAAAACAGGTTCTATTGTAAGCGTTGAAAGCCCAAATGGAAAATATGATGTTAAAATTGTAGCAATAGCATAGTCTATTGCTTTTTTGTTTATAATAAAAAATATTAGAATCATCTAATATTTCTTATAATATTTTATCTATCAATCCATATTCTAATGCTTCTTTAGCACTCATAAAATTATCTCTTTCTGTATCTTGTTCGATTGTTTTAATATCTTGATTAGTATTATTTGATAATAATTTATTTAATTTATCTTTTAATTTTAATATACGTTCTGCAGCAATTTTAATTTCAGTTGCTTGTCCTTGAACTCCACCTAAAGGTTGATGAATCATAACTTCACTATTAGGAAGTGCATATCTTTTTCCTTTTGTTCCACTAGATAATAGGAATGCTCCCATACTTGCTGCCATACCAATACATATAGTAGATACATCACTTTTAATAAAATTCATAGTATCATAAATTGCCATGCCAGCAGTTACACTACCACCAGGAGAATTTATATATATATTAATATCATTGTGATTAATAGAATCTAAATATAATAATTCGCTAATAATTATATTAGCAGAGTTATCAGTTATTTCATCGCCGATAAATATAATACGATCTTCTAATAACCTGGAATATAAATCATAAACCCGTTCACTATTGTGTTTCTTTTCTATAATATTTGGAATAATCAAAATATCATCTCCTATAATTATAATAGTCAATGATTTGTTAAATATTCTAAAAATATAATGACAAAGATAGAAATTTTTGATAAAATTAATATAAGAATAGAGGGGTATTGTTATGGAAAAAGAAATTAAAATAACATATAATGGCTCAAATAAAAAGATTGTACCAACTGGAACAATATTAAAACAAATAAGTGATAATTATTCAAGTGATTTTGATTATGACATTTTAATTGCTAAAGTTAATAATGATATTATGGAATTAGGGGATACATTAACTAAAAGTTGCAATATTGAATTTTATGATCGTTGTTCTACTTTAGGTCATTGCGTTTATGCTGCTAGTGCTAATTTTATTTTGATTTTAGCAACTAGGAATGTTTTAGGTAGAAATGCTAGAATTATTATTAATCATTCATTAGATAATGGTGTTTTTTGTCAAATTGAAGGTACTAATATAACACGTTCAATTGTTAAACGTATTGAAGATGAGATGAAACGCATTGTTAACGAAGATTATAGATTTGAAAAGTTTAGTGTATCAAGAACAGATGCTATGAAGTATTTTAAAATACATGATCAAATAGATAAGGTAAATGTTTTAAAGTATATATCTAACACTTATATTAATTTATATCGCTTAGATGATTTATTCGATTATTTTTATGGTAAGTTGGCTTATAGTACTGGTCAGATTAATGATTTTAAATTGACTTATATAAAAGGAAATGGTTTGGTTTTGTCAATTCCTACTTTAGTAAATCCAGCTTATACACTTGATTATGTTCATCATGAGAAAATATATCAAACTTTTGCTAATTTAGAAATGGTATCTAATAGTTTAGGTGTTATACATGCTTCTGATTTAAATCGTGTTGTATCTAATGCTATGACAACAGAATTGATTTTAAATTCGGAAGCTTATTATGATACTCAATTACAGAAAACTGCGGATGATATTATTAAGCGAGGTGGAATTCGTTTAGTATTATTAGCTGGACCTTCTAGTAGTGGTAAGACAACAACTTCAAAAAAACTAATGACTTATTTAAAAGCTCGTGGTATGAGTGTTGTTCAAATATCAGTAGATAATTATTTTGTTGATAGAGATAAATCACCAATAGGTGAGGATGGAAAGTATGATTTAGAGTCTCTATATGCAGTAGATTTAAAATTGTTTAATGAACATTTAAAAGCATTAATGAATGGTGAAGAAATAGAAATGCCAACTTATAATTTTGTTACTGGTAAAAGAGAGTTTAAAGGAAATTATGTTAAATTAAATCCTGATGATATAATGGTTGTTGAAGGAATTCATTGCTTGAATGATGAACTTACTCAAAGTATTAATAAAGAGTATAAATATAAAATTTATATTAGTCCTTTAGTTAATTTAAATATTGATGATCATAATCATATTCATACAACAGATATACGTAAGTTAAGAAGAATAGTTCGTGATAGTCGTACTCGTGGTAAGGGAGCTTTGACAACTTTAAATATGTGGTCTTCAATTAGAAAAGGAGAAGAAAATAATATTTATCCTTATCAAGATGAAGCCGATCAAGTTATTAATTCTTCTTTAATATATGAAATAGGTGTATTAAAAACTTATGTTGAACCATTACTTTTCTGTGTTGATGAAAGTGAAGAGGTATATCCTGAGGCATTACGTTTAATAAATTTCTTACGTAACTTTTTACCTATTCCTGGTGATAGTGTACCAATTGATTCTGTTTTAAGAGAATTTATTGGTGGAAGTTGTTTTAAAGATTAGAAAGAAGGATTTTATGATAAAAGTAGCAATAAATGGATTTGGAAGAATAGGAAGATTAGCTTTTCGTCAAATGTTTAATGCGGAAGGTTATGAAGTAGTAGCAATAAATGATTTAACTAGTCCTAATATGTTAGCACATTTACTTAAATATGATTCTGCTCAAAAAAAATATGAATTAGCAGATACTGTTTCTAGTGATGATCATACGATTATTGTTGATGGAAAACATATACCAGTATATGCTAATAGTAATCCAGAGGAATTACCTTGGAGAGAATTAGGTGTTGATGTTGTATTAGAATGTACTGGATTCTTTTGCTCTAAAGAAAAATCAATGGCTCATATTAGAGCAGGTGCTAAAAAAGTTATTATTTCGGCTCCAGCAGGAAATGATTTACCTACTATTGTATATGGAGTAAATGAACATACGTTAACTAGTGATGATAATATTATTTCAGCAGCTAGTTGTACAACTAATTGTTTAGCTCCTATGGCTGATGCTTTAAATAAATATGCAACAATTGTATCTGGTATAATGACGACAGTTCATGCTTATACTGGTGATCAAATGCTTCTAGATGGTCCACATCGTAAAGGAAATTTAAGAAGAGCTAGAGCAGGTGCTATTAACATAGTTCCTAATTCAACAGGAGCAGCTAAAGCTATTGGTCTTGTAATACCAGAATTAGATGGCAAATTAATAGGTGGAGCTCAAAGAGTTCCTGTACCAGATGGTTCATTAACTATATTAGATGCTGTAGTATCTAGAGAAGTAACAAAAGAAGAAATTAATGCTATGATGAAATCAGTAGCTAATGAGTCATATGGATATACTGATGAAGAAATTGTATCTAGTGATATTATTGGTGATACACATGGTTCTGTTTTTGATGCAACTCAAACTAAAGTTATTAATTTAGGTAATGGTACTTCTTTAGTTCAGGTAGTTGCATGGTATGATAATGAGAATTCATATACTTCTCAAATGGTAAGAACTGTTAAATATCTATCAAATATGTAAAGTTAATTAATTAAGAATATACTTTTATTGTATGTTCTTTTTTTTTCTGTTATAATTATTTATAGAATAGGAGTTTGTTATATATGGCATTAATTTTACTTATTTTATCAATTGTTCCAGTAGCTTTTTTTGCATATCAAATTTATAAAAGGGATTTTGACAAGGAACCAGGTTCTATATTAGTAAAACTATTTTGTTGTGGTGTTGGATCTGCATTTTTGACATTATTTATTACTTTTGTTTTACAAACAATAATACCATTTTTTGGCTCTGATACTGCTAATTTAGATGTTATTGAATTAATTCCATATGTTTTTATTGGAATAGCTTTGATAGAAGAGTTTTCTAAATGGATATTCGTTTATAAATTAGAGTATAACGATAATGAGTTTAATCATTTATATGATGGTATTGTTTATGCAGCGTTCGTATCATTAGGCTTTGCTTGTTTTGAGAACATTTTATATGTTATGTCTTCTGGTATTCAAACAGCTATTGTTCGAGCTTTACTTGCCATACCAGGACATTTATGTGATGGAATTATGATGGGATATTACCTTTCTATGGCTAAGTTAGCACTATGTAATAATAATAAAACTCTATCAAAAAAGAATCTTATTTTAAGTTTATTAGTTCCAACTTTAGCACATGGTGCTTATGATTACTTAATCTTTGCCTCAGATGTTTCAGAAAATAATCTTTTCATGTTAGCATTCTTTGCTTTTGTTATTTTCTTCTTTACTTTAGCGTCAAAGAAAGTAAAACAATTATCGACTAATATTTATAATTTAAATCCTAATTATGTATCAATAACAGCTAGAAAAAAACAGAATGTAGTTAATCCTTATGGACAAATTAATAATACTTATAATCAATACACATATCCACAATCATCAGTAACTAATAATTATAATAATAATAATTATCCACAACAACCAGTGAATAATATATATACAACTAATGGTTATCAACAAGTATCACCAAATAACTTTTATAATAACAATATTTATCCACAACAAACTGTAACTAATAATGTAGTAAAATACTGTAACAATTGTGGTAATAAAGTTATTGGTAAATATTGTGATAAATGTGGTAAACAAGTTTGATCAAAATGTACTTAGATATTCTGAGTACATTTTTTCTTTATAAAAAAGGAAATCATTATCTTTTAGATAATAATTATATAGGAGGTAATGATTTATGGAAAATAAAAAATGGTACTCGGGTAAGTACGATAGAGTATTTAAAGAAGTAATGTTAAATGAAAATAATAGGGATATATTAAAAATGTTACTAGAGAAAATATTAGATATTGTTATTTATGATATAGAAGTATTAAATGTAGAAAGTATTATTGGTAATATACATGTTAAAGGTAAAAGATTAGATTTAAATTTAAAAACTAATATAGGTAAGATTAATGTAGAAGTTAATTCTACTAATAAAGATTATGTACATAGTAAAAACTTTTCATATCTAGCTGATTTATATTCACATGACATACAAGTAGGTGAAGTATATAATTATCATACAAAGTATATACAAATTAATTTATCAATATGAATTGAGCAAAAAGATCAAACCTATAAGTATATATAAAGTAATGGATGAAGATAAAAATACATATGTAGATAATTTTATAATATATGATGTGAATATGGAATATTATAAGGAGTTGTGGTATACTAAAGACATAAAGAAAGTTAAAGATAATATATTACTAGTCATGTTAGGACTAGATAAGAAAGACTTGATAGAACTATCGAAAACAGACAAGGTGGTGTCAAAGTATATGGAAGAAATAGAAAGAGTAAATGAGAATCCAGAGTTTAGAGAATATATAAGTTATGAGGAAGAACAAAGAAAGATTAGGAATGAGTATAAAAGAGAAGGGGATGAATCTGGTTTAGCTGATGGAATAGAACAAAGGGAAAGAGAGATAGTTAAAAATTTATTAGCTAGTGACATGAAAGTTGAAGAAATATCTAGAATTACTGAAATACCAGAAACTAAAATAAGAGAAATTTATGATATTATGTAATATTTTTGATAGAATCGTAATATAATGTAATAAAAACTTGACATTTAATGAAAATGTGCTATAATCAAATACGTAATGAAAAAAAGGAAAGCGATGTGTCCACATCCACCTGATTGCACTTAAGCAATAGGTTGAGAGCCATAATAGCAATATTTTAGGTTTTTAAGTGGATACTCTTGTATGCACTTTTTTCATGGTATAAGATATGATTGGGAGGTGTTTGTTATCGCAAACAAGGATAAGGGTTTGTTCATTAATGAACAAATACGTGCTAAAGAAGTAATGGTTATTGGACCAAAGGGAGAGCAATTAGGCATTAAGACTGCAAAAGATGCGCTTACTCTAGCTACCTATGCGGGCTTTGATCTTGTTCTTATTAATCAAAATGGTAATCCACCAGTATGTAAGATAATGGATTATAATAAATATAAGTATGAGAATAAGAAGAAACAAAAGGAAAATTTAAAAAAGCAAAGAGAAGCAAATTTAGAGATGAAGGAATATCGTTTATCTGTTTCAATTGATGTTCATGATTTTGAAACAAGAGTTAAACAAGCGTCTAAATATCTTGAAAAAGGGCATCGTGTTAAAGCTTCAATTAGATTCCGTGGTCGTGAAATGGCTCATACTGATTTAGGTAGACAAGTATTAATACGTTTTGCTGATGCTTTAAGTAACTATAGTACTATAGATCAAAAACCAGTATTAGATGGTCGCAATATGACAATGATACTTATACCAAAAAAGGACAAGTAGGAGGGAAACTATGGCAAAGAAGAATAAATTAAAATCTCATAAAGGTACACAAAAAGTTTTAAACGTTAGAGATGGTGGTTCAATTAAAATTGGTCACCCTGGAACTAGACATAATACAGGAAAGAAAAATGCAGCTTCAAATAGAAGTGGTAGAAAAGCTAGTGAATTAAATAAAGCAGATGCTAATAGATTTAAAAAAGTAATATTTTAATTAATTAAGAAGGAGGAATTGCAATGGCAAGAGTTAAAGGAAGTAATATTCATGCTGCTAGAAGAAAAAAAGTTTTAAAGCAAGCAAAAGGATATTTTGGAAGTAAACATAAATTATATAAAACTGCTAAAGAACAAGTTATGCATTCTTTAAAGTATTCTTATAGAGATAGAAGACAAACAAAGAGAAATATGAGAAAATTATGGATAACTCGTATTAATGCAGCTTGTCGTATGAACGAAATCAGTTATTCAAAATTTATAGATGGATTAAATAAGGCTGGTGTTGCTATTAACAGAAAGATGTTAAGTGAGATAGCTATTAATGAACCAGAAGCATTTACAGCATTAGTTAATACAGCAAAGGATGCTTTAAATGGTAAAGTTTCTAAAACAGAAGATAAAGAAACAAAAAAAGTAAAAGAAGAAGTAAAAGAAGAGAAAACTGATTTAAGTAAAATGACAGTAGCAGAATTAAAAGAATTGGCTAAAAATAAAGGTATAGAAGGATATACTTCAATGAAAAAGGCTGAATTAGTATCAGCATTACAATAAGATAGTTTAACTATCTTTTTTTTCATTTTGAAGAATTTGACAATAGATATAAGTTTGGGTATAATATACACAATTTATTTAAAGGGGGAAATTTATTATGGTTGTTTTAGATGATAGTTATAAATTTGATAAGACGACAAAATTAGATGGTCGAAAGCCAAAATTTAAGTTAAATAAAGATGGTAAATCTTATATATTTAAATATGGTTCACAAAATAATGAAATATTTGCAGAGTTGATTGCTGAACAATTAGGCTTACAAGTTGGAATAAATATGGCACATTATCAAATTGCTGAATATAATGGATGTTCTGGAGTTTTGTCTGATTATTTTTTACAAGATGATGAAAGGTTTATTTCTAGTAAACAATTAATAAAATATACTAACGAATTGTTATATGAAAATGGTATTTTAACAACTTTAAAAGGTAATACAATAAATAATATTTGTCAGAGCTTAAAGAGTTATTTTACATTATATAATTATCAAGATATTGAAAAAGAGTTATTATTAAGATGGGCATTTTATGGATTAATTACTGAATGTGATAAAAATGATACTAATATTGGTTTTATTATAGATGCTAAAAAAGGAATTGTAAAATTGTCACCAGATTATGATAATTCAACTATGGCGTTGTTAGATTCTAACATTGATAATTATATTTCTAAGTTACGAAGAGGCGCAAGTATATATAATATAATAGATGAAGTCACAAATGATTTACACCCTATGGAATATAATTCTAAAAGCTTTATTGAAGAGTTTAATCAATTTATTGAATTATCACCAGTATATGCTGATGAAATTATGAAGAGTTTAGCAAAGATTGATGTTGATTTAGCAATTGAAACAGTTGAACGTGAAAATGATGTAGAGATTCCATGGAATGTAAAATATTGGGTTAGACAAGTTATTAGTGCTAGATATAATGATATGACAAGGTTTTATTCTAATGCTAATGAATCTAATTATAAAAAATTTACAAAGTAATATTTATTGATGGAGGTTTAAAAATAATGATTACAGAATTGACTGATAAAAACAAACCAATTTATCATATATATTTTGATAATTTTGTTAATAGGTTTTCGAATGCTTCTTTACAAATTGAAGAAGAGAATGAGGATTATGCAGAAACTATGCAAGCTAAAAAAATATTGAATCAATTACTAGCTATTAATGCTGCACTAGATGCTTCTAGTATATTAGAAAGTATAAATCCTAGTGATAAAGGTGCAATATATAAATTTATTGAGGTAATTAATAAAGTAAATTATTATGCTACTAACGAAGAGTATAGTGGATTTAGAACTTCTAATGTTATTGTAACAGGTTCTAATGTACCTAGAACTGAACCTAGAATGATTTCACTACATATGTCAGAATTGGTTGATCAATATATTTGGCAAAGAAATTATGCTGATACAATAAAAGATGAAACAGAAAGATTAAAATATATATTTGAAATGGAAGCTTTATTTCATATTAAATTTTTACATATTCATCCTTATGGTGATGGTAATGGTAGAACTGCTAGAATATTGCTTATGAGTAATTTATTGTCGAATTCTTTAGTTCCTTGTGTTATTACTAAAAATATTAAGTCTGAATATTGTAGATATATTGAAGAAAGTAATTATAAAGCATTAGCGGATTTATTTTATAGAATGTCTGAAAAAGAATTAAAAGTAATATCTGAGATTTATTGGCAATTAGATGAAGCTGGATATAATCCTGAAAATCGTATGAATCAAGAACAAGAAATAGAGTATAATAAAATTAAGAGTAATTTTAAAAAGTAGAGGTTGGTTTATCAACCTTTTTATATAAAATTTTTTAGCACTCATACTTGACAAGTGCCAAAAAATGAGTATAATGATATATAGATGATTTATCATCAACAAGAAAGAGGGGGATAGTATGAATATGCAAAATCCATATGCTGAAAATTTAGAGAATGTTTTAGAGAAGTATGGTCGTGACATAGTTAAAGCAGTTCGTGATGGTAAGACTGATCCTGTCATAGGTCGTGATGAAGAGGTTCGAAGTATTACAAGGATTTTATCTAGAAAAACTAAAAATAATCCTGTTTTAATTGGTGAACCTGGTGTTGGTAAGACTGCTATTGTAGAAGGTTTAGCGCAACGTATTGTTAAAGGAGATGTTCCAAATAGTTTGAAAAATAAAACTATTTGGGAATTAGATTTAGGCGCTTTAATAGCGGGTGCTAAATTTAGAGGTGAGTTTGAAGATCGTTTGAAAGCTGTTTTAAAGGAGATACAAAAATCCGATGGTGAGATTATTATGTTTATCGATGAGATTCATATGATAGTTGGTGCCGGTAGTGAAGGTGCAATGGACGCTGGAAATATGCTAAAACCATTGCTTGCTAGAGGAGAAATTCATGTAATAGGTGCAACTACTTTAAATGAATACCGAAAATATATAGAAAAAGATGGTGCTTTGGAGCGTAGATTTCAAAAGGTTAAAGTATCAGAACCTAATGTGTTAGATACTATTACTATTCTTCGTGGTTTAAAGCCTCGTTTTGAAGTTTTTCATAGTGTTAATATTAAAGATAATGCTTTAGTTGCAGCTGCAACTTTATCAGATAGATATATAACAGATCGATTCCTACCTGATAAGGCAATAGATTTAGTAGATGAAGCTTGTTCAACTATTAAAGTTCAAATGGATTCAGTTCCAACTGAACTTGATACGTTAACACGTAAAATTATGCGTTTGGAAATAGAATTACAAGCATTAAAAAAGGAAAAAGATGAGATATCTAAAAAACGTGTTGATGAGATAAAAGAAAAATTAAAGGGAATGAAAGAATCAGAAAAAGAATTACGTAATAAATGGAATGAAGAAAAAAATATTTTAGCTAAAATAAATGCTAAAAAAGAAGAGTTAGAAAAAAAGACGTTTGAATTAGAGCAAGCAGAGAATAATTATAATTTGGAAGTAGCAGCTCGCTTGCGTCATGGAGTAATACCTAATTTGCAGAAAGAATTAGATGAGTTAAAGAATGCTAGCAAATCAAAAATATTAAGTGATGAAGTAACTGAAGAAGATATTGCTGCTATTATTTCTAAATGGACTAATATTCCTATTACTAAATTAGTTAGTGGAGAAAAAGAGAAATTATTAAATCTTGAAAATAATTTAGGAAAGAGGGTTAAAGGTCAAAGTGAAGCTTTAAAACTTGTTAGTGAAGCTATTATACGTGCTAGATCGGGTATAAAAAATCCTAATCGTCCAATAGGTTCATTCATATTTTTAGGTCCAACTGGTGTTGGTAAGACTGAGGTAGCTAGAACACTTGCATATGAATTGTTTGATGATGAACGTCATATGATTCGAATTGATATGAGTGAATATATGGAAGCTCATAGTGTATCTAGATTAGTTGGAGCTCCTCCAGGATATGTAGGTTATGATGAAGGTGGACAATTAACTGAAGCAGTAAGAAGAAATCCTTATAGTATAGTTCTATTTGATGAAATTGAAAAAGCACATCGTGATGTATTTAATATTTTACTTCAGATATTAGATGATGGCCGTATTACTGATTCACAAGGACGAACAGTTGATTTCAAAAATACAATCATTATTATGACATCTAATTTGGGTAGTGAATATATTTTAAATCATGATGAAAATAGTGAAACTTTAGTTATGAATGAATTAAAAAAATGTTTTAGACCAGAATTTATTAATCGTATTGATGAAATAATCATTTTTAAATCTTTAACTAAAGATATTGTATATAAAATATTAGGTAACATAATTAAAGAAATAGAATCAAGATTAGATGATAAGAAAATTAAAATTACAGTTACAGATAAAGCAAAAGATTTTATTATTAATGAATCCTTTGATCCAGATTTTGGTGCTAGACCTATTAAAAGATATGTATCACGAAATCTAGAAACATTACTAGCACGAGCTATTATTAATGATGAAATTAAATTTAATAGTGAAGTTATAATTGATGTTAAAGATAATACATTATATATTTCTAAATAAAACTTGTGTTAAAACACAGGTTTTTTTGATATAATGAATTTATAGTAGGGATAATGATATGTATGAGTAATTTTAGTTCAGTAATAAAAACAAATATTAATAACTTGAAATTAAATAATGCTAATAAATCAAGTATTAGTGGTTCACAAAATAATACTTATCAAGATTATGAAGAAATAGATTATAATGTACCTGTAGTAACTACAGCACCTAAAGAGAGTGCTAATACTGTTGTATGTGCTGTTTATGATGATTCTGATGATTTATACTTAAAAAAAATATATGATTATTATTCAACTACAACAACAACTACAACAGCTGTTGCTGATTATTCAAAAAAGAATGATAGTGATAAAGAAGAAACTATTTCAAAGGCTGATATAAAAAGGTTTATACAAAATATTAATAGTAATTATTCTAGATTTAAAAGTATGCTGGTTGATAATATTCAACAGATGGGACCTATTGGAAGTTATGTTCCACAAGGTGTGTGCAATGTTAACGAATTTACTCTAGTATCTTGTTATGACGGTAATAAAGAAAAATCTCCACGTGTTCTAATTATTGATTCTATAGGAAATAAGCGTTGGATTGATTTAGATTTACCAACTAATACCCATGTAGGTGGTATAACATATGACCCTATAAATAATAATATTTGGATAACAGGCTCTGATGGAGAAGTTGGCATTTATAGTTACGATAGTATTATTAATAATAATGGAAAACCTGCTACAGCTATTTCTAATATTCAAGGCAATGTTATGAATGCTAATGGAAATAAGGTAGCAAGTTATACAACTTATTATGATGGAAAGATTTATGTTGGAAGTTTTAATGAAAATGATAAAGGCGATGTTAAAGAATATACTATTGGTCAAGATGGATGTAGTGTAGTTTTAACTAATGAATTTACTGTTTCAAATAAAGCTCAAGGAATATCTTTTACTAAACAAAATGGTAAAACTTATATGGCAGTTAGTTGTTCTTATGGCAGATTTAATGATTCTTCTTTAGAGCTTTATGAATATAGTGGAGGAAATATAAATAAAATAGATGATATTAAAATGCCTCCAATGTTAGAGCAAGTAACATTTAATGAAGATGGAACTTTAAAATGTGTATTTGAATCAAATGCCAAGAAATATGATGATGCTACAGTAAAAATACCATCAGTTTGTTCTTTAAATATTTCTGGTTGTTTAAAATGATTTTTTGTGATATATTGATATAAGAGTAGTTAGAAGGTAGTGATTAAATGGATGCATTTATTGTATTATTGCTTGTAATAGTTATTATATGTTGGTCTTGTTATAAAAGAAAATTGTCAGCTGCAGCTTATGGAATAGCAGCATTAGATATTTTTTTGAGAATAATTAATTTTATAGCAGTCAATTTAAAAATTAAGGCTATATCTGATTTTTTTGCTCCATGGCCTAATAGTTTATTAGCAGTAGCATCAAAATATATGTCAGGTATTATATATATGATAATTGCTTGGGCATTTGTTTTGCTTATGATATATTTTTTAGTATTAATTATTATATCGTTTGTGAGAAAATAAAAATACGTATTATTAAATATCAAAAGAATTATTTTGATATTTTTTTAAAATAATATACA
The DNA here is from genome assembly GCA_963607615.1 of Roseburia sp. AF12-17LB. Classification (GTDB taxonomy): domain Bacteria; phylum Bacillota_I; class Bacilli_A; order RF39; family UBA660; genus UBA5578. The sequence goes on from CAVDCT010000003.1 coordinate 74,306, forward strand.
AAACATTTGTTTGTGTGATATAATGGTTTTGGTGATATGTATGTATGAATATATAAAAGGAATTGTAACAATGATTGAAGGTAACCATATTGTAGTTGAAAATAATGGTATTGGTTATTTAATTTATGTAGGAAATCCTTATTCTTTCAATATTGGAGAAGAGTATAAAATTTATGTATATCAACATGTAAGGGAAGATGAGAATACTTTATATGGTTTTAAAAATATGGAAGAGAAAGATATGTTTTTACGTTTGATTGAAGTAAAAGGTTTAGGTTGTAAAATGGCTCTTCCGATGTTAGCTAGTGGTGGTGTAGATACTTTATGGAATGCTATTGAAGGAGAAAATGTTTTCTATTTAAAGAAATTTCCTAAGATTGGTGATAAAGTAGCTAGACAAATAATATTAGATTTACGTGGTAAAATATCACGTTCAAATCAATTAGTAGATGAACGTAGTTTCAATGAGTTAATTGAAGTATTAAAAGGATTAGGTTATAAACAAGCCGATATTAAAAAGATATTAAATGATATTGATGTTAATATGACTATAGAAGAACAAGTTAAAGAAGCATTGAAATTATTATTGAAATAAAAGAAAGGAGTTTTATGGAAGATAGAATAACTAGTGGAGAAAGACTATCCGATGATAGTTTTGAAAAAAGCATAAGACCAGATAGTATTAGTGAATATATAGGTCAAAGTGAAGTTAAGGAAAATTTGAATATATTTATTAAAGCAGCAAAAATGCGTAATGAGCCATTAGATCATGTTTTGTTATATGGTCCTCCAGGATTAGGAAAGACAACTTTATCATATATAATAGCTAATGAGTTAGGCTCTAATATAAAAACAACTAGTGGTCCATCTATTGAAAAGAGTGGAGATTTAGCTGCAGTTTTATCTAGTCTTGAAGAAGGTGATGTTCTTTTTATCGATGAAATACATAGAATACCACGTTTTATTGAGGAAATATTGTATTCGGCGATGGAAGATTTTACTTTAGATATTATTGTTGGTAGTGATTCTAACAGTCGAAATATTAGAATTGATTTACCGCCATTTACTTTGGTTGGTGCTACTACAAGAGCAGGAGATTTAACAGGACCTTTACGTGATCGTTTTGGTATAATTAATAAATTAAATTATTATTCTGAAGAAGAATTAAAACAAATTGCTATTAGGACTAGTAAGGTTATGGGTGTTAATATTACAGATGAAGCAGCTTGTGAGTTAGCAAGAAGAAGTAGAGGTACTCCAAGAATTGCTAATCGTTTGTTTCGCCGTGTTCGTGATTTTGCACTTGTTATGGGAAATGGTGATATTGATTTAGAAATTACTAAATTAGCTTTAGATCGTTTAAAAGTTGATAGTTTAGGATTAGATAATACCGATTATAATTTATTAAAGTCAATTATCGAAAAATTTGATGGTGGTCCTGTTGGTATAGAAGCGATTGCTTCTTCTATTGGTGAAGAACAAACAACAATTGAGGATGTTTACGAACCTTATTTGTTGCAAACAGGGTTACTTAAAAGAACTAATCGTGGACGTATTGTTACTAAAAAAGCATATGATCATTTAGGACTTCCTTATAAAGGATAATATTATTTATAGTGTTAACTTAAAGTTTCTTTATGTATTTTTTATTCATAATTAAGTAATTACAGACAGACTATCTGTTTGTTTTTTTTGGTAATTATGTTATAATTATTAGTGTAGTTTTAGGAGTTGAGTTTTATATATGTTTATTGGAAAATATGATAAATCAGTTATTGTAACATATTTAGGAATAGTATCAACAATGATTGGTATTTATTTGGTATTAGGAAATTCTACCCCTAATGTGACTGGTTCAATTATTTGTTTAATGATTTCCGGAATATGTGATATGTTTGATGGTAAAGTAGCTAGGATGTGTAAGAATCGCACAGAGGAGGATAAACAATATGGTATTCAAATAGATTCGTTGACTGATATGGTTTCTTTTATTGCATATCCCATTATTATTTTATATGGTATAGTAAATACTTTTGATGTTGGTTTATGTCCTTATATTGCAATACCTGTACTTAGTCTTTTTACTATTTGCGGAATTAGTAGATTAGCTTTTTTTAATGTTAATGCTACATTAGAAGATGGTCCTGTTAAATATTATACAGGTTTACCAGTTACATCTACTGCTATTGTTTTTCCAGTTATATACTTACTTAGATATGTTTTTAGTAATAAAGTGTTTGTAAGTATATATTTAACTGTATTTGCTCTTTTATCAGTTTTAATGATATTTAAGTTTAAAATAAAAAAACCTAAAACAAATTCTTGGTATGTTGCATGTTCAATATTAGCTTTTATTATGGCTATTGTATTAATATTATTAAAGGTGATGTATTAGTGCTATATGATAGAGATAATAAAAAATATATTGAATTAAAAGATTCTAAATTGTTAACTTTTTTTTACAGTAATGTGATTGGTAGATACATATTAAAAATTTTTACTAAAAAATGGTTTTCAAATTTATGTGCTATTTATCTTAATAGTCCATTATCAAAAATAAGAATAAAAAGATTTATTAAAAAGAATAAAATAAATATGAATGATTATTTAGAACAAGAATATAAAAGTTTTGATGAGTTTTTTATTCGTAAAATTGATCTGTCAAAAAGACCGTTACAAGAAGGAAAAAATATATTAATTAGTCCATGTGATGCTAAATTAAGTGTTTATACAATTGATGAACATACTAATTTATATATAAAGAATAGTTGGTATACAATTCCAGAGTTATTACAAGATAAAACTTTAGCTAAAAAATATGATAATGGTTTTTGTTTAGTATTTAGACTATGTGTTGATGATTATCATAGATATTATTATATTGATGATGGTGAAGTTATTTCACATAAGCGTATTAATGGTGTGTTACATACCGTTCGTCCTGTTGCACTAAAATATACAAAAGTGTTTAGTGAGAATACTAGGGAATATAGTTTACTTAAAACGTCTTCTTTTGGTAATGTGATTCAAATGGAAGTTGGTGCGTTATTAGTTGGCAGAATATGTAATCATGATAGAAAAGATTTCTCACGTGGATGTGAAAAAGGTTATTTTCGTTTTGGTGGTTCTACTATTGTTATGTTATTTGAACGTGATAAGATTGAACTTGATCCTGATATTGTTGATAAAATAAATAGTGATATTGAAATAAAAGTTAAATTGTTTGAAACTATTGGAAGAGGGATATCTAATGTATAAGTATCGTAAAGCTGTATTAATAATTCATGGTTTTGCTGGTGGGACATATGATCAAGAACCTTTATTTTTCTATTTACAACCAAAGTTAGAGTTTGATGTGTATAATTTTACATTACCTGGACATATGACTAATTTATCTAGTGATGTTAAATATACAGATTGGATTAGTGCTGTTGATGATAGAATAAATAAATTACTTAATATGGGTTATTCAAAGATTTATGTAATTGGTCATAGTATGGGTGGTGTTTTAGCAACCCATGCTGCGATAAAACATCCGGAAGTAGCTAAACTTGTTTTAGTAGCGCCTGCTTTTAACTTTTTATCAACAGAAGAGGATAATACTATTACTAAGGCTATAAAAACAGGACCAGATATTATTAAAACTTATCAAGTCAAAGAAGTTTTATCGAGATTTTTAAAAGTATCTATTTCACAAGTGAAAGAATTTGTTAAATTAGTAGAATTATCACAAGCTAATCCTAGTTTATTAACAGTACCAACTTTAATTATTCAAGGTACTAGTGATCAAATTGTTCCTTATAAAAGTTCTGAAAAGATATATAATGAAATGACTTGTAAAAAATGGTTAATTGAAATTAGTAATGTTAATCATGATGTTTTTTATAAAAATGGAAAAATAAAAAATATTAATGAGGAAATAGGAAAATTTTTAAAAAAGAATTATTATAATGCAGAAAAAATTAGAAAGTGGTAAAAAAAGTGGTAAAATATATATTTGTTATTTACTAACAAATATTTTTTGTATAGAGGTGATTATGTATGAAAACTGATGATTTTGATTTTTATTTACCTGAAAATTTAATAGCGCAAACTCCTTTAGATAAAAGAGATAGTTCTCGTATGTTAGTTTTAGATAAAGAAACAGGTAATATTGAACACAAACATTTTAGTGATATTATTGATTATTTAACGGATAATGATGTTTTAGTATTAAATGATACAAAGGTTATTCCAGCTAGACTTTATGGAACTAAAGAAGATACTGGTGCTGTTATTGAAATACTTATGTTAAAAGATATAGGTAATAATATTTGGGAATGTTTAGTGAAGCCAGCTAAAAGGGTTAAATTAGGATCTGTTGTTAATTTTTCAGATAAATTAAAAGCTAAATGTGTTTATGTTGGTGAAGAAGGCATTAGACATTTTGAACTTATATACGATGGTATTTTATATGAAATATTAGATGAATTAGGAGAGATGCCATTACCACCATATATTCATGAAAAATTAAAAGATAAAGATCGCTATCAAACAGTATATGCTAAAAATATAGGAAGTGCTGCTGCTCCAACTGCTGGGTTACATTTTACACAAGAATTATTAGATAAAATACGTGCTAAAGGAATTAAGATATTGTATGTAACTTTACATGTTGGACTTGGAACATTTAGACCAGTAAATGTAGAAGATGTTACTAAACATAAAATGCATAGTGAATTTTATCAGATGTCAGCTAGTGTTGCAAATGAGTTAAATAAATCAAAAAAAGAAGGAAAAAGGATTATAAGTGTTGGAACAACTAGTACCCGTACACTTGAAACTATTATGGGACTTTATGGTGAATTTAAAGAATGTTGTGGCAATACAGAAATATTTATATATCCTGGTTATGAGTTTAAGGCTATTGATGCTTTAATAACTAATTTCCATTTACCAAAATCAACTTTAATAATGTTAGTTAGTGCATTAGCTAGTAAAGAATATATAATGAAAGCTTACGAAGAAGCTGTAAAAATGGAATATAGATTTTTTTCTTTCGGCGATAGTATGTTTATTAAATGATAGATAGATTAAATAAAATACTAAAAGAATCATATGCTGAATTATCTGATAATAAATATAATGCTATAATAGAATCATTGTTAGATATAGTTCTTTCTAATATGATTATTACTAGATCAGCTAATTATAAATTAGCTATGCCTACCCAAAATAGTATAGAGTATTCTATAGATTTTATTAATTCTATAAGTAATAAATATGGTGCTATAGCACGAAATATGTTTTCTTCAATTGAATACTATAATATTATTTATCGAACTGATATAGAGTCATGTGTATATAATCGTAATGGACATCCAAAGATGGATTTATTTTTAGGAAATAACATAGAAGATTCTTATACAATAACACACGAACTTTTTCATTGTATTAATTTTGGATTTACTCTAAACCGAAATTTAATTACAGAAACTATTTCTCTAACTTCCGAAAGATTACAACAAGAATATTTTAAAAAAATAGATATTAAAGAATTTCAAAAAAGAGAAAGAAATATATTTTTGAAATTAATCAATTAGCTTATATAGTTGATTTTGAATTAAAACTAATCAAATATTATTTAACATATAAAACAATTGATAATGATTTTTTATCTAGGTTTATAAATAGTAGGGATAGAAGATATGCAAGAATTATTGAAGAAGAAATTGATGAAATATTAGGTTATAATAATTTAAGATATGGTTATTATCAAAGATATATTATTGCGATAGTTTTATCTTCTTTATTAGTTAATCTTATAAATGATAATCCAGAGAATATAAAATTATTTATAGGATTAAATGATAATTGTAATCAATTTAGTTTTATAGAATCACTAGAATATTTAGGCTTAGAGGTTATTAATAAAGATATTCCCATCTTAAGTAATGATAGTTTGAATATATTAGAAAAAGAATATCAAAAGAGGTTGTCTAAACTATAGGGGGATTTATGAAAAGAGAATGTTTAGAAACAATATTAAAAGATTATTTATATAAATTAAATGAGTTCTGCCCATATTTTATGGAGTATTTAGAATTAAATAATAATATAGCTTTATATTTACTAGATATATATGATCAAGGTATATTACCAGAATCAAGAGAATATCAACAAGTTATTAATAAAAATGATTCTATTTTATTAGCTCATGAAATTATATCTAGCATTTCACCAAATTTAGGAACAAAGTTTATTGAATTAATAAATAATCAACAAATCTATTTTATATCGAAAGAGGAACAAGAATTTTCTTGTACTTATGGACTTGATGGTATAAGCTATAGTTCTGTAAATGATCATAATAATATTTGTACTACTATTTGTCTTATTCATGAATTTTTTCATAATATTCATTTAACTAAATATAATTGTGATATGACTAATGCAGATTGGTTTTTCCATACAGAAGTATTTGGATTAATGGGAGATTTGTATAGTATCTTTTATTTACTAAATTATAAAAAGGAATTAAGTAGTGAGGTTAAAAATTATTTATGTGAATTTTTTGAAAGTATTATTGCATGCTCTGACAAATGCTTAATAACAGGAACTACTATAGATATTTATACTAAAAAAAATTCTTTATCCTTTAATTCAATTAAAGAATATATAAGAGAAAATAATTTATCAAAAGGGTATGAGAATATACTTAATTTAATGAGTGCGGAAGACGATGATTATGAATATTATAAGGAAGTACCATATATCTTTGCTTTTCCAGTAGCATTCCAATTATCTGCTAATCTTTTAATAGAACAAGAATATAAACAATTATTTGTTGATATGTTTGAAAAAGCTGCTGATATTCAACCAAAAGAGTGGTTTCAAAAAATGAAAGTATTTGAACATATAGAAGATTCTAGTGTTCTTCATGAAGTTATGAATGCTTATTATACTAACATGATAGATATGTATAAAAACAATCCAAAGATAAAGAAAATAGGTGAGTTATGATTGTTGTAATAGCAGGACCAACTGCAGTAGGTAAAACTAAATTGAGTGTTGAATTAGCTAAAAAAATTAATGGTGAGATTATTAATGCTGATAGTACACAAGTATATAGAAAGATGAATATTGGAACAGCTAAAGTAACTGAAGCAGAAAAAGAGGGTATACCTCACTATTTATTTGACATTAAAGATGTTAATGAAGACTATACTGTATATGATTATCAGAGAGATTGTAGATATTATATAGAAGATATATTAAACCATGGAAAAACACCAATACTTGTGGGTGGAACAGGTTTATATATTAAAGCAGCACTATATAATTATGAATTTAAAGATGAAGATACTAACTATGACTTTAGTAATTTAAGTAATGAAGAAGTTTATAATAAATTAAAAAAACTAGATCCTAATGTAGATATACATCCTAATAATCGAAAAAGGGTAGAGAGAGCTCTTACTTATATATTAAACAATAATGAGTCTATAAGTACTAATAAATTAGGTAGTCGATTAATTTATGATGATGTATTATTTATTGGATTAACAACAGATAGAGAGCTTCTTTATAATCGGATTAATAAAAGAGTAGATGTAATGGTAGATAATGGTTTACTAGAAGAAGCTAAGTATTTTTATGATATGGGTATACATAGTAAAGCTGTTATGACACCTATTTGTTATAAGGAATTATTTGATTATTTTGATGGAAAATTAACTTTAGATGAAGCACTTGATTTAATTCGCCAAAGAAGTAGAAAGTATGCGAAAAGGCAATACACTTGGTTTAATCATCAAATACCTATTAAATGGTTTGAAGTGAATTTTGATAATTTTGGTGATACTATAAGTAATGTTTATAATTTTATTATTTCTAATAGTACTAAATAAGAGATGAATCTCTTTTTTTTTAATTTATTTTATTGTATAATATTAAAGAATAGGAGGGATATATAATGGATTTTAATGTAATGGATACTAGTGTTGATAATAATGTAGTTAATGAGCCTACTGAAGTAGCTTTAGAACAACCTGTCGATACTTCATATACTTATGATAATAATAACTATACACCAGTTGAATCAGAGGTTAATGTTAGTGTGCCAACAGAGGTAAGTGATTCAACCACTAATGTTGATAATACAATTATTGAACAAGATGATTTAGATAAGGAAATGGAAGAAATTGCAAGTTATTATGATCAATTAAAAAATATAACAATTGAAAATTTAAAGTTGGAAAAACAACTAAAAGAAATTGAAGATAAAATTAAATTAAATAATGATACTAAAAAAGAAATAAAAGAAAAATATGCAGATAAATTTTAGTAATTAAAAATAAAACAGGAGAAATCCTGTTTTATTGTAAGAATGTAGCAAGTACTTGCATTAATAAAGCGAATGTATTGTGAATAAAATGAAGACTTATTGGAACAAATATATTATCTGATTTTACTAAAGTATAAGCAAAAACAGAGCCAGGAATACTATAAGGAATTAAATATAACAAATCTGTCCAATTTGAAACATTACCTAGTACATGCATAGATCCAAATATTAATCCTGATACTATAATAAATAAATATTTATATTTACCAACAATTTTATATATTGATAATCTAAATACTAATTCTTCTAGTATGGGTGCTAATAAGCTTGCTAAAATAAAGGTAAGAATAGGATTAGCAGCAAATAGTGCTCTAACACCTTGTTCATTTTGGGCTATGTCTTTAGTTATAAATATTATAATGAAATTTGATACATACATTAGTCCTAAAGCAATAAACCAGTATTTTATATATTTACTTAGATATTCTTTAATATTTTTTATATATATTTTGAAATTATTTAAAACAGTATCTTTTAAAATAAATATAATAATAATTAGTATTAATAATTCATATCCTATATTAAATAAATATTTAGCATTATCACTCCATTTACTATAATCAACATTCATTATATTTAATATTGGAATAGCACAATTACTTAATATAAAATAAGAAATAAGTGCTAAAAAACCTTTTAATACATTTTTAGAATTTTTCATTTAATCACTCCTACTATTAATAATTATAACAAAAATATAGAAAAAAATAATAAAAAAGTATTAAAAATAAAAAAAGTATGATATAATATGTTCAGTTGCAGAGATAAGAGTGGTGATACCACTCTTTAATATTTATTTGGAGGTAATATGAATATTGTTGAAAAAGTAACTGATTTGATTAAAGAACCTGTTGCTAATGCTGGTTATACAATTGATGAAATATTATATCTTAAAGAAGAAGGAAATCAATTTTTGAGAGTTGTAATAACTAAAAATGGTATTATTGATGTTGAGGATTGTGTAATTGTAAGTAAAATCATTAATCCTTTATTAGATGAAGCTGATTTAATAGAAGAAGAATATATATTAGATGTATGTTCTAAAGAGAAGGGATGTGAATAAAATGGATAATAAAGAATTTAAGAAAGCTTTAGATTTATTAGTTAAAGAAAAAGATGTATCTGTTGATTATGTAATTGATGCGATGAAACTTGCTTTAACTAGTGCTTATAAGAAAAATTATCATTCTTTATCTAATGTCCGTGTAGATATAAATAGTGATACTGGAGAAATAAAAGTATTTTCATTTAGAACTGTTGTATTAGATGAAGAACATAAAGTATCTTTAGATGAAAATGAATTCGATTCATTAGAAGGTATAACTTCATTTGCTGATTTAGAAAATATGGAATTTGATGATGATACTGACGAAGAAGAAGATAAATATGAACCATTTATTTTTGATAGTAGAATTCATATTACTTTAGAAGAAGCAAGAAAAATTGTTCCAAATATTCAAGTTGGAGAAACAATAGAAGAAGAAGTAACACCAAGAGATTTTGGTCGAGTTGCAGCTGCAACAGCTAAACAAGTAATAGTTCAAAAAATGCGTGAAGCAGAAAGAAATAATATTGCTCATGAATTTGAAGAAAAAGAAAATGAAATGATTACTGGAACTGTTGAGATGGAAGACGAGAATAATTATTTTATTGATTTAGGTAAAACACAAGGTTTATTGCCTAAAACAGAAATTATTCCAGGTGAAAAGATTAGAATGGGTTCTAATATTAAAGCTTATATAAATAAGGTTAGTATTAATTCTAAAGGAGCTTTGATTCTTTTAACTCGTAAGCATTATGGATTTGTTAAACGCTTGTTTGAATTAGAAATACCAGAAATTAGCGAAGGCATTGTTTTAATCTATAGCATAGCTAGAGAACCTGGTAATCGTACTAAAATAGCTGTATATTCTGAAAATAGTAATGTAGATCCAGTGGGAGCTTGTATTGGTGAACGAGGTAGCAGAATTAATTCTATTATTAAAGAATTAAATGGTGAGAAAATAGATATTATTGCTTATAATAATTCGGGAGAAGAATTTATTGCTAATGCTTTAAGTCCAGCTAAGAATGTTCGCGTTTTTATAGTTGATGAAAAGAATAAAGAAGCTTTAGTGGTAGTTGATGAAGATAATCTTTCATTAGCTATTGGTAAGAAAGGTTTAAATGTTCGTTTAGCATCACGATTAACACACTATAAGTTAGATGTTAAAACATTAGATCAAGTTAAGGAATCTGGAATTAATATTTTAGAATAGTTGGTGATTTATGAAATTACGAAAGATACCAATGCGAACTTGTGTTGTGACTAAAGAAAAGCTTCCTAAACAGGAACTTATTCGTGTTGTAAGAACTCCAGAACAAACAGTAATAATTGACTTATCTGGTAAAGCAAATGGTAGGGGAGCTTACGTAAAAAAAGATATTAGTGTAATAGAAAAAGCACGTAAATCTAAAATTTTAGAGCGTACTTTAGAAATATCTATTAATGATGAAATATATAATGAGTTAGAGAAAATGTGTTAAAAAAGAAAGAAGGTGCGTGCACATGATGAGTGTATTAGAATATGCTTTAGACGTTGAAAAGACTGTAGAGGAGATCTTGAAGAAATGTCAGGAATTAAATATTGATGCAACAAATGAGGAAGACATGCTAGATGAGGAAGCTATTACAGAATTGGATAACGTTATTGCTAATGAATCTTACGATGATGATGAAGATATTATTGATGAAATAGAAGATGAACTTATTGAAAAAGAAAAAAGTAAAATAGAGGAAATTGTTAATAACAGTAAGCCTAAAAAAACATCTTCAGGTAAGAATAATAAGAATTCTAAAAAAGAATTAGCAAAAAAGAAAAAAGAAATGTATAAAAGTAAGGAGAAACTAATCAGTAATGCACCAGTAGAAAATAAAAATGATGTAATTTATAAAGATGGAATGACAATAGGTAGTTTGGCTAAAGAGTTAGGTGTTCAAGCCGCTGATTTAATAAAGAAATTATTTACCCTAGGAACATTAGCAACTATTAATAATGTTATTGATTTTGATAATGCTGCTTTACTTGCAATGGACTATGGTAAAGAATTAAAAAGAGAAGAGAAAACTGATAAGACAAAATTTGAAGAGTTTAAAATTGTTGATAATGAAGAAGATTTAGTAAAGAGACCTCCAGTTGTTACTATTATGGGACATGTTGATCATGGAAAGACAACTTTACTTGATACAATAAGAAAAACTAATGTAGCACTAGGTGAAGCTGGAGGAATTACTCAAGCTATTAATGCTTATCAAGTACGATACAATGACGAATTAATTACTTTTATTGATACACCAGGTCATGCAGCGTTCACTGAAATGCGTGCACGTGGTGCTAGTATCACAGATATTGTTATTATTATTGTAGCGGCTGATGATGGAGTAATGCCACAAACAAAAGAGGCTATTGATCATGCTAAAGCTGCTGGAGTACCTATATTAGTTGCTATTAATAAGATTGATAAACCAGGAGCTAACATTGAACGTGTTATGACTGAACTTGCTGAATATGGATTAACACCAGATACTTGGGGTGGAGATACAATATTTACTAATATTAGTGCCAAAAATGGTACAGGTATTGATACCTTACTTGAAAATATTTTATTAGTAGCAGAGATGGAAGGTTATAAAGCTAATCCAAATCGATATGCTATTGGTAGTGTTGTTGAATCTAAACTAGATAAACAAGTAGGTCCTGTTGTAACACTATTAATACAAAACGGAACTTTAAGACTTGGTGATCCTGTCGTTGTAGGAAGTGCTTATGGTAAAATTCGTACTTTAAGAAATGATAAGGGCGAAGAGATTACTAGTGCATATCCATCTCAACCAGTAGAAATTACGGGTTTAAATAAAACGCCTAGTGCAGGTGATAAGTTTATGGCTTTTGAATCAGAAAAACAAGCACGTAGTATAGGTGAAGCTAGAGAACAAGAAGAACGTTTAAATCAAAATAAAACAACTAGTTTAACTTTAGAAGATGTATTTGCTAAAATACAAGATGGAGTAAAAGAAGTTAATGTTGTTGTTAAAGCTGATGTTAACGGTAGTGCTGAAGCTGTAAAACAATCTTTAGAGAAAATCGAAGTAGATGGTGTTCGTGTTAAAGTAATTAGAAGTAGTGTTGGTGCTATTACAGAAAGTGATGTTGTGCTATCTAGTGCAAGTAATGCTATTGTAATTGGATTTAATATTAGACCAAATAATACTATTAAAGAATATGCTAAAGAGCAAGGTGTTGAAATTAGACTTTATGATATTATTTATAAAGCAGTCGAAGAAATGGAAGCTGCTATGAAAGGTATGCTTGATCCAGAATATGAAGAGAAGATATTAGGAACAGCGGAAGTTAGACAATTATTTAGATTCTCTAAAGTTGGTACTATTGCTGGTTCTTATGTATTAGATGGTATTATAAAAAATAATGCTAAAGCTCGTGTTATTCGTGATAGTGCTGTTATATATGATGGACAAATTGGTTCTATTCAAAGAGAAAAAGATTCTGTTAAAGAAGTTAAAAAAGGATTAGAATGTGGTATTACAATTAATAGTTTTAATGATATTAAAGAAGGAGATATCATTGAAGCTTATGAAATGGTAGAAAAAGCTAGAGTATAGCTTTTTTCTTTTTTTGTGTTATAATATGTAGTATAGATAGTAGGTGTTTAACTGTGACAAATAATATTGAATATTTTAATAATAAATTGAATGAAGCATTAAATGAGTTAAATGATTTATTAATTGATGGTTTTGTAGCAATCTTTGGCGATTTTAATAGAAATAAAATAACTGATGTAATTAAGAATATCAATGTAGGAATTTTTGGACAAAATATTTCCTCTCAAGAAATAGAAGAAAAAATAAAATATTATAGTAATATGATAGAACAAATAAAAAACGGACAACAAATGCCTGAGGGAAATAATAAGGTAGAAGAATTTTGTTACAGATTAGAATACTATAAAAAATTAAGAGATTTTAAAAAAAATAATGATGATAATTTTGTGTTATTATATAGTTATACACCAAATTATGATGAAGATTTTAATAAGTTTGTAAATTAGTATATCGGCTGTCATAAATCTACAGCTGGAACAGGCGGTATTATTAAACATGCATATGTAGGAATTAATTTAAATCCTGAGTGTAAAATAAGATTAAGAATTGTTATTCATGAAATCATTCATATATTGATGTCAGAAAATTTATTGATATATAATGATGGTAATATTTTACGTACAAGTGGACGAATTACAAGTGGTAAGAGCGAATATAAAGTTATAAATGAGTTATTTGTGGAATACTTTACGAATGAAGTTTTTAAGAATATATTATTAAATTCTAAATTGAATAATAATTATATTTTTGACTTAAATTTTACAGAGTCTCGTTATATGAAAATTGATAAATTGTGCAATAATGTAGGAAAAGGAATATTTGAATTATTAAAAACAATACTTAAGAAAAAAATTATTAATGGTGAAGATGATTTTATAATTAGAATTATAGGTTATGAACAATTATTTAGATTAGAATATTTTATGGACAAGATACTTGGGAAACATTTACAGTTTTCTAGTGATACAACAATAGATAATATCTTTTCTATGGAAGAGTTACGAGAGTTTAAAGAGTATTCTGATATAATATATAAAGAAATAGAAAAGAATTATAATGAATATTTAGACGTATGTAGATTAGAGGATGAATATGTAACTAAGTTAGAAGAACAGGGATTAGTTAGAAGAGTTTAGGGCTTATATTTTTATGGATTATAAGGTATAATATAAATAGGAAGTGATATTATGAGCTTAAAAATAGATAGATTAAATAAACTAATAATGCAAGAAGTAAGTATGATTTTAGAAACCGAGATAAAGGATCAAGATATTAAGTTTGTTACTGTAACAGCTGTTAGAACAACATCTGATTTAAGTTATTCTAAAATATATGTAACAGTATTAAATGATGAACATCGTAAAGAAACAATGAAGGCTTTGAATAATGCAAGTGGTTTTGTTAGAAAAATACTAGCTGATAGAATTGAAGTTAGACATATTCCTAAAATAGAATTTGTTTATGATGAATCAATAGAATATGGAAAAAATATTGAAGCTAAAATTAAAGAAATTCATGATAATGAAATTTCTGAATAAATAATATAATTAAAAGTACGATAATGTGCTTTTTTTTATTGTTTAAAATGCTAATAATGGGTTTATTTTATTTAAAAAAATTGGTAAAATGGTTATAGAAGATAGTAGGTAGTATATAATGAAGAATTTTAAACTAAGGTTTGTTAAAAATGTTGTTCTACTTAGTATGATTTTTATATATATTTTAGTATATAATTTTTTAGTATATCCTAAATTTTTAAGTTTAGCTGAAGGTATTACTTCGGCTTTTAGTATTTGTTTATTTTCTTTATCTGTATTTTTACTAGGATATAGAAAATTATATAAAGATGATTTGAATAATATATTTTTTAAAACTATTGCTAAAATTGTTATAGGATACTTTTTATTAACATACGGATTAGGATTAGTTGTTGGATTTTTAAAAAATTCTTATTCTCTTAGCTTTATAGGAATTTTAAATAATATATTATCTCCATTTATTACAATTATTTTTATAGAATTATTTAGATATGTATTTATAAGTGCTAATAAAGATGAAATGAAAAGTGTATATATAGTTACTTTATTATTATTTATATTTGAGATTTTTTTATTAATTAGATTTGATACTTTTATGACTATAAGTAGTAGTTTTAAGTTTTTATCAATTACAATATTACCAATTATAATTAAGAATATTATGTGTTCATATATTGATTATTATGGTGATTATAAATCTATATTATTTTATCGTTTAATTATGGATTTATATTTTTATATAGTTCCTATTGAACCAGATTTAAATGAATTTTTATCTAGTATTTTAAATCTTATTTTACCATTTATAGTTATTATGCATTGTTCTAGATATGTTGATAATTCAAAAAAAGTAAAAGGACAACTTACAACTAGAAAAACTATTAAAATGTCTGATTTAGCATTAACAGGTGCTACTGTTTTGATTTTCTTTGTTATTTTAGGAATTGGTCCATATAAATTAATTGGAATTGAAACTGGAAGTATGTCGCCAAAAATAAAAATTGGAGATGCTGTTGTAATTGATAAAAATTGTGATAAAAGTAATTTAAAAGAAGGCGATGTAGTAGCATATTTAAATCATGAGGGTTTAACAATTGTTCATCGCATTATTAAAATTAATTCGGATAAAACTTATATTACAAAGGGTGATTATAATAATGTAGCTGATTCTGATTATGTGAGTGGGGAACAAATTCAAGGTAAAGTTAAGTTTAAAATTCCTTGGATAGCTTATCCAGCTATTATGTTTAAGAGGTGAGTTATGAAAAGTATTGAAAAAACAATTTTTATTGGTTTAGTTACTCTAATTTTATTTTTACTTTCTTTTATATTATTATTTAATGATTTAATTAATTACTTTATTATATCATTAACTTCAACTATCATTTTGTTTGTTTATTTATGTTATAATGTGTTTTCAAAAAATGATGAAGAAACTATATATAATAAAAAGTTAAAAAACATTTTGAAATCATATGATTCTATCCTAGTTTATTTAGATGATGATTATAAATTTAGTGATGAAAATATTATGTTTGTGAAAAGTTTTGATTCTTTATTAGTTGCTCAAGATGAAATGAACAAGCCAATTATGTATATATGTGAAGATAAATCAAGTGCCTTTTTGTTAGAGGACGATAATAATTTATTGGTTTATATTTTGAAGATGAATGACGATATTGTTTCAAAATATGAAGCTAAAATATTGAACCATATTGAGAAAAATAATGAGATAGAAGATGAAACAATATTAGAAGATTTAGATAAAACTACATTTATTCAATTGAAGAACAATAAAATATATAGGGTTTCTCCTGTTAGAAAGAATTGCGAATAAAGCAAAAGTTTGAGTGGTATTTAGTATGAAGAGTATGTATTTGAAATTAAGAAAAAATAAATTTACATTTTTTATGGCAATTACAATTGTTCTTTTGATTATGATTTCATTAGGAACAGCACTTATTAGTAGTACATTATCTATTATTGGTAATACAACAATTAAAGAAAATAGTTGGATTATTTATTTTGATAAGGTTAGAAAAAGCTCTGACTCGGTTGATTCTGATAATGATGCGAAAATTGTCGATTTTAAGAAGACTAGAATTGAATTTACAGCTGATTTAAAAAATCCTGGAGATTTTTATGAATTTACTGTTTATACAGTAAATGATGGAACTATAGACGCTATGGTAAAGTCAATTGAAAAAAGTGTTCTAACTGAAGAGCAACAAAGATATTTAGAATTCGATGTTACTTATGATAATGGTACACCAATCAGAGAATGTGATGAATTGAATGCTGGTACTAGAAGAAGGATTAAAGCCATTGTTAAGTTTAAAGATGGAATAGATATATCTAATTATCCTAAAGAAGATACAGTATTAAATTTGTTCTTTAATATCAATTATGTTCAAAAAGATGATGGATGTCCACCAAGAGAAATAAAAGATCAAAATATTTTAACTATTATTCCTAATGGTGGTTCTTATAATGGACGAAAAGATGAAATTAGAATTTATCTTGATAAGGGTGAAAAATATAATGTTTTAACTCCTGAAAGAAATTTATATAATTTTACTGGTTGGACAGTTACTAATCCAGAAACTAATGGTACATATACATTTGAAGATGATGTATTTACTATGGGAGAAGAAGATGTTACTATTGAAGCTGGTTGGAAAGAAGGCGACTATGTAGCTCGAATTATGAATCAGTATTATCCTACTATTCAAGAGGCGTTTGATGATGTTCAAGCTAAAGAATGGAAAGATAATACAGTATGGTTATTAAGAAATACAACAGAATATCCTACTAATAATACTAGTGATAGTTTTGTCTTTAATTTAGATGGTCATACTGTAACAGGTACTATTACTAATGCTACAAACGGAAATATTACTTTAGTAAATGGACGAATTGAAGCAGAAAAAGATCATCAAGAAGCTTTCATTAATCATGGTACTTTGAAATTAGGTTTAGATGATGGAGAAGTTCAAGTTGAAAATAGTATTGCTTTAATAGGAAATGAAATTGGATTACTAAATAAACCCAATAGTAAATTTTATTTCTATGATGGTTATATAGAAGGTATTTCAGGATTAATAGGTGGATATACTGATAAGGCAAAAGGATATTATGTCTTTGTTGGACATAATGGAGAAAGAAATTGTCAAAGAGTATATTTAACTAAAAATCCTAATCGTGCTGTTGTAAAAACATTAACAGCAGGAGAAATGTATTATTATAATTTAGAAGATGCTATTAAATCTATTGAATTTAATAAAAAAACAGTACCAACACTAACAGATAACGATTATATAGCATATGTAATAAGAGACTTTGAAGCAGCATATGAATTAGATGTTGCTAATGATTCAAGAATATTTATTGATTTAGATGGTAATAGTGTATCATCGGGTGAGAAATTTATAAATAATGGTTATTTAAAAATATATAATAGTAATAATAACTCTAGTAATTTTAGTACATCAGTAGCACTTACTAATAATGGTACTTTAGATATTGATAATATTAAAATGTTTGGTACTAATGAAAATAGTGTTATTGAAAATAATAATAAATTAAATATTACTCAATCACTTATTCAAGGTGATAGTGGTAGTGGTATTAAAAATAATGATCATGGTGTTATAACAACAGATAAAGATACTGTTATTAAATCTAATACTGGTTATGGTATATATAATACTGGTTCTGATTTAGTTGTTAACTCTGGAACTGTTGCAGGTATTTATAATGAAGGTACAATGACTATTGATGGTAATGTAATTGTTAATAAACCTTTAGATAAATTGTATGGAATTCATAATAAAGGAACTTTTATAATGAATAATGGAGAAGTTTCTACAACAGAAAAGGAAGATTTAATATATAATGAAAATAAATTTGACTTTAATGATGGGTTGATTTCTGCTGATAAAGTAGCACTTCGTAATACTGGTGAATTTAATGCTAATGGAGGAATTATTAATTCAAGTACAACAGCAATATCAAATAATGGAACACTAAATGTAAAAGGAAGTGAAATTACTTCTTCTACTGGTAGTACTATTTCTAATAGTAATGTAGTTAATGTTTATAATGGAGAAGTAGTAGCGCATAATGGTACAGGTATTATAGGTAGTACTGTAAATGTTTTAGGTGGAACTGTAGGTGGAACAACATATGGTATTGATTGCAATTTATTTAAAATAACTTCTGGTTCAGTTAGTTCAGACGATATTGGAGTTAGAACAACACATTATAATGTTAATGGAAACTCTATAATATCTGGTGGTACAGTTATAGGAAAAATAGATGGAATAGTTACTGATTCACTTACTATGACTGATGGTATCATTGTTGGTAAAGAAAATAATGGTATTACTTTAGAAGGTACTGGGTTAATTACAGGTGGTAATGTTAATGGTGCTATATATGGTGTATACAGTAAAGGAGAATTAACATTAGGAACAGATGATGAAGATATATCTAGTACTAATCCAATTATTGTAGGTGACTCTTATGGACTTTATATCGAGGGAGATACAACAAACTTTTACGATGGAATATTAAAAGGTCAAATAGACGGATATTATGGAAACATAACAGGTACCCCATTAGGCTCGATTACAAGTGAGGGTGAAGAAATAATAGATGATACTACATATCAAACGGATTTTATAATTAAATTTGATAATTGGTTAAGAGTAGGAGATCAAGAATTTAATAACTTAAATGAGGCATCTAAATATATAACAGATGATGGTGTAATTGAAGTAATTAAAGATGTTAGTATTACTTTCAAACAAAAAATAATTGATGATGAAGGAAATAAAAATATCACTTTAAATTTAAATGGTCATAAAGTTACAACAACTCAATCAATTGAAAATGATTCTAATCTTACTATTAAAGATACTAGTGATGATAAAGCTGGAACTTTAAATTTTACAAAGTATGATGGAATTAAAAATAATAATAATTTAATAATTGAAAGTGGTAATTATAATTCTAAAACTAATACGATAGTTAATAATGATGGAGAAGTAATAATTGATGGTGGTAAATTTAATACAACTAAAACAGTTATTAATAATGTTAAAGGAACTATTACTGTAAACGATGGATTAATTGAACAATCTGTAGATGCTATTATCAATAAAGGAACTACTTATATTAAAGGTGGTACTATTAATGCTAGTCATGATGGTATTACAAATGATTATGGTTGTAATCAAACAGTATTAGATGGTGGAGAAGTTATTGCTACAAATCAAGGTATTAGTGGTGGAAAGTGTTCTGTTACTGTAAATGATGGAAATATAACTTCTACTAATGGTTATGGTATTTATGTATATGATGGCAATCTATATGTAAATGGTGGAACAATCACTTCTTTAAATAATTATGGTGTAGATGTTCATCGTGATATGATTATGAATGGTGGTACAATTAAAGGTACAACAGGGGTACATAATGCAATATGGTGTAATGCTTATATATGTTATTATGGAAAAATAACTATTAATGATGGTATAAATATTGGAACTGAAAATCATGGTATAGATTTAACAGTAGGTTCATTATACTTTAATGGTGGTACAGCACAAGGAGAAATTAATGGTGTTTTAACATCTAATGGAACTGATTTAAGACTAGGTAATGATGATAACCAAATATCTGTAACACAACCAGTATTAATTGGTAATAAATATGGTTTAAATACTAATGGTTATACAGCCTTTTATGATGGTATACTAAAAGGATTAGACAAGGCTCATAATGGTTTAATAGCAATTATTCCTGATGGAGCATTAATCAAAGATGATTATGAGTTTATTAATCGTCAAGAATATAAAACACAATATTTAGTTGAAAAGGGAAATTGGTTAAGAGTAGGAGAACAAGAATTTAATTCAATTAATGCAGCATCAGATGCTATTGATAAAGAAGGAACAATGTATGTTATAGCAGACGCTTATGTAGATTTCGATCAGGAATTACCATCTGGTAAAAAAATAACTTTTGACTTAAATGGACATACATTAACAACGACTCAACCACTTAAAACAAATGGTGATAATAAAATAATAGATTCTGTAGGTGGAGGATATATTCATAACTTACGTGATAATACGATTGAGGCAGCAGGCACTTTAACTATAGAAGGTGGTAGTTTCTTATCTGATACAGATTCAGCTTTATCAAGTAGTGCTAAATTAACTATTAATGGTGGACATTTTGAATCGAAAAATGATTTAGCGCTCGATCTATCTGGAACTGTAGTTATTAATGATGGAGAGTTTACTTCAGATACAACTTATGCAATAAGAAGTAATACTAATTTAACTATTAATAATTGTGCAATTGATTCATATGGAGGTATTTCTAATAATGGAACATTAGTATTAAATGATGGTACTATTACTAGTCAAAGTTCAGCATCTATTAGTACTATAGGTCCTACTACAATTAATAAAGGTACAATTACTAATAATAGTACATCTAGTGCAATAATTGTTTCTAATAATTTAACAACTATAAATGGTGGAACAATTACTTCTACTATTTCTGATGCTATTCATCTATCAACTTATAGATATTCTAGAGGACAATTAAAAGTAAATGATGGAATTATTATAGGACAAAAAAATGGTATTACTAATGCACATGAATCTAATGTTATTGATATTATTGGAGGACAAATTACAGGAAAGACTGCTAATGGAATTACTTCAACATGTACAACTAACCTTTTAGGTGGTGTTATTAAAGGTGGATCATACGGTGTATATGTAGGTGGTGGTACTACTAATATTGGTGAAGATGATGGTAATATTACAATTGATGCGCCAATATTACAAGGTAATTTATATGGTTTATATGTAAATGATGGTACAACTAATTTTAGTGATGGAATATTAAAGGGTGCTACTAATGCACATTATGGAGTAATTACTAATATTCCAGAGAGAGCTGAGATATTTGAAGATAGTGAGCTAATTGACAATGTTGAATATGACGTTAAATATTTAGTTAGAGAAACTGATATAGCAGTTAATTTACAAACGAATAAAATATATTCAAATCTACAGGACTCTTTAAATGAAGCAAAAGAAGCTGAAACTATTCAATTATTAACTAATGTCCCAATTTACTATGAATTAACTAATACTAATACTAATGCATTTACATTAGATCTTAATGGATATACAATATCGACAAATAAGAGAATATTAAATCAAGGACGTTTAACTATTACTAATACAAGTGAAAAAGAAGCAAGTATTAAAACTTCTTCAAGTATTAATTTAATAACAAATACTAATACATTAATTTTAGATAATATTAGTCTTAAAAATAATAGTTCATCTAATTATGTTGTATACAATAATAGTAATTTGAAAATGAATCAAGTTAAAATAGATAGTATTAATGGTATACAAAATAATTCTGAAGTTAGTATTACTAATTCAACTGTAAAAGGTACAAATGTAGCTATTAATAATAGTGGTAAGTTAAATATTAATGGTGGTACTTATACTGGTGATAATTATTCTATATACTCTAATACTAGTAGGGAAGTTACTGTTAATAATGCTACTATGAATGGCACATATTATAATAGTGGAAATAATACTGCTAACGTCATGAATAGTACATTAAATGGTTATTTACAAAACTATGGTAATTCTTTAACTGAAACAAGTTCAACTATTAATGGTAGTGTTTCAAATAATGGTACATTAACTACTAATGAAACTAATATAATAGGTGGATTAGGTGATATGATATCTAACTCTGGTACAATGACTATGAACGATTCATTATTTAAGACAACAAGTCATAACAACTATTATTCATATGGATTTGATGGTGTTAATAATTCTCGTAATTTAATATTAAATCATACTGATATTATGGTAGATACTGAGGTTTCTTATCGTACTTATATTGCAGCACTACGTAATTCTGGTACATTAGAAGTAAATAATAATTCTCAAATTAAAGTAGGTATAAATTCTAAATTAACTGGTACATATACAGGTATTAATACAGTATCTTCAGGTAATACTGTAATTAATAATTCTAATATTTATGTTCTAGGAGGAAGTACAGGTTACGGTATATATTCAACTGATAGTAATTCTACAACAACTTTGGTTACAGGGTTAATTGATGTAAGAGGTCAAAGCACAACTTACGGAGCTTATATAAGTTTAGGAACATTTACAATGGGACATTATGAAGGAACAGGTGTTGAAAGTAATGATGTATCTATAGAAAATCCTAAAGTATATTCAGCTGGAACAACTAGAGGTATTGGTGTAAAAAAAGTAAGTGGCTTCTTTAATTTCTATGATGGTGTTATTTGGGCATCACGTTATACTAAACCAGAAACAACATCTAATGTTGAATATAACTATGAAGTTACTACATATTTAGATGCTGAAACAGGATTTGAATATGCATGGCTAGAATATATGAAAAATGATTATATAGGTAGTGAATCAGTAGCATCAATTAATGGAACATTCTATAAAACAGTTCAAGAAGCTATAAGCAAAGTAGAAGAAGGACAAGAAATTAAATTATTACGTGCTACAAGCGAAGATTTAACAATTCCTAATGACAAAAACGTTAAAATTAATTTAAACGGATTAAGTATTACAACACAAATAGTAAATAATGGAACATTAAATGTATATAATGGTTCTTTACAAAGTTTTGATAATACAACAATTATCAATAATGGAACATTTATTATGGGAGAAGATGATGGTAAAGTATCTTCAACTAATATCAGAGTTGTTAGTGAAACTACAACAATAAATAATAAAGGTACATTTATTATCTATGATGGATATATAGAAGGAGCAACACCATCTATTGAAGGTGATATTAATAAAATAGCAGAATTTGCTCGTATATATACAAAGAAAGATAATCAAAGTGAACGTAAATACTTGCAATCATTATCTGAAGAAGCTATAAAAAATAAGGAAACAGATTTAATCTTAACAATCGATCCTGATTCAGGTGTTTATAACAATAGTAAAGAAAAACAAGATGTATATTTAAAATATCAAGAAAGTTATACATTAGAAATGCCAACTAAAAATGGATGCATTTTCATGGGTTGGGAAGTAAGTGAAGAAAATGTTTTAGCAAATTCAATTGTCACAATGAATTTAAGTGATGTTACAGTTAAGGCAACTTGGATGGTATCAGATGAAGCAGTTGCTAAAATAGGTAATGAGTATTATACATCATTAAATCAAGCTATAGCTGATGCTAAAGATGGAGATACAATTGAATTATTTAAAGATGTAACTGAAGATGTAACAAATAATAAAAATATAACTATTAATTTAGGAGCTAAAAAAGTTACAGGAGCATTTATTAATGAAGGTATCTTAAAAATATTAAATGGTACAATTGAAAATCCAGATGGTATTGGTCTTGTTAACAAAAAATCATTAACACTAGGTGAAAATGATGGAGATATTGAAATAGATAAAATAAAAATTATTGGTACAACTCTAGGATTACAACAAGATGGTAAATTTAACTATTATGATGGATATATAGAAGGTGATATTGCCTTAAATGGTAGTACAGATTCAGTACCTAAAGGATACTTCTTATATAATGAACATAATAATATTAAAGATTGCCAAAGAGTATATTTAATTGGTAATCCACAAAATGCTGTTGCTGTAATCGAAGATGGTGGAACTCAATACTTCTTTAGTTTACAAGATGCTATTGATACTGCAAGTGTAACAGGTAGTGAAATATTTATTGCACGTGATTTTGAAGCTACATATCCAATTACTATAAATGAAGATTCTAATATCTTGATTAATATGAGTAGTTATAATATTACAACCGGTAATAATATTATCAACAACGGTACATTAAAAATATACGATACATCGGAAAGTATTGGCTCAATTACAAGTGCTAAATCAATTGAAAATAATGGAACATTAACAATCGATAAAGTAAGTATTTCAACAAATACATCTAATAGTGCTATTGTAAATAAAGGTGATTTATCTCTTATTGGAGCAACAATTACAGCTAAAGCTGGTTATGCTGTTGATACTAGTGGAACATTTAGTATGGATAAGGATAGTACACTTACTAATAATACTCAAGCATTACACAATAATCAAACAGAGGTATTAATACTTAATGGTGGTACTTTATCAGGTATAAATAATTCTAAGACAATAGAAATTAATGATGTTATTATAAATAATACTAATAATCAACCTGGTATAATTATGGATACAGCTAATGCTAAAACAACAATGACTAATTGCTCAATTACAACTGGTAATATAGGTGTCAGATTTAATTCTGATAATCAAACATTTATTATGAATGGTGGAACAATAACATCTACTAGTCATGGCTTTTATTCAGAGCGAGTTAACAATCATCTTATTGTAAATAGTGGTACAGTAGTGTCTGATGATCAAGGGATTGTAATGAGTAATAATAATGCTAAAATAGATATTAAAGATATAGATTTAACAGCTAAAAGTTATGGAATTAATTTATATAGCTATGGTTCCGTTGTTAATATAGAAGGTGGAACAATTACTTCGACTGGAAATATTGGTTATTATGACTCTTACAATAATATAACAGGTAAGGAAACAAATATTACAGGTGGAACAATTCAAGGATATTATAATGGTGTATATGTATATGCTACTAATCTTAATGTTTCAAATGCTACTATAAAAAATACAATAACAAATAGAAGCTATTATGCTTTAAATTGTTATAGAAAATCTATTTGTACAATTGATGAGGGTAGTAAAATAATAAGTGATAATGCTTCTACTATTTATCAAAATTCAGCTACATTAAATATTAATGGTGGTGAAATATCTACTAACTTAAGTAATGGTTATGCTGTGTATGTAGCAAGTGGAACGTTAAATGTTAATGGTGGTACTATTAGTGCTCCAAAGTTAGATGCTATTGGTATAGTAGCTCATGAAGGAACTGCTACTGTTAATATTAATGATGGTAAAATTACTAGTGGAAATATAGGTATGAGAGTTGCTCGTAATTCAGCTAATAATAAAACAGTTAATATTAATGGTGGAACAATTCAAGGTGATAATTATGGTATATATCAGAATATAGCCGAATCCACAATTAATATTGGTTCTTCTGATAGTGAATTATCTACTAGTACTCCTTATATAACAGGTGGTCTATATGGTATATATAATGATAGTGGTCATATGAACTTCTATAATGGTCGTTTACGTGGATATACATCAGGACATAAAGGAAATTTCTTCGAAGTTAGAAATGAAAAGACAGTAACATCGGTATCAGAAAATGATGATACAGTTGATAGCATACTAACTTATACAACAGATAATATATCTAATAACCCAATTAGTAATTATGCTAAAACAGGTAATGGATATGTTAGATTTACTTATATTGATGAAACTAATGATATATGTACTAATGGACAAGAGTATAGTTTTGATTATACAGGACATGAAGAAATATTTAATGCTCCATGTGCTGGTAAATATAAAATAGAAGTATGGGGTGCTTCTGGTGGAGGAGCAGATCCTGCTAGTAATGTTAGTTCTCGCGCAGGTGCGGGAGGTTACTCAACTGGAACTATTAATTTAAATTTAAATGAAATGTTATATATAAATGTTGGTGGACAAGGAACATATGGAACATATTCTACTAGTGCTCCAGGAGGATATAATGGTGGAGGTACTGGTGGAATAGGTACTTCTGGCTCTGGAGGAGGAGCTACTCATATTGCTACTGCATCAGGATTATTATCTTCATTAGAAGATAATAAAAATTCTGTAATTATTGTTGCTGGAGGCGGAGGCGGTGCTGATGATGCCTATGGAACATATAATGCCTACGATGATGGTAGAGGCGGTTCTGGTGGAGGCTATATCGGTGGTGCTGCTTATATTAGTGGTAAAATAGTTAATAAAGACAGATATATAGCTACTCCTAGTTCAAATGGGGGTTCAGGAATGGGAGGAACTCAGGATAAAGGATTTGCCTTTGGACAAGGAGAAAGTGTTACCTACAATACTAATACTGGAGGAGCTGGTGGAGGTTGGTATGGTGGATACGTTACTAACCATGATTCTGGAGGAGCCGGCGGAGGTTCTGGTTATATAGGAAATAAACGATTAGCCGATAAAGTAATGTATGGTTATGATGTTCCAGTTACTATTACAACATGGATCAGTAATTACTTAATAGAAAAAGAAGACTTCTTACAAGTTGGTGATAAGACGTTTAACTCACTTAATAAAGCTCAAGCTGCTATCGAAGAAAATGGAACAGGAACAATTGTGGTTTTAAAAGATAGTGAAATTAATGAATCATCAACGATAGAAGAAAATAAAAATGTTACATTAGATTTAAATGGTAAAACAGTAATAATGACAAAAAGAATTATTAATAAAGCTAATTTAACTGTAGTTGATACATCTTCAGATAAAACGGGTATGATAAATAGTGTTGTTGATGATTCATTCCAAAATGAAAGTAGTATTACTTTAGATGGAATTAATATTAAATCAGAATTATCTAGTGTATATGGTCCTACTGGTATTACTGGTGCTACTGTTAATATAAAAAATTGTAAATTAGAAGGAAAAGATGGATTATACTTTGATTCAGCACAAAATGTTACAGTTGAAAATACTGATATAACTGCTACTAGAAGTGGTATTAGATTTAGTATTAATAATTCTAAATTAACTATGACTGATAGTTCTATTGTTTCTGAAGATAAAGGATTATACTTAGAAAATTCTCATAGTTCTATAATTGATATGACAAATACAACAATTGAATCAATCAATCAAGGAATATATGTATATAGTTGGCTTAATACAATTAATTTAACTGATACTGATATTAGTTCTAAAAATAGCTATGCTATTCAAGGAGGTTATAGTAATAGTAATCCAACTAGTTTGACAATTAATGGTGGTACTTTTGAAGGACCAAATACTATATATACGTATGGCATTAATTTGGATATGACAGGTAGCAAATTAACAGCTAAAGCAAGTAACAGAAATAATTATGCTCTAAGATGTGAATTATCTTGTGATATAAAAGATACAACTATATCAGCACCTAATACATCAGGTATTTATGTAGTTAAAGATACTACTTTGACTAATGTAGAAATTAGTTCAAAACTATCAAATGCATATGGAATAGTTAATAATAATGGCACACTTACATTAAATGGAGATATAAAAATAACAACTACTGGTAATAGTGCTATTGGAATATATGCTAATGGTAGTGGTAAAACAATTACTAATATAAATAATGCTGAAATAACTAGTGGATACATAGGTATTTATTATGTTAATAATGGTAATAATGAAAAAACACTTAATATAGCTAATGGTAAAATCATTGGTAATAAATATGGTATATTACAAGAAAGTACAACTGGTATTGTAAATATTGGTACACTAGATAGTGATTTAAGTAGTAGTAATCCTTATATATCTGGTGGAGATTATGGTATTTATAAAACTAATGGTCAAATAAATTTCTATAATGGTAGACTTCGTGGTAAAAAATATGGATATAATGATGAATTTAATGGTATAAGAAAAAGTAAAGAGATATATTCAGAACATGAAGTTGGTGATACTTCTAATCCGACTACTATAAGTACCCCTGATATATCTAGTAATGCTATTAGTAAAAATGCTAAATTAGGTAATGGATATGCTCGTATTACTTATCTTGGTGAAACTAATGATAAATGTGAAGAAAATAAAACATATGATTTTAATTATACAGGAAGTGAAGAAACTTTTGATGCACCATGTACTGGTCAATATAAATTAGAAGTATGGGGAGCACAGGGTGGAGGCTCTGAAGGAGGAGCTGGAGCTTATTCTTCAGGTATAATTGAATTAACTGAAAGTGAGACACTTTATATTAATGTCGGTAGTCAAGGTGAAGAAGTAAATGGTGGTTATAATGGCGGTGGTACTGGAGGCTCTGGTAATGGTCAAATGGCTTATGCTGGAGGAGGTGCTACTCATGTAGCAATCACATCAGGTTTACTAAACGAATTATCTGAATCTAAAGATTCTGTTATAATTGTAGCCGGAGGCGGTGGAGGATCTGGTAGTGATACTGGTGCTCTAGGTGGCTCTGCTGGTGGATATGTAGGTAATGATGGATATGATATCGTAAATAGATCCTATACAACTTATAACGGAACAGGTGCTACCCAAACAGCAGGAGGACACACATATAATGGTGGATCAAATTGTGGCCTAGGTTCATTTGGTTCTGGTGGAAACTATTGTGATGTAAGTTACGGAGGCGCTGGCGGAGGCGGCGGTTGGTACGGCGGAGGCGGTTCTAATCGTGGTCATGGTGGTGCTGGTGGAGGAACTGGTTATATCAGTAACCCTCGATTAACTGATGGTGTAATGTATGGCTATAAAATAATGTCTAGTGGCTATATAAATAACTATCTAGTTGAAAAAGCTGCTTTCTTACAAGTAGGAAATAAACTTTATAACTCATTAAATGATGCTGTATTGGATATAGAAAGTACCGGAGTAGTTAATGTTATTAATGATGGTTCTCTACAGGAAATATCTGAAATTCCAGAAGGAAAGAATATTACACTTAATTTAAATGGTCATAAACTAACAACAACTAGAGAAATTAATAATTATGGCGATTTAAGTATTGTAGATAATACAGCAACTAAAAAAGGCTCAATTGATACAGTAAAAGGTAATTCTATTGTTAACCATCATAATTTAACAATAGATGGTATTAAAATAGATGCTGAAAAAATAGTTATATATGGTTCTGAAAGTACAGGAACTATTACATTAAAAAATGGAGCTACATTAACTGGTACTAATGGTATATACTTAGATTATGGTCAGACTATTGAATATATTGATGCTAAAATAAGTGCTACAGATATTGGTATTAGATTACAAGCTGATAATAGTACATTAAATATGTCTAAAGGTACAATTAGTGGTTATAATAAGGGTATTTATACTTATGGAGAAAGTAATAACATAACTATTAATGATGGTTCTATTATTTCAAATAATGGTATAGGTATTCATGATGAAAGGTATAAAAATACTACTAAATTAAGTAAAATTACACTTAATGGAGGAAGTGTAACTGGTGCTACTTACGGTGTTCATATATATTATAGTGAAGGTACTTTTAATGGTGGTACTATAAATACAAAATCAACATCAAGGGATGAATATGCACTATTATGTAATGATTGGGCAATTTGTAATTTAGGTGAAAGACTTACACTTAATGCACCTAATGCATCAGGTTTTTATCAAAATAGTGATGCTACTATAAGTGGTGCTACTATTAATGCAGGAGCAACTAATGCTTATGGGATTTATCATAACCATAATAATTTGACAATTAATAATGGAACAAAGATTAATACTAATGGTCATGCTTCTTATGGATTATTCCTAGATAGATATCAAACTACCGTTACTTTTGAAAACTCAACAATAGAATCTGCTAATGTTGGAATTTATTTAGGTGGTAGTATTAGGCATGTTAAAACATTAAATATTAATTCTGGACGTATTGTTGGTAAGACTTATGGTATACAACAAACATATGCTGGTGCTACTATTAACGTTGGTTCTTTAGATAATGAAGTATCAACAACTAATCCATATATTGAAGGTGGATTATATGGTATTTATGAAACTGATGGAACAATGGATTTTTATTCAGGATTAATAAAAGGATTTAATAAAGCATATTATGGTTCATTTAATAATATCCGTGATGGATATCAAATATTTGAAGATTATACAGAGCTTGAAACTTATTTAAAACAGCAAAGAACTATTAGTACAGATGAAATAAGTGAAAATCCTGTAGCAGCTAGTGCTAAAATAGGAAATGGTTATGCTAAAATAACTTATATTGAAAATGCATCAAGTGATATAACCCCAGAAATAATTGATGAAGTATCGTGCTCAGAATTGATTAATAAAACATACGAATTTGAATCTATTGGTCAAGCTCAAACATTTATATCTAAATGTGCAGGTAAGTATAAATTAGAAGTATGGGGAGCTCAAGGTGGCTACCGAAGTTTAAGTACTAATGGTGGACAAGGTGGTTACACTTCTGGTGAGATAATATTAAATAATAATGATAAACTATATGTTTATGTAGGTGGTTCAGGAAATTCTGGTGGCTTTAATGGCGGAGGAATCCGTACAATTGGTCATGGAGGTGGCGGTGCTACCGACATTAGATTGAATGATAGTTTATATTCTAGAATTATTGTTGCAGGTGGAGGTGGCTCTGATGGTGCTGTTAATAAACCAGGAGGAGCTGCAGGTGGCTTAAGTGGTCAATCTCGAAGCGAATCATGCGGTTCTGGAGGAGTTGGTGGAACTCAAACACTTGCTGGAAACTATCGTGCTTCATTTGGTTTAGGTGGATCTGGACTTTCAGCTTCTAGCGGAAACGGTGGAGCCGGAGGAGGCGGTTGGTACGGCGGAGGCGGTGTCAACCCAGACGGTTCTGGTGATGACGATCGTGGTGGAGGCGGAGGCTCAAGCTTCGCTTATACTGCTCAAGCCATTGTCCCAGAAAAATATTCAGTCGATAGTCGTTTCCAACTAGAGAATGTTCAAATGTATAGTGGAACTGAAACTATGCCAAATTATATGGATAGCAATAGTGTTACAATAGGAAATTCTGGAGAAGGCCATGCTCGTATAACTTTGATTGAAACTTTAGAAAATGAAGCATCAACATTCAATGTTTATTTAGAAAGTGATATTGGAACATTAAAAGAAAAACAGTTAACTTATCAAAAGAAAGATAAGTTAGGAGTAATTGAAGCACCAACAGTTTCTGATTCTAAATTAGAATTTGATGGATGGTATTTAGATGAAGAATATACGAAAAAAGTAACTTCTAACACAATTGTCAATTCAGGTTTTACATTGTACGCTAAATTTAAATATAATAATGAAAATTGTGACTCTTTACTTAATACTGAATATACTTTCGATTATACTGGTAGTACACAAATATTTAATTCATACTGTCCAGGAAAATATAAATTAGAAGTATGGGGAGCACAAGGTGGCGATGCTACTTATGAAACTAATACTTATAATGGTGGATATGGTGGTTATACAATTGGTGAAATTGAACTAAAAGTTAATGAAAAGCTATCTATTAATGTAGGTGGAAAAGGTACAAGTGTTATATATAAACCATCAGAATCAATTAAGGAATTCGATTCTTCAACTGGTTATAATGGTGGAGGATATGCTACTATATATACAAATAATAGTGCTCACGGCGGAGGCGGTGGTGCTACAAGTATTTTCTCCCAATATGGTAATAGTAGTAAGAATATTATTATGGTTGCTGGAGGAGGTGGAGGTGCATCAGCACACTCTCAAGCTCCAAATTACTCTGGTAATGGTGGTTCTGGAGGAGGCGCTATAGGTGGCTCTGGAGAGACTGCTAGTACAACTTGCTATAACTATGGAACCGGTGGAACACAATCAGGGGCTGGAACTTTTACATCATGTACAACAGATGGTAAAACTAATCGAAGTGGGAATTTACCAACTGTAAGTGCTACTAAATATCAAGGTGCTAATTATTTAGAAAACGTTGAAGGCTCTGATTATTCATATTCTGGAGGTGGCGGAGGCTACTATGGTGGTGAAGCTGGATGGCATGCTCCCGGTGGCGGAGGCTCTGGATATAATGCTAATCCAAGAGTTACAAATAACTTTATGTATGGCTATAATATAACAGAACAATTTAATTCAGATAATATGAATATAGCTTACTTAACAGAAACTAGAAACTTTGTTACTAATATTACACAAAATAAAGAATATGATAATCTTCAAGTAGCACTCGATGAAACACATGATGGTGACATTCTAAGTTTAACTGAAAATTATGCTATTTCATATAATATTGATTATTCAAGTAATAATAAAGTAATATTAGACTTAAATGGACATGATTTATCTATTACTAAACCTATTACTAATAGTGGTAATCTAACAATAACTAATACAAATGAAGAACAAACATCAAAGTTATCTTCTACTATTAATATGAATTTAATAACTAATAATGGTACATTAAAATTAGAAAAAATTAGTATTGAATCTGCTAGTATTTCAGTATTAAATAACTCTGAGTTAGACGTTTTGAATACTAATATTAAATCACCTATTGGTATTAGTAATAGGCAAAATGCTACACTTAATATGAGTGATTCATCAATAATATCTTCTAATCAAGCATTACAGAACTATGGTGTTGTAACTATTGATTCATCAATAATTAGTGGAACAAATTATGGTATTTACTATTATAATTCTTCTACTAGCACAGTAAAAAATACAGAAATAACTTCAGGAAATACTTCAATATATAATACTATTAATGGAGTATTGAATCTAGAAAATTGTACAATAACTGGTAATATTGAAACAAATAATAGTGGAGGTACTTTAAATATTATTGAAGGAAGTTTTACAGGATATATTCATAATATAGGAAAGAGTACAATTCGTGGAGTTAAAATGAATCGTATTATTAATAATTATTATGATGATAATTTAATTAATAATAGTGGTGATTTAACGCTAGAAAATAATGAGATTATTGTTACAGATATTTATACTGGCAATAGTAAATATGATTCTAGAGCTATTTATAATAGTGGAACATTAACTTCTAGTGATAATATAATTAAGGTAAATCATACTGGAGATTATATTACTAAATATATGATAGGAATTGAAAATACATCTATCTTAGAATCAACAAGTGATATAATTGAAGTATCTAATGGTAAGAGAAATTATGGTATTTATAATGATACAACTCATGATTCAACTATCAGTAATATAACTGTTAAATCATTTAATAGTAGTGAATATGATTATGCTATTTATAATAATAAAGGAAATTTAACTATTGATCATGGTACAATTAACATGTATGATAGTATTGAATCAAAAGGTGTGTATGCTAATACATCAGAAGCTATTACTATATCAAAAGGCGTAAACTATAATATTCATGATGTTACTAAGGCATATGGAGCTTATATTAATGAAGGTACTATAACATTAGAAACAGGTACAATAAATGTTAGTGCTACTAGTGAAGCTATTGGTATTAATATTACATCAGGAATTGCTAATTTAGGTATTTATGATGGTAGTGGAACTGATTCTGCAAATGTATCTATAACTAATCCATTGATTCAAGCCGTCGCACCAAATGGTGTTGGTGTATCTATGGGTAATGGTACATTTAACTATTATGATGGTAAGATTGTAGGTTCAACAACAGCTCGTGCTTTAGGTGATATTATTTCTGAAACAGAAAAAAATTATCAAGTGATTACACTTGTAGATGAAGAAACAACATATAAATACTGCATACTAGAATTTATTAAATAGGGGGATTAAAATTGAAACAGAAAATAAATAATTTAATAAGTAAAATAAAAACAACGGAATCCCGAAGTATAGGTATAGTGATACTAGGAATATTAGTTTTAATATTTCTAGTATTCACTTCTATATATTTATTAAGTACAAAAAATGTTTCTAGTATAGAGAAACAAGAGATTAAAACAAATAGTAAGGAACTTATTAATTACATAGAAGATATAACTGATACCGAATCTAAGGAAATAGATCGATATATTATATTTGCACTAGACTATTCTTATAATACTAATTCTTTAAATACTTTAACAATAGATCAAATATATGATTTCCTAAATGACAAATTTACACTTAAAATAACAAAGGAAGATTTAGAACATATTGGAATAACACCAGTTATGCTTAATCGTGATATAACTTATGATAGTACGAAGAAAGCATATACTTTAAATATTGTTAAAAAGAATACTAATAATATTATGGAAACACCAATTATTTATTACAAGTTAGATAAGCTATCCAGAGCTAATAAAAGAAAATATATAGCAGTATATCGTCAATATATAATTGAAAATCCATATGATGTTTTAAATTATTATTTAGAAAAGAATATGAATATTGGTTCTGATGAACAAGATAAATTAGTTGATGTAACACCGATTAGAAATTATTTAATGGGTAATGCTAAAGTATCTAGTGTAAAAGATATTATCAATGATGAAGATATATCAAAATATGGTAAAAAAGGTAAAAAGATTAAAATAACATATATATATAAAGA
Organism: Roseburia sp. AF12-17LB; assembly: GCA_963607615.1. Classification (GTDB taxonomy): domain Bacteria; phylum Bacillota_I; class Bacilli_A; order RF39; family UBA660; genus UBA5578. The sequence continues at coordinate 109,218 of CAVDCT010000003.1, forward strand.
CAATAATATTAGAATTGATAAAATAAAGTAGATTATGTTATACTGATTTTAGAAGGTGCAATATGAAAGAAAAGTTAAAAGATATATTAAAAAATAAGAAATTATTAATGATAATAGGAATTGTCATCTTAGTATTGATTTTTTTAATATTTATTATTCAAAGATTTAGTTTAACTAAATTAGAAAAATTAAAGATTAAAGAAGTTAGTACATCTATAGAAAATTATCTTGATGAAGTTATTTTATATCCTGATGATGATGGAAGATATATTAATTTTGCTATTGAGTATTTATATAATACTACTGATAAATCTGAATTTTCAATTGATGAAGTTATTGATGTTATAAATAATTATTTTGCATTAGATTATAATGAAAAAATAATTAATGAAATTGGTATTTCTAATCGAATGTTAGATAAAGGTATTGTATTTGATAGCTCTAAAAAAATTTTTGAATATAAAGATAAAAATACAAGATTAGATATTGCTAATAGACCAATAGTAAAATATAATCTTACTAAGATAAAAAAATTAAATAAAGATAAATTTCGCGTTACTTATGAAAAATATATAGTTGAAAATCCATATGATATATTTAATTATTACAACAATAATAATATTAATAAAAATGATATTGAAGAGATTACTAAAGGAGATACTGATAAAAAAGATTTAACTGATATTACAGAGTATTTAAAAGGTAATCAAAAAATTGGTGTAATTAAGAATCTTATTGATGAAGATAATATTAAGAACTTTGGAAAAATAGATGGAAATGTTAGTATTTTATATGTAATTAAAAACAAAAAGTTAATTATAAATAAAATTGGTTAATCGATTTAGATTAACCTTTTTTTTGTACTCATTTTATGTTAAAATAAATATATAATAGGTGATAGTATGAAAGTAAGAAGTAAAGTAAGTAGTAAGAATGAAGAAAAGAAAAAAAATAATCATATTAGACCCGTATATTCTTTAATATTTATTATTATGTTAGTATTAATATCTATTGCATATGCATCTTTGGCTATTAGTTTAGGTGTTAGAGTTAACAAAGAAGAATCTGAACCAGTTATTAATGAAATTACTAGTAATAGCTCTAATAAACCTAATACTCCAAGTAGTGTTAATAAAAAATCTAATAAACCACCTGTTATTCCTGAGGTTGTACCACGAAAAGACCTTAATTGGAGGATTGAATTTCAAAATATTAACGTTCAAGAAGGATCGGTACAACCTATAAAAGAAGCAACAATTGATGAAACAAAAACAGGTATAGCATATGAAGTATTATTAAAGGAACCAGGTGATTACTATTCCTTTCAAGCAGATATTGTTAATAGTGGAACAGTGGATGCTAAAATATATAATATTATTGAAAAAGGCATAACATCTATTCAAGAGAAATTTTTAGATTATCAAATTACTTATGTAGATGGTACTGAAATATCAATAGATGATACCTTATTAGCTAAGCAAACAAAGACGATTAATGTTTTAATAAAATTTAAAGAAGATTTAAATGCTACAGATTTACCATCCATTGAACAAGATTTAAATTTATCTTATAGAATTATTTATATTGAAAAATAGGAGAATAGTATGAGTAGTCAAAAGAAAAAATATAATTTTATAATTTTAGCAACAATATTTATATATGTTTTGTTATATTTTACACTTATAATTAGATTTATTCCTAGCTATGCAGCAATTATTAATTGTGTATTTATTTTTGTAATTACTTATATATCTTATTTAGTATATGGATTTCAAAAATATAGTATTAATAAAATAAGGAAAAAAATCATTTATGAAGTTTTCTTAGCTATTTTTATATATTTTACGGTTATATATCTTTTAGGATTATTTACAGGTTATCTTGCTAGCCCATATTCTTTAAATATTATATCAATCATTAAAAATAGTATATTGCCATTAATATCTGTTATTTCAATTGAGATATTTAGATATATTTTTATAAGTAGTAATAGAGATTTAAAAAATATTGTTCCTATTGTAACAATAGCTATTATACTATTAGATATTGTACTTAATTTTTATTTTTTTGAACCTAGTTTAGTTAAGATATTTATTTTTCTATCAGTAACTATCTTACCTATAATATTTAAAAATATTGTTCTTAGTTATTTATCATATCAAGTAGGTTACGAACCATGTTTAATATATGTTATTCCATTAGTACTTTTTAAATTTATTGTACCTGTTGTACCTAATTTAGGAAATTATTTAACTTGTATTATTGGAATATCATTACCATCTATGATTTTTATTTATGCAGCTAGAATGATATCACATAATTTAGATGAAGAAAATAAAAATAATTTAAATATACTTAAAGTATTTTTTATAGATATTCCCTTATTATTATTTTTTACAGTATTTATTGGATTAATATCAGGGCATTTTAATTATCATTTAATTGGTGTTGATGCTAGTTTGATGGAGCCTAAAATTAAAAGAGGCGATGCTGTTATGATATATAAGAATTTAGCTTATGAAAACTATGAAGAAGGGGATGTAGTAGCATATTCATCTGGAGATAAGATAATAATGTCTAAAATATCTAAAAAAGATACTGATTTAAATGGATATACAAAATTATATATTACAATAGAAGTAAATGAAGGCAAAGAAGATACTTATTATGAATTAACTGAAAATGAATTAATCGGTAAGTATAATAATTTTAAAGTTTCTAAAATTGCATATCCAACGATTTGGTTTAAAGAATTTATACGGGGTGATGTAAATGAAAATTAGTAAAATATTTTCCTTATTTTTGTCTTTACTATTTTTAATTTTAGTAATATATTTTATTAGTATTAATGATATTGTATATGCTTTTATTAACGCTATTTTATTTATATTATCAATAATAACTTATATTCGTATACGAAAAATGTTTACAAATCCTACAGAATTATTTATATATAAAGTTAATAAAATAATTAAAACTTATGATTCTGTTTTGATTGAAATAGAAACACTACCTAAATTAACTGATAAAAAAATTATTAAAGCAACTACATTTAAAGATATGGCTAATGCTGAATATGAACTTAGAAAACCTATTTATTATATTAAAGGTGAACATACATGTGATTTTATATTGTTAGATAAAAAAAATGCCTATGTTTATATAGTTAAAGAATCTAATGAATATAATTCAGTATTAGAAATTTGTTTAAGTAATATAGAAAAAGGAAATAAAAGTATTGATAAAGAATTAGATTTGATAGATAATTTGGATAAAACGACTGTTATAAAATTGGATAATATGAAAGAATTAGTAGTTTCTCCAGTTCGTAAACAAGTTAAAAATAAAAAAGAGAATGATGAAATTTCATAAGAAAACATTAAAGTAGATATACCATCATCTGAAACAGAGTGTGAAAACTAACGAATTAGATGTAAAGTAGTAAAAAAAGTTTGAACTATGTTTAATTTATGATATAATATTTATTAGAGTAGGGAGTTGTTTTTATGCGAAGAAAAGAAAATTTTTTTTCTAAAAAGTTTCTTCTAATTGGACTATTTATTTTATTGATTGCTGGTATAAGTATAGGATATGCAGCACTTCAGACAACATTAAGTATTAATGGTACTACTAAAATTAATAAAGTAGGATGGGATATTCATTTTGAAAATATTCAAGTAGCTGAAAATTCTGTTAATAATGGTAGTGCTATTATTAATGCTAATGATAGTACTGAAGTTACATATAACGTTACTTTATCAGAACCAGGAGAGTTCTATGAATTTTCAGTTGATATTAAAAATGCTGGAACTTTACCTGCTAAATTAGAAAGTATTACTAATCCAGGCTTAACAGATGAAGAAGATGTATATGCAAATTATACAGTGACAGGATTACCAGCTGTAGGCAGTGTTTTAGCTTCTGGTGCCAAAGAAACAGTAACAATTCGTGTTGAATTTGATTCTGATATTGATCCAGAAGATTTACCAACAGAAGATAAAATACTTACTAAGACAATTAAATTTAATTATGTTCAAAATAAGTAGTAAATGAAAGAAAAAGTTATTTTTCTTTTTTTTATTTTGTTGTTGTTAGTATAATTGATTTTTTTTGTTTTTTTGATAAGCTATATATAATAGAAGAGGTAAATTTATGAAGAAAAATAAACTATGCCAAATGTTTTTGCATCAGCAGATCAAACACAAATATCTATAAAAGATATTACTAGTGCTACTGATGTATCAGTTACTTATAAAAAAATAGGTACTTCTAATTCAACCGGAGATAAAGAAAATACAAGTAATATTAAAGAAAATATAGAAAATCCAGAAACTTTAGATAATATTTCAATAATGGCAATGTTATTTAGCTTTTCATTATTAGGAGTTTTAGTAACTTTATTACATTTAAAGAAAAGACATAATTAGAGATTTATTTTAATAAAATCTACACGAAATAAAAACGTGTAGATTTTTATATACTAAAAGAAGCTATTAACTAGCTTCTTTATAAAAAGTCTTATTATAATTATGTTCATGATTATCAAGTTTAAACAAAGTATTAGTATCAATTAAAAAGTAATCATGAATTAATATTTGTGCTCCTGTATTAGTAACAGGATCATCCCATGTTGCATCTAAATGTAACCATTTATTATCAATATATACTAAATTCCATACATGTTTATCAGCTGATATTCTGATATTAGGTATATTAAGTTGTGACATATATATTGACATAATATCACTATAACCACCACAAAGTGCTAAATGATTTTTTAATAAACCATTAGCAGTATGACTTTCACTATTTTTATATTCTTCATTATTCATGTTATTTGCACGTTCTTTATCATATTTAGTTGTATTGATTATATAATCATGAAATGTTTGGACTTTCTCTTTATCAGTCATTGTATTTTTTATATAATTATTTTTAATTTTATCTATTTCACTATTGATATAATTTACTTGATCATTATTATATTGCTTAGATACTTTAACAATAATTTTTCCATAATTATTCATAACAACTGTTAATTTTTTATATGAGTTATATGGATGAACTAAATTATTGATATCAGATAAAACATCATAATGACTTTCATTTTTATCTGAAGGAATTAAAGTGTCTATATCATTCAAACAGTTTTTATAATCATCACTACAATAAAAGTAAAACTCTTCTTGTCCACTATCTAATATAGTATATATTATATTTAATAAGTGTTGATAATCTTTAGCTACAAACTCATCTGTAATTTGAACAAATTCATAATTTTTATTTAAAGCATATTCATTTTTATTTATTTCTATAGTAGCGTTTTTATTATAAATATAATTATTGACTATATATGTAGATATTTGCTCATTATATACTATGACAGCAATCATCATTGCAAAGAAAAGAATGTTAAAAATAATTTTGAATTTGTTCTTCTTCATAGTATCACCAAAATAATTGTACCATATAAAAACAAAAAAAAGGAGTATTTTACTCCATTTCGTTAACTTTTTTTGTTAAACGTGATTTATTACGTGCACAAGTATTTTTACTAGTAACACCATTTTTTACAGCTTTATCAATATTTTTTATTGCTGCTTTTAAAGCAACCTCAGCTTCTTCTTTATTTTTATTAGCTACAGCTTTTTCTACTTTTTTAATTGAATTTTTCATACTAGCTTCATATTTATTGTTAATTTCTTCTTTTTTAGCATTAACTAAAACTCTCTTTTCAGCATTCTTCATATTTGGCATAATATTCACCTCCAAATCACATACATACATATTTTAACAAAAATATATTAAAAAAGCAAATAAAATAAACGATTTTGTTAAAAATATTAAAGGTGATATTATGAAACATACTATTGATTTAGGTAAATTAAATTTAAGAACAGATCTAGCACTTGATAATGTTGATTCAATTATTAAGAAAGAAAATATTAAAACTTATAAAAATAATAATATAACAGTTACAGACATATATATAGATAGTGATAGTAGTAAAATTATTAATAAACATATTGGAAATTATATAACTTTAGAATTTGATGATGTAACTGATATAGATAATCGAACAAGTATTACAAACGAATTACAGAGTGTTTTAAATAAACTAATTAATATAGATAAAGATACATTAGTGCTTATTGTTGGGTTAGGAAATAGAGATGCAACACCTGATTCTTTAGGACCTAAAGTAGTAGAGAAAATCGTTGTTACAAATCATTTATATGAATTAGATATGTTAGATGATGATTATTATCGTGTGTGCTCAATTGCACCTTCAGTAACTGGTGTAACTGGCATTGAAACTAGCACAATTATTAAAAGTATTGTTAGTAATATTAAACCAGGTTTAGTTATTATTGTTGATTCATTAGCATCTTCATCATTTGAAAGACTATGTAAAACAATTCAAATAACCGATACTGGTATTAATCCTGGAAGTGGTATTGGTAATAATCGTAAAGAATTAAGTAAAGATACATTAAACGTTCCCGTTATTGCTTTAGGTATACCAACTGTTATTGATTTACAAAATATTATAAATAATGAAGATAATTTTATTGTTACTCCTAATGAAATAGATTATTTAATACAATGTTTTAAAGAAGTTATTTCTAATAGTTTAAACGAACTATTTACAAAGAATAGTTGAAATTCTTGTATTTATATATTAAAATAATATATATAAAAAGTTCGGGAGGCTGTATATGGAACAACAAAATCAAAATGAATGGGTAAGTAAAGAAGAATATGATGAATTATTAAGAAAATATAATAAAGTCAATATGGAACTTTATAATTTTAAACAACGAAAGTCAGTACGTTTAGTTAGAAAGTGTGATCTAGCATTACGTAAGATAAATATTTATGGTAGTTTAAATGCTATCTTAAAAAGAGTTGGTATGCCTAAAATATTTTATAATAATTATATTATTAAAAAGGCAGATAAACTCTCTTTATATGAATATAAATTTTTTCGTTTTAAAAGAACTAGAATGGAAAATTGCTATTTAGATAGTTCTAAAATAAGATATAAGTTTGAGAATGATTTAATTAGTGTTATTTTACCTATATATGAGGATACTAAATATTTAAAAACTGTTATTGATAGTGTTTTAAAACAAACATATACTAATATTGAATTAATTATTGTAAATAGTTTTATATCAGATGAAATAACTAATATTATTGATAAATATTCTAAAAATGATGATAGAATTATTGTTTTAAAAGAACAAAAACAAGAATTATATGCTTGTATAAATAAAGGGTTAGAAATAGCTCGTGGTGAGTATATTATGTATATAAGTCCAAGTGAAAGACTATTTGATAATTGTATTAAGGAAATGTATGATTATTTAAAGAAAAATGATAAGGTTGATTTTTGTTTTCCAAATGTAACAATTGTTGGTGTAGATGGAAGACCAAATAAAGATAATGTATGGTATCCGACGGATGAAGTACATACAGAGAATGTTATGTTACCACATAATATGTTAAACCTATCAATTATTAAAGATAATACAGTATCACCTGTATGTTTATATAAATCTATAATTGCTAAAACATTAGCACCTTTCTCTTCTAATAGATCAACACTTGAAAAAAGAGATTATTGGAATCGTAGTAATGATTTATTCATATTAAACCATATAACAAGTGATGTACCATTATTAGAGTATCGTCAAATTAAAGATGCTTCTTTAAAATATTTTGATAAAAATAAGATGAATCTACTTATGTTATTTGAAGCATTTAGGCAAGATTTTTACTTGATGCCTCTTGTTTGGGTTATTGATGATCCAGATAAACATCCTGAAATTGTATCTAGGATAGAGAAAAATGGTCATATGTTAATTAGCCGTGAGACGGCTAATCATTTAGTACTAAATGATATATATAATAATATAGTTTATTTACATTTTGATAGTAATGATGACTTTGGTCAATTACCTAATGTAGCATATAAAGTTGTTTTATGCGATAAACAATTTAAAGGATCTAAAGGAAATTTGTATATAACAACTAATACTGATGATAATTTAGAACAAATAGATTATCAAAAAGGCTTTTTTGGAATAAGTGATTATGATACGATATTTGCTTTTATTGATACAAAAGCAAAGGAATTTTTCTTAAGAAGAATTGAAGTTTATGTTGAAGATGATAATCGTAAAGAAGAACATCCAGTATCTGTTTGTGTTGTTACTTATAAAAGAACAGAAAAAGTACCAATTGTATTAGAGTCTTTATTAAAACAAAGTGAACCTAGAGAAAATTTTGAAATACTAGTAGTTAATAATGATATATATACAAGGGATATTTATGAATTAGTAGAAGAGATACGTAAAAAATATAATTTATCAAGTGATTTTTTAAGATATGTTGAAGCTCCAATTAAAGGAGTAGCTTATGCAAGAAATGTTGGAGCATTTGAAGCTCGTGGAGATATTATTCATTGGTTAGATGATGATTCTATATCTGATTATGATAATATTCATGAAATGCGTAATGCGTTTAAAGAAAAGCCTAATGCTGGAGTTATTGGTGGAAATATTATTTTAAAACTTCCAGAACCACGCCCAGAAGTAGTACTTAAAGGAAAAGAAAAATTATGGAGCGAATGGTATTTTGAAGGCGATGAAATGATTAAAATTACTAAATGGTTTATGCTACCATATGGAGCTAATTATGCTACTAAAAAAAGAGATTTACTTCGTGTTGGGGGATTTAGGTTATGTTATGGTAGAGTTGGTCATAACTGGGTAGGTGGAGAAGAAACTGCATCGAGTGCTATGATAAAAAGATTAGGGCGTGAAGTTTGGGCTCAACCTAAAGCTATTGTACACCATGATCCTCAACATCATAGATATAGTTATGAACATGTAAGAAATACTTTAGTAGCTAGTCCTCAAACAACATTAAAATTAGAAACTGATTTAGTTATCGATCCAGAATATCATAATGTTAATGTTAGTAAAAGAGCTGTTAAACATCATAAAAGAGAAGTACGTAAATTGAACAATAAGATTGAAAAATTTTATGAGGAACAATTATTAGAAGGACATGAACGTGCTATTGAAAACTTAAGGCATGAGTTAGCTGAAAGAATTAAATTTACTGATTATCGATTAGATATGACTAAATTTATTAAAAATAAATAAAGATGATAATAATCACAATATGTGTATATAATCATCTTTTTTCTGTACTATGAAAATAAGAAAAAACATGATATAATAAGCAACAGAAAGGACTGATATTATGAAAAAACCAGTCGTTGCACTTTTAGGTCGTCCTAATGTAGGAAAAAGTACAATATTTAATCGTTTAGTAGGAAAAAAAATATCAATTATCGAAGATACTCCAGGTATTACACGTGATAGAATATATGGTAATGTAGAATATAAAGATTATAAATTTCATTTAATAGATACTGGTGGTATCGATTTAGAAGATGCTAAATTCAATGATGAAATAAAAGTACAGGCAGAACTTGCTACTGATGAAGCAGATGTAATTGTTTTTGTAGTTGATGGTAAAGAAGGATTAACTGCTAATGACTTTGCTGTACGTGATATGTTAATGCGTAGTAATAGTAAAGTAATTGTAGCTATTAATAAATGTGATAGTAGTAAAATTAATGATACTGAATATGAGTTTTATGAATTAGGATTCGATAAATATTTTAAAGTTAGTGGTGAACATAATTTAGGAATATATGAATTATTAGAAGAAATAGTTAGTGAATTTGAACCAATAGAAGAAGAATATATAGATAAAGTTAAATTCTCTATTATAGGTCGTCCTAATGTAGGAAAAAGTAGTTTAGTTAATGCTTTACTTAATGAAGATAGAGTTATTGTTAGTGATGTAGCAGGAACAACTAGGGATGCTATTGATACACCATTTACATATCATGGTAAAGAATATGTTGTAATTGATACGGCAGGAATGCGTAAAAAAGGTAAAGTATATGAAAATATTGAAAGATATAGTTTATTACGTAGTATGAAAGCTATTGATAGAAGTGATGTATGTTGTATTGTTATTAATGCTGAAGAAGGTATTATTGAACATGATAAACATATAGCAGGATATGCTTTAGATGCTGGTAAAGCTGTAGTTTTAGTTATTAATAAATGGGATGTTATAGATAATAAAGACTCTGCAATGCGTAAATGGAAAAATGATATTGAAGCTAATTTTCAATTTATGAGTTATGCACCTGTAGTATTTTTATCAGCTAAAACAAAAAAAAGAATACATACATTAATGCCAGAAATACTTAAAGCCTATGAAAATAGTAGAAAAGAAATTAAAACTAGTCTTTTAAACGATGTTATAACTGATGCATATGCCCTGAATTTACCTCCAAGTTATAAAGGAAAACGTTTAAAAATATATTTTTCAACTCAAGTTAGAACACAACCTCCAACATTTAACATTCAAGTTAATAGTAAAAGCTTAGTACATTTTTCTTATGAAAGATACTTAGAAAATAAGATTAGAGAGTCATTTGATTTTACAGGTACTCCAATTGTTATACAATTTAAAAATAAGGGTGAACAATAATGCTCATCTTTTAATTTGATTTGATTTATTTTTTTTCATTTGATAAAATGTGTGCGAGGAGATAATATAGATGACTATAATTAACGAATCAAATAAAAACATCACAGAAGAAATGTTCACTAGCACAACTGTTAATAGTTGTGAATATGACAGTGCTTCTTGTGGATGTGGTAACTAAAAAGTAAGGTTCTTTGTCAAATAGTGTTGGTAACAATAAATTTGATAAATGAATTGTTTGTAAGGATGGTTGAAAAGATCATCCT
>CAVDCT010000004.1:0-110493 GCA_963607615.1 Roseburia sp. AF12-17LB
CAATCCTCTAATTAGAAACTATTTATAAACTGTCCAACTTTTGGGGTTCAGTTCATCATATCTATTCTTTTTATTTATTATTAGTATATATCGATTTTTACTTATTGAATATTATATGTTATAATAAAAAACGTTTTGGCGGTGATTATATGAAAAACAAGATATGGGATATTATTAAGTTTTCTTTTATTCTAGTAAGTTTTGTTGTTTCGGGCTTATTTATTCGAATAATGTATAAATTAGATGTTATTCCATCTAAATATTATTGGATAATTGTTATATTACTTATTATTTTAAATATTTTTGGAATTATAGGAATATTAAGTGAAAAACTATTAGCAAGAGTAGCTAGTTTTCCAATCTATATTTTTGTTATAGCACTATCACTTATTGGTATTAATTATGGTACTGATACATTAAAGTTTTTGAATAATAATTTTAATAATAATAATATTGAAGTTAATGGTTATAATATTATTGTACTTAAAGAAAGTGATTATGAAAGGATAGATGACTTAACTGATAAATCAATGGGATATTTAAGTACAGATCCTGAGGATAGACATTATATGGCTGTATTAAAGGGTAAAGTAAGTACTGATTTAAAAAGTTATGATGATCTATATAAACTATATAATGATTTAATTGATAAAAAAATAGAATCTATTATTCTTGGTGAAGGATATCTTGATATTCTAGAAGAAGCTTATAATGATTTATCTGATAAGATTAAAATTATAGATAGTTTTCAAATAGAAAGTCGTATTAAAAAAACAGAAGAACAAGTAGAAAAATTAGAACCGATTAATGTTTATATATCTGGTAGTGATTCTAGAAGTGGTAATATTGTTAATAAGTCACGTAGTGATGTTAACATGATTATTACTATTAATCCTAATACTAAAAAAATATTATTAACTAGTATTCCTAGAGATTATTATGTACAATTACATGGAACTAAAGGAATAAAAGATAAGTTAACTCATGCTGGTATATATGGTATTGATATGTCAAAATCAACTATTGAAGATACATTAAATATTAAAATTGATTATACTGTTAAAGTAGGTTTTAATTCTGTTATTAAATTAGTAGATTTAATAGATGGAGTTGATATTGAAAGTGATTTAGCTTTTACAACTTATAGTCGTGATGGCGGAGCCGTGAGGACAGAGGTAAAAAAAGGAATGAACCATTTTAATGGAGCACAAGCTTTAAGTTATTCTCGAGAAAGATATGCTTATAAAGAAGGAGATCGTCATCGTATTCAAAATCAACAACAAGTATTAGCAGCTATTATGCAAAAAATAACTACTAATAAATCTTTACTTTTAAAGTATGATACATTACTTAAATCAATTGGTGAATTATACCGTACTGATATTCCAGATAAGCTCATTAAAATGTTTGTTAAAAATCAATTAAATAATATGACTTCATGGGATATCGAAAATCAAACTGTAGATGGTAAGGGATCTAATAAACAGACTTATTCTATGCCAGGACGTAATTTGTATGTTATGGTTCCCGATGAGAAAAGTATAAAAGATGCAACCAATAAAATTAATAAAGTATTAAAAGGGGAGTAAAGTTATAGCTCTCTTTTTAATTCTTATTTACTAATAAAGTAAATTTTGATATTATATTTAATATATCAATAATAAAGGAGGTGCTAATAATGAACACAAAGTTTAAAGTAATTACTTGGCTAGCTATTGCCATAATTTGGATGGGAGTTATTTTTAATTTTTCAAGTATGGATACTAATGAATCTAATGGTAAAAGTGTTAAAACAATTGATACAATTTTGGAGAAAACTTTTGAAATTACAAATAAAGTAAAAATCACTAATACTGATAGTCATTCTTTAGCAATTGAATTATCTCAAAAATTAAATCGTCCATTACGAAAAGTAGCTCATGCTAGCATATATTTTGTTTTAGGAATTTTATTAATTATTTTTTTGAAGTTTTGTCATGTTAAAAAATATTATTTATATAGTTTAATAATTAGCTTTCTTTATGCGTGTACAGATGAAATACATCAACTATTTATTCCTGGTAGAAGTGGTAGACCAATTGATGTTTTAATAGATACAACGGGATGTATTGTTGGTTTGTTGTTATTTTATTTTGTAGAAAAGATATCAAGAAAAAAAGAGGTAAAAGAAGAAGTTGTAGTATGAAAAAATTTAATATTATTTTGTTGTTTTTGTGGATGGTGGTAATTTTTACTTTTTCTAATGATTCTGGTAATGCTTCTAGTAATAAGAGTGATGGTATAGCAAGTACTATAGTTAGTTTTATTAGTAAAGTTAGTAATCATAACTATAGTGATAGTGAACTTGAACAAACAATAGATAATTGCATATTTATTGTTCGCAAAAGTGCACACTTTTTAGAATATTTTATTTTGGGTATACTTATATTTAATGTTTTTAAAGATTATAAAAGTTTAACAATTAGATATATTTTTATATCACTAGTATTTTGCTTTCTTTATGCGTGTACAGATGAAATACATCAACTATTTATTCCTGGTAGAAGTGGTAGACCAATTGATGTTTTAATAGATACTTCTGGTAGTTTATTTGGAATAATAATTTACTATATTATTTATCAGAAATTTAATAAAAGTAATAAAAATTTAAAAATCGAGAGTTAAAATACTCTATTTTTTTATGCAATTTTTTAAGTTTAGCAAATTTTATAAATTTCGTTTACATAATTATAATTATTTGTTATTATCAAAAATATATTTCTCTTTATATTGTATTTTTTACATTTTAACAATATAATAAATATAGAGAGTATACAATATAGAAAAAGATAATACTAATATAAATTATATTTAAAAGGTGGTGAATATGTTAATTGGGGTTGTTATAATGTTTATTTTATTTACTTTATGGTGTATGTTAAAAGTTAGTAAAATGGCTGATGAAATTGTATTTGATACACAAAATATTCATCCAAAATAGAGTTTCTTCGACAAAAAGAAACTTTTTTCGATTAAAATTTGCATTTTTAGAAATTTATGATATAATAAGCAACGAATTTGGGGGGCTGAATATGGAAGAAATTAATTTAAAAGATTTATTTAGTTATTTTTTTAGTAAGTGGTTTATTGTTGTCATAACATTGGTTGTAGCGATTTTAATTAGCACAATCCATGGAGAATTTATTAAAGTTCCAATGTATCGTTCGTATACAACTATTGTTCTTACAAGATCAGGTGATAATGAAAATAAAAATGATAGCAGTATTACACAAAATGATATTATGTTAAATCAAAAATTAGTAGCTACTTATCGTGAGATTATTAAAAGTAGACGTGTTTTAGGACAAGTTATCGAAAATTTAGGTTTAGATATGGAAGTAAGTGAATTGAGTCATAATATTTCTGTAACTAATGAAGAAGATACAGAACTTATTAAAATTTCTGTAAGTAGTGTAAATAAAGAAGATGCTAAAAATATCGCTAATGAGATAGCTAAAGTTTTTAGTAACGAAATTATTGATATTTATAATATTAAAAATGTTAGTATCATAGATACAGCAATCGAATCTAACAAACCTTATAATATTAACATTGTTAAAGAAACAGTTATTGCTGCCTTATTTGGTGTTGTTCTTGGATTAGCTATTATATTTGTTATGTTCTATTTTGATACAACAATTAAGAATCCAGAAGAGATTCAAACTAAGATTGGGTTACCACTTTTAGGTGTAGTTCCTAAAGTGGAAAGTGAAAATGATAAAGGAATAAAAATCTTTAATAAACGAAAAAGGGGGGCGTAGTTTATGAGAAGAGAGTTAATTGTAGATCGTGATCCAAAATCTGCATTAAGTGAATCAATAAAAAATATACGTACGAATTTACAGTTCTCATCTGTAGATGGAAAAATTAAAAATATTTTGATTACTTCTTCTACTTCAGGAGAAGGAAAGAGCTTTGTAACTGCTAATTTAGCAATAGCATTTGCTAAATTAGGAAATAAAGTTTTAGTTGTTGATTGTGATATGCGTCTTGGTAGACAACATGAAATATTTGGTTTATCTAATTCAGTTGGTTTATCTAATTTGTTAATAGATGAAATCGAACAAAAATATGAAAAATATATTCAAAAAACAGAAGTAAAAAATGTATCTGTTTTAACACGTGGAATTGTACCACCAAATCCAAGTGAGTTATTAGCATCCGAAAAAATGTCTTATTTAATGCAAATACTAAATAATCAATATGACATAATAATTTGGGATGGTGTTCCAGTAATTGGACTTACTGATTCAATTATTATGGCTGGATTAGTAGATAAAATTGTTATTGTTTGTTCTTGTAAGAAAACACCAGTTGAATTATTACAGAATACAAAAAATTCATTAGAAAAATTTAGTAATAAAATAGCTGGAGTTATTGTTAACAGGTTACCAGTTAGAGGAAATCAATATTATACAAAGAAATATTTATAAAAAGGGGAAAGAAGATTAATGATTGATATTCATTCTCATATTTTACCTGATATTGACGATGGTGCAAGAACAGTTGAAGAAAGTATGGAAATAATCAAAAATGCTTCTAAAAATGGAGTAACAGATTTGATTGTTACTCCTCATTTTATTTTAGGCAGTGATTATGAAGCTGATAATGTTACTAAAAGAAAATTAGTTACAAAATTAAAAAGACGAATTACTAAAGAAAAATTACCAATTAATATTTATTTAGGTAATGAAGTATTTATTGAAAATGATATGTTGAAATTAAAAAAAGATGGACTAATTTCTACTTTGAATAATAGCCGTTATTTATTATTTGAATTGCCTTTAAATGATAAATATATTGGTGCTAATGATATTTTATTTCAATTAGGATGTAAAGGATATAAAGGTATAATTGCTCATCCAGAAAGATATGCTATTGTAAAAAAAGATCCTTCTATTGTATTTGATTTCATTGAAAAGGGCGCATTAATACAATGTAATATCGGTAGTTTTTTTGGCTATTATGGTTCTAAAGCTAAACATGCTGCTATTTTATTATTGAAGCATCATGCTATTAGTTTTATAGGTAGTGATATTCATCATAGTTATAGTGATTATTATGATAAATTAGAAGAATTAAAGAAACTTATGCGTAAATATATTTCAGAAGAAGAAATAGAAGATATTTTAGTAAATAATGCAAGAAAGATATTAAAAAAAGAAATGATATCTGAACCAAAAGTTAAACCACTTAAAAAAAATATTTTTGGTAAGTGGAAATAATAATATTAAGAAATAGAAAAATAAAAATCTATTTCTTTTTTGTTTGTAAAAATAACATGATATGATATAATTATATAAGATAGGGGAGAGCCTAATGATATGTAATAAGTGTGGTAAAGTTTGTGGTAATAATGATAAATTTTGCCAATCATGTGGTAATAATTTACAACAATATATCAATCAGTATAATACTATACCTAATAATCAATATTATAATGTTAATAATTATAATCAAATAAATAGTAATAAAAAAAGTAATATAACTCTTTATATATGTTGTTTTATTGTTTTAGTGACACTGGTTGTTATTGTAACATTAATAGCTAGTCGTGATAGAAATACTGTTTATTTCAATGATGAAAATCAAGATACTGTAACAAATGAAAATGTTGTAACTAGTAATAAGCATAGTGATTATACAACAGTTATAGATCCTAAACATGTCTATTATATGACTGTTGAAAATGATGTTGAGGCTTATAATAAAATTAAAGAAGACTCAAATAATCAGAAGAATACTTGTTCAAAAAATATAGTAGCAATCGAAGAACGTATTTCTAATAACTATGGAATAACAGGTGTTAATTTATGTGAGATGGATGAGGATTATGCTAAAGAAACTGAATTAGTTATTAAAAATATTTATGATAATTATCCTAATGCACGTGGGTATCTTACTAATATAAGTTTAATAAATACAAGTATGAGTGATAATTATATAGCGTGTTTTATGCCATTCTTGTCTTTTTTAATTCCAGAAGATGGCTCTTATCCTATAACTAATAAAACTTCTATTTTTCTAAACGCATCATACTTTTTAAATTCAGAGTATATGGTTAAAATTATGAAGAATTCTTCTTCAACAGGTCATTTTCCACCTAATGCAACACGTACATCATCTGTTGCTCATGAATTTGGGCATTATTTATCATTTGTCACTATATTGAAAAAATATAATATTGATTCTATATTGATTATGAAAGCTAATAATTATGGTGATATTTATAAAATATATGAAGAATTTGTTAATGGAACGAATTCTTTGAATATAATTGAAGAAGCATATAAAAATTATAAAAGTAAATATAATGATAATAATTTATCTTTTGATGATTTTAGAGCCTCAATATCTAAATATGCAGTAGCAAAAAATAACGAAGGTAAATATATTTATGATGAAACTATTGCTGAAGCATTTCATGATTATTATTTAAATGGTACTCATGCTAAACCAGCTAGTTTAGAAATTGTGTCTGTTTTAAAAAGTAGATTGGGGTAGTATATGAAAAAAATATTGATAATAGTAGTAGAATTGATATTTAGTATGACTATCGTTTCTGCTGATGTTAATGATTTTGATATTGATATGTCAGATATTTTATCAAATAATAGTCGTACTAGTAGGATAAATAGTGTTTTAGATGCTTCTTATTCTTTAGATTATAAACAAAAAGATAATAGTGATAGCGAATATGAAACCTTAACTAAAAAAGTAACTTATTTATTATTAGGTGATGGAGATAAAAGTGATGAATCAGCTTCTGATTATCTAAAACGGAAAAGTGATTATTTAGAACTTATGTATAATCCTAAAATACCAAAAGATGAAAATAATCCATTAGGTTTAGATACAGAAAGCCAGGAATATAAAGATAGTAGTGTTGCTGGTATTTCTGTTCCAGGTATGTTTTTAAAATTAGATGATTTAAATATTCGATATAGTTATTTTGGAAACATTAAAAGCATTAAACAAGATAATGGATTTATAAGTCAAATAGTTATACCTAATGTTTTAATGGATGATACTAATGATGATAAACCAAAAGAGTATGTTACTAAACAAACTAATTTAACTTTATATTATATTTTTAAAGAATATAATGGAGAATATAAATTGTATTATTTATATGGTGAAACAAATGATGAGACAGAAGATTATTTAGAAAATAGTCGTAAAAATGAACAGAATGATATATTAAGTTCTAAGGCACCTAATATGTCAGAGCTATCTGAACTATATGATTATAGTAAACTAACTAATTTAAGTGATGAAAAATTAAATAGTATATATAAAAGTAATATAGATAAAACATTGATTCTTAATACTTATTATGATAAATCAATTACTGATACAGCAACAGGATTTATGTTAACTGATAAAGTATTAGTTACTTCTTGGTCTTATTTAAAGGATAGTTTGATTAAAGGTCAATTTATTCAAATAACGGATTATAATGATAAAATTTATGAACTTGAAGGAATTGTATCTATTAATGAAGATGCTGATGTTGCTTTATTAAAAATAAGTGATTATAAAGGTACTGGTGTTAATTTAGGTGAT
Source organism: Roseburia sp. AF12-17LB (assembly GCA_963607615.1). Classification (GTDB taxonomy): domain Bacteria; phylum Bacillota_I; class Bacilli_A; order RF39; family UBA660; genus UBA5578. The sequence goes on from CAVDCT010000004.1 coordinate 7,606, forward strand.
ACTTCTAAATTAGAAGTAGAAGATGCAGTTATAAGTTTGGGAACTAAATCAGGTATAGGATTATCTGTATCAACAGGAATTATTATCTCTACTGAAGAACATATACAGAGTTTAATACCTGTTCAAGATAGTGATGCCGGAGGACCATTAATTAATGCTGAAGGAGAAGTAATAGGGATAACTACAAAATTATCTACTCTATCATCTGTTTCATATGCTACAAAGATTGATTTCTTAAAGGATATGCAAACTAAACTTTACAAAGATGATAATATTAATGTTACTAGTTTTGATAAGTTAAAGGAATATTATTATTACTATCGAAATAATGAAGAAAAAGTAAAAAAAGATATTCCTGATAAAATATGGAATGAATTTTCCAAAATAGGCGATATTGAAAATACTATAGTTTTACCATTAGTTAAAGCTTCATATAAAGATAAAATTTTAAGTTTACGTTATAAAAATGAATTAGATACATTAATTCCTAATACTAGCATAAGTAATCATTTAGCATCCAAATTAAAAGATGATAATTATAAAGAAGTATTAAATAGTACTAAAAAGAAAATATATGAAAATGAGTCATATAAAGTTATTATTATGAATGAATTTGATTATTTAATTGTTGTGATGGTGAGAAAATGAAAAAAATATTGAATCAAAATATAAAAAAAATTACCATTAGTTTATTAGTCTTACTTTTAATTGTAAGTGCTATATACATATATATGTTATTATCTAATAAGATAAAGATAAAAACATATAATAATAACTTTTTTAGTATAAAATATGATAGTAGTTGGGGAATGTATGATTCTAGTAAAAGTAGTACTTTATTAAAACACTCAGATAATGCTTCAATTAAAATTAATATTGAAACATTAGATGAAACATATAAATATGAAAACTTAAATACTTTAATTGATGATATTATATATGGAATTGAAAAACAAAATAGTAATTATGTTATGCTAGGTCAAGAAGAAGTAAAACTTACAAAGAATAATATTGATGGATATAAAATTTTATATGAATCTGATGATAATCAAGTTTTAGTAGCTATTATTAAGCAATCAGATAAATTAGTTACTTTTACATATGAAGCTAAATATGATTACTTTGATATTTTATTAGATAGTGCACAAAATATTTTATATAATTTTGAATTAGTAAAAGATAGAGTTAACTATAATAGTAAATTAGAAGAAATTAAAACTAATTCTATTGGTTATACTGGTACTGATAAAATAGAAGGTACAAGAGAATATGAAATTAGTAATTTTCATTATACTATAAAATATACTATTCCAAATAATTTTATTATTCATAGTTTTAATAACACATATGGTTATTATTATGAGAAGGATAGAGATTATAATAGTGAAATTAAAATTAATACAGCTATAAATAATTTAAATATTTATGAAAGTATTAATAAAAAAAGTAGTGGAATTTTAGATGAGATTGAACGCTTAAAGGAAAATGATAGTAATTCTAATGTTAATATGGAAGTAGATAAAGGAGATATAAAAGACTCATATATTTATAAAGTAACTTATGATTCTAAAAATAAATATTTAGATAAAAAAAGTAAGAAAGAATTAATATATATGTTAATTCCACTTGATAATAGTCATACATTTAAAGTAACTATTGAAAGTATTGATAAGAGTATATCAGAAGATCTAATTAAAAGTATTAATATTGTTTCTAAGGAAAAGTATTCAAAAAATATTGAACTTAATTATGAAAATAATTATGTTGTAAATGATATGAAGTATATGCTAAATACTTATGATGAGTATTTAAATTTAAAATTATATACACCTAAAATATATAATGAATTAGATTATCAAAGTAATATTAATGAATATCGCTATTTTGGATATGGATATGATTCAAAAAGAGATTCATATAATACTAATATATCGTATTATTTATCTAGTTTATGTAAATTAGATAGTAATGATATAAAAAATAGTTATAAAATTTATAAGAATGTTAAAGTGGATTCAGATGGTAGTAAGAAATATCATGATAACTTATTTAATAGTTATACAATTTCTTATCAATCAAATGATAAAACTAAATATGAAAAACAATTAATAGGAAATATAGGTAATGATGTTTGTTTAAAAATTGTTATTTCTAGTAATAGTAATAATATTACAGAAAATATGATTAATGATTTAACAATATTTAAAACAGAAATAAAAAAATATGAATAGGAAAGAAGGATAATATGAAGTGTAGTAAATGTGGTGCAACAGTAGCGCCAGAACAAAAATTTTGTAATATGTGTGGTAGTGCAATTGAAAGTACAGGTGAAAATGTAGCTAATATTAATCAACCCGTGAATAACTATCAAACACCAATTCAACCTCAATATAATCAATACCAACCACAAATTCCTAAAAAAAGTAATAATGGCTTAATTATAGCTATTGTAGCAATTGTTGCAGTAGCACTAATTGTAGCTGTATACTTATTAACATCAAATAGAACTACAAGTGATAATGAATCTAATAGAAATAGTAATGGTTCTATACCAGTTACACCAGTATCTAGTACTACTAAAGTAAAATATTCAGGTTTTGTTTTTGAAGTTCCAGATGAATACTTATACGAAATAGATAATAACAGGTTTATTATTACTGATGATAAAACATGGGCATCTAGTATAATAATTGGTACTGGTAGTTATGATACAATTAAAATGAATAAATCAAGATTAAAAGCAGCAGTAGAAAGTAAAGGATTGCACGCAACTGAAGCTGTAGTTAAAGATTATAATGGAGTAGAACTAGTTACATTTGAAGTAACTAATAATGGTGCTATTCATATATTTGCTTATGGTAAAGCTAATTCTAATAAGTATTTTGCTATAGAAGCTATTGCTAGAAATAATCAAGCTGATTATACTATATTAAATAAAGTTGCTCCAATATTAAAAAGTGCAGTATATGAAGGAGAAAAACAAAGTATAGATTCATCTAGTATTCCAGATAATACTATAACAGATATAATGGTAGGAATTTCTTAAAAAAGTGAGTAATTTCACTTTTTTTTCTTGTAAAATAAAGTATAAAAGTTTATAATCAATATTAGGGGATGAGGTTATGAATAAAAATGATTGGTTAATTGGATTTTTACTATTAATTATTGTTTCTTTATCTTTGGCATTAGTAGATACAAGAATGAGTATTCAAAACAATGTTAAAATGGTTGAAGTTCAAGCTAAAAAAGAAAAGATTGTCTTTGCAGGAGATTCAATAACAGATCGTTATGATCTTAATCAATATTATCAATATGATAATAAACTTATTATTAATAGTGGAATAAGTGGTTATAAAACTACAAATATGATTAATAGATTTCACAATTTAATAGAACAACATCAAGCAGATAAATTATTTTTGATGATTGGAACTAATGACTTAGGTGCTGGAACAGAAAACGATGTAGTTGTTAATAATATAAAAACAATTATTGAAATGATTAAAGAGAAATCTTCTAAAACAAAAATCTATTTAGAATCTATATATCCGGTCAATTCAGGGAAAAGACCTACAGATAAAAATCGAAATAATGAAGATATAAGATATATAAATGAACAACTAAAAAAATATTGTGCTGAAAACAATATTGTATACTTAGATATTTATTCTATTTTACAAGATGTTAATGGTGATTTAAAAGCTGAATATACAGAAGATGGTTTACATTTAAATGATGCTGGATACGAAGTTATAACGAATTATTTAAAACCATATGTTGAAGAGTAAAATATATAATAAACAATTACTTTTTGATTATTAAATTATTATGGGGGAAAACATGAAAAAGAGAATATTATTATTACTACTAGGATTATTTTTAATAATTCCTAAAAATGTAAATGCAGAGTATTTAGTTTCACATATTAGTTATGGCGTTACAGAAAAAGAGCAACAATTGATTGAAGAAGAAAAAGTGAAAAGAAATATCTTTGAAGAATTAGAATATCGTTTTACTGAAAAAGAGGAACGTGATACCGTAGATTATACTATACTGACAGTTTTAATTGTAGCTATGGTTATTGTTATTATATTATTAAATAAGAAATCATATATTGTTTTTCGTGAGACAAATGTTTTTGAAGATGAGACGATTGCACAAAATTAATGGTGGTGCATTTACAAGAACTATTGAGTTCTTTTTTTTATTATTTTGAATATGTTTAACTAGGTGAGATTATGTTAGTCATAATGAAAATGATTATAGTAACAATGATTAGTATATTTTTCTCTTTTATAATTGGTTTAATATTGATTCCTTATTTAAGAAAAAAGAAAAAAAATCAAATTTTAAGTGTGTATTTATCAGATCGACATAAAAGTAAATCATCAACACCAACTATGGGAGGAATTATATTTATTATTCCTCCCATTATTATTATGATAGTCTTATTACTTATGAATAAGATAAGTTTATCATATAATCTTTTTATTGTGATATTTACCTTTTTTAGTTATGGTATGATTGGATTTATTGACGATTATCTTATTATTAAAAGACATAATAATAAAGGACTTAGTGAATCATCAAAACTTTTTCTTCAAATAATATGTGCTACTACAATCTTTTATTTATTCTTAAAAGGTGGAAATGAACCTCTTATTTGGCTACATACTTTTAATATTAAAATAAATGTTGGATGGTTGTATGGAATATTTATTTTACTTGTTTTAACAAGTAGTAGTAATGCAGTTAATCTAACTGATGGTTTAGATGGATTAGCAGGTGGTTTAGCAGCTATTGCTTTTTTTACACTTGGAATAATTACTTTAAATACTGGATGGTTAGAAGGATATATAGAAATATCTATTTTTATCTTTTCATTAATTGGCTCATTAATAAGCTTTTTACTATTTAATTCATATCCTGCAAAAATATTTATGGGTGATACTGGTTCTTTAGCACTAGGTGCTTGTATGGGAATAATTGCTATCTTGACGCGTCATGAAATATTATTAATTGTGATAGGCATTGTATTTGTCTTGGAAACGGTAAGTTGTATTATTCAACGTTTATATTATAAATTAACCAAGAGAAGAATATTTCCTATGACACCAATACATCATACCTTTGAACAATTAATGCCAGAGATAGAAGTAGTAAAAATATTTTGGCTAGTTGGCTTAATAGGAAGTTTATTATCTTTATTGTTTGGAGTGTGGATTTAATGAATAAAAAAGTAGATATATTATTAGTAATTAGTGTTTTAACTTTATCTATATTTGGATTAATTATGATTTATTCTGCTTCATATATATGGAGTGAATATAAGTTTAATACACCATATAAATTTGTACGTAATCAAGGAACTTTTTTTCTGATTGGCGTAATTATTATGTATATAGTTAGTAAGATAAATTATAATTATTATTATAAGTATTCTAAAATAATATTATTAGCATGTATATTATTATTAATATTAGTATTAATTCCTGGTATTGGTACTGTAAGAAATGGTAGTCGTAGTTGGTTTGGAATAGGCTCTTTTGGTATTCAACCTAGTGAGTTTACAAAATTAGCTTTAATTATATTTACATCTAAATATTTAACAACACATAAAAAAATGTTTCCGGTAATGATACTTACTTTATCTATCTTTGGAATAATTATGTTACAACCAGACTTTGGTACTGGTACAATTATCGTTATGACTATTTTTGGTATATTATTTGTTAATGGCATGCAAATGAAATTAATTTTTAAACTAGGATTAGTAGGTGTAGTAGGTGTAGTTGTATTAGTTTTAATAGCGCCTTATAGATTAAGTCGTATATTATCATTTTTAAATCCATGGAGTGATCCATTAGGTAGTGGATTTCAAATAATACAATCATTGTACGCTATCGGACCTGGTGGATTATTTGGATTAGGTTTTAGTAATTCAATTCAAAAACATTTTTATTTACCAGAACCACAAACTGATTTTATATTTTCTATTATTAGTGAAGAATTTGGTTTTGTTGGAATTTTATTAGTAGCATCTTTATTTGTACTACTTATTTATAGCGGTATACGTATAGCATTAAATACTAAAGATAAATTTGCTAAAAACTTAGCTTTTGGTATTATTTTTGGAATATCTTTTCAGGCTATTTTAAATTTAATGGTAGTAGTAGGCTTAATCCCTGTAACAGGTGTTACACTTCCTTTCTTATCCTATGGGGGTTCTAGTTTACTTATTAGTTTGGCTAGTATTGGTATTTTACTCAATATATCTAGATATGAAAGATAGTTTTAAGTTAATATTTTAAAAATTGAAATAAAATGTTATAATTAAAGTGCGAGAATGATGATTATTACTTTACCAGAAAATCATTATTAAATTCTTGCATTTATTATATATATTCTTTTTATAATAATAGAGAAGGGATTGCAGTTATGAGTGAAAATAATTATTTAAACGAAGAAATGTATCAAAAAAATGTTAAGAAAATAAAAAAAATATCTCTTATAATTTTATTAATAGGTATATTAATAGGTGGTAGTGTAATTGCCGTAGGAGTAAGTAAGCAATTTAAGATTAATTCTAAATATTCACAAGAGAATAAAGAAAAATTAAAAAAACAAATAGAAACTGAAAAAAAATCACTTGAAACTAAAAAAGTAGAATTAGAAAGTAAAAGAAATGATGAATTAGAAATTGAAAAGAAAAATATTGAAAATTATAAAAAAGAATTGGAAGCTAAAGGAGTAGAACATAAAATTATTGCAAATTATGATGATGGTGAGGTGTATGATTTATATATTGTTACTAAAGTGCTAGATCCAAGCTTTGATTATTGTTCCTTTGACGAATATAAAAATCATAAACTAACTTCAAAATATTGTTCTATATACAAGAATAATGATGAAAATTCTGAAAATTTAGCTACTATCAATAAAGTATTAGAGTCTAAAACTATTTATTGTAATATTCCTGAATATAAAAATAATACTTTAATATCCAAATATTGTTCATTGAATCAAGAATTAGATGATATGGATAGTGAGTTTAATAAAGAATTTGATTCAAGTAAAAGTATTCCCTTTTATATGTTTGGAGCTTTTATAATAGTAGCTAGTTGTATTATGTCAGGTTCCGTTTATATGATTTCTAAACGAAGAGAAATAGCAGCTTTTACTACTCAGCAAATGAATCCTATTACTCAAGAACATATTGAAAATATGGGAACCTCTATTGGTAAGGCGGTAGCTAACGCTGCTAAAGAGATTAATCCAGAATATAAATCATTGAAGTGTCCAAATTGTGGAGCTAATATAGATGGTAATGGTGACATTGAAAAATGTGAATATTGTGGTCAAACTTTAATAAAGACTGGTAGGTTTAAGTAAAAGATATATTCAAATATTATTACTTGGGGATGAGATATAATCTTATCCTTTTTTGATAAAATTAATATTCTAATCATAATTGTGTTATAATTGATTTAAAGGATGATTGTATGGATGTTAAAAGAAAAATAAGAATAAAAATAAGAGTAAAGGCAGGAATTGGAATATTTGCTGACTTTATTGCACTTTACAATTAAGTGGATAGTAACAACTAGTTTTCACTCTAAAGGAAATACTTTAAAAGAAATAGATAGTTCAGTACATGAGTTAATACTTGAAGCAGATAATGATATGTTAGAAAACATAAGTAATAAGTTAGTAAGAACTATATTATAAAGATAGAAAACTTTATAAATTTATAGAGGAATATTGTTATATCTAGTAGATGTTATAAGATTTGATAGTTTTGATAAAACTAACGAATTAATGGGACAATTTATGAAAACAAATGATATTGAAACATATTATAGAATGATAAATGCTCTTGGTATACTAATTGATTTTGAATTAGGCAAATAATATGATTTATATATAAATCTTGATATTATTAAAAGAGGCGAATTAATAGAACTGGTTCATAATAAAATATATGGTACAAAAGAAGAAAAAGTATTTAATAAAATGGGCTTTAGAGTAGCAGACTTGTTTTTAATTACTTGAATATTTTTTTCTGTATACAATGAATATGTAAATAGATATAATAAACAAATGAATCATAGATTATAATGGTTCTTTTAACTAAGATTATTTATTTCCCTTTTCATATTGTTTAAAATAAAATCAATAATAGAAAAAAGATATAAATTTAAAATAAATATATAAAAATTGAGATCATCGTCAAATTTATTGATATAATATATATAGTTCTCTAATAGTGAGAACATAGTATACAGAAAGGAAGTTTACAATGAAAATTAAAGACGTAAAAGGTAGAGAAATTTTAGACTCTAGGGGTAATCCTACAGTTGAAGTTGATGTAATATTAGAAAATGGTGTTATGGGACGTGCTGCTGTACCTAGTGGTGCTTCAACGGGGGAACGTGAAGCTTTAGAAATGCGTGATGGTGGAGATCGTTACATGGGTAAAGGCGTAATGAATGCTGTTAATAATGTAAATGGACCACTTAGAGATTTAGTAATAGGTATGGATGCAGCTAATCAAAAAGAGTTAGATTATGCTATGATCGAAGCTGATGGAACAGAAACTAAATCTAAATATGGTGCTAACGCTATTTTAGGAATTAGTATGGCAGCAATGCGTGCCAGTGCTAATGAGGCTGGTTTACCATTATATAAATATATAGGAAATGGAACAACTTTACCTAGACCAATGATGAATATTATAAATGGTGGAGCACATGCTGATAATAAGTTAGATTTTCAAGAATTTATGATTATTCCAATGCGTGATACTATTAAGGAAAGAGTTCGTGTTGGTGCTGAAGTATTCCATAATTTAAAAAAGGTATTAAATGCTAAAGGATTAGCAACTGGTGTTGGTGATGAAGGTGGATTTGCTCCTGATTTACAATCAAATACTGAAGGTTTTGAATTAATTATGGAAGCAATAAAAAAAGCTGGATATGAACCAGGCAAAGATGTATGCATTGCTATTGATGTAGCTGCTTCAGAATTCTATAAAGATGGTAAATATTGTTTAGCTGGAGAAGGTCGTGAATTAACAACAGATGAATTAATTAATTTTTATGAAGAATTAATTAGTAAATACCCAATTATTTCTATTGAAGATCCAGTTGATGAAAATGACTGGGAAGGATTTAGTAAAATCACAGAAAGAATTGGAGATCGTGTTCAATTAGTTGGAGATGATTTATTTGTTACTAATAAAAAATGCTTACAAATGGGAATAGATAAACATGCTGGAAATGCTATTTTATTAAAAGTTAACCAAATTGGTACTATTACTGAAACATTAGAAACAATTGAATTAGCTCGTCAACATGGATATGCTACTATTATTTCACATCGTAGTGGAGAAACAGAAGATACAACTATTGCAGATCTTGCAGTTGGACTTGATTTAGGACAAATTAAGACTGGTTCTATGTCTAGAACAGATCGTATTTGTAAATATAATCAATTAATGAGAATTGAAGAGGAACTTAATTAGTTCCTTTTTTTTGAAATTTAATAATAAATACTTGACATTTAATCAATTAATGCGTATTATATTAAGCACACAGAGAGATTTTGCAGATACAATTTTATAGAAAATAGGGACTATAGCCATACAAGTCTCTATTTTTTTGTAATGATAAATATTTGAAATTTTATTATCAGCAAAGCGAAAAAATATATATTGAGATTGTCATTTTCTTTACTATAAATATAAAAAAATTTTGATATCTTAAAAAAATATATGTTATTATGTTATAATGTTATAATGAAAAGAAGGAGGAAAGAATATGGAGAAAGTAAAGAAAAAAAGTAATGTATCATTAGTTGTTTTAGTTATATTATTGGTTATAGTTTGTTTAGGCATGGGTGCTTATATTTTTATTAATAAAGATAATAATAAATGTGGTGTTAAGACTGATAACACTCAAAGTAATAATGCTGAGAGCAATAGCAATAGTAATATTACTTCAAATAATAGTAGCAATATTCAAAATAATAGTGAAACTAATAGTAATAAAAGCAATGAAGTAAAAAATAATATAATAGTATTTAATGGAACAAAAGCTTTGAATAGTACTGAAAAAAATTATACTTTATCTTGTCAAGGAAATGCAGGAATTTTTGTTACAGTTGGTTCAACACAAAAAGAATTAACATTTAGTTTTACACCATCAAAAGTAGTTGATTATTATTCATTAAAATGGAATAGTACTAAAACAGGTACTAATCAAGATATAATTAAATTTGATAAAAAGATTATTGATGTATTCTTTGGTGGTATGGGTCAAGATTCTTCAGGAGATACTTTATTTATTTTATTAGAAGATGGTACAGTTGAATATATTCCTATTGTTCATATGTTTGAGCATGCTCAAGGTGCTCCAGTATCATATGGAAAAATTAATGGTGTTACAGATGTAACTAAATTTGTTTTATCAAGTACTGCTAACGGAGTTACAACTTTAGCTGTTAAAAGTGATGGAAGCTTCTATGATATGTGGTATGCTTTGAAAAATACAGGAAATTATTAATTATATGAAAAAGATTGTAATTAGGTTTATAATCTTTTTTAGTTTGCGATAAATAATTTAAAAAATAAAAAAGAAAATACAATTTTGTATATTTTTCTTTTTTATTTTGATATAATTATATTGTTAGTTATACAAGATATAGTACTTTAGAAAAGAGGCATATATAATGAAATATTACTTATTAGGAATAAAAGGGGCAGGAGTTAGTGCTTTAGCACTCCTACTTAATGATTTGGGCTATGAAGTTGTTGGTTATGATGATGCTGCTGAACATAGATTTACAGAAGATAAGTTGATTGAAAGAGGTATAAAGATTTATACTGGCTCAAATGATGTACTTGATAAAGATACAATCGTAGTATATTCTTCGGCACTAAAAAAAGATCATCCAGAATTAGTGAAGGCAAGAGAACTAGATGTGAGAATTTATGAATATCATGAAATGCTAGGTAAGCTTACAAAGAAATTTGAAACAATTAGTATTGCTGGTTGTCATGGTAAAACAACTACTACAGCTATGTTAAGTCATATTATTGATAATATAGATGGTTGTAATTATCTTATTGGAGATGGAAGGGGACATGCTTCAAAAGATAATAAGGTATTTGTATTAGAGTCTTGTGAATATAGAAGACACTTTTTAGCATACGAACCAGAGTATATAATTATAACTAATATTGAATTAGATCATATGGATTATTTTAAGAATATAGATGATATTATTAGTGCATATCAAGAATTTGCAAATAAAGCCGAAAAAATGGCTATTATATGTGGTGATAATCCTTATACACATGCATTGGATTTAAATAAGCCAGTTTATTACTATGGTATTTCAGATGATAATGATATTCAAGCAAGAAATATAGAGTATCGTAATGATGGTACTAGTTTTGATGTATTTATTGAAGATGAATACTATGGACATTTTGATTTACCTTTATTCGGTAAGCATATGTTACTTAATGCTTTGGCTGCTATTGGCGTTTGTCACTATAAACGTTATGATGCTAAAGAAGTTTCTAAATTATTAAAAACTTTTAAAGGTGCAGAACGTCGTTTTAAGGAAGAATTTGTTGGAAATAATGTTATTATTGATGATTATGCCCATCATCCAACTGAAGTAAGTGTCACAATAAAATCAGCTCGTCAAAAATATCCTGACAAACAGATTATTGCTATTTTTAAACCTCATACATTCTCTAGAGTTCAAGATTTTAAAGATGAGTTTGTTCGTGCTCTTAATTTAGCCGATAAAGCATATGTCATGGATATTAATTATGATCGTGAAGATCCTGAGGATTATCCAGGAGTAGATGCTTATACTATTATTAATTCACTCGATAATGGTGATTATATTGAACAGGGAATGGCTGATAAATTATTAGACTATGATAATGCTGTTATATTGTTTATGAGTAGTAAAGAGATTTACATTCTTGAAGAAGAATATAAGGAAAAATTACGAAAAAAATTAAATTTAGAAGATAAATAATTTTATTTATCTTTTTTTTATTAGCATTTTCTGATATAATGACATATAGTAGGTGGTAGGATGAATAAAAAGTATGATGATGACTTTTTTGATGAATTAGATAAAACAACCGATTTGTTAAAAGCATTTAAGCCACATATAGATACTGATAAAACGGTTGATCTAGAGGCTTTATATAGTGAAATTAATAAAAATAAGAAAAAAAATGTTTCTCAAAAAAAATCAATAAATAATGAAAATAAAAAAATTTATTCAACAAATACACAATCTGATTCTATACTAGAAAAAACAAACTATACTAAAGCATCAGCTGATGATATTAAGTTGCAAAAAAAAGCAAAAGTATCTTCACTTAAGAATCAATCTTCAAAAAAGAGTACAGAAGTAAACGCAAAGAAAAAACAATCTAAAACGAACATCAATGAAATTATTGATAAGATGCATACCTCAGTTGAAGAGGATAAGAAAAAAAGAGCAAATAAGAAAAGCAATATTAAGAAAACTGAGACTAAAAAGAAAAAAAATAAAATCAAATTTAATGGATTTGAATTAGCATTTTGTGCTTTTAGTTTCTTGTTTATAATTGGTTGCATAGCAATATATGGTTCTAGATTATTTAAATATTATCGCGTTTACAATCCTAAAAGTGAAGGTGGACAATCATTAATGTTAGTAACAACAGCGATTGGAAAGAACTCATCAATTGTGTATGATGGAGATGGATTATACATGAATGGTGGTGATTACACCTATAAGGGTAGTGATGTGAATAATTATTTGGTCTTTTCGAACTTGACATGGCGTATTATCAAAACTAATAGTGATGGGACAATTGATCTTGTCTTGAATGATTATATTAATACTTTATCTTGGGCTAATCGTCCTAAAGCATATATAGAATCTGATATTCATAAATATTTGAACAACTATTTTATTAAATATTTGGATAAATCTTATTTAGCACCAACAACAATTTGTAAAGATGAAGTAAATGATTTAAAACAATTTAGCTGTAACAATAAAAATGAAGATAATTATGTACGATTACCTTCTGTTAGCGATTTCTTAAATAGTAAGACTGATAGTACATATATGGCATCAGATACTGATACTTTGTGGTTGAATACAATATCTAGTGATAAAACATGGCAAATAAATGGTAATAATTTATCATTAGCTGATCCTACAAGAGCTTTGGGTATTAAACCTGTTATTAGGTTAAAAAGTGGTGTCGCTTTGATTAGTGGTGATGGAAGTGAAAGTAATCCTTACCGTGTTGAAAATGAAGATGATAGTATTAAGATAGGTGATTATGTTGTATTAGGTACTGATAAGTATATTGTTTATGATACTGATGATGAAACTTTAAGTTTAGTATTGGATGGTAACCTAAAAAAAACTTATCATTTTGATTTAAATAGTAATATATTTAATCCTCAAGTTAATACTTCTTTAGCATATTATTTAAATAATGCATTCTTAAACTCTTTATCATATAAAGATCTTATTATTGAATCCGAATGGAATATAGGTTCTTATGTTAATACTTATGAAGATATAACTAGTAATAAAGTTCGTGCTAAAATAGGTTTATATGATCTTATGAATTTGAAATTTGATAATGAAGTTCAAAATTATTTCCTTTTAAATGGAATTTCTAATGGTGTATATTTATATGGTAATGAAACAATAATAACTAAACCAGCTATTTATCAAGGAATAAGACCAGCTTTTAGAATAAATAAAAAGAATGCTACAAGCGGTAGTGGTACAAAAGATAATCCATTTATATTGGGGGAGTAGTATGAAACATAAAAAATTAACTATTACTTTTATTGCATTAGATATTATAATTGCTATTTGTTTTGTTGTTGTTTATGGAGTTGATTCCTTTAAACAGACAATTATTTCTACTGCTTTAACTACAAAAACTCATCAATATATTGCTTATACTTTTTATAGTGAAAACACAGTAAAAGATATTGTAAATCAGAATTCGTATGAGGTAATAACTGATGATGTTAATCTTGATGACATTGTTATTGACACAGCACCTAAGCAGTCATATGACAATGAATATGATGAAGCCGTTTTAACTCGTGAAGCGGGTAATGAAGATTATAAGTATATTCCAGTAAAAGTTGGTGGTTATGATGCTCATTTAGTAGTTATTTATGATCCTTCAAAAGTGCATTTAATTGCTTCTAAAGCCTTTAATACTGGTAATGGTATGGAATCAATTCAAGAAATTTGTGATAGAATTGGTGGAAAAGTATGTATTAATGGTGGAAGATTTAAGGATACTAATGGTTGGGGTAGTGATATTCCTAGTGGAACTTTAATTAAAGATGGTAAAATTATTTGGTCAGATAGTACTGAAAGACGCAATTTAATTGGTTTTACAAATGATAATAAATTATTATTAATCAATGCTACAGCAGATGAAGCTTTAACTAAAGGTATGCGTGATGCTTTAGAGTTTGGACCGTTTTTAATGATTAATGGAAAGAGCATTAAATTTAATTCTACATCAGGTGGATATCAAAGAGCTGCTCGTGTAGCAATAGCACAACGTAAAGATGGAATTGTCTTATTTCTTGTTACTGAAGGAGTTCATACTGATGGGCCGAATTTAAAAGAAGTAATAGATTTATTAGAATTATATGGTGCTTATAATATAGCTAATTTAGATGGTGGAACTTCAGCACAATTAGTTATAAATAATAAGTTAATTAATGATCCTAGAAATGTTTATGGGCAATCTGTAACAGGTGGTAGAAAAGTTGTTAGTGGATTTGGATTATTACCTTAAAGTATGCTTAAGCGTACTTTTCTTTTTGCCATAATTTTGATATACTTATTATATATAATAAAGGAGTATATGTATGGAAAAGGAATTAGAGGAACTATCCAAAACAACTGATGTATTGAAAGAGTTTAAATCACGTGTTGGTCAGGAAGATAAAACAGAAGATATAGAAGAATTAATTAAGGAATGGAAAGAAGAAGAAACGAATAAACAAGAAGATAATAAAAAAATTAATAATTCTGTTGAAAATGTTGCTTTAACTGAAGAAATAAAAAAGAGTAATATGGATTTAGGATATTTGGATGATGATGCAACATTAGAATTAAGTGATATTGAATTAGATAAAACTGTAATTTTAGATGAGAATGCTAAAAGTAATGAAATATCCGATTCAGATGAGTTAACTAATAAAGTGAAAACTTTTTTTACATCAAATGAAAAAAAGTTAGATGATATAGATGAAAAACTAAACGAAGGATTAATAAAACGTCAAAATCAAAAAAAATATGGTTTACATTTAGTATTGATAGTTTTAGTATTTTTACCTATTTTTATTACTTTATTAGTGATTGGTCAACATAGTAATGAATTAATTAGTAAAAATATGGTAAATATACTTTATGTTTTAACTGGGATATGCAGTGGATTAGTGCTTATTGGAGGAATTTTATATTTAAAAAATATTAATATTAAGTATATATCAAGAGTTAATAAAATATTTAAGTATATATATATGTTTTTTATGACTATTTATATAATATGCTGTGCAACCTTACTATTCCTTTTGTATGGACCAATGAATGATTTTAGGGACTGGTTAGTTACAACTGCAATGGCAACAAAAGATCATCAATATTATTGTAAATGGTTTTATAATCAAAATGAAATAGATGAAGTATTCAGTCGAAATTATATTAAAGAACCAAACGAGTCTACTGATGAGACGTTGATTAATGTTAATGGTGAAAGTGATATAGAATATGCAAATGAATATGAAAAAGAAGTTTTGACAAAAGATAAAGATAATGATTTATATAAAATTATTAATTTTGAAGTAAACGGGTGTAAAGCTTATTTAGCAGTCATTTATGATCCTTCAAAAATTAGAGTTACAACTACCGATAAGATTGGTGTTCGTGGACAATATGTAACAACAATGGCAAAAAGAGAACAGGCTAGGGTTGCTATTAACGGAGCTGGCTTTTATGATCCTGGATATACTAGCTCTGGAGGTTGTCCTAAAGGTATTACGATTGTAAATGGTAAAATTGTTACAAATAATGAATATGGTAAAGTAACTAATGGCGGTATTATTGGATTTACGAATGATAACAAATTAGTCTTACTTAAAAACACTACAGCTAAAGAAGCTTTAGCTAAAGGAGTAAGAGATGCTGTATCATGGGGCCCATTTTTAATAGTTAATGGTAAAGCCGCTTATACTAAAGGTAATGGTGGTTGGGGGTATGCTGCTAGAACTGCTATTGGTCAAAGAGAAGATGGTATTGTATTACTATTAGTAGTCGATAGTAATTACAATCGTACTAAAGGTGCTGATATGGTTGATATGACTGAAATTATGCAACGATATGGTGCTATTAATGCCTCTAATCTAGATGGTGGAACATCTAGTGTTATGGTAGTAAATGGTGAATTAATTAGTCATCCTATTGATTCAGCTTTACAAAATGAAACAAGACCAATTGCTACTTCATTTGTAGTTTCAGAATGATTATTAATTAGGAGAAATTATGTATTGTAAAAATTGTAATAAAGCAATATATAATAGTTTTAATTATGTACCACTAAAATAAATAAAAATTTCAAACTTGATAAATTTAGTATATTTATTATAATTATGTTTCTTTTAGCTTTTTTAGCATTGTTTACTTGAAATTTTATTTATAATAATATCTCATATATTGTTATAGAAATATTTTTACCTTTAGTATTAATTACTATTTTATATTTTGACACTAGTTATTAAAAAGAATAATCATTTTTGATTATTCTTTTTCTAATATTTTATTAGTATTTTTAAAATTTAATTTAGCTATATCATGTAAAATACTTTCACCATATTTTTGGACTAATTTCTTTCCTATATCTGTTACTGCATCACTAGCACCTTTTGGTAAAAAAGCATCCACTTTATCACTTAATTTATCAAATTCTTTGATAAAAATATAACGACTAATCAATGAAGCACAAGCAACTGCTAAACATTTATCTTCACCCTTTGTTAAAAAAGTGATATTTCTAAAAACATTAGAAGATTCTTTTAAGTAATTAAAGTAAACATATTTTTTAGCAAATTCATCAACAACAACATAGTCATAATCTTTGATCTCATTAGTAAGTTTAACTAAAACATTATTATGCAATATAGCTTTTAATTTATTCATATTAGTATCAGCATTATAACGCTCATTATACTCTTTATTAGTTAAAATAATACTTTTATATGGTATTTTTTTTATAATTTCTGGAACTATTTCAAGTATTTTGTCATCAGTTAATTTTTTGGAATCTTTAACCCCAATACTTTCAAGCCATTTTATATTATATTTATTTACATAAGCACTTGTTACAACAATTGGACCAAAATAATCACCAGTACCAACTTCATCAGAACCAATGCAACTAGCATGATAAATTTTAGGATCAATAACTATTTCTTTTTTTCCTTTTTTATCCTTTTGTTCGCTATTTTTTACATCAACTGTCTTACTAGGATTTAAATGTCGCTCTCTTTCAATCCACATATTAGCTGATATATCAGCACTAACACCTTGAAAAACAGCTTTACCAGATTCATATAGTGTAACAACACAATCAGCATCATCAGCTTGAAAAACAGCATAAGCTGGTGTTTTAGGCCTTTTAAAATCATCAAAGAAATCTTTCATTTCATTCATTGTATTTTCGCTAACTTTTACAGTAATCGTCATTAAATCACATCCTTCCTATATTTTAGCACATTTTTATAAAATATAAAAATATAATAAGAAAAGATTATAACGTTAGCAAGTAATTGTTATAAAAGAGTATTTATGTATTATTTGTTTAATTTACATCTTGAATAATCCATGTTATAATAATATTAAATAGAGGTGTTAGTATGAATGCTGTTGATTTATGTATTATTATATTATTATTATTTGGTTTTTTAATTGGTTGGCATAATGGACTTATTAAACAATCAGTATCAACTATTGGTTTAGTATTAGTTATTTGTTTAGCTTTTATTTTAAAAAATCCTGTATCAAGTTTATTTTATCGATATTTACCTTTCATTAATTTTAGTGGAGCATTTAAAGGAGTTAGTGTTTTAAATATTATTTTATATGAGTTTTTAGCATTTGTTATAACTTTTACTTTACTTTTATTAATTTTTAAAATCCTTGTTAAAACATCATCAATTATTGAAAAAATATTAAAAGCTACTATTATTTTGGGTATTCCATCTAAAATATTGGGTGGAATAGTTGGACTTATAGAAAACTTTATTATTGTTTTTATAGTATTATATTTTTTAAATTTACCAATTCTTAATTTTAGTTTAGTTAATGAATCTAAATTTGCTAAGCAAATATTAAACAAGACTCCTATTTTATCAAATATATGTAATGATACTTTAATACTATATGATGAGATAGAATCTTTAAAGAACGAATATATTAGAGATACTGACAAAACAGAGTTAAATAATAAAATTTTAAAGTTATTATTAGATAAAGACTTTGTTAGTCAAGAAAATGTTAACTACTTAATTACTCATAAAAAACTACAAAATATCGAATTAGAAAAAAGGTGATTAAATGCAACGATATTTTGCCTTAAGTAAAATTAATAATAAAATTATTGTTACTTCTGATGATGAATATCATATTAAGAGAGTAATGAGAATGAAAATAAATGATATAATAGAAACTGTATATGATAATAAATTATATCGTGCTATTATAAAAGATATTGATAATTTGGATATTGAGGTATTGGAAGAATTAAGTCAAATTGATGATAAATATCCTAAAATAAGTTTGATTATACCTAACTTAAAAGAACAAAAAATAGATTTAATATTACAAAAGGGTACAGAAATTGGCATTAATGAATTTATAATTGTTCCTTATGAACGTTCAGTTGTTAAATATGATGAGCGTAAAGAAAAAGTAAAACTTAATCGTTGGCAGAAGATATGTAAGGAAGCAAGTGAACAATCGATGCGTATGGATATACCTTTGATAAATATAGAAAAAGATTGGAAATTTATTGATAACATTGATGGATTAAAATTAATTTGTAGTACAAATGAGAAAAGTAATTATATTAAATCGGTTTTGAAAAAAAGCAAGGATTATGATAAAATAACATTAGCAATAGGACCAGAAGGTGGAATAACACCTAAAGAAGAAGCATATCTTGAAGAGAAAGGGTTTAAAAAAATTACATTAGGAACACAAATTATGCGTGTAGAAACCGTTCCAATTTTTTTAGCCAGTGTTATCAGATATGAATTTATGGAGTGATAATATGGGGAATATTTTAAACAAGATAGTTAATAATAATGCCTTGTTTGTTGGTGTGATAATTCTTTTGTGCATAATACTAATTGCTTTGATTATTTTAATTATTCGTTCAGCTCGAGAGAGTAAGAAGATAAATATTTATGAAGAAGAATTAGAAGATGAGGATATAAAAAAGGTAAAAAATGTCAAGAAAGAAGATATAATTGAAACACCTGATACAAATGAAGATACAAAAGAAGAAATTATTAGAGAAGATACTGAAAAGGAAGAAGAAATATCAAAAGAAGAAACAGAAGAAGAAATAGAAAAAGAGATTGAACAACGATATGATGAAGAGAAAGAAAAAGAAATAGAAGAAATACGTGAGGATAATCCTAATAGTGAAATAGAACAACTTCTTTCAAAAATGGAAGCAGATAGTAAATTGAAACCTGAAGATATAGTTGCTAATTTTGAAGAAGAACAAGAAGCTCAATCTATTATTAGTTATAAAGAATTAGTAGATGCTGTAAAAAATCGCCAAGAGGATGTTTATGAAGATGAATTAGAATCCAAACCATTAGCAACTGTTTCTGATTTTATGAAACAGAAAGAAGCTCAAGAATTAGAAAATAGTGCTATTTTATCTATTAAAGATATATCAGAAAATTCTGAGGTTGATGAAATAAAATCCCAAGAAGATTCAGAAGAAAAGGAAAATACGGTATCAAAATTTAAGAAAACTGATGTTATATCTCCAGTCTTTGGAATTGTTGGTGAGCAACATGATTCAAAGAAAAAAGGTACTATTGATGAAACAATAGATTTAACCGACGTGAATTTAACTGATATTGATTTTAGAACTAACAACGAAACTAAAGAAGAACTTAGGGAAGAAGATGCGGCCATTACTGCTTTAGACGAAATTTATAAACATATGGCTGAAGATTTAATTAAAAATAATGAAGAACTAGGGGAAACGGCATCACTTGAAGAACTAACAAGAAATGAAGAATTTTTACAATCTTTAAAAGATTTTAGAAAAAAGCTATAAGCCTATGATATAATAGGCTTGTTTTTTTGAGGTGGTAATATGAAATTTAAAATAATAACTTTAGGGTGTAAAGTAAATACTTATGAATCAAATGTTATGAGAGACATACTCCTTAATGCTGGATATATAGAAGATGAAGATGCAGATATTTACATAATTAATACTTGTACAGTTACTAACACAAGTGATAATAAATCATTAAAAGAGTTAAGACGTATCAAAAGAGAACATCCACATGCTATAACGATTATTTGTGGATGTATGGTTCAAGTACGTAAAGACGCTAAAGAAATAGATGCTGATATTATTTTAGGTAATAAGGATAAAAGTAAAATTGATGAATTTATAAAAGAGTTTATTAAAACTAAAAATAAACTTATTTATATTCCTGATATTATGAAATCACCTTTTGAGAAAATGAAACTTAATAATTTTAATCGTACAAGAGCATTTGTTAAAATTGAAGATGGGTGTGAAAACTATTGTTCCTATTGTATTATACCTTACGCTAGGGGAAAAGTAAGAAGTAAAAATCCAGTAGATGTTATAAATGAAATTACAGATTTAGTTAGTGCAGGTCATAAAGAAATTGTTTTAACTGGAATTCATACAGGACATTACGGTTCAGATTTAAATGGTTATACCTTTGCTATGTTATTAAAAGAAATAGTAAAGATAAAAGGGTTAGAACGTCTTAGAATATCTTCAATTGAAATTACTGAGTTGGATAGCGAAGTATTAGATGTTATAAAAAATAACGATATAATAGTTTCTCATTTGCATGTTCCTTTACAAAGCGGATCTAATGAGATTCTAAAGTTAATGAATCGTAAATATAATAAAGAATACTTTATTAATAAAATAAATGAAATACGAAAAATTAGACCTGATATATCTATTACTACGGATATTATTGTAGGTTTTCCAGGTGAGACAGAAGAATTATTCAACGAAACACTAGATACTGTAAACAAAATAAAATTTTCAAAAATTCACGTTTTTCCATTCTCACTTCGTAGGGGAACGAAAGCGGAAGAATTACCTAATCATATTGATGATGTAACTAAAAAAAATAGAGTTAAGATTTTAATGAATATAAGTCAAGAACTAGAAAAAGAATATATGAAAAAATATATTAATAAAAAAGTAATTTTTATTCCAGAGGTATATCGTGATGGTTATTTAATAGGCCATACTGGAAATTATTTATTAATTAAATATAAAGGCAATAAAGAATTGTTACATACTGATGTGGAAGTCAGTTGTAAAGAAATAGAATATCCATACTTAATATGCAGTTAGACACAAATGTTTAAAATATTATAATAATAACTTGATATAATGTAAGTGAGATTTGAAAATCTCGCTGTTTTATAGGATGAATGTTATGAATAATTTAGAGCAAAATTACTATTCACATTGGTTAGATACTAATCAATTATTGGAAGATAGTAAGCTAAAAACAATTGAAATAAGTGATATACAAAATTTGGATACAGTAGGTATACCTGTTGGCAGTATTAGTGATAAAATAATTGTAGATAGAACACTAGACAATACAATTGTAATTGGCTCTTCAGGTAGTGGTAAAACACAATGTGTAATATTACCAATGATTTATCAATCGTTAAAATCTGGAGAATCTGTGATAGTTACTGATAAGAATTCAGAAATATATAATTTAACATCAGGTTCTTTTGTAGAAGCTGACTTTAATGTGATAAAGATCGATTTAAGTAGCCCATTATATAGTGATTCATGGAATCCTTTTACTTTAATAAAGAAAATTTATGACGAGGGCAAAAGGGATGAAGCTTCAAGTCTAATAGAATGCATAGTTAATTGTTTGATAAGATCAGAAACAAAAAATATAAACCCTTATTGGAGAATACATCATCCCAATATTTAACTGGTATTATTTTAAGCCTTTTAGACAAAGGGATAGATGCTGATAAGATTAATTTTAAAACATTATCTAAATTTACCAATTCTTATAATGAGGAATTGACTATTGCTTATATAGATACAATTGATAAAAATACAATATGCTATCAAAATATAGCAGCTACTCATTTAGCACCACCTGAAACTAAGGCATCAATTATGTCAGTTTTAAACCAAAAAATAACTATATTAAATAATAATGAAACATTAGTATCTAAACTATGTAATTCTGATTTTGATATTACTAAAATTAGAGATAGTAAAACAATTGTATATTTTAATATGGATAATACTCTAGAAAATCAAAGTGCATTGTTTAACATATTTTTCGAACAAATAAATTATGTATTAAATAATGATCGTGCTAAAAAACCAATAAATATTATATTAGATTCTTTTGATGATAATATTAAACCAATTAAAAATTTAAATTCTAAATTAGACAAATTAAGAGCACGATATGCTAGAATAGTATTGTTTATTAAGGAATTTGACAAATTGGCTTCAACTTATGGCAAAAATAATATAGAAGAATTGAAATTTGAATGTTCTAAAATTTTGTACTTATTATCTAATGAATATAATACATTAAAATTTATTTCTGATTTTTGTGGTAAAAAGAATTCTACAGATAATTTAGTAAGTCCAGAAGCTTTAAGAAGAATGCCTATGTGGTCATCTTTATTAATAAAATCAAGATTAATGCCATATTATAATAAACTAGTACCATTTTATACTACAAGATTAGAATTTAAATCAGGAGAGGCAATTTTAAAACAACCTAAAGAAATTAAAGTTTTAGATTTAGAAAGTATTTAAAATAATAGGATATATGACTGAGGAAAAAGTTATCGAAATATTAAGATATATTGAAAAAAATCTTTATAAACAAATTAAAACTGATATTATAGCTAGTGTATTTCATTTTGATCGATCATATCTATCACGTAGCTTTAAAAAAATTACTGGTATATCTTTAATAGACTATATTAACGAGCGTAAGATAATAAAAAGTATTAATTACTTACTTAAAAGTGATGATAAGATATTAAGCATTGCTTTAAATAATGGTTTTAATTCTTTAGAATATTTTTCTGAAACATTTTATCGGGTAACTAACTTCAGCCCGTCTTCTTTAAAAAAATAGTCATGATATATATAATATTGCCATTTATAGATGATAATAATGATCTTGATGAGTTGAAAGTAAATCATGAAAAAATATTACAAATAAGAAATATGCCAAAACAAAAAATAAAAACTATTGGTATATACAAATAAAACTACACATTTGTGTAGCTTTTATTTTACTTTTTATATTTTGTAGCAGCACTAATGAATGCATCAAATAATGGATGAGGTCTTGTAGGACGAGATTTAAATTCAGGATGAAATTGACAAGCAACAAAGAAAGGGTGGTTAGGATTTTCAATGATTTCAATTAAATTACTTGGCTCATTAATTCCTGCAAAAACTAAACCATTTTGTTCTAATTGCTCTTTATACTTATTATTAAACTCGTAACGATGACGATGTCTTTCTAAAATTTTATCAGTTTTATATATTTTATGTGTTAATGTATCTTTACCTATTGTACATTCATAATTTCCTAATCTTAATGTACCACCCATATTAATAATTGTTTTCTGTTCGGCCATTAAGTCAATAACAGGATTTTTACAAGTTTCATCAAACTCTCTTGATGAAGCATCTTCAATGTTACATACATTACGAGCAAATTCAATTACTGCTATTTGCATACCTAAACATAATCCTAAATAAGGAATATTGTGAACTCGCGCATATTCACAGGCTTTAATCTTTCCTTCAATACCACGTTGACCAAATCCTCCTGGTACTAGGATACCCTTAGATTCCTTAAATATTTTATCTAAATCTATATTATCTTTTTCTAATTTTTCAGAATCAATCCAATTTATTTTTATTTTTAATTTATGCTTATAACCAGCATGTTTTAATGCTTCCATAACTGATAGATAAGCATCATGTAGCTCAACATATTTACCTACTAAAGATATTTCAATTTCTTTATCTAAGTGGTTTACTGTATCAATTAAATCTTCCCAATATTTAATATTACTTTTTTTGATTGGTAAATCAAATTGTTTTAAAATAATATCCTCAATATTCTGTTTATGAAAATTAATAGGTATTTGATAAATATTATTAACATCAACAGCCTCAATAATATTTTCTTTAGGAATACTACCAAATAGTGATATCTTATTTTTGATAGAATCACCTAGCTCAATATTAGAACGGGTAACAATAATATCTGGTTGAATACCTAATCTTCTGAGATCAATAATACTATTTTGTGTTGGTTTAGTTTTTAATTCATTAGAACCAAATAAATATGGAACTAGGGTAGTATGTACAAATAAACTATTGTTATAGCCTTGTTCCATTCTAAACTGACGTAAAGATTCCATCATAACAGATGATTCAATATCACCAACTGTACCACCAATTTCAGTAATAACGATATCAGCTTGACTGGTATGACCTGCTTCATATATTTTGTTTTTTATTTCATTAGAAATATGAGGTACAATTTGTATAGTAGCACCTAAATAATCTCCACGACGTTCTTTTTCTATTACACTCGAATATATTTTACCATTTGTAATATTTGAAGTATAATTTAATTCTTCATCAATAAATCTTTCATAATGTCCTAAATCTAAATCAGTTTCACAACCATCTGCTGTGACAAAAACTTCACCATGTTGAATAGGGGACATAGTTCCTGGATCAACATTCATATAAGGATCAAATTTTTGCATGAAAACTTTATAACCTTTTGCTTTGAGTAATAAAGCAATAGAAGATGCTGTAATGCCTTTACCAAGACCAGAGCATACACCACCTGTTACAAATACATATTTTGTCATAATAACCTCCTAAAACAAAAAAACACCTAGAGAGTTTCTCTAGGCTCTCTTTAATTATAGCACTCTTAAAATAGTGAAGTAAAGATAAATGTGTAAAAAATACAAATATAAAATTATAATATGTTAATATTTAATGTGAATGTATATAGAAATAAAATAAATGTCATAAAATATATTATAGCAAGACTTATTTCAGTTTTTTACATAAAAACGAAAATTCAAATTAAATTTAAGGAAAATTAAAAAAAATTATAAATAGTGTTGACAAAATTATTTATTATCGGTATAATGTTAAATGTCAGTTGTTGATATATGCGGGTGTAGTTCAATGGTAGAACTCCAGCCTTCCAAGCTGATAACGTGGGTCCGATTCCCATCACCCGCTCCATAAGGAAATACGCTCGAACTTTTCGAGCTTTTTTAATACAACTAACTCAGATTTGGGTTAGTTTTTTTTTGTGTATCGAACTCCACGCTTAAGCTTGGAAGTTATACAAAGACTATCCTACAAAGAAAGGATGGTATTTATGGTAAATATTATTAAGCAAGAAGTTGTTATTGAAGAATCATTAAAAAAGAAGTTAGAACTAATATGTGAATTTTCAAATACTACTTTAAAAATCATAAATGGTAGTATACGAAAAATTGATAGAACTAACTTAACTTATGTTGAACCACATAGAATAATAATTAATGATATAACTTTTCTTGCTTTTAATTATTCTAACGAGATATTCATCGAGAACTTATCTAATAAGATTAAATTATCTGAATTAGAAGATTATTTAAAAACTAACTAAATACTACTATACCCTAATCAGGAAATTGACAAATCTATAAAAAATGATATTATATATAACCAATGAAAGAGGTATTCTCTAGAAATGGAGGTACACCGATGATAAAAAGCAAAGATAAAATTAAAATATATAATATTGAATTTAATGAGGAGTCAGTAGTATTTAGACTTTACTAGATACTACCCGCTCCTCATTTTTTAGTAAAAGGAGTCGAAGATTAATGGATAATGAAAAGAAATTGTGTGGAATTTATATGAGAGTATCAACCGAAGATCAAGCTCGTGAGGGTTTTAGTTTACCAGAGCAAAAAGAACGATTAGAGGCTTATTGTAAGTTCAATGGTTATAAGATAGTAGAATATTATACTGACGCTGGAATAAGTGCTAAAACAGGTAATCATAGGCCAGAATACGATAAAATGCTTGAAGATGGTAAACAAGGCAAAATAAATATGATTATTGCTTTAAAATTAGATAGAATTACAAGAAGTACAAGAGATTGGGAAACACTAATGGACTATCTAGAAAAATATAATATTAATATTGCTTTTGTTAATGATGATATAAATACTACCACTGCTAATGGTAAAATGGTATCTCGCATTATGATGAGTGTTTCACAAAATGAAATTGAAAAAGCAACTCGTAATCTTAATAATGAAATGGACGAGGCTGCCGAAGAATTTTATACTACCAAAAAAGATAAAGAAAAAGACGATGGCTTATCACTTTAAGCTACCGTCTTTTCTAACTAATGTTTTACTTATACCTTTTTCTTCTAAACTTTGTTCTACTTCTTGAATTAAATGACTTATATATTCTAGTTTTTGTTCATTTGTAAGACTTTGTTTTGGATTATTTGATTCATTTAAATTGGTTGCTTGTTGTGTTGCATTGTTATTTTGTTTTTGTTCATCTAAATTTTCAATATTATTCATTTTATTATTTTCCATATTTAACACCTTCTTCTTTGCCAAAACTTGAATCATTTAACATATCTTGTAATTCATTAGTTCCTTGCCTGTATGAACTTGCCCATGAATTTATAAAACCTTGAATATCTTCAATTCTTAAATTTGCTCTAGTACTATGCCTTATAGTTCTTAATACTTCTTGTGGAGTATAACTTTGTAATAAAATACTTATTGCTTCATCACAACGAAATTCTTTTAAATCATGTATAGCATAAGTTTCTTGTAGTGAAGATGCAAACTTTATTAATTGTTTTGATACATCATATTGTAAAAAATCTGGATTTAATCGTGCTTTGTTAATAAATCTTGTTCTATCAAGAGCATCAGCATCTTTTAATACTTCAGCCATTTGTCTTACTCTTGGTATTTGATCATCAGTAATACCATTTTTTCGCGCCATTTCAATAAATAATTCATCTACATTAGAAACATTTCTTGGTGTTTCATGAAATTCAATTATAGTACTGATAATTGATAAATCATCTGGAGAACATTTTTCTTTTAATTTCTCAATAGCAATTTTTGCACTTGCTTCTGCATGTTCTTCATGTGCATCAGTTTTTCTTCCTATATCGTGGTATTTAGCAGATAACATTATTAATTCTAAATCATGTTTATCTTGGACAACAGTTTGTCCGATTAACGAAGAATATAGCAATACATTTTTTATATGTCTTTGTCCATGAACTTTTAATCTGCCATTTACGTTTTCTTCTTTTATTTCGTTTTCATACATAACTATTGAAGATGAAAGTCCAGAGTCTGTTAATGCTGTTGCTATATCAGAAGCTGATAATTGTGCACCCAATATTTCTTGATTAATACTTTGAATATCACTTTTTTCAAATTGTCTTTGGTTTTCATCGCAATTACTAATCATAACAAAAGTTGAATCTAAACCAATTTTAAAATTGGATTTTAATTTATTAATATCAATCATTGCTTCTTCAATATTAAATGATGGTAATGATTGTCCAACTCCATGTTGAGTATTATTATATTTTTCTTGTTCGCTTCTTACAGCTTTTTCTAATTCATAAATACATTGAATCGCTATATCAGGTTCTGTTTTATAAATCTCTTTTATTGTTTCTATTATTTCACCAACAACACTATCTGATAATTGTTCATGTTTTGGAAAATATTTTTCAGATATATTTAAATGATATTCTCTATTTCCAGCATAATTACTTTCATAATCAGAAATTATATCTTTTATTAATTTTGGATTTAATGATTCTTTAAATTCACTTAATTTATTTTGGATTATTTCTAATTGAGATTTTGCAATTTTTTCTCTTTCAACAACCATAATAGGTAAAGATTTTTTGACACCATCAACCTCAATAGAAAAATTAGATGCCGCTTTTTTAACAGATTCCCATTGTCTCATTGATTCTGGATCTGTTAATCTGTCTTCAAAATTATCTACAAAATAAACAATGTAAGATGGTTGTTTTTTAAACATTTTATCTCCGGAGATACTTCTTCTTTCCCAAACAGTTTCATTATGCGTATGTCTAGTATAACCTAAAACATCATCTGGTAATAAATACATTGATGAAAACATAGAAGATATTTGATAACTATCTTCTGTTGATGAAGAACATAAATCATAAGGCCCAGATAATTGCAATGCACCTAACTCATAATCTGTAAAACCTAGACAACAATATTTTACTTCTGCAGTACCTAAATTTTTCTCCCCAACATAACTACAACAACAACCATGTGACGCTATTTTATCAACATTCCAACTTGCATAATAATCATCAGGTTCTTCCATATTTGTATATGCACCTATAGATGTTATCATCATTCTGCATTTCTTTTTTCCATCATGACCTGCTGCTAAATAAATATCTAAATTTTGTTCATCGTTTACATTACTAATAACTTTATCTTCTTGTAATGGTTTAGTAAAACTTTTGTTAAATTCTTGAGTAAATAAATATTTTAATCTAGCCTCATAAGTAACCATTAAATCTGGTTTGACTATAAACTCTGGGTTAATATTTTCAACAAAGTATTTTAGAACCTCTAAATTATTTAAATTAATAATTTTTTTCATGTTCTCAAGCAAAACAAATTCAGATCTGCTTTTTTCATCTAAAGAATCTATTGTGCTACTTTCTAAACTTTTACCATATAAGTTTACTAGATTAATGGCTGTTGCTAAATCAATGCCAAATGTTTTTTCAAAATAAGCTGTTTTTAGACTACCAAGCGTGTTTCTTTCTATAATCATATTTATGTATTTTTCTCTTACAGAATCTATATTTTTTAATTCTTCTAAACTAGAAATATCTAAATGATTATTTGTCATTAATAAATAAATTAAATTTTCTTTTTCTTCTTGTGACAATTCCTTCCCATCTATTGATGATAATAAATTAGCATATTCTGGAGAATTAACATTATCTAAAGCTTTTTCCAAAATAGGAATCCATTCTAAATTATCTTTATACTTATTTACAAGTTCATAAATAATTTTTGCTTTGTAACTTTTAGGAGATAAATTTAAAATCTTTTCTTGTAATTTAGGATAACAAGATAATATTTCAACTTGTGCTTTTGTAAAATTACTAGTTACATCTTCTGATAAAAATTCTGGATTAACAGTATTAGAAATTTCATCATTATTAACATATAATTCTTTTGCTTTTTGTAATGATTCAATAATGCTAGAATCCAAATAATCATTCCATTTTGTTTCGTCTACGGATAAAAATATTTTCAAAAGTTGCTTTTTGCTTAAACTATTTAACTGTAAACCAGAATTGATTGCAATATCAATCAACTTGATCATTTCATCTGAATTTGTTATTTCAACTTCTAATAAAAAGTTAGGATGGTTTGCAATGTATTTTGCCATTAAATCATAATTTGAACACATTTTGCTTCCCCAATGTGTTAATGCATATTCATCTGTAACTTCATATCCACAAGAAATTGCTAATCTACATAATTCATCATATTGTTCTTTATCTGCAACATCACATGACTCAATTAATTTAGGTTTAATTTGAATTGCTTTCTTCATTATTTCATAACTATGGTTATAAACCGTTGTTGTTGAACCACCATAGCCATTTCCCATTTGTTCTACATCAGGTAAAAATCCAGAATCAGATGCTAATCTACATATTTCATCATATGCTTCACAAGGTTTAGCACTAAATAATCCAACTCTATCAAGTAATTTAACTTTTTCTAAATAACTTGGATATGCTTTAACCATTATTTTTGCAGTTTCAGAACCATATCCAAATATTTCATCTTCAATTTTTGGAATGTAACCACCATTAATGGCAAGCAATCCTAGTTCATCAATTTCTTTTCTTGATAAATCCGTACTTAACATAGTTATATATTCTGGGCTTTGAAAAATAATTTCTTTCATTGTTTCATAATTACCCGTAAATAAATTAATAATATCCCTTGTTTGATATCCTTTATTAATTAAATACTTATATAAATTAATACTGTAATTATTACCATATTTAATATTAGTATCAAGTTTTTGACCTCTATCTAATTGATACATTATAGCAGTTTCAGTATATAATAAATCATTGATATTTCTACTTCCACCAAATGCATAAGAATAATCTTCAGTTCCTCGATATTGTCTAACAATAGTCCCATTAAACCCATTTTCAATAGCTATTTTTAATAAATTTTCTTTGTTTGGTGTTTCATCTCTAATTATATTAATTAATTCTGGATTATCTTGAACTAAGATTTTCATAATATCAAAACTATCAGCTAATCTAGGATTATCTTCAATATCTTTTAATGTAGGTATATAACCATTATCAAGTGCTAAACGAACTAAATCAAAGAATTCATTTTGTGAAACATCAAGTAAATATCCACCTTTTAAAGGCCTAGTTTCAATATATTTAATTGCCTCTGGGCGTCTTAATATTAATGCTTGCATAAGCTTTGAACTTTTTTTTATATATTCACTGCTTTGTACATCACTAATAGTAGGAACATAACCCATGCATATAGCAAGTTCATCAATTTTTTCTTTCTCACTTTTTTCTACAATTTTACAATACTTAACCATTTCTGGTTGTTGTTTTATTACTTTTGAGAATAATAAATAATTTCCATTAATTGAGTAATTGTTTAAAACTTCTTCTGGAATGTGACCTTGTTTAAATGCTTCAATCCAAAATTGAGTATAAGACTCATTACTAGAATTTAAACTTAAAAGTAAATCAGGTCTTTTTGAGATAATCATTTGTTGGGCTAATACATTACCGGAAAATACTCGACTATTAATTAACTCTGGCGTTAGTTCGATTGTATCCAAAACCTTTTCAATGACATTAGGATTACTTAATAAATTAGTTCTTTGAATAAAATTCAATGATGGTACAAATCCCCAATCTATTGTTCTAGTTAATAATTCTTCGTTTGAAAATAATCTCGCATTTTTTTCTATTATTTCATCACTTGGTCTATAACCACTATCAATAAGTTTTGTCATAACTTCAACATCGGAAAAATATTGCATATGGTCATTAATATATTCGTTAGTAGGAACATATCCACTTTCTAATGCGATAGGTATTAATCTATCAGCACCCCATATATTTTCTTCTATAAATCTTTCAACTATTTTAGGATTAGATTTAATGGCAAGTTCTGTATAATCATTAGCTCTATGATAATTGAATTGATTCATTTGAATTATAAAATCAGGATTACTTAAAACTTCTTTTTCAATCCTATTTAAAATTCTATCAATATATTTTTGATTGTTTAAACCAAATCTTTGGTTTCTATCCATCCTAAATAATTCACTATAATTCTTTTGATCTATTAATTGAATAATTTGATTATATCTTTTTCTTTCTTTTCCTGTAATAATATCAATTAAACTATTATTCATATTAAACCCACTCCCCATATAAACTATTAATACTGCATTTCTTATCCTATCTTATATAATTATATCATGAATTTATATTTTTTTATCATATTGTTTGGATTTTTTTTGGTAAATATGGTAATATGTTTATGGAAGTTAGTTGTATTAACTTATATAGTGATAGTTTCAAATTATCTTATCTATCGCTCCATAGTGAAATACGCTCGAACTTTTCGAGTTAAGAATAGATAACTAATTCAAATTTTGAATTAGTTTTTTTGGTGTGCCGTGCATGGCATATATCTGGTTGGTGAAAGTCCAATACACGCGTAGGTATCGACGAAGTATTAGGGAAGCACAAAGCATCAGTCGTGAGGCTTGGGGCTAAAGGAAGTGTGAAACAAAATCGAGGGCTAACGAACAGAAACTTATTACAAGGCTGCATAAACGGATAAGGTTGCCAAACAAATCAAAGTCCAAAAGATACTCGTAACTTTATATGGTAAAGTGAGTAGCTAATCGAGGAAAGATATATGCCTTACCACGGTACACCAAAAAAAGTAAATCAATTAATAGATTTACTCTTCTAATTATTTATTATAATTTTAATAATTTTCAGCTTTAATCTCAAAATATGCTTTTGGATGAGAACATACTGGACAAATTTCAGGAGCTTTTGAACCGATTACAATATGTCCACAATTTCTACATTTCCAAATTCTATCACCATCTTTAGAGAACACTAACTCACCTTCAACATTCTCTAATAGTTTTCTATATCTTTCTTCATGTTCTTTTTCAATCTTTCCAACAGCTTCAAAAAGATATGCGATATGATTGAATCCTTCTTCTTTTGCTTCTTTGGCCATTCTATCATACATATCAGTCCACTCAAAGTTTTCTCCTTCAGCTGCAGCTTTTAAATTTTCTTCTGTAGAAGGAACTTCACCATCATTTAATAATTTAAACCACATCTTAGCATGTTCTTTTTCATTATTAGCTGTTTCTTCAAAAATAGCTGCTATTTGCTCATAACCATCCTTTTTTGCTTTACTAGCAAAATAAGTATACTTATTACGTGCTTGACTTTCACCTGCAAAAGCCTCCATTAAATTTTTTTCTGTTTTTGAACCTTTTAATTCCATTTTTTAATCCTCCTTCTTCTTGGATTTACATTCTTCACATATTCCATACAAAGTTATACTATTGATATTAATTGAAGTACCAGTCTGTTGCTTTATTATTTTTTTCAATTCTTCCTGTTCAAAATCATAAATAAAGTCTAACACCCTATCACAATTTTCACATATAATGTGATAATGTTCTTTTGTATTAGCATCAAATCTATCTGGTCCATTTAATATTTTAATTTTTTTTATTTCTTCATTTTTTAATAAAATTCCAATGTTTCTGTAAACTGTACTCCTACTAATAGTAGGTTTTCTTTTATTTATTTCGCTGTACAATTCCTCAGCAGTTGGATGACATAAATTATTAAGTATTTCTAAAATAATTTTTCTTTGTTTAGAATAGTGATTCATAAATTCCTCCAAATTAGGAATAGTTCCTAATTTCAGTTTAATTATATATTTTTTATAATATTTAGTCAAGATTTTAATTATACTTTTTAACTTTTAAATTTAAACTAAAATAAAAAAAATAGTTATTAACTATCTTTAAGAATACCTATCCTTGAGAAAATTTTATTTTTTAAATTAACAAGTTTATTTTCAATTCTATCATATCCTTTTAATAAATTTTTTTCCAACAAATTAATACGTATTAGTTCCACAATAGTTGAACATACATAAACTAATAAAATACATATAATTGAATAAGGAACTAAAAATGAAGAATATTGGAAAGTAGCATTTTTAAATAATGATTTCCAAAGAAATACCCTAGTTAATGGATTATCATGGATTAAATAAACACCAAAAGTAGCAGATGATATTATATTAATTATTTTAATATTTTTCATTTTAATATTTTTAAATGTTAAAAATATTAATACAGAAATAATTAAAATAGGTAATCGATTCATTCCATACAAATATGTAGTATATTTATTAAAAGAAGGCCATTTTATACATAATAAATCAACTACAATTGTAATAGCATATGTTAAAATAAAAATCCCCATAGAACCTATAAAATATTGTTTCCCAGTCCTTTTAGTATCATCAAAACATAATCTAATATATCCTGCTAATAAATATAAAAATAGAAACCATAATAGTGCATTCATATATACTGATTGTTTAGTTATCGTAGGTATAAAAGACCATAATACAAACATTAATATCAGTAATTTTTTATAAGTTATTCTATCTATACTTTTAACAAATTTATTAATATAAGGGACGAATAAATACAAAATAAAATAAGTACTAGCAAACCAATATTTATTATGTATAATAGGAAATAAATAAGAAAAGCAATCTTTTATATTAAATTTATGGTGTCCAAATAATGTGAAAACTAAATATATACCAAACGAATAAATAAAAATTTGACACCACAATTTTATAATCTTTTTTAATTTAATATTATCTGTATTAATTAAAAAATAACCAGATATTAAAACAAATATATTAACTCCAATCTTTCCACCAATTTGTAAAAACTGAATAAAAGCAGTATTAAACGAAAATGAAGAAATATTCATTTTAAAACCACCATGTACTGCAAAATGATGCGCTGCAATCATTATCATTGCAATAATTCTAAGTAATTCGAAATTAGAACTTCTGCTTTTTGTATTTTTCTTTTTTACATTTTCCTTCATTTTTATAACCTCAACCTCCAAGAATTAATTTTAAATACTATTCTACCTTCTCTAAAGATTCAAAATAATAATTATCATTACTCTTTTTAAAACTATACTTATATAAAGAGAATTCCTTATAATTAGAAGAATCTAATAAAAAATTATCACTACTATTATCTGCATCATATATATATGATTTATACACATTATTTTTTTGATAATCCGTATAAATCGTAATCTTAGTTTTATCTGTAGTTTCTCCATTTTCAACAACAACTTCTTCTTTTCCATAAGAAACTGCAACATATACATAAGCATTATTTTTATCTAAATCAAAATTATATATGTATGTATCAACAAAATCACTACCAATACTATTATTAGTACACATTTCATAAAAACGATTAGTTTCAGTATCATAAATATAATTAGTATCTTTGATTGTTTCTTCATAATTTATATCAAATACAGTTCCATAAATATTTTTCATTGCTTTTTCAACACTATCTAAAGAAATATATGAGTTATTAGTACAAATACTAGTCTTTTCATACAAATCATCAGCTTCATCATCATTAATACTACCATCTTCATTTAACACTAAAAGGAGTCCTTTTAACATTAATTGATAATCTATATCATCAACATAAATACTTTCTTTATATAAGTTAATTAATAAGTCATCAGCACTCATTAATTTAATTTTGCTTAAAATATCTTCTTTAATTTTTTCTTTATCAATATCACTATAACTACCTTTTATATTACTATTAGCTTTATGATATATATTGTTTGATACAAAAAATAATACTCCTAAACACAAAACAATCATTATAATACTCTTCTTATTCATGATACCACCTATAATAAATATAACATATTTTTTATAGTTTACACAAATAAAGTATATAAATAAAATATACTTTACATTATAAAATAGATATATTTATCAATTTATTGTATAATAATAACGAGGTGTGTAAAATGGAATTTATAAACAATTTATCAAAAGAAGAATATGAAGACTTTGTTAGTCATAATAATGATCGTCATTTTATGCAAAGTTATGACTTTGGTCAAATAAGAAAAGAAAAGCATTTTATTCCACATTATGTAGGATTAAAAGAAAATGGTAAATTAATATGTGCTGCTTTATTACTTGAAAAGAGATTAATTATGAATTATTGTTATTTTTATTCTCCTAGAGGCTATGTTATTGATTTCAATAATAAAGAATTAGTTAATACTTTTACAATGCATTTAAAAAAGTATGCTAAAGAAAAGAAAGCTATTTTTATAAAATTAGATCCAGCTATTAAACTACATAACATTGATATTGATGGTAAAGTAATTGATGGATTAGATAATCATGAATTAATTAACTATCTATCAACATTAGGGTACAAACATCTAGGTTTTAATTTAGGATTTGAACATGAACAACCAAGATTTACATTTAGAATTAATCTAGATAGAAGTTGGGATGAGATTTATAGTAATATGCACCCTACTACAAAAAAAATTCTTAATAAAGGAAATCAATACAATTTACAAATATATAAAGGAAACGAAAAAGATATAGATGCTTTTTATAGTACGATGATTGAAACATCTAAAAGAGAAGGAATCATTCAATCACCTATTGAATACTATAAATTATTTTATACTATATTTAATAAAGATAATTTAAGTGATTTATATATGATTAAAGTAAATATTAATGATTTAAAAAAGACGTTTGAAGGCAAAATAACAAGTGTAGAAAATGAGATACTATCTTTAAATGATGACAAGCATAAAAATAAAGCTAAAGCTCAAAATAAAATTAATGATTTAACTAATCAAATCAATAAATTAAAAAAAGATTTAGAAGAAATCAATTCAATTAAAGAAGAAGAAGTAATTTTATCTTCAATTATAACTGTTAAATATGGTGATATAGTATGGACTGTTCATGGTGGAAATAATTCTATTTTGATGAGTTTAAATGCTAACTATCTATTATATTATACAATTATGCAAGATGCTTATAAAGATGGATATAAATGTTTAGATTGCTTTGGAACATGTGGTATAGCTAACCCAGACAAATCTAACCCAATATATGGTATTCATTCATTTAAAAAACGTTTAGGTGGTGAATACACAGAATTTATTGGAGAATTTGATCTAATCACAAACAAAATTATGTATAGTATATATAAAACTTTAATACCATTATATAGAAAAATAAAATCTTAGATTGTACTATTAAAACTTTTAAGATATAATATTTAGAGTAATGAGGTGTTGTATGAAACGAAAAAAGAAATTAAATATAAATTGGAAAAAACTACTATTGATATTTTTTACAATCTTTTTGATTTTTAGTAATCTATATTTATTTTATGCAGTAGCATTATATAAAAGTATTGAAACTAAAATACGAATAGTTGGATGTATTACATTAGGTGTTATGTCATTATTGCTTTTTATGCTACTATTAAAATTTAGTAAAAAAAATAAATATAAAGCTTTTATTATCATATCTTTAATTATACTAATTTATTGTAGTGGATTAACATTTGTTGGTAATAAAGTTAATAATATTTATAAAAAAATAGCTGGTATTAGTTCTAATAATTATGATAATTATTCAACTAGTGTCATAGCCAGAAAAGGTGCTAGCGCAAATGATATAAGTGATATTAAAAGTGGCAAAGTAGGTATAATTAGCGATGAGGATGATTATGAAGGTTATACTTTAGGAAATAAAATAATTGAAGAAAATAATTTAAAAAATATTCAAAAATATGATAACTATAATGAAATGCTAATTGATTTAATTAATGGAAAAATTGATTATGCTATAGTTCCTACTAATTATGATGCAATGCTTTCTAATAATGAAGGATTAGAAAATATAAGTCAAACAACAAAAATTATTTATACTAAAAGCGAACAAAAAGAAAAAACTATAACTACAAAGGTAACTAAAAGTTTAGATGAACCATTTACAATCTTAATTATGGGTATTGATACAGTAAGTGATGGGTTTAGTAGTGGAGGATTTAATGGAGATGCACTTATTTTAGTAACATTTAATCCTAAAACAACTAATGCAACTATTCTTAGTATTCCACGTGACTCATATATGCCAATATCATGTATGAAAGATAGAAAAAATAAAATTACTAACGCTGGTTGGCGAGGTCAAGATTGTATCATTAATTCATTAGAAAACTATTTTGGAATTGATATAGACTATCATGTAAAAATTAACTTCAATGGTGTCGTTAGCTTAGTTGATGCTTTAGGTGGTGTTGAAGTTGATGTTCCTTATAGTTTCTGTGAACAAAATAGTAAACGTCAATGGGGAAAAAATACAGTATTTGTAAATAGTGGTAAACAAGTATTAAATGGTGAACAAGCTTTAGCGTTCGCTAGACATCGTAAAGTTACTCAATATATGGTAAATTATTGTGGTAGTAAATATGTGACAAATGCTAACTATTGGAATGATTTTACAAGAGGACAAAATCAACAAATAATAATAAATGCTTTATTAAAAAAATTGAAAAATATTGATGATTTTAGTAAAATTGAAGATATTTTAGATACAATTAGTAAAAATATAGAAACAGATATTTCGACAGATAATATTCTTTCATTATATAATTTAGCTAAAGATATTCTAAAGAAATCCACTAGTCAAGATGAAGCATTTGGAATGCAAAAATTATACTTATCTGGACATGATGCAAGAATATATGATTATAGTTTTGCTACAAACAGTGGTACTAAACTAATTTTATATAATTATAGTATTTATGAAGAATCTAAAGAAGCAGTTATTAGGGCTATGAAACAAAATCTAGATTTAGATACAATAACACCTGTAAAAAAGTTTAGTTTCTCTATCAAAAATAAATACGAAGAAAAAGTAATAGGTAAAAATATTGGTTCAACATCTAACTTAAAATTAATGCCTAACTTTATAGGCCGTGATGTTTCTACAGTTGAAAGTTATGCTAATAGTAACAATATTAGTTTATCAATTAAATATACAGAAGGAAAAGTAGGTCAAAGTAATGGGCAAGTAGTATCACAAAGTATTCCAGAAAAAACAGATTTAGATATGTTAAATTCTAGCCGAAGTATGACTATAACTGTAGTAAGAAATACGGAGACTACATATGATGGTACTAATTCAAATAATAATACTACAACTGATGATGAACCAAATATAACTCCAGATGATGACAAAAGCGATAATACAGATACTAATCAAACATCTAACTCTAATATAACATCTAATTCTAATTCAAATACAAGCTCTAATTCTAATTCAAATTCTGATACTAATGAAAATATTCCAGATACAATAATGCCTACCGAAAACAAAGAATTAACCAATTAAAAAAAACAGAAATTCTGTTTTTTTTAGTGTTTTTGTTTCTTTAATTCAAATACTTTATCAACTTGTTTTGCCACATTATCAGAATGTGTAACAATAATAATACATTTATTTTCTTTATGTGCTAAATATGAGAAAATTTTTAAAATATCATTTTCAGTATCTTGATCAAGATTACCTGTTGGTTCATCTGCTATAATCATCTGTGGATGGTAAGACAAACTACGAGCGATTGCAACTCTTTGTTGTTCTCCACCTGATAATCTTAAAACTCGTCTTTTGGCATGTTCTTCCTTCAACCCAACGCTTTCTAACAATTCTTTAACTTTTGCTTTTTTATTTTTAACTTTTATTCCATTAATATCCATAGATAAAGTAATATTCTCTCCTGCTGTTAAATGCACTAATAAATTATAACTTTGAAAAACAATTCCAATATCAGAATTTCGATATTTATCAAGATCAATCTTACTTAAGTCTTTATCATGAAAATAAATTTTTCCTTCATAACGATTTTCTAAACCACTAATTAAAGATAATAAAGTTGTTTTACCACTTCCACTCTTACCCCTAATAGCATAAATCTTTCCAAGTTCAAATTCATAAGATATATCTTTAAATACATATTCATCTTTTGGAGCATCTTTATATCGATATGATACATTTTCTAACTTTAATATTACATCATTTTTTAGTTTTTCTTTTTTTTCTTTATTTCTTTGCATATTAACTTCTCTCCTTTAAAATATCTAATGGTGAAAATCTTGAAATTGCTATCATAGAAGAAATACTACTTACTATCGTAAGGGCTATTCCAATTGATAATAATTGCCCTAATACTTTAAAATCAACTACTGCATCAATACTATCAACTTCTTCAATTCGACTTATACCAAACTGAGTAGATTGTCTTCTATCCCATTTCATACCACCACCAAAATTTTTATTAATATCTTCATAATCAGATTGAGCATTTTCTATCTCATTAGATAATAATTGATTAGAAATTTTAACACTAGATACAGAGCCTATAAAAGCACCTAAAAGAAGAGAAACAATGCATACAACAAGTAACTCTGTCATAAATTGACAAACTACTAACCCCTTTTTCATACCAATAGTTCTTAAAACGCCTATTTCATATTTTCTTTCTCTAATATTAATCATATTAATAACAAATAATACTACAGCACCTATTACTAAAGTAATAATTAGAAAAGTAGTTGCAAAGCTTTTTACACTAACAATTGATTTTGTAGCAGAAGCAATTGTTTCTCGATTATCTGATACAGTATAAAACTCACTTAAACCTTCTTCAATTACTTCTTCCTTAAATTTATCAATAGAATCTTCATCTTTTATAATATAAGTTGGAGATACTATTGGTATTATATCTTCATCTTTATCTACTATATTTTGTACTACTGTTATATTAGTTATAATATTATTAGCTGAATTAGTAAACATATTTTTCATATCACTAGATGATTCAGTATTCTCCTTATAAATTCCTGTAATCTCTAACTCATAAGTTACATCCTCATTATAAGGACTAATTAGAGTTATTTTATCTCCTACTTTTAGTTCATTCAATGTAGCTAATTCTTCACTAATTACACAAGTATTAGCTTCAAAATCACTACTCACTTCACCATCTGTAATAGTATAATTACCATTAATAAAATCACTCATTGATTCGTATGAATTATATCCTATTAATGTAAATGATCCTTTAGCAGCTTTCTCATTTCTAATATTTTCAATTGTTGTAGTTGTTTTCTTATTTTCAGTAGTACTTTTTGTTCCACTAGAACCTCGTGCTCCTCTTTCACCTGATGGAAGATTTTCAAAAGTTTCTGTTCGTGTTGTTGTTTCAGTTTCTGTTGTAGTTGTTTCCTTAACTAAATTATCGGTTGCTTCATCTATATCTTTTCCATTTAAATTAATACTATATGTATAATAATAACTAGGTACATAGTCACTATCACCATATTTTTCTATCTCTTCAACAGTTAAAGATTCTATATCATTAAATGATTTAATCATATCCTCTTGAGAACTTGTATTCTCTTTGAATGACTTAGTTAAAGCTTCTCTATTCATTCCAATCGTTGCTTGATAAGGATATTTATTAGCATATGATTCAACAATCTTATCTGCTGATGAACGAATTGCTAATGTAACAGCACAAGATGCTGCTATAACCATTATAATAATACCTATTAAAATATTTCTTCCTTTATTTCGTACAATACTTGTAAAAGCATTTTTCAAAATATACATAAATGCACCTCTCGGTTTAAATAATAATAAAGTTTTGTGAATTTATTATGTTCTTTTTTTGTTTTTTTAATAAAAAAAACTGATAATCAGTTCATATATAGTTATATTAATTACAATTATTTTTTAATTTTAATGGTATTTTATAACTAGTAACTCGACCATTTTTATCAGTCGCATTTATTTCTAATCTTAAATAATTAGTAGAATAATTCTTACACAATGACTCATAATTATTAATATTAAATTTAACATTTTTTAAATATTCATCCAAAGTAATACTATCAGTAATATCATAATTACAATTATCTATCTTAACTTCTTTATTATTATCTACATCATATAAACTACACTCAATATCTTTATATTTAGTATTATCATTAATACCACAATACTCTACACTTGATATATATATACTAGATTTACTATCATTATAAGCAATACTACCTGAAATATTAAAATTATCACAATTTGCTTCTATAGTTTTAAATTCAAAATTATTATCTTGTGAATGATTTAATTGAAGAACAAATATTAATATTAATATTAATAATATTAGAATAATAAAAATTACTAAACTATAATATTTCTTTTTTGGTTTATTTCTTACACCTAGAAGTTCATTTATATTAACACCAAACTCTTCACATATTTGTTTTAAAATAGCTATATCAGGAATATTTTTTCCATTTTCCCATTTACTTACAGCTTGATAAGTAACACCTAATTTATCAGCAAATTCTTTTTGAGTCAGATTATTTTTTTTTCGAAGTTCTAAAATAAATTTTCCAAGCTTTTCTTGTTCCATATTACACATCCTATATTATTGATAAATTTATAATTAATATTAACATTTAATATCACAAATATATCATAAAACTTTTTCTTTTACAAGGTGAATTTTCATTATATATTGAAAAAAGTCTTGTAAACCAAGGCAAAATTAATGACTACCCCAGTTAGATTCAGAGCAAAAATAATAATTTTAAAATTTTCAAGCATATTATAAAACATTTATTTTACAATCAAAAACGACTTTAAAGT
Source organism: Roseburia sp. AF12-17LB (assembly GCA_963607615.1). Taxonomy (GTDB): domain Bacteria; phylum Bacillota_I; class Bacilli_A; order RF39; family UBA660; genus UBA5578. Next base: position 50,044 of record CAVDCT010000004.1, read on the forward strand.
TTTTTATAAATTTTTTAGAGGTAAAATATGAAACCAAAAAGAAGCAAAGCTACTGACATCGGTATGCCTATCAAAAAGAAAGTATTTGAACGTGATAGAATATTCAAAAAAATAGAACAACATATGAAATACATATATGGTGATTCATGGTATATAGAAAATCAAAGATATAAGAAATATTAATTGTTTAATAAAAAGGTATCGGCATACTCAAATTAATTTTGTATAATGATTATGAGCTATGTTAATAGTTAGGTGTAAACCTCCACAAATTACATTTATTTGTTTTTTTGATAAAGGAGGTGGTCTACGTTAGTAAAAAATTTAAGGAAAATTTCTTTGGAATTTCTTATAGTTGGACTTTTAATATTAATAGTTTTACTACTAATATTATTGGTTATATACAAAATTTTGAATTAATTTATAACATAAAAAAGCACCTAACTCATCATTGAGTTTTGGTGCACACACAAAATAATGTGGAGTTACACCTAACAAGCGATATTAAACATAGCTCCTTTTTTATTGTATTCAACAATTTAGAAAATATTCACAAATACATATCTTCTATAATTATATTAACATATATTTATAAAAAATGATATAGTCTTTTTATTGATATTTTCCACCCTGTTAAATCAATAAAACTATTGTTAGTATATCACTTTTTTATTTTATTACAAATTATTTTTATGTACTTGCAAAATTTAAATTAATGTAAAAAAGTAAAATAAGAGGTAAAATATCAAGACAATAAAAAAAGTCTTGTAAATCAAGACAAAATTAATGGCTGCCCCAGTTAGATTCGAACTAACGCATCATGGAGTCAGAGTCCACTGCCTTACCGCTTGGCTATGGGGCAATAATTACATACATTTATATTTTAACACAAAATATAAAATATGTAACTAATTATTTTCTAATATCTATAATTTATTTCATACGTAAAGTATTTACAAACATTTTTTCTCTTTCTAATAAAGAACTATCATAATATGATATAAGCTCATCTTTTTGGGCCTGATCTGTTGGAACTACCTCACCATTTGGAAATATAACATTATTTTTGGGTCTTAATATTATATAATCATTAACATATTCTCTTCCCAATACTTGAGCTATTTTACTCATACCTTCATCAATTGGTCTATGAAGATTATTTCTTTTTTCTTCAATCGTTGTACTATTTATATAATCATAATATGCTTGTTCATAATTTATTGGTTCCATAATACTTATTTTAATCATATCATCAGGTATTAAATCATAATTATCTAAATCATTAATATTGATATCAAGTGCTACTGGAACTAAATTCACAGCAAGACCATTATCCCTACTAGAATATACTATCCTACTAGCACCTGTACGTCCTCTATAAATAACATTTTCTTCAACATAAGCACCTTCTGGAAATATACTTAAACTAATATTATTCTTTAAAATATTTTGTACACGACTCAAACATATTTCAGAATATCTAGAACCTCCATGAGCTTCTATTGGCATAGCATATAAATACTTTTCAACCATTTCTTGTCTTTTCTTATCATGCTTATATATTAATCTAGAACTTATAAGACTAACTGTTTCCATAGGAAGAGCCATAGGTAAATAAAATATATCTTTTAAACAATTATGATTTGCTATAAAAACATTAGGGCCATCATTATTTATGTTTTCTAATCCGTTAATTTCAACATTTAATTCATCCCTCAATTTTTTCAACGCTTCTAATTTATTCATACTCTTTTAATACACTTTCTACTAACTTGCTCATTTTTTCATGTCCACAATAATTCAAATGTATACCATCTTCAAATAATGGTAAATCATTACTATATATTACTTTAAAATAATCTTTTGGCTTTGTAAAATATTTAATAATATCTTGTCTTTTATTTTCACTTATTTGATCGAAAATAACACTAGCTTGATCTTTATAATCAAAATTAATTGGTAATATATAAATAATATCTGGTAATTTATTATTCTTAAAATATTTTTTTCTATCGTCTAAATCATTAAAACTTAATGTTAATTGCTCCCTATACCAATTTAAATCATTAATAATCTGTTCAGCTGACTTATTATATTTCTTTTGTAAATCATTAGTTCCTAAAGATATAATTACTATATCAACAGGAGCATTAACTCTAAATGTTGAGATAAAAGAATCTTTACCATTTTTATATTCTTTTTCACATTCTTCATTACCTGCTATACGACCAGGTAATCCTTCTTGTAAAAAAATAAATTTATTTTGATATTTATCTTTCAATATATTAACCCATTGTTTATTATCAGGTATTCTCATACCAGTGATAAAATTATCTCCCCAGGTATTAGAATCACCATATACTAATATCTTCTTCATGCTTACCTCCTAACATAAGTATAACATGAATAACAAGAAAATTAATCAAAATATTTAAATATAAGTAAAAAAAGCCCATAATATCAAATACTATGAACTTTATCTATATAGTAATCGCTTAAAGTGCGACTTTTAACCTCAATGGTGGAGGCGATGAGATTTGCACTCATGTCCGAAAATGCCAACCCTTAAACTTCTACAAGTTTAGTTAGTTAGTAAATTTCCTATTAACTATAAGTAACTAACAACTTAGTTAATAGTAAGCTTATTAAATTCATTACTACTATAAGCATCATAGCAATATATCCTACAAAAATGAACCCCTATAAAATCCCGTAGGAAAAGAAATTATAGAAGTGCATGCCTTTAAATCTAACTAGGCGAAAGCAACACTATTTTTTGAAAATAATGAAGCTACTGCGTTTTTAATTCTGTTTCCAGTTATTTTTTTGTTTGTACGTAACGAGTACCTTCGACTTGCGATCTAAGTACCAACACAATCGTCGAAACTAGACGCCCCCGTGTACTAAAATTATAGCACATTTATTCTTGAAAATCAATTCTAATTAATCGCATAATAACATCATTATATGAAAAGCATTTTATTTCTTTACCATACTTTTTTAATACAGAAACAGTAAAAACATTATCATATATATTTTCTATATTAACATCATATGTTTCATACTTATTTCTACCTAAATTATATTTTATAGTAGCACGTTTTCCAATTCTATTAGCTAAATATTTTTTTACTTGATAAATATTCATCTTGGATACCCCGTATACATTGTTCCTTTAGTTATAATACCACCTATTCCACTAGCTCCATATTTAGTATGTTCTATAATATCTTTTAAATTAATATCATTATTTATATCAGCTAAGCTCATTTTGGATGCTACAATAGCAGGATCTAAAGCATGAATATTTATTCTTTTAGGAGAAGAAGCAAAATTTGCTCCAGCTTTAATCAACCCCTCATAATTAGATTGACAAGCTCCTGCAATAACAATTAGTTTTTGGTGACTACTTTCAAATCTTCTAGCTTCTTTTACAGCATCAACAAATTTACTACTATTCTTATAAGCAGTCATCTCTTTAAAACTCCCCTTTTTTTTAAAATATGCATCATGACCAGTTATTACTAAAATATTAGGTTGATATTCTTCTAATAAATCATATATTTTATCAGATATTTCATCTTCGTGCATAGTAAATCCAATAGCGGCAATATTCAGTGATTCATAATATTCAAGACAACGCTTTAAATAATCATTATCTCCATCTATATGTAAAATCTTTCCTGGTAAATAGAAATATTCATTATCCCGTTCAACCTTTTTTTCTTCTTTTAACCTTTCTTGAAACTGTTTTTCCTTTTCTATATCTTCGCTATTATCATACTTCATTAAATCATCTATATAACTATCAGCATATAATCTAACATTTATACCTTTTAAATAATAAACATCCTCTTCTATATCAATAATAGTGAAAACAATATCATTGTTATATGACTCTCTTGTAACTAAATCTCCTATTTTCATCATATCACCTAATAAAGTATATGAATATATATTTCTTTTATGATTAAAATATTTATTAATATAAATATAAGGTACTATTAAAGTAAATTCATTTAGTGACAATAGCAACTATTTTTCATATATTAATATAGGTGATGTCAATGCATTGGTGGCGTAGGCGTGGATGTTGGTATATATGTTGTCTAGTTTGTTCTGTTATTATATTTTATCAATTAATACTTACCTTTTTTATTGTAACAAGATTTAATGTTTTTCTATTACTATTCTTTTTCTTTCTTATGTTTCTATCGCTATTTCGGATTTTTTGGTAGAAAGAAACTGTGACGTTACTTTTAAATAATTCAATTTTTCATTAATTTCTTTAACGTTATCAATCTCAATATTAGTAATAGTAAGTTTTAGTGGCATACTTATTAAAGAACAAAATAAAAATAATTCATCTTCTTTTAATGGATAATTACTAGAATATATATTTAATAATTCATTCCAATCATATTCATTATAAGTATTTCTATATAATTTATATAAATCAAAAATTGGCAAGCTTATTTTAGCATTATCCCAGCTAATTAATAAATTATTTTTAAAATGATCTAAATTCAAATTATTATGTATAATAGAAACTCTAATTCTGTCTGTATCTTTAATATTTTTATACCACTTTTCTATATTTTTATCGCAATAATTTATCATATTATAAACAAAACTAATATTACGAGCTAATAAATAATATGATGGAGGCATATATATACTAGTTTCTACTTCTATCATTAAATTATCATAAAATATTTTAATATCTTGAATCTGATTTTTTATATCCTCATATATTTCTTTAATATTAAACTCACTTATTTTTTTATAATAAGTAGTTTTTTTGTGTAATAATGAAACAACATTAATTAAATCCATCATTTTTTGTTCAACAGGTATATCTATTTCATCAATATAATCAGTAATTTCATAACCATCATCAACAAAAATATTAGGATAATTATCAAAACTTCGATATGACAAATATTCGTATATATTAGTTTTATTAGGTTTAATTACCTTTCTTTCTGAGCCAGTATCTGCAATTATACATTTTCCCTTTTTTTGATATCTACAACAAGTAAGATCATGTTTTTTTAAAATATCATTAACTTCTTTCATATGGAATGATAATCTTATCTCCTACTTTAAGTTCATTAATAATATTATATTTTTTTATAGATTCAATTGTTGAACCATATTTTTCAACAATACTTTCTAATGTATCACCATCTCTAACAATACATACCTTGTATGTAATGAATTCTTTATTTTCTTTTTCTTCAAAATATTCATTTTTCATGTTATCCCTCTCTGTTTCTGATAGTGTACTTACTATTTTATCACTAGATGATTCACGCTTTTCCTCCTGATTTATCTTTATCATTTCCTCATTCATAACACTATTATCAGTTATTTCTTTATTAATAGGTACCACTTCTAATTCATCACTTGATTCTTGATTATCAAGTTCTCTTATTTCAGCAATATTACTACTCTCTTTCTCTTCATCTAATTCTTGAATAATATCTTCAACACATCTATCCTCAACTTTCTCAATCAAGCCATCAACAGCTATATCGATACTTATAATTAATTTATTACTATCTTTTATTTCATAATAAAAATCATCAATATCGACTTTTATTTTACTAACATCATATATATCCTCAATATAGTTTAAATATGGTAAATCAATATCAAATTCATCATGTTCATTTTCACGTATCAAATATTCACCATTAATTTTAAATTGACCTTTAATAGCATATCCATCTAAACTAAACTTTTTATCTATCGCAATACTTAAAATATCATAGATATTATTTTTAAATAATATTTCTTTTTTCAAAGAATAAACTTTTTTCATTGTATCTCTCCTATCAATAAATAATATGTAGTCAAATAATTTAATATAACAAAAAAAACTACATAGTAGTTTCTTACAATTTATATTTTTCTAATTTTTTTTCTAATCGAGTTAATACTTTCTTTGGTTGAACATTTGCTTTTCCAAATAAAGATATTGTTTCATTTCCAATTTCTAATTCGAGTATATTAAGTACTTTCAAAACACGATTTTTAAATGTTTCATCTTGAAATAATTCAGGAAATTCATTAAGGAAACAATTAATATTTAGAATGTAATCAATATTTTTATCGGCAAATTTTCTAATTTGAGAATCAAATTCTTCATCAGATAAAATATTAGAATGTGCCAAGAGTAGATAAAAATCATCTTGAATGCAATACTCAATATATTGTTTCAATTCGTTAATAGGTATTGATACTAATATTTTAGTAGCCATAAATATACTACTATAACGATAACGTAATTCATCAAATATGAATTTTTTCATATTTACATCATTAGCATTATTAACACAACAAATTATTTCATTCATAGTTTCACTTCTAAATATTACTCTATTTTTATCTTCAATGTTTACTAAATTATTGCGTAACATTTGAATTAAGGAATAAATATTATTTTTCATATTAATATCAATGGAATCATTCCAAATATTTAAATATTCTTTTATTATTATTAATAAATAATCATCATCAATATCTAAAATTTGATTAAAAAAATCAAAGGATTCAGAAAAATTATTACTATAAATAAGTGATAATGCTCCTTTTAAATATAAATATCCCATAATTTCTTTTGTATTATAATTCATAATTCACATCCTTAATTCTCTAAAACTACACAATTCATCAAATAATTATATATATCTTTATAATCATCAACATAAATAAATTCTAATTGTCTTTTAATCTCTTTAGGTACATCTTCTAATTCATCTTTATTAGCTATAGGTATAAAAATCTTTTTAATATTATTTTTAATAGCACCTAAACACTTTTCTTTTATTCCACCTACTGGTAAAACTTTACCTCTTAAAGTTATTTCACCTGTCATAGCTATATCACTTGGAAAATTAATATTTTTAAAAGCACTAATTATAGATGTAACAAGAGTTACACCAGCACTAGGTCCATCTTTACTTATAGCACCCGATGGAATATGAATATGAATATCATTATCAATCAAAGAATTATAATTAATATCAAAATACTCAGCAGTTGACTTAATATAACTTAACGCTATAAAAGCACTTTCTTGCATAATTTTACCTAAAGATCCTGTTAAAATTAAATTTCCTTTACCTGTATAATAATTAACTTCAATTGGCATTACTTCACCACCATATGGTGTATAAGATAAAGCACTTACTACTCCAATTTGATTATATTCATTAACCATATTTTTAAATTTACTGCGTCCTAAATATTTATCAAGTTCTTTAGTTTTAATTTTTATTTTATTTAAACAACGATTATTTAAAACCATATCCGTTATAATCTTACGAACAATAGTTGTAATAGAACGCTCTAATTCTCTAACTCCAGCTTCTTTTGTATAATTTCTAATAATATTAGTAAGCGTTTCTTTATCAATAATTACTTGTTCTAAATTATGTTCTAAACTTAATTTAGGAATTATATAATTACGCGCTATATCAACTTTCTCATATTCTGTATACTCAGATAATTTAATTATTTCTAAACGATCAATTAAAGCATTTGGAATATTATCTAAATCATTAGCAGTTAAAATAAACATAACATCAGATATATCATAGTCAATATCAAGATAATTATCACGAAAATATTTATTCTGTGATTTATCTAATACTTCTAATAAAGCACTAGTAGGATCACCATGAACTCCTTGCTGCATTTTATCAACTTCATCAATTAGAATAACAGGATTACTACTTTTAGCACTCTTTAAACTATTGATGATTCGTCCTGGATATGCACCAATATAAGTTCTACGATGACCTCTAATTTCTGCTTCATCACTCATACCTGCTACCGATATTTTTGAAAAATGGCGATTTAAACTATCTGCTATACTTTTAGCTAAAGTAGTTTTCCCAACTCCTGGTGGGCCAACTAAACAAATAATTGGGCTTTTAACATTATTACTAACTTGACGAACAGCTAAATACTCGATAACTCTCTTCTTAATATCAGTTAATCCATAATGCGATTTATCAAGTTTTTCTTGTATAGAATTTAAGTCATCATTATCTTTTGTTTTTACATTCCAAGGCAAAGATAATAAGCATTCAATATATTCTCTTACCATCCCTAGTTCAGAGGATGAGGAAGGTAAATTGGAATAACGTTCTAACTCATAACTTATTCTTTCTTTAATATTAGTATCAGCATTTAATTTAGCTAATCTTTTACGCAATTCAAATATTTCCGATTCTTTTAAATTTAAATCTCCCAACTCTGCTCTAATAAGTTGTAATTTTTCTTTTAAAATATACTCTTTTTGATTTTTATCTATTTCTTCCTTAACTAAAGAATCTAAATGTCTTTCTATCTCAAAGGATTCTTCATCTTTATATATATCTTCTAAAATCATTTTAGTTCTTTTCAATGGATCTGAACAACTAATATATTCTAATTTTCTATCTAAAGATAGTTGCAAATAATTAACAATAATATCAGTTACACAAGATAAACTTTTTGAATCTTCTATTTGCGAAATAACACTATTACTAATATATGGAACTAGTTTAATATAATTTTCAACTTCTTTTTTTAATTTACGTCCTACTGCATGATTAACTTCATCTTCAATATCTTCATCTTCAATCATTGTTACCAAAGCTTCTATAATTTGCTCTTTTTTTACATAATCACTAACATTAGCACGTCTAACACCATTTAAAACTACTCTTGTTTTTCCATTTGGAAGTTCAATTCTACTTTTAATAGTTGCTACTACACCTACTAAAGGTAAGTCTTCAAGTAATGGTTTTTCTTCTAAATAATCTAATTGAGTTACCACTAAAATACTATTATCATGATTTAATAATGCAACATCTATAATATTTTTACTTGTATCATTATCAAATTCTAATCTTAATTCATTGTTAGGCAGGAGGACTATCTTCTTCAGTAAGATAACAGGCAATAATGTTTTATCCATAAGACACCTCCAACATATTGTTTTTTATTATAGTACAAATTATTTTCTTTGTAAACGATAATACTAAAAAATACTAAAAAAATTAGTATTTTTTATGGCAATTTTTACCATATATAATTCATTTTAAATTTTTTTGTTTTTATAATTACATATATCTTTTAATTTACAATCATAACATAATGGATTATTAGCTTTACAATAATATCTTCCAAATAAAACTAATTGATGATGAAGTCGTCCTAAATCATTTTTCTTAAACTTTTTATTTAACTTTTTCTCAATTGTTAAAACATCATCATTCATATTTGCCAACTTTAATCGTTTACTCACACGTGATACATGAGTATCAACAGCAATACAATCTTCATTAAAAAGATTAGCTAAAACAACATTAGTTGTTTTTCTTCCAACGCCAGGTAAGCTCTCCAAATATTCTCGGTTATTTGGAACAATACCATTATAATCTTTAAGTAAAGCTTTAGATATTAAAATAATATTGGAAGCTTTCTTATTAAATGTACCTATAAGGCGAATAATATTAATAATATCATCAAGAGAAGCTTGACTAAGAGTTTCTAAATTAGGATATTTACTAAATAATTCAGATGTAACCATATTGACTCTTTTATCTGTTGTTTGTGCACTTAACATAACCGCTAATAATAGTTCATAATCTTTACTATAATTTAATTCACAACGAGGATTTGGAAATAATTCATCTAAATAATTAACTATTTTGTCTGTCATTTAACCAATCATAATCAAATAATTCAACATTTGAATTCTTTGTTTTCTTAAATTCTTTCTTATTTTTTTCTACATCCTCTTTGGTTTTTATACCTTTTTTATGCCATTCATATAAAATGCGATCAATATATCGAAAATTAGAAATACCATTGTAAGTAGCTTCTTTTAAAGCACAAGTAATTATCTCTTCAGAATATTCTATATCAAGCCATCCATTAATAATTTCAAATTCCATAGGTGTTAATCCACGTCCTAATTCATTTTCAAACATTTCAAATAGATTATCATTCTTATTTTCTTTTGGTTTATTATCCATTATTAAAAAAGCTAATTTTTCATATAATAAATTTAAATTCAAAACTTCACTACTAATATTATTTATTTTTACTATATCAATATTAATAATTCCTTTTTCAACAAGATTATTAATTAGTTCCAAAACATCATTCATTTTCATATCTAAATCATGACTTATTTGTTTAGGATTATAAGTTAGACTATCACAATTAATTAAATATATCAAAACAATTAACTCTAAATCATTAATATTTAATTTTTTATAATTAGTTAATAATACTCTTGGTAAATGCAAATCTCTACTTTTTAATAAATCAACAATCTGTTCCATAATACCACCACCTAAAATTATACCTTAAAACAAATAAACAAGCAATTATTTCACTAAACTCTCAACACTATAATCATCGCCAATAGTTAAAACTGTATAACTTTCATCAGAAAGTAAATATGTATCAATCCAAAAAGATTTCAAATAATCTACATATTTCTCATTTAAGTCATTACTATAAAAAATTGCCTTATTATTTTTATTAATTAAAACATCTTCTCGGTTAATAAAAATGTAATCACAATTAGTACTTTGATTTATACATATTGTTACATCTTTAAATACAATTCTATCTCTCATAAATATTAAATCATCTACTACGTCATTACTAACAACTTTAGCACGACTATCATGATAATTATAATTATTATTCATAAATATATAATCAACATAATCTGTAAAAACTTCTTCATTATTTTTTATATTTTTACTATCTATAAAATCTGATATATATAAGTAATATTTATCATTATATTTTAGCAACAATGATGTACTATTTTTTAAATTAATCGTTACAATACCTAATTCATCTTTATTTATTTTTAATTCCACTTTATCAAGTTCTGCATTAGATATTTTAGCACATACTATGCAAAAATTAAATACTAATAATATAGCAATAATAATTATTTTTTTCATAAAAAAACACCTACTAAATAGTATGTTTTTTTATTTTTAAATACGACATAATTATATCATATTCGTTTATTAATTTCTTATTAATAATCTTTTTTTCTAAATCAATATATATTTTATTAATTAATTTAGGATTATCAATAATAGATAAAATATCTTTACTAGAAATATTAATATCAGCCCTACTCTTTATTGGTAATAGATTATATCTGTCTAATATATCTACTTTTTTAAATTCAGCAACTAAACAAGAGATATCTAATCCATATTTATACATATTATAATCAGTTAAACCAAGAGTATTTAACTCTTTTATTCTTCTTATTAAATTTTTTTCTTTCCTAGTCACACAATATTTTCCTAAATAATCTAATTGTAACCACATTAATATATCACTATCATAATAAGTTACTTTATCTAATTTTATATCTAAATATTTTACTAAATTATATTTTTTTAATATATCTAACCTTCTTACTTTAATCAATTTATTAATTTCTTCTTTTTTACGTTCATAAGATAGACTCATTAATAAATTTCCATATTTTTTAATAGCACACTCTAAACATTTATCTATACTAAAGTTTAAATAAGCACTAAATCTTAATGCCCTTAAAATTCTCAAAGGATCTTCACTAATTTTCTTATCTACATTACCTACAGCCTTAATAATTTTCTTATTTAAATCCTGTTGTCCATTTATTAAATCAATTATATTACTATTATAATCAAGACATATTGTATTTATAGTAAAATCTCTTCTTACGATATCCTCACTTAAAGTATTAACTAATTCATATTTAACTGGCCTTCTTTTATTGTATATTATTTCTTTTCGATAAGGAGTTATATCTATATTTATATCATCAAACTTAATTACTAAAGTATTAAAATTAATTGCTACAATAGGATAATCATTTAAGATTAACTTAAGATTAAAAATAGAAGAATTTGTACAAAGATCATAATCATTAGTATTATAACCTAATAAATAATCACGTACATATCCACCAATTACATAACATTCATACCCATTATCATTAAGTCTTCTTAATATATTATTTACTCTAATATCCATAAACTATTTTTATATATAAAAAAATATGATAAACATATTTTCTTATTCTTTGTCTTTAAATATATTAGATACATTATTTTTCAAATCTAAATTAAATTTGGTAATTAAAGTTTTTAACAATTCTTCATCTTTAACAACACTTAAATTTTCATCTTCATATTTACACAATTTGTAATCTTTATAAGTATCTGTATCTAATAAATATACATAATTAGCACCTTGATAAATAATGGATGATACCACAGCATATTCTTTATCATTAGATAAAGTTAATAATTCGCCTTGTTCTAACATATCGAACCCGCCTCTCTTATCTTCTTTTACCATAAAAACTATTATCGTCCTCCATAAAACCACTTAAGTCCATATCAGTTAAATCAACAACATCATCATCTGTTGATGGATTATTATTAAATTCATCTAATTCAGTATCTAAATCAATATTATCATCTGTTGATGGATTATTATTAATTTCATCTAATTCAGTATCTAAATCAATATTATCATCTGTTGATGGCTTATTAGTAAATTCATCCAATTCACTATCTAAATCAATATTATCATCTGTTATTGGTTTATTAGTAAATTCGTCTAACTCACTATCTAAATCAACATATGGTTCATCATCCTCACTTGAAATGATTTTACCTAATTTTAAGCCACTACCAATAGCAACAATAGCAGAACCAAAGTAAGCAGTTAAATTACCCAAACTAGCACCCAAAGCTGCTAAAGAACTATTCCCTGAAAATAAAGCACGGAATGTTGCTGTACAATTTTTTATAACAGTAATAGGATTACGCTTTAAAACAAATGTTAAATATAAACAAGAAATAATTCCGGCTCCAGCAAGTGTCGTAAATATTATTTTTTTAATTTCATGTTTTGTTTTAGGTTTTCTACGTTTCTTAATAGTAAAGCTATCTTCACTATCTTTTTGTAATTCATCATCCTTCAATCCAAAATCCTTAATAGGATCCCCAATTCCAATATTATAATTTTCAGCTAAACTATATAATTCATCTGTTGTCATATTTAAATTAGATGCTAAAGTTTTAAATGTATCTGTCTTTTGAGTATCAGATAATTGTTTAATATCTAAAAGTAGCATTCCAAGTTCATTAATATATCTCAAATATGCATTTTTTGATTCTATTTCAGTAGAATACTCAACCTTTTCTTTTATATACATAGCTACATATCCATCATATTTAGACCATTTATCAATATTACTGTTTTCATATATCTTTAATAACTCGTAATAAGTATTTCCAAAACTAATACATTTTGAAATCTCATCTTTAATATCATCATCAGTACTATTTTCTAACTCTGTTTTAAATCGATTGAATGCTTCTTGAATATCAGATGCACTTATATTTAATGGTTCTCTATCGGCTAAACACTGAGATAGAGTATTTAATAAAACATTATTATCTTCAATTTCAAATTCGCTATAAATAAGATTAATAAATTGTTTAAGCCATTCTATTTTTCCAACTTTTAAATCCACTTTATTACTATGAATGGCTAAATAGTTCTCAATATATTTTTTAACATCTTCATATATAGTTGGATGATTTATATCATCCAATAAATCATCTAATGTATACACATCACCATTAATACCTGATAAATCAATATCAATAACATCAGAATCGTTAACATTAGGTGCTATAACAGAGCTAAATGGTTGTATTTGGGAAAAATATGATTTTAAATATGAACCCTCAAAAACATCATTGTCCGATAAATTATCCCAGAATCTTTTTACCTCTTCATCTGATATCAACGGATGATTACTTAAGAAATCAAGAATAGCATCAATTAAGTCACTTTCAGAACAATCACCTTTTCCAAATTTCTTATATTCTTTTAACACATCTATTATTTCATCTAAACTTTTAGAAACAGAAATCAATGTTTTGAGGCTGAATCTTTCAATTCTATTTTTATTCAATTTATCTATTAATTCTCGTTCATCACTGGAAGTAAATGTATACCATGGTAAAGCTCTAGATAAAAGTCTACCATACTCAATTAATTTATCAACAGAAAATCCACAACCTTTTAATATATGAGGAATTTTTAATAAATTTACTTTTCCCTCTTTTTTAAAATATTCGATTACTTTTAATTCTTCTGGTGTATAAAGTGACTCCGAATCTTCTGTAATAAATTCTTCTTGTGGTACAACTATTGGTAATTGCTTATCACCCTGATTACTTTCAAAATCGTTTACTGATAGTTGTCCATTATTTAAAAAGTCCTGAAGACTAAACGTTCTATTATTAAAATTACTCTCTACCTTATTATCAATTGGATATTTTTTTACTACTTTAGTTGCATAATCATAACTAATCAACAATACATCATCAGGATCAGCATCAGGTGCTAATGATATCTTAATACTATCTTTATAAGCCTCTAAAAATCTTTTTGTAGCTTCTCTATTTAAATAACGTTTTCCTTCATTTTCTATTATCTCTGATTCTGTCCATAAATTCATTATAATCACTCCTCGATTTATTTCTAATAAAGATTATATCATATTTTTTTTATATTTTCTATCCCCTTTACACTTAAGATATTAAGTCTTAAATATTTGTTAATCATAATTTCTAAATATTCTTAAAATGCATTTACTTATTATCACAACTTCTTTTTAAATTATAAAAAAAGCATTAAATTAGTTTAATGCATCTTTTAATTTAGATCCAGCTTTAATAGTAACTGCTACTCTTGCAGGAATTTGTACTGGTTCTCCAGTTTTTGGATTACGTCCTGTTTTAGCTTCTTTATCTTTAGCAGTAAAAGTTAAAAAACCAGTTAAAGTTACTTTTTGCTCATCTTTTAATCCTTTAATAATTCCACCCATCATTGCATCTAATGCACGAGTTGCATCTGCTTTAGTTAAGCCAGTTTCTTCAGCCATATAATTTACTAAATCTGTTTTTGTCATTTTGTTTACCTCCCTACAAACGTAAGCTATCATGCTTACATTTTAAGAATACCATATCTATTTAATAAAAGCAACATTTTTTTTGTTTTTTCTTTATTTTCCAAGGTTTGACAAGACATTTAGAAATAATATTATCAAAACAAAAATAATAATTAATAATAATATTAAACCACTTATATTAATAATAGTCGCTTTAACTTTATTATTAGGATCTTTATCTAACAAATCTTTATTATTAATATCCTTAGGAGTTGTTTGTTCATAAGTATTAATATTGTCATTAACTATATTTTCTACTGGCTTAATATGGACACTATGTTTATTAGTTTTAACAAAATCAGAGGTTGCTAAATTAATATTTTCTTCTATAGTTGATTCTTCAACTGGTGTTGCACAAGTTCTACAAAAAGTATCTCCTTCATGCAATAAAGCTCCACATTTTTTACAATTCATTTATATTTATAGCCTCCTATTTATATATATTATCACATGATCAAAAAAAAAGAAACTATGAATTTTTCTTAACATAATCTCTTATCTTTTTAAAATCATTACCACTTTCTAAATCTGTTTCATCTAATTTTTCAAATAATTTCTTTTGATCGCGTGATAATTTTTTTGGAACAATAATACGTAAAATTACATACATATTACCATTAACACCACTTCTAACATTTTCAATACCTTTACCTTTCAAGCGATGTTTATCACCACTCTCACTACCTTCTGGTATTGTTAATTTTACATTACCATATAAAGTAGGTATTTCCTTTTTACACCCTAATACTGCTTCTGTAATAGTAATAGGCAATTCTAAGTATATATCATCATTATCACGCATAAATAATTCATGTTCTTTAACGTTAAACTCTAAATATAAGTCACCATTTGGTCCACCATTACTTCCAGCTTCGCCCTTACCAGGAACACGTAATTGATTACCAGTATCAACGCCAGCAGGTATTTTCACTTCGATATCTGTATTTTTTGTTGTCTTACCTGTTCCATGGCATTTACTACAAACTGAATCAAAAGATGTTCCATCACCATGACATGTTGGACATGTAGTTCTTGACATAAATGAACCAAACATAGTTCTTTGTTCTGTAGTTACTACTCCAGTACCGTGACAAGTACTACACTTTTTCTCACCGTGTCCACCCTTTCCATCACAACTACTACAATCACTTGATACAGGAATATTAATAGTTTTCTTTGTTCCAAAGGCAGCTTCTTCAAAGCTCAAGCTAACTCTCATTAACTTGTCAGCGCCTTTACGTTTACGACTACCATGTGATGAAGACGAGGAACCACCGAAACCAAAGCCAGATCCAAATATCTCACTAAAAATATCACTAAAGTCAAAGCCAGAAAAATCATATCCTGCTCCGCCATTCATTTGATCAAAAGCGGCATGACCATATTGATCATATTGTCTTCTTTTATCTGCATCACTTAAAACAGAGTAAGCTTCTTGAGCTTCCTTAAACTTTTCTGGAGCATCAGCATCTTTATTGACATCTGGATGATATTTTTTTGCTAATTTACGGAATGCACTTTTAATAGTTTTATCATCGGCATCTTTAGATACTCCTAGAACTTCATAATAATCTCTTTTTTCCATACAACAACCTCCTTAATCGGTCAACTTTTTAAACTCATCGATCAATTCATCAAAGTAATCGATAGCAGAATTAAATACTTCTTCACCCATAACATCTATTCCTGCCATATTTAATAAATCAACCGGATATTTTGTACCTCCAGCTTTTAAGAATTTTAAATAGTTATTTAAAAATTCTTTATTGCCAGATATTATTTTTTTAGCAGCAAAACATGCGGAAGAAACTCCTACTGCATATTGATATAAATAGAAAGGACGGTAATAGTGTGTTCTTCTTATCCAACTATATTTTGTTTCATCTAATAGTTCAACAGTATTACCATAATACTTTTTTCTTAAATCATAAATAGTGTCATTCAAATCATCTGTAGATAATGTTTCACCATTATTAACACGAGCATGCAATATGTTTTCAAATTCTCCTTCTAAGGCAGCATCAAATAAATTATTTTGAATAATATCAAGTAAATTATAAATACTAGCAGCCTTCTCTTCTTTAGAATTACTATTATTTAAAATATAATTAGATAACAATATTTCATTTGTTAGGGATGCTACTTCAGCTACAAATAATTCATAATCAGAATTAACATAAGTATTATTTGTTTGACTAAAATATGAATGAACAGCATGACCTAGTTCATGTGCTAAAGCTGATACATCATCTAAACGATAATTATAATTTAAGAATACAACCGGATTGTTTCCGTAATTTCCGTGTGAATAAGCACCGCTTTCTTTTCCTTTATATGTACAAAAATCAATCCAACGCTCATCATATGCTTTCTTTAATACAGAAACATATTCATCACCCATACAACCTAGAGCACGTATTACTAAATCTTTAGCATCCTCAATTGAATATTTTTTATTATATGATATTAGTCTAGTACTCAAATCATATGGATATAATGTTTTAACATTAAGACATTCTTTAATCATTCGATAATATTTTTGATAAACATCTAATCTTTTATCTATAACTCGATATAAACTTTTATTAACATCAACAGGAACATTGTTATCAAAAATTGTCATATCAAAAGAATCTTTATAATGTCTTACTTTAGCCATAGCATCAAATGATTCATATCTTGATATTAATAAAGTTGAAAATACATTTTGATAAAGTTTAAGATTAGAAAACATTTTATAATATGCTTCTTTTCTTAATTCACGATTAGTTGATTGTAAAAATTTACGGTAGTTTCCTTGTGTTAATTCAACTTCATTTCCATCATCATCAATTAATGGTCCAAAACTAATAGCAGAATCTTTTAAAATACTAGAGGCATCAGAAAAT
Organism: Roseburia sp. AF12-17LB; assembly: GCA_963607615.1. Taxonomy (GTDB): domain Bacteria; phylum Bacillota_I; class Bacilli_A; order RF39; family UBA660; genus UBA5578. The sequence continues at coordinate 67,996 of CAVDCT010000004.1, forward strand.
GATCCATTAGTTTTTGTTAATAAAGATATCATTTTCTCATTTTCTTCTGACAATATATGTCCTTTTGTTCTTAATAAACGGGTCAAAAAGAATTCATATTCTTTCAAATTATCAAACTCTTCAATATATCTTTTTATAATATCTTCATTACAAGATAATATTTCTGGTTCTAAATAAGAAGAATAATAAGAAAATTGTGTATATAAATTGCTTGCTTTATCAAGCATTAATTTATTAGAGCTCTTGCCTAAATCTTCAGTATTCTTTAAACTAGCATATACATAAAGCTTTCCTAGTTTTTCATCTATTTCAAAATATTTACTTAATGCATTAAATAGATTTTCAGATGAATCCACTACTTTTCCTTTGTATTTTTCTATCTCTTTTACTTTCTCTGTTAATGCATGATAATCAGCTTCCCATTCTTGGTCATCTTTATATCTCAATGTTAAATCCCATTTATATTCAGTAGGTACATCTTCGCGTGTTTTGTATTCCATATTCTCTCCTATCTATAAAGTAAAGTTCTAGAGATCTAGAACTTCACATAATTATTTTTCCTCAAATTCAGCATCCATTACATCGCTTGATGAAGAATCATCATCACTATCTTTAGATTCTGTAGTTGTAGTTTCTTGTTCACGATTTTTTGCAGCTTCTTCGTAAACCTTAGATGCTAAAGACATAGTTGTTTCATTTAATGCTTCTTGTTTTTTCTTAATATCATCTAAATCATTACCCTCTAAAGCTTCTTTTAATTCTTTAATTTGTTTTTCAGCTTTTTCTTTATCTTTAGAGTCAACTTTATCGCCTAAATCTTTAATAGCTTTTTCTGTTGCAAAGATCATTTGTTCAGCATCATTTCTTGTATCAGCTTCTTCTTTTCTCTTTTCATCTGCTTCACGATTCTTTTCTGCTTCTTTTACCATCTTATCTATTTCATCATCAGAAAGATTTGTTGATGCAGTAATTGTGATTGATTGTTCTTTGTTAGTACCTAAATCTTTAGCCTTAACATTTACAATACCATTAGCATCAATATCAAATGTAACTTCAATTTGTGGTACTCCTCTTGGTGCTGGTGGAATATTAGATAATTGGAATCTACCTAATGTTTTATTATCAGCTGCCATACTTCTTTCGCCTTGTAAAATATGAATATCTACGGCTGGTTGATTGTCAGCTGCTGTTGAGAATACTTGTGACTTACTAGTTGGAATAGTTGTATTTCTTGGAATTAATATTGTACATACTCCACCTAATGTTTCAAGACCTAACGATAATGGTGTAACATCAAGTAATACGATATCAGCTACATCGCCAGTTAAAACACCACCTTGAATAGCAGCTCCCATAGCAACTACTTCATCTGGATTAACACCTTTAGAAGGTTCCTTTCCTAATTCTTTCTTAACAATTTCTTGTACTTTTGGAATACGTGTAGAACCACCAACTAATAATACTTTATCAATATCACTAGCCTTTAACTTAGCATCTTTTAATGCCTTACGAACTGGTTCTAATGTACTTTCTACTAAATCATCAACAAGTTCTTCAAACTTAGCTCTTGTAAGAGTTGATTCATAACTAACGCCTTGTGCTATAAATGGTAAGCTAATTGTTGTTGTTGTAGCAGAAGATAAACTCTTCTTAGCTTTTTCAGCTTCTTCTTTAATTCTTTGCATTGCCATTTTATCATCAGATAAATCAATATTATGTTCTTTCTTAATGTCTTTTACAATAAACTCAATAATACGTTCATCAAAGTCATCTCCACCTAAATGGTTATTACCACTAGTTGACTTAACTTCAAATACACCATCACCTAACTCAAGGACAGACACATCAAATGTTCCACCACCTAAGTCATAAACTAATACTGTTTGAGTTTCATCTTGCTTATCAAGTCCATATGCTAAAGCAGCAGCAGTTGGTTCATTAATAATTCTTTCTACATCTAATCCAGCAATCTTACCAGCATTTTTAGTAGCTTGTCTCTGTGAATCATTAAAGTATGCTGGAACAGTAATAACTGCTTTAGTAACAGTTTCACCTAAATAAGCTTCAGCTGTTTTCTTTAAATCTCCTAAAATCATTGCACTAATTTCTTCTGGTGTATACTCTTTACCATTAGCTTTAACTTTCTTTTTAGTTCCCATTAATCTTTTAACAGAACTTACTGTATCAGGATTAACAACTGATTGTCTTTTAGCAATTCCACCTACATTAATCTCACCATTTTTAAATGCTACAACTGATGGAGTTGTTCTTTCACCTTCAGCATTTACGATAACTTTTGCTTCTCCACCTTCATATACACATACACAACTATTTGTTGTACCTAAATCGATACCAATTGTTTTACTCATATTATCACCTTTCCCTTTCAGGCAAATTATCTGCCCATTTTTTTAATATATCACATTTTTCATCAATTTCTTTTTCAACAATATTTCTTTTTTTTCTTTCATCATTTTCATCATAATAATCAATTACACATTCAATAAGAGTTTTTGAATCATCATTACTTTGATTTAATTCAAATCCAGTTGGTAATGATTCAAAATTATATTTTTCATTAAATAATATATATATGTGTGTATGTTTTACTTCAGTCCAGTAATCAAAACTATTTTCATTAATTTTTTTTATAATAGCTTTCTTATCACTTTTAACTTCTTCTAAATAATTCAAATCCTCATCAAACCATTCATAGAATTCTACCTTATAATGACCAGAACAGCTTGCAAAGGTTTTATATCCTTTTTTATTTAGAAGTGCTACAGCAGGAGCTATTGGTTTATCACAAATAAATGCTTTAGGATAATCTTCAGAATGTTTATAAATATCATAATTTTTTCTATCGATTATACTATTGTGATCCATTATTACTCACTTACTCTAACCATTGCAGCACGAATAACTTTATCTTTTAATAAATATCCTTTTTGTAATACTTCAATAACCATTCCAGGTGCTACACCTTCACGTTTTTCTAGCATGATAGCATTATGATATACAGGATCAAATGGTTTATTGCTTCCATCTATTGGTTTAACATCAAAATGTTCTAACATATTTACTAAATGAGAATATATCATTTTGATACCTGCTCGATAATTCTTTTCTGCTTCCGATAATTCATCACCATCATTTTCAACTATAGCTCGTTCAAAATTATCTATTATTGGTAAAATTTCTTTTATCATATCTTCATGGCAAAATTTTAACATTCTATTGATTTCGTCTTCTTTACGTTTACGATAATTTACCATTTCAGCATCTTTACGAATAAGTTTATCTTCAAGTTCACTAATTTTATTAAAAGCTTCATTTAACTTTTTCTTATTTCTAATATCTATCTCTTCTTCCACACTCCTCTGCTCACCATCATCTTCGATGTCTTCTATTTTCATTTCTTCAATTACTTTAGAATTATTATCAGAGTTTCCTTCTTGTTTTTTTTCTACTTCTTCCACTTTATTTTCATCATCAATTTTAGAAGTATCATTGGAATCATCTTTCTTAACTTGTTCCACTTTTTCTTCTACGTTCTTTATTTCATTTTCTTCCATAATACCTCCTATTTATTAATATTATCATTTATATAATTTAGTAAAGTTATTACTCTATCATAATCCATTCTCTTTGGTCCTATTAAAGCAATTGTACCTTCTTCTCCATCTACAACATATTTTGTTTTGATAACAGTAACATCATCATCAAAATTATTCTCACTACCTATATATATATTAATACCGCTATCCTCTTCTTTAATAGAATTAACTAGTGACTGATCTTCAAACTTACTGATTATTTCTCTTATTCTATCTGCATCACTAAATTCTGGTTGCTTTAACATATTAACTCTACCTGTCATATTTACATGATTAGCATTATTAGTAAATTCTGTAAACGCATTATAAAATGCATTATATAATACTTCATGTTGTTGTACATAATTAGAAATAATTGGTTTAACATTAAATTCTAAAAATGAACTTACCTCATCTATTGGTGTACCAATTATAAGCTTATTAATTAACTCAATAGTCTTACTAATATCTGCACTAGATACTTTACCTTCTATATATATATTCTTATGCTCTACATGACCTTTATCAGTAACAACAATAGCAACTAAATTATTATCATCAATTGGAATCACTTCTACTTTGCTAACTAGATTATCTTTTGATGATTTTCCTAATACAATAGTTGTATAATTAGTCATTTCTGCTACTATCTCCATACTTTTAGAAATTACATCACTAATAGTTAAGGACTTATTATCCATTATACATTGTAACTTTAACATATCTTCTCCGGACAATTCTTTCGGTTGCATAATATTATCGACATAATAACGATAACCTTTCTCACTAGGAACACGACCGCTAGATATATGTGTTTTTTCTAATAGTCCTAAATCTTCAAGTGCACTCATTTCAGCGCGAATTGTAGCACTAGAACAATCCATTCGTTCACATATTGCTTTACTACCTACTGGATGAGCTGTCTGAATATATTCTTCAATAATTAATTTCAACAATAAATTCTGTCTACTTGTAAGCAAAATATCACCTCTTTAGCACTTATACTTTTCCAGTGCTAGAACAAGTATAGCATTCTTTTTTAGCACTGTCAAGTGATAATTGCTAAAATATTATATTTTCTATTCATATACATTATGACTCCTTTTTTTATTTTTTAAACAAAAAAGGAGAAATACTCCCTTTAGTTAAATTTTAGTTTAAATTTTTGTTCCCCATAGTTAATCGTTATATATGAATCAATTGGATTATTTATTTTTAATTTTGTATATGATTTATCTAATTCTATATTGTTTAAGCTAAGCTCACTTTGGTTTTTGATTAAATATTTAAATAACCCGTAATTTTCAGAATTAATTAAATTTATATATTTATTCTCATCCTTATTTAAAGTCAAATCATAATTAGTATATACATTTAAATATTTTCCATAAGGAATTGTATTAAGTGTATAATCATTAATTATTAAATCCATTGATATATATTCTTTATTTAAGTATTGGAGATTTTCAAAATAAGTTATATCAATCTCATTTTCTTCTATATATTTATTTTTTAACTCTTCATTTAAAGTAATAGCTTTATCATATGTTTTTTTCAATAATTCTGGTATATTTTTAATATTTCTATTTGAAGATAAATTTACTAAACCATTTTCTTTTAATTCAATCTTATCCATTATATTATCATCAACTGCTGTATTAGATAAATTCAAAAATAAAATTTCATTTGTTAAATTATAATTACTAAAATTCTTATTATTTTCTAATGATAATATATCAATATTTTTAATATTATTCAATAAAGATATATCAGTAATATCATTATTTGATAAATCTAGAGTTGCAATGAAATCCTTTTTAATATTTTTATCTATTTTTAAACTTGTTAACCCAGTATTATTTAAATATAAATTTTCTATATTGGAATTAAATAGATTAGTTAAATCAGCATTTTCTAATTTATTATTAGATAAGTTTAAATCTATTAAGTCTTCCAATTTTAATTCATCTATTGATGTAATATTATTATTTGATAAATCTAAAAAGCTTAAATCAAAATCATCAAGCATTGATAAATCACTTATATTACAATTACTTAAATTTAAACTCTTATAAGTAGGATAAAGTTCGAAATCATCATCCTGTACTTCATCTTCTGATGAATCATCTTCTTCATTTTTATCATCATCAGTATATTTTTTTATAATACTATTTAACATGTTTTTATTAATATTATCTAATGCATTTTGAATACTTGTATTTTCTCTTTTGAATAATATTTTTAATGGTTCATAACTTTCAATGTTCTTATTATTAGATAAATCTAAACTAACAATTTTTTTATATTTAGTAAGAGCACTTATATCTTTAATGTCATTATTATTAACTGATAAACTATTTAATTCTTCTTCATTAAAATTAGTTAAAATGTCCAAATTATTTAAGTTATTATTATTAAGTTCTATTATAAATACATTTATTTTATTCATTAATTTCAAATTTGGGTTATTCGATAAATTTAATGAAGTATAACTTATATTAGAATTTAAATATAAATTATTAATATCACAATTATCTAAACTCAATAAACTTAAATATTCTAAATTAGAAAAAGTATTTTCATAATTAATTATTTTATTATTACTTAAATTAATAAATTCTAATTCAGATAAGCTTTTTATTGGTGATATATCTGTAATTTGATTATTAGCTAAAGATAAAGAATTAAGTTTAGAAAAATTAGATAATACTGTTATATCACTAATATTATTATTATCTGCATCTAACATTGTCAAATTTTTTAAACTTGCCAAAGTATCTAGAGATGATATATTATTATTTTTAATATCCAAGATATTTAAATTTTTAAAATAAATCAATGATTTTATATCATCATTAGTTAAATTCAAATTATTTAAATTCAAATATAAAATATTATCTAGATTTTCATATGAAATATAATCAATTCCATTTTTAGAAATTATTTTATCAGAAAAATCTTTAAGAAGAACACCTCTAATTTTTTCACTAATAATATTTAAATTAAGCATTTTAGAAAAATCTAAATCATCCACTTTTTTAATACCAACTATTTCAGAATAAAGTTCTGTATCATCATATGAAATATAATAATAAGTTTTTTCATTACTCCAAGAGTTAGCTACCAAAAAAGCACCATCATGTTTAGGTATAGTTACATTTCCATTTTCATCTATTCTTCTAAAAACTCGTCTATCAAAATTATCATCCCAACCTATTATTGCCATTGCATGCCTTGTATTAGAACCATAATTATCATAACAATCATCATATTCACAATAAAATGCATTTTGCCAATTTAATTTTGCATATTCCCCCTCAGGTAAATTACCTTTTAAATAACTAGGCCCTGCAGAGGTTGTGAAAGCATGAACAACAAAATACAATGCACTATTATTCATAATATGTTTTTTCATAGCATTTCTATATTTTATTAAATCTTCTTCAGTTACATCTTCAAAATCAGTATTTTGTAATTTATTATTAAAAGAATATAAAGTTGGAAAATATACAACTTCATAATTTTCAATTGATACACGTGGTAAATTAAAAATATTTAGATATTCTTCCTCTGTATAATCATGATAATAATCACTATTCATGTAATTTTGTTCTATTAAACCGCCTAATTTTTTTACTACATCATTATAATTTTCGAAATTAGCACCACTATGCAATTTATGTGAATCATACAAATGCTCCGAACCCAGGTAATCAACAGCTATCTCACTTAGATTATATTGCTTTTTTTCATTAAGAGCTAAATAAGTCTCGAAAACTTTTGTAGACGCAAAATTCCAGCACAATCCATAAGTTCCTTGATTTTCATAATTTAATTTTATAACATCATTCAAATCAAATTTAGTAGGTAAAGTATCTCCTTTATTATCATCTATTTTATCCAATACTTCTAAATCAACTTTTTCTTTAGAAGGGATAACTTCTTGTTTATTCTTTTCTTCTTCACTAAGTTTTTCATATTCTTGATAGTTTTTATTAACATTTGAATTTGATATTTCTTTTTTTATTTGTTCATTTTTATTAGAAATAATTTTTTCAGTAGTTATATTAGAATTACTTTCATTATTATTACTACTAATACCTAGTATTTTCTTTTTTTCTTCAGATAAATCCTTTACACTAGTTTTTTTTGTATTACTAGTATAATTTTCTTTACTTTTTTTATTGTCTGTAAATAAAAAAGTACATTCAACTAATATTAAAATAAAACAAATTATAAAAGTTATAAATAAAATTTTATTTTCACATATTATTTTTTTTAACTTCCCCATTTTACACTCCTCCTACAATAATTATTATATCATAAACTTATTCACAAGTATATCCACGGGCCACAAATGTTTTATATGTATTAATACGATCCATATTTAACGAATAATCATTCTTTATTTCTTCATCCATCTCGTTATTATCCATTTTAACTATAAAAGAATATTTATCATCTTCAAATTTTTTAATAACGCTTACTCCTTTAACATCATCATATATTTTAATTGATTCTTCTAATGCTTTCTTATATTTTGATTTTAATTCATCTGTTGTATCACTAGTAAACTCTATAATTTCTTGATCAGTAGCACCCTTCAGTATTCCTTGATCATTAAATGAAAACAAATAATAACTAGTATATAAAGTATTCTCGTTAACTCTATTTTCTTTATACACACAGATTAATTCTCCATGAGAAGAAATCTTCTCATTTACTTTTTCTTCTTCTTTTTGTTGACAAGCACTTACTAATAGTAAAATAAATAATAAAGACAAATATTTCTTCATATTACACCTCTTTTATCTATTATAACAAACATATATATATGAAGAAAATAAAAAAATTGGAATAATCCAATTTTTATTTACAAGTAAAGCTTTTTCCTTCTAAATACTCTTTAACATAATCTTTTTTATTTTCATCAGCTTTAGCAGAATCTTTACTTACTGTTTGAGTTTGAGTAATAGTTACTTTAGAACCATCTTGCTTAACTTCATAATCTTCTTTATCTTTGTAGTTATCAGCAAATGAATTTGCAGTATCTTCACTATCAAATTCTGCTACCATTGTAGTTACTGTCTTTGTAGCATAATCATCTTTAAAAGTTATTACTGCCTCTGTTTTCAATGTAGCTGAACCAAAAGATTGCTCGTTAGTACAAGTTAACTTATCTGTCTTTCCACAACCAGTCATAAGTACAACTGCACAAGCAGCTAAAGCTATGCTTAACTTCTTCTTCATTTTTTATCCCTCCAACCTAAGACAATTATATCATATTATCTATTTACAAGTATACCCTAATTGTTCATAATATGCAACTTTCGTTTTTTTATCATATTGCATACTCGTAATATCTTTTTCACCTTGAGCTACTATCCGCTCATCCATTTGTTCTAGTTTTACAGAAGAATCCTGCTCCAATATTTTTTCTATAGTACTATAATTTTTAGATGCTGATTCTTCATCTTTAAATTGATATACAGCATATAACTTTTCTGATTTAATAAGTTCATCTTCATATACCAAAGTCACTCGCATATATGATTTCATATTTTCATCTTTTTCATTCTTATAAATACATTCTATTTGTTTCTTACCACATCCACATAATAATATAAGTAGTAATAATATTATTAAGCTTTTTAATTTCATAATAATCCTCCAAAGCAAAACAATGTTATTATATCATAAAAGCTATAAATTTAATAATTTATATTTTTTTCAAAAAAAACTTGACAAATAACTCTTTTTAGATTAATATATGAAGTACCAATTCGGAATTAATCGAATTGGAGCTAGTATCACACTAGCCAACCCCTTTTTATTCTTTTATGGAAGTTGCTCAGGGGGCAACTTCTTTTTTTTGTTATACAATATATATTAATAAAATTCATATTGCTCCATTATTGTGTCCAATCTGTCATAAAAAAAATACTAATCAGTATCTTTTATTTTCTTAATCTCATCTTCGGATAACCCAATAATTTCAGCAATTTCTTCTACTTTCATACCACTAGCTAATAAATTTTTAACTATCTCTCTTTCTTTTTGTTCCAGACCTTGTTCAATTCCTTGTTCAAAGCCACTTTTTCTTGCTTCAGATATTAAAGTATTACGTATCTTTCTCTGTTCTTCTTCATAACTTATATATTCTCTAAACTCTGGATTCTCATTTACTCTTTCTACTTCTTCCATATACTTTGACACCACCTTGTCTGTTTTTGAAAGCTCTATCAAGTCTTTCTTATCTAATCCTAACATGACTAGTAATATATTATCTTTAACTTTCTTTATGTCTTTAGTATACCACAACTCCTTATAATATTCCATATTCACATCATATATTATAAAATTATCTACATATGTATTTTTATCTTCATCCATTACTTTATATATACTTATAGGTTTGATCTTTTTGCTCAATTCATATTGATAAATTAATTTGTATATACTTTGTATGATAATTATATACTTCACCTACTTGTATGTCATGTGAATATAAATCAGCTAGATATGAAAAGTTTTTACTATGTACATAATCTTTATTAGTAGAATTAACTTCTACATTAATCTTACCTATATTAGTTTTTAAATTTAAATCTAATCTTTTACCTTTAACATGTATATTACCAATAATACTTTCTACATTTAATACTTCTATATCATAAATAACAATATCTAATATTTTCTCTAGTAACATTTTTAATATATCCCTATTATTTTCATTTAACATTACTTCTTTAAATACTCTATCGTACTTACCCGAGTACCATTTTTTATTTTCCATAAATCATTACCTCCTATATAATTATTATCTAAAAGATAATGATTTCCTTTTTTACTAACAAAAAAAATTACTGCATTAATAACAGTAATTATAAATTATTTTTCTAATAAGCTTAGTGAAACTTTTTCTTTATCTTTAAATATTTCTTCAACATAACAATCAACTATATCTCCTACACTCAATACATCTGATGGATGTTTTATATATTCTTTAGATATTTTAGATATATGTACTAAACCATCATTATGTAGACCAATATCGATGAAAGCACCAAAATCAACTACATTACGAACTGTTCCTTGTAGTTTCATGCCAACACGTAAATCTTCAATATTTAATACGTCACTTTTTAATATTGGTTGAGGCATTTCATCTCGAGGATCACGATTTGGTTTTTTTAAACTACTTATAACATCTTCTAATGTGTATACATCAGTACTTAATATATCTTTATAAGTATTTATATCTATATTATTAAGTTTATCAATTAATTTTTGACTGCCTACATCTTGGAGATTACATTCTAGTTCTTTAAGTAACTTAAGTGCGATATCATAACTTTCAGGATGGATTGCTGTTTCATCTAAAATATTACTTCCTTCTGTTATTCGAAGAAAACCTATTGCTTGCTCATAAACTTTATCACTAAGAAGTTTTTTCTTTTTGATTTCTTCTCTAGAATTAATTCTTCCATTTTCTTCACGATAATTAATTATTTTTTCAATATTTTTTTTATTTATACCAGATACATACTTTAGTAACGATGGAGATGCTGTATTAATGTTAACTCCAACACTATTAACGGCTTTAGATACAACAAAATCTAAACTCTCTGATAGTTTTTTAGAGCTTATATCGTGTTGATATAAGCCTACTCCTATTCCTTCTGGTGGAACTTTTACAAGTTCTGCTAAAGGATCTTGCAATCTTCTACCAATTGATACTGCACTTCTTTTTTCAACTGCTAAATCAGGAAATTCTTCAATTGCAATATTAGAAGCACTATAAATAGATGCTCCAGCTTCTGAAACAATTACATATTTACAATCCAATTTATATTCTTTAATCATTTCTGCACAAAATTTTTCTGATTCACGAGATGCAGTACCATTACCAATAGCGATAATATCAACATTATATTTTTTTATTAGTTTTACAACAATATCTTTACAACTTTTAATTCTTTCTTCAATATTACTATTTAAGAAAGGTTTAATAACAGTTGAATCTAAGTATTTACCTGTTTTGTCAATAATAGCTAATTTACAACCATTTACATAACCTGGATCAAATGCTAAAACAACTTTTTCTTTCATTGGTGGAGTTAATAGTAAACATTCAAGATTTTTGCCAAAGTTATCTATTGCGGCTATTTCACCTTTTTCAGTTAAATCACTTCTTACTTCTCTCTCAACTGATGGAAATATTAAACGTTTATAACTATCTAAAATAGCATCCTTAATAAGTGGTGCACAAAAACTATCATTATTTTTTATACATTTACTTTCTAAGAAATTAATAATTTGTTCTTTATCTATATCAATTTTAACTGATAATACATTTTCTTTCTCACCACGATTAATAGCTAAAATACGATGTGGTTTAATTCTTGATACAGATTCTTCATAATTATAATACATTTCATATATTTTATTTTCATCAGTAGCATTTTTTTTTATACTTGATTTTATTATTCCATTACGATACATATTATTTCGAATATATTTTCTATAATAAGCATTATCAGATATCCATTCAGCTATAATATATTCGGCACCTATAACTGCATTTTCTACATCTTTAACATTTTCATTAACAAATTTTGAAGCCATATCAGCAATACTGCCTTTTAAAGGACATGACATTATCATTTTAGCTAATGGCTCTAATCCGTTTTTAATAGCTTCTGTAGCTTTAGTTTTTTTCTTTTCTTTATATGGTCTATATAAATCTTCTATTTCAACTAATTTTTCACAATTCATGATCTTAGTTTTTAAATCATCAGTCATTAAACCTTTTTCATCAATCAAACGGATAACATCTTCTTTACGTTTTAATAGATTAACTTGATATTCATAAACTTCATTAATAGACCTAATTAACTCTTCATCTAAATTACCAGTTACCTCTTTACGATAACGTGCTATAAAAGGAATGGTATTACCATCCATCAATAATTTTAATGTTTCTTCCACTTGTTTTTGTGTAATTTTTAAACTTTCACTTATTTCTTCAATAATTTTTGTATTCATAATTCCTCTATTCTATGTTCTCATCATCTAGATGTGATGTAATATCTGGACTATATGTTAATCCTTCTTGTTTATAAACAATTTTTCCCTTCTTACTAACAATTAAAGTTGGAGTTACAATAGATGGTTTATCATAACCCATAATATCAGTTATATCAGTTATAACCCCTGATAATTCAGAATCACTTAATTTATTAGTATCTAATTCATATACCTTAGAATCTCGCTCTTTAAAACTATATAATATTTCCTCTTTAAATGTTTTACTAACCTCATCTTCTGAATTCATTAGTACAATAGCAAACGTTTCACTTTCATATACTTCTGATCTTAATTCTTGATACATTTTATAATCAATAGTGATTGTTTGTTTTTCAGTTGTTTCAATAACATTGCTATTACTATTGCTATCACTGTTCTTATTTATATCTTCTTTTCCTATAAAATTATTAATAATTAAAAATACTATTGTTCCAACAATAACTGTTACTAATATATAAATTATAATTTTCTTTTTACTCATAATAAATCACCAAAATTATTATACTTTATTTTATAATAAAAAAAAAGTATAAATTTTTACACTTTCATAAATCTAATTATTATTTTATAGATGTTATCATTAAAGATAAATATATAAATTAATTTATTTCATATATTTAATCTCAAATGTTGTACCTTTATTTAATACTGATTTAACTTTGATATAACCATTATCTTGCTTAATAATTGTATAAGATAGAGAAAGTCCAATACCCACACTATCATTACTACTATTTTTTGCCTTATAAAAACGTTCAAAGATATGTTTCAAATCCTCTTTATCTATACCCTCACCTTCGTCTTTAATAATTATTTTAGTATATAAAGCATTATCAAAGCAACTTAAATAAATATTTTTTTTATTTGGTGTATGTTCTAGACAATTTTTTAATATATTTGTTAAAGCTTCTACTTCCCATTTATAATCTCCAATAAAAGTAATATCATGATTTCCTTTAAAATTAATATTAATATTTTTAAGTTCAATAAGTATTGCTAAATTATCTTGAACTTCAGTTAATAAATCGGTTACATTTATTTTTTCTTTTTTTAAAGTAATGACATTAGAATCAAAACGTGCTAATTTAAGAAGTGTAACAACTAAAAATTCTATTTTAGAACTTTCTTTTGAAATAGAGCTTAAAAACTCGTTGCGTATTTGTAAATCCATATCCGGATCATTTAAAGAATCAACTAATACATTAATACTTGTTAAAGGTGTTTTTATTTGATGAGAAATATCCGATATTGTTTTTTTTAAATATAATTTTTGATCATTGACTTTTACATTTTCTTCTTTTAAAGTTATAGTTACTTTATATAATTCATTTTGAAGTTTTGATAATTCACCTTCATTATTTTCAGCAATCAATAATTCATAATCACGATTATTCAATTTATGAACATAATTAGTCATTTCTAATATTTTTTTATTATATTTTAAGATAATTAAACATATTAAAGCTGTAAATATTATGTTTATTATAATGACAATAATAATATTAATAAAAACTTGATGCTGATATGTAGTATACATACTATTAATAACTGCAGTAGATTCATTAATACCATATTTACTAAGATTAACTTTATCATAGTTTGGTTTTTCTTCATTTAATATTTGAACACTTTTATGTTCATCTTTACCTATGATTTGTAATAATATATTATTAACATTAGATACATATTGTTGATATTGATATCTAGTTAAAAAGATAATAACTATAATAGATAATAACAAGTTTATTCCCATAACAATTAAAATTGGTTTAATATTATCCCTTTTCATTAACTATCAACTCGGTAACCGATTCCCTTTATAGTTTTAATGAAAGTATCATTGTGTAATTTAGCTCTAATTCTTTTAATATATACTGTTAGAGTATTATCATTTACAAAGTTATCACTATAATCCCAAATATTAGTTAAGATATATTGTCTAGTAACCACTTTATTCATATTCATAAATAGTAATAATAATATTTTATACTCTAAAGCTGTTAATTCAATAATTGAATCATCAACATATACTTTTTTTGAATATAGTTCTATTTTAACATTTTGGCATTTAATATATTTATTATCTTTATTTATAATTCGTCTAATTCTAGCTATCAATTCTCTTGTTTTAAATGGTTTAGTTACATAGTCATCACAACCTAAATCAAAACCTAAAACAATATCTTCTTCTTCATCTTTAGCTGTCAAAAATATAACTGGTACCTGATAATTACTTTTAATTTCTTTACATAAATCAAATCCATTTAAATCTGGTAAAGTAACATCTAAAAGAATTAAATCATAATCATTAAATTTAATATCAATGATATCTTGTTTATTCTGACAGACAGCAACATCCATATCTGCTTGATTTAAAGAATGTACTAATCCTTTTATAATATATTCATTATCCTCAATTAATAATATCTTTTGCATACACATCACCTACTCATTATATCATAAAAAGGCCGAAGCCTTTTTATATATTATCATTACGTATTGTTTCAATTATATTTTGTTTATTTATTTTATTATAAGAGTAACGCATTGTAATAAATATAATTAAGAAAACAAAGATAATAGATATAATTATAGCTTTAATTGGTGGTATATAATAACTATTAATCATATTACTAGAGAATATATCAAATATTTTATAAGATAAAATAAGTCCAATAATCAAGCCGATAATTAAGGATTTTAATCCGTATAATAAGCTTTCTAGATTAATCATCTTTTTAAATTCTTTATCTGTCATTCCAATAGCTTTCAACATTGCAAATTCTTTACTTCTAAGCATCATGTTAGTAGTAATAACATTAAATATATTAGTTACACCAATAAGCGCTATTACAGCAATAAAGCCATATAAGAATATTGATATAATTAAGATAAAAGCATTCTGTTGTTTAGCTTCTTCAATACCATCGTAAACTATCAATTTATCATTATTAGTGTTTTTATTATAATTATCTACATACTTAGTTACCTCTTTACTATCAGAGCATTTCAAAGATAAACCTGATGCAATAGCATCCTTAAACAATTCAGGATGTTTTTTAACAAATTCTTTTGATACAATAAATTCTAAGTCCTCGTGTTCCATCGCACTCTTTTCAATATTGGCATACCCTGAAATAGTTACATCCATTTTACTTTTATCAGTTAATGTAATAGTTATCTTATCATTCTTATTTATATTTAAAAACTTGACTACTTTTTGCTTGTTATTATCATAAATGACATGGTTATCAATAAGTATAACACCATTTTCCTTGTCATAATCATTAAGATTTAATCCCTCTGTCAATCTTTCATATTCTTCATCATTAAATACATGCATTTGAGCATAAATTTCTGTTTCTTCTATATTATTAGTATCCCCATTATAATAGTATTTAACCCAATCATCACTTTTATATTCTATAGGTACACTTGCAGATATACCCTTACTATATGCGTATTTCTCAACTCCATCTAGTTTAGATATTCTCTCATACTCCTCAAACATTTTTTCAACTGACGTATTAGCTAAACCATTCTTAGCAAATATAAGCACATTATAGTTTGGATTTTGATAATAAATATTAGTTAATTTAAAGCCGTATTCAACGAATGAGGATAATGATATAAAAATGACAATACTTACAACAATTGAAATAATGGTTGTTCGATATTTCTTCTTACTACGTTTTAAATTCTTATTAGCTATTTCTCCACCAATACCAAATATTTTCTTTATCAATTTAGAACTCTTTAATTTTCGTGCTTTTATTTTTACATCATTATTACTTCTAATTGCTTCCATTGGAGAAATACGTGCTACTTTTATAGCTGGTATTAAAGCTGATACTAAAATAGTCAAACTAGATATAATAATAGTTATGATAATAGGAAGTATTGGAATGCTTAAATATAATAATTTATCACCGTCTAATAAATTAGATTGTTGAGCTATTAAGTTAACAACATTAACTAAAATTATATCAGCAATAATTCCTAATAATATACCTAAAGGAATAGCAATAGCACCTAAAATAAATCCTTCAAACAAAACATTTTTTCTTATTTGTTTTTGGGTAGCACCAATACTTGCTAACATACCAAATTGTTTATAACGTTCTGTAATTGAGATACTAAAACTATTTCTAATAACTAAAATACTTGATATAACAACAATTCCAATAACAAAAGATATAATACCTAAAAGAAAAGTCTTTGTCTTATCTGATCTAATTACACCTTCCCATCTTAATACCTCGCTATTATAAATGTAATCAAGCTTTTTCTCATAATCACTATTATTTAAGCATTTATCATACTCACCATCATTAGTGGCAGTTGCCTTGCAAAAATAATTCATAATATCTTTAGGTTTTTTATATTTTATATAAATATTTGATTTATTACTATTTATATTATTATTAAAAGTTATACTTAAATATCCTGGGGACGAATATTCTTCAAGCTCATAACTAGCTCTTTCCATAATACCCACAATAGTGTATTCATGATTTTTACTATTAGTAATAGTCTCTTTGCTAGTTACATATTCTTCCAAATCCTCATCATAATCATAATAAGGATTACTTTGATCTAGTTCAAATCCATCAACACTAATTCTTTTGCCAATCTCTAAATTAATTTTTGTACCTATCTTACATGTATAACCATAATCACATAAATGCTCTGGTATAAGAAGTTCATTTTCATTTTGTGGTAATCTACCCTCTACTACTTTGATACCACTCTTATGTAAGGCATTTGAATCATATTCTTCAACATAAAGATATGGTTTAAATTCATTCTTATTATCAAATTTAGCATATCCTAAAGAATTAGTTTGATAAAAACTTTCTGTATATCGATTATCTTTAATGTACTTCATTTCATCTTCTGGAACGTCTAAATATGCAATATGATAATCCCCAGTATCTAAAATAGCTCGATACTTCATTGATTTCATAAAACTAGTTGCAAAACCAGCAATTGCACAAATTAGTGCAGTTGATAGAATAATTCCTACTATTGTTACAATTGTTCTTTTTTTATTTAGTTTTAAATTTTTTATTGTCAAATGATTTAGAATATTCATAATTAATTCCTCTCATCTTTGACTATTTTTCCATCATCAATTGTAATCACCCTATTAGCAGTCGCTGCAATTTCTAAATCATGAGTAATAATTATAACAGTTTGATTATATTTTTGATTAGCATGTTTTAACAATGTAACAATTTCTTCACTTGCTTTAGAGTCTAAATTTCCTGTTGGTTCGTCTGCTAACATAATGGCTGGTTCATTAATTATAGCACGTCCTATCGATACCCTTTGTTGCTGTCCTCCTGATAATTCATTAGGTAAATGAGTCTTTCTATCACTTAGTTTAAGCGTTTCTAATAAATCATCTAAACGTTTAGGATCAACTCTTTTTTTATCTAAATCACAAGGTAAAGTAATATTTTCAATTACATTTAAAATTGGTATTAAATTATAAAATTGATAAATAATACCTACCTGTCTACGACGGAAGATTGCTAACGCATTATTATCTAAATTATATATATCAGTTCCATCAATAAAAACTTTACCGCTAGTTGGTCTATCAACTCCACCTAACAAATGTAATAGTGTTGATTTACCACTTCCACTAGCACCTACAATAGCTACAAAATCCCCTTTTTCAATACTGAATGTCAAATGATCAACAGCATTAAATTTACTATCACCGGTCTTATATGTTTTGACCAAATTTTCCACTTTTAATATTTCCATAATTTCCTCCACAAAAAAATTATATATTAAGAAAGTGACTTTAAAGTGACTAAAAATTTATTTTCTTATTTTATTATCTGATTCTAATTTAGAAGCTTCAATATCTAATATTTCTACAGTACATTCGTCTTTAGTACAATAATTTATCTCCACTTTAAAATCATTAGGGAAAATAATTGTATCATACTTAATAAATGAATCATCACGTTTTTTTGCATCAATTAACTCATTTTCTACTATTTTTCCATATTCATTAAATTTTATTTTATTTAACCATTCTCGTGCCGATTCATTTTCTTTCTTTTGATAATCTTTAACTGTCCAAATAGATTCATTAAATGCAATATTAATACTCATACTTTTAACATCAAGATTATTTTTTACATCAAAATTAGATATTTCAATATACTTTTTATCATCAGAAATCATAAGTAAACCATCTCTAAATAAAAAGTTATCACTTTCTCCATTAAAACTATATATTTTAATATCAGATGTTTTATATTTATTAAAATGTATAGGAAGTAAAAGAATTAATGCTAATATTAAAATTAGTAAAAAAATTAATACTATTTGAATAATATTTACTTTTTTATTTTTTATCAATAAATTAAGTAAAATTTCTTCATCAATAATTTTTGATATTTTCACATCATATAAACGTGCTAAAACTTTTATATTATATAAACTAGGAAGTTTTCTTCCTTCTTCCCACTTTATAATATTTTTTTCTTTAACATGTATTTTATTAGCTAATTCACTAGTTGTCAATTTATTTTTTTTGCGTAATTTTGTCAAATTTATACCTATTTCTTTTTTGTTCATAACACACCTCTAATTCGTCTAATAGATATTATAACCTAAAAAAATAGTTATGGACTATTCTTCTAGTAAATTATTTAAATTTTCTTTATACTCTTTAATTTTATCTTTATAATTTTCTATATCAATTTTTAGATTG
This sequence comes from Roseburia sp. AF12-17LB, assembly GCA_963607615.1. Taxonomy (GTDB): domain Bacteria; phylum Bacillota_I; class Bacilli_A; order RF39; family UBA660; genus UBA5578. The sequence continues at coordinate 87,418 of CAVDCT010000004.1, forward strand.
CTATTAGTATCTTCTAAAGTATTTATTTTATTATTTAATACTTCGATCTGTTCATTTAATTCTAGTATTTCTTGCTCATATTGATTAATTTGTTGTTGATATTCATTATTTATTTCCTGTTCATTCTGTTTTTTTTCTTCTAAAAGTTTATTCTCATTATTTATTTTAATTTTTTCTATATTTTTACTACTACTAATTATAACTATTTTATAATCATCCAAATAATTATAGTTATGAATTTTTTTCTTGCTTAAATCTTTAATAACTAACTCTAATAATTCTTTATTATTAATAATATTATCGTTATCTAAAAAATAAATTCCGATACCATCATCATATTTTCTAATATCAATATTATGATATGAGTCATTATAAATAACTTTAACTTTAATTTTATCCTTTAAATTTTCATCAGTTTCATATTCTATGAATTCATTGTTATAATAAGATAAATCATAAATATATAATTTATCATTCATATCGTATTCTTTAACTAACTCTGCTTTATAACTTACTGGTGATTCATTAATATATTGGGTTATAGAAATTTCGTAGGCAAATATTCCTATTGCTATTCCAATACCAGCAATGGATATAATAAGCATAATAAATATTCTTTGAACTGATGTTTTTTTATTAAAAAGAAAATCATAACCCAATTCTAATATAACATAATTTAGTAAAATACCAAATATAATACCTAAAATAACTCCGATATATATAACTTTCTTAAATAATAAAATAATAGTAATTATTAATGCTGCAAATAAGCATACAAACGTAACAATTAATGGTACTAATAAAAAGACTATTATAGATTTAATTAATATCATAACAATTAAACCAAATACTCGGAAAAAACTATTATTTTGATTATTATTAATTGCTATAGATTCTATTAATTTATTTGGTTTCAGAGTATCTTTATTTTCTTTATTAGTTATAGTTACTCTAGAGGTATATTCAAATTGATCAAGATATCGACTTTTAAAAACATATACAAGTGTTACAAAATAAATTGCTACATACGCAATAGTTACCAAAAAAACCCAAATATTTGAAAAAATATTAGGTAAAAAATTGAGATGTATTATAACACGATTACCTAAAGAAATAATATAATCAACTGGTAATTTAAGAATTAAAAGAACAAGGGCAAGAAATCCCATTGAAAATATACAACTAACTATTTGTTTAAATGTCATAGCTTTTAACATATCTAACGTTTTTACAACCATATCAAGAGCTTCAAAAAGAAAATTATTCTTTTTCTTCTCTTCAAAATTAATTTCAGCAACTTCATCATTAGTTAAATCATCTAAACTACATTTAAATATTTTACACATTGTTATTAATTTATCCATTTCTGGATAAGTAGTACCTGATTCCCATTTTGACACAGCCTGTCTAGATACATCTAACATACTAGCTAATTGTTCTTGTGACATCTTATTTTGTTTTCTAAGATTTACTAATTTTTCACTAAACTTCATTTCTTTCACCTCGTCAAAATCATATAATAAAACCCAGTTGCGTTCTACCACCTTTAGGTTGTTTTTATGTTAATTTTTGGTTGCACTTATTTTTTTCTAACTTTAATTATATCATCATCTTGTAAATATCCAATTAACAAAGAGGAATTATCATCATGTTTCAAAACATTATTATGAACAGCATTTTCATCATAATTTGCATAGCAGTATTTACAATAATGACTACAGGTGTTATACATACCTATATCTACCATACTAACACAATTACAACTTCTTTGTTTCCATTTTGGAAAATTAGTTTTACCAGTAAGTTTAAATATTAACTGATGATCTACACAATCTCTTTTAATGAAACCATACTCAACTAAATTTCTATCTTCACAACAAGTTTGAACCATAATATTATGTTTTTTAGCACTTCTACTAAAATTTTCACCAATAGCTTTGTAATCATCTTCTGTTAATTGCTTTATATTTAATATTTTTTTATTATAATCAACATTTTTATAATAATCAACAAAAGAAATAATTATGTGTTTAACATAACCATCTAATAATTCGCATAAATGCTCAAAAGCTTTAATATGATAATCAATATTATAAACATCATTAATAATAATAGGATCATATCTAACATATATATTATCACTGCCAATTATACCACTAATCTTCTTTATAGCATCAATTATCTTCCCTTTAGGAATAACATTAGGCTCTAAATCATGTTTATAAGGAGTTAAAGTCACATGAAAAATAAGAGTATGATTAATACTAGGTAAATATTTAATAATAGGTAAAGGATTTTTTGTACAAAATACAATAGCATCCACATCTTCAAAATAAATTCTACTAACCTGTTTTTCATAAAAAGGATTACGAACATCAACATAGCCTTCCTTATATCTTTTCATAAACCAAGAGGTATAAAAAGCAATAATATCAGTTCTTCCACTAACATTCAAAATCATTTACATCACCTCAAAAAATAAGCAATTAAACTACAATTGCTTATCATATTTTATAAATATATCTTTCGGATAAAACGTACAGACACCATCATCTTGAGCAATATATCCTAATAGATATTCGGGTTTAATATAAAGCGTATTATCAATAATATTATATACATCTTTTTCTTTACCAGAAATAAGTGTACCATCTTTTTCTACTAAATCCTTTGGTAAAGCTACTATTATACCGCCAGAAGATCCCTTATAACTTGTCTTAATTTGAATAACAGCATCTAACATACTATTACAAAAAGATACAGTCTTAGATGGTGATACTATTTCATTAGAAACAATCCCACTTGATAAATCACCATAGTTTTTTAAACCATTAGTAAATATATTACATAATACATCATTATTACTAATATCAATATTATCAACAATACTATTACCAGGTCTATGAATACCAAAATTAATATCTTTATTATTTACAAATGATTCAATATAAATTCCAAGTTCTAATGGTATACTTCCATAATCATCCCACTCTTTATATAAATCAAATAAATATTTTTTACCTTCATCTGTAGCTTTAGAATTTAATAATTTTTCCTTTATAAAAGTTGTAGCAAGTAAATAATATCTATTCTCTTCTTTAACTTTTTGAGTATACTTATCTAACTCCTTAAGAATTTCATAAGTAGTATGATTCATTGTCATTTTTGTCCTATATAATTTTAAGTTATTAGAAATAGTTTTTAACCTTTCAAAAAATTTCATATTGCCTCCTAATCATTAAATCTTAATAAATAACCATCAGGATCTTGAACTAAAAATTCACGGTCATGATATATTTTATCATTAACTTTATATTCACTATCTATAATATCAATAAATATTTTATAACCACAAGCTAAAGCCTTATTTCTTATTAATTCAATATCATTAACTTCCATACTAATATTTATACCTCTACCATAAGGATATTCTATTGGAACACCAATATCCCAATGGTTATTAAGTTGTTCTAACATAAGCTGATTTCCTTCATACTCAATAAAGCAAAATTTATCATCTTTACGTTCGTACTTAATTTCAAATCCTAAATCAAGATAAAATTTAATACTTTTTTCAAGATTACTAACACTTAACTCTGGTATTAACTTATTGAATTTCATACTATCACCATAATTATTATACATCAAAAAAATATATTTAATTAACTATTTTTTATATTTAAATTGTTTTAATACATATTCTTTAACAAATATTTTTTCAGTATTACAAGCACTTTGTTCATATATAGGATCTTTTTCATCAATAGATTGCCCTAATAAATTATATAAATCATAAGCATGCTTAAATTCATGAATATTAACTAAAGCTGTTTTCAAATTAATAATGTATGGAACTATTACTTTTATGTCAATTAAACAATTATTTTTATCAAATCTCATTAAAGTACTATAGAATTTGTCATTTTCCTCTTTACGACTATCTATATAAGTAATTTTCTTATCTACATATTTCCAGAATTCATCAGGATAGCCTAAAAATCTTTGAACATCATCAAAAGTCATTATCAAGCCACTAGCTTCAGCACAATAATCATCTGTCTCTATTAAAGTATTAAAATCCTTATTTATTCTTTGTGCTCGAAATTCATCCTTACAATCACAGGCATCCACTATATCATCTAAAACACGATAATAATAAAGAATAGTCTTCTCATTTAAATCTTCCATCGAAATTAATAATTCATTTGCTTCTTCAAAATCTATGTACTTACTGTTTTGTAATAAAAATTTAACAATCTTTTTTCTTTCTTGAATAATATTTATATATTCTTTAAAAACATTAAAACTATCTTGAGTTACAAGACTATTATTACCAAATACAAGAAAACTTTTAATATAAGATTCTAAACAATATTTAATCATTAATAGAAACTCATCTTTGTTTAAACTATTAATATCAGAAATATCTTCTTTCAAAAGTTTTTTTTGATTACTATCCATAAATACCTCCACAATGGATTTTATTATAGCAAAGACTAAAAAAAATACTAGGTTAATTCTAGTATTTACTATCAATACCTAAGTATTCTTCTAAAGAAAGCCAACTACCATCATTATATAAATTTTTAGCTTCATCACCTATAAAACGAAAATGCCATGGCTCATATATATATCCAGTAATTGACTCTTTTCCCTTTGGATATCTTAAAATAAAACCGTACTTATAACAATTTTGAGCCAACCACTTACCTGCTTTGGTATTTTCAAAACTAGTATCAACAAGATTCAAATCTGCTGCTAATCCAGTTTGATGTTCAGAATGTCCTGGACGTGCAGAATAAGTATCTGCATTAGCTTTTCCATCACGTGCTACATAATTATTATATAAAGTTGTTTGCCGTGTATAAGAACGATAACCACTTACAACTGTCAAAGTAATTCCTTCTTTAGCCGCATCATTTTTCATTTTAGTAAAAGCAATCGTAAATTCTGATAACAAATCACCAGGGGCATACGTACTAGGTAAAGGATAAGTTTTATTAGCTACTAGTATTCCTTTAATATAATATAATCCATCTATTTTTTTTATTTCATAACCTTTACTTGTTTTTCCAACTATATTATTATTTACATTACTATTATTACTTAAATTATTATTAGACTTAATATTATTACTATTTGAATTAATATTACTTTTATTTGAGTTATTATTACTACTTATATTACTATCCGAATTGGTGTTACTACTTATATTACTATTCGAATTATCATTACTACTCATATTACTATTTGAAATATTAGAAGTTGTATTAGAACTGATATTGCTTTTATTTTCGTTTGTAGAATTTGAACTCTTTTTATCACAACATTTAAAAATAAATAAAATAATAATAACTATAATTATTAGTAATAGTGAGACAGAAACACTCTTTTTTAATTTTCTTTTTTTCTTTTTCATAATATCCTCCCCTTATTGAAGTTCAGTTCCACCCCATTCGACAACTGTAAATCCATTACGCTTTGATACTTCATCAAGCTTCTGTTCTTTTACTAAAATAAACTCATTTAGTGGTTTATATATCATCATTACTCTAATAATGTTATCTGGTTTAGGTTCAACAACTAATGGCATATTATCATTTATCTCTTCAATAGTAGCGAATCTTATATAATTATATTTATTATATTCTAATTTTGGTAACCAGTACATAATAAATTCATTAGCTTCACGTTCATTAAGTCCTAAAAGAGCTAACTTTTCTTCCAAAAAACTACTACTTTCATTACCCTTAATAACAAAACCTTCATCCTTCATACCATCTAAAGAAGTATTCTTACCTTCCCAGTATAAAGCATAATACGATCTACCTTTTTCATCAATTAAATTACCATTTTTATCGGCACGTACTTTCCATCCATTATTATATTTAGGATATGTTGTTGTTAAATACTCTGGCTTTCCAACTTTAACATTAATCTCCATATCTTTATTAGGATATAAATAAATAATTGGTTTATATACTGCATTACTATCGCAATCTAATTTATTTATACTATTATAATCAATATTAACTTTAGGATTATCTTTAATAATATTTTTATCAAATCTAACAAAATATAATTCATGAACAGATGGACATGGACTACAACTAGTTTCTATATCAACAGTAATATTAATAATATTATCATTTACTTTAGCATCACTAATACCATGTATCTCTCCACTACAATAATCATTTTCAACTACAATAGCTAAATAATCATAATCAATAAAATCAGCTTTAGTTAAGTCTTCTTGCATTTCATAATGAGATAATATTTCTTGGTACTTAGTATAATCTTTAACTAAAACATCCTTATAAATTAAATCATCATCAGATATACTTCCTGCATTAATAACAAACAAATTATTTTTATTAGAAGTTTTATTACTATTATTTTGACTAGAACTCTTTTGATGATTATTAACAATAATAACACTACCTATACTAATTACAACAATAGCACATACTATCATAATTAAACTTTTTTTCATACACACTTACCTCTCTTACTATATTATACCACGCCTATTTTTATTATACAAAAAAAATGTTTTAAACAGTTTATCTTATTGTTAATAATAATTATCCTTTAGCAATTCTAGATACTGAAGTATAACCTTTACATGGATATGATTTAGTAGTTCTACACATATCAGATGTTATTGGAACTACAAATGAATTGTGTTCCATCTACATCCAGATAATTTTAAATTAGTCCTAGCCGTTTCAACTAAATTACGGGTTGCTATATTTAGCAGTACCTCATCTCTTTCTTCTGGTGTCATTTCTCTAACTACCTATTCTATAGCTTTATCAAGTATTTTATCAGACATATAAATATTGCTCCTAACTAATACTAATATATCACGTAATGTTATTAAAAAACAAAAGTATTTAGCATTTTATATACTAATTTTCAAGAAAAAAATAAGTAACACTAGCTTTAGCAACTAATCTTTCATTTTCATCATAAATAGATACTTCATAAACTGATATAGTTCTTCCTTCTTTAATACACTTAGCCTTAGCTTTTATTTGTTTACCTTTAACAGCGTGCAAATAATCTATAGTTGAATTAACTGTAACTGCATTTCTACCAGTTGTTCTAGCAGCTAATCCTGCAGCAGTATCCGCTAAACCAAATATAAATCCTCCATGAGCATGATTATAAGGATTCAAACTCGTTTCAGTAATATCAGCAGTCATTTCACAATAATTATTCTCCGCTATAACTAATTTATAATTATTATTTAATATAAAACCTTTAATCTCTTCCATCGATGATGGTATCTTCTCCATTATCAATTACCTCTTTTCTATTAGTATTAGATATATCATCTATATCTAATATTATATCACTTTCTTCACTAATATTATCTTTTTCTTCATCGTTTTTTACATTATCATCAAAATCACCCATTACTTGATCAATATCCTTATTTTCTTGCTTTAAATTATTATTAGAAATATTACTATTAGTTATTTCTTTATTAGAATATAATGTATTAGATTTATAACTATATTTACTACCTATACAATTAGGCAAATAAATAGATAAACCTGTTCTTTTATGAGTACTAGCAAAATTCTTATCCGTCTGATTAAAATATTTATATCTATTTGATTTAGTATCATCCCATGTTAAATCAACATTATAATATTCATTATCCAATTTAACAATATTCCATGCATGATTAACGGAAGAAACACCTACACAATAATATGTAGGTATTTTAAGTTGTATCATAATATATTGAAATGCTCTAGAGTAACCTGCACAAATAGATCTTTTATTTACAATAGCACTATAAGCACTTTGATGCATTTTAGCATTCTTATCATAAATTATAGAATTAATAAGATAATCATGAACATATTTTTCCTTTTCATAATTATTATTATATTTATTTGCTTGATTAATAATTTTATTTATAGCTTGATTAAATAAATATTTATGTTTCTCTAAATCACTAGCTGTTTCATTATAACTTAAATCTATTTCAACACATCTATTACTGATTGTATATTTATATGAATAACTAGTATTAACCCAAAATAATTCAGGATGATCATTATAAACAGCTTCAAATGTTTCTTTAACTTCTTCAACACTAACATCCATTATTGGTACAAATTCAGTATTAACTGCATTAACATTAGCATATATTTGCTTATATAGTTTCTTCTCATTATCACTTAATAACCCATAATATGGATAATACTCAATATCAAACTGATAATTATTACCAGTTAAATTTGTTTTATTAAGTTTACTAGCTTCCTCATCAGATATTAAATTACCACTTGCTTCTATAGAATCAGAACCATTTAATATAAATTTTAGTCTATCACTATTAGTTATATCATCTAAATAATTACCCATTTTTTCTAATGAAAAAGGATTGAAAACACTTATTACTATCAATAAGATAATAATAATCTCTACTCTATTTTTTTTCTTCATTAATTATTACCTCTTTAATAAAATTATATTGTTCTATATTATAATAAATTTCAAAACATTCTTCAAGCCTATACTATAAAATTATTATGCACAAAAAAAAATAGTTATTAAACTATTTTATGCATTATAAACCACCAAACATTCTGGTTGTTCAAAAGAATCTTTTCCCCATATATCCTTTATTTTTTCCTTCGTCAATATATTTTTAGAACATTTCTTCACAATTGCGTTTTTCTTATTACCAATCCATGTATTCCATAATTCAATTCTTGGACATATTTTTAAATGTTCCTTAATATATGAAATAAGAATTTCAGCATTTTGATCATTATAATTCCATTCTAAACAAGCACAATTTTTTTTATCAGTATAATCTGACGCTAAAGACAAATCTTCTTCTACCATAATTTTCAATGTATTTTGTTCATTAATAACTAATTTAGCACTATCTGATTTAATACATTCTTTTTCATAAGCTTTTAATTCTCTAGCACTTGCAAAAAATCTATATAAACCCATAGTATCCCTCCATTAACTTGTGGTATTATACCATTTATTAATATAAACCGCAACCACATATATCTCACAAATTCACTAGGTATTATTACCACATAATTATATTATAACATGTCTATCAAAATATGTAAATCAATGAGAATTTAATAATAAATTAAAAAGTGTGTAATTTTATTTTACACTTTTTTCTTCTTATAAACTTTATCATTCTGATTATCTACTACATCTATAGCACAATTTATATAATTATTTATTTCTTCTTTGTATAATAATAATACCTTTTTTAATATTCCATTAACTTCATATTTATCAATTTTCAAAAATCTACAAATTGATTCATTAGAATAATATTTATCATCAACATATCCTAGTTTTAAACAAGAAATTATCGCTTCCTTATATGATAGTTTTTTCAATATTTCATTAAGAATTGAAGTTCGTAGATTAACAAGTAATTGAACATTTTCTTCTAAACTATTTTCTAGTTCTAAACGATTTTTCTCTTCCTTTGGCACACCTAACTGTTGATTAACTGATGGATTTTTTCTTTCATAAGGTTTTCTTTTACTATTTGGATTTGCTAATAATCGTTTCATTTTTGGAACTAAACTTCCATAAAACAATGCATTTTTCTCTTTTCCCCAATTTTCACTTGTAACAGGTATATCTAAATTATCTCCATATCTTAATTTTATAAGTTCTTTTTCATCATCTGATAACTTTAATAACATTAAATCTATCTCTTCCCTAGAATGATTATTAAAATATTCATATATGTTTTTCAGTCTTTTTTTCATTTTTTTATCTCCTATTCCATTTAAAATATTTTTGATAAACATTATCTAAATCAAATATGCTTGTTCTCAATAAACAACTATCTACTTCTTTTAACCATTCATATTTTTTTGTTAATTCTGGTATCGTTTTGATAAATTCATAGGCATTCATTTTTTCTTGTTTACTTTTTTCTAAGAAGTAGTTATAAATAAACCTATTGACCCCAAAGCTTTTATCAATTAATTGTTTTGGGTTTCGATTTGGATATATTCTAAATACATATCCTTTTAGTTGTTTATCCAATGGTATCACCTCTTGATAAGAGTATAATACCATACAAACGTATGTTTGTAAATAAATTTTGTTAAAAAAACAAACTTTCCTAATATATAAAAAAGAGAAAATTATTTCAATTTTCTCTTTTTAAATAGTACAACTAATAATGCAATACCAATAACAGAAATAATACCAATAATAACATATTTAATAACTAATGTATCACCTGTATCTGGAGATACAATTGAATCACTAATATTAACTAGTTTTACCTCTTGAACATCAGATGTATCCTTAATTGTAAATTGTATATCATCTGCTAATCTATAACCTTTTGGAGCCTTTATCTCATGTAAAGTATATACTTCATTAGGAATTAAAACTCCTTTAATAATATATGCTTCTGTAGTTGATGTCCAGTGGGCAATCTGTTTACTATTCTTATCAAGTATTTCTAATTCTGCTCCTGGTAATGGCTTATTATTATTTGTTTTTAAAATAGATACTATTGTAGTTGTCGGATCTTTAATATCTGTAACAACATACTTTTGAATATCATTAGTTTGTTCAAAAGTAAAGTCTATATCTTCAGCTATTTTATAACCTGACGGAGCAGATACTTCATGAATAATATATTTTTGACCAATAATCAAATTAGCTGTTATATCATGTACTCCATATGATGTTACCCATTTATCAATTAAATTACCATCAATATCCAATAGTTGCATATGTGCACCAATAACGAAATCATCATTTTGATCTCTTTTTTCAATATGAACTTTTACATTTTTCTTTTTATTAATGAATTCAAATTTTTGAATTTCATTTGTATCTTTAATTACTAATTCCTTATCAGGTGCTAACTCATATCCATCCAGAGCCTTTATTTCATGTAACGTATAAGTTTCTCCTGCGTTTAATATACCAAGTAATTCATGTGATTCGGTTGTAGATGTCCAAACTGCTACTTGTTTACCATCCTTATCTAAAATCTCTAGTTCTGCTCCTGCCAAAGGTTTATTGTTATCATCTAATTTTGATATAGCAATCTTAGTAACTATCGGAATTGGAACAGTTGATTCTTTTGGTAATTCATCACTTTTATATTTAAACATATGTCCTTCTGTATTACCCTTACCATAAAAACTATTAACTATAAAACAACCTGCCCAGTTCATTTCTTCTAATTGAGCATCAGCTTGTGGAGCAATCATATGTCCTACAAAACCTGATCTATTAAATGTTAAATACTCAGCATCAGTAACATTCCATACAATATTACCACCATAATATTCCTCATTAGATTCTGTATCATGTGTTACAAATTGTTTTTCTTCATCGCCTTCTTTATATAATAATAAAGGTAATTTAATTTTTTTAGTGTCATCACCACTATCTGTTATAGTAATCATTGTTAATTGATCTGGATTTTTAACTAATCCATCAAATACGATACTATTAACACCTGTTAAAGATTCGATTGTATAATTTCCACCAGCATTAACATATATTTTACCATCACTATTTGGTATCAAAACTGTTCCATGTTTTAAATGTTTTTGTTCTTCTTTTACAGAAGTAGCCAATGTTTCAAAATCAATATAATCATCTGTCTTTGCTGTTTTAGAATTAGAATACCACATATAATCATTTATATGATAATTATAAGTATCTTCATGTGGTTGCTCAACTTTATTTTTTGTTCCTACATAAAAAGTTGGAAAAGTATTATCTTTATTAGTAGCATTTCCTCCGGTTTTTATCTCACCTTTTATATAAGTACTTACTCCGTTAACATATTGAGAATGATATAATTGTCCATAAGAATTAGAGTTTTCTAAATTTCCTTGAACTAACATAGGTCCAACAATATGTATACAGTCTTTTAAAATACCATAAGGTTCTCCTTCTATATACTTTGTTGCATTAGCATTAGGCTTCTTTGAACCTAATGTAACAACGTTGTAATTTTTTATTAATGCTTCAATACTATACTCACCATTATATTTATCTGTTGTAATATCTGTAATTTCAATTGCTTCAGTATTAATAAAACCAATAAACATAAATATTGTAGCAAATATAAAATTTCTCATAAATTTAAATAAATTTTTCATAACTAACACCAATATAAATAAACATATTTCCTTCCTTCAATACTCTTTATTAATATTATAACCAATTTGTAAATAATAATTAAATAAATTCCTCCTCTATTGTATTATATACTTATTATATCTTATATTCTAAATATTCTAAAAAAAATAAACATAAATTTTATCTAATTTATTTTAAATTTATAATATTGCTTAATAATTCAATACATTTTTTATAAATCGTTAAATTTACTAATGAACTAACTATATTATTAGCGTATTTTCACATAATTATGTATTTTCATTACGATATATAGCAATAATTCAGGCCTTTATACAAATATTTTGATAGAAAAAATATTATGAGTCAAAAAAAATATATATTTATTTAATTTTTTTACATTAAACAATAATTTTTTAACAAAAAAAACAGATTTTAAATCTGTTTAACAAGCACTATTAAAATCACAAGAATTCTTTGTATCTATAACTACTTCAAGAACCTCTTTAATATTGTTATACATATCTTCCTTGATATCATCACTTAATTCCATATAAGCATCAGTTTGTTTTGAACTTACACCAGATGTTAACTTTGAAGGCTTACCATCAACAATCGCAACAATATTAGGTGCGTATATTCTTTTCTCATCATTTTTAATCTTTTTGCCATCTTCATCTGTAAGTTCATAATCTTCTAACACATCATCTAATACTTTTAACAATTCATAATAATCATTACTTCCCTTTTTTTTAGTAATAGCATTATTATTAGAGTCTAATTCCATTACATCACGTATTTCTTTTACATCGACATAGTATATACTATCTATTTTTAAATCTTTTGATACTTCAATTAATGTAGGAATAACACTTCGACACCAAGGGCAATCATTAAAACCAAAATAAATAATAAATGTTTCTTTATTATCTATTGATTGAACAATATCTTTTGCTGTTTTATACTTAAATGGATTATCTGCAGCGATTTCAATTGTTCTTATAGTTTTTCCGTCTTTTTCACGAGTAGTTCCATTTAATTTCTCATATTCTTCTTTAAATTTTGCAGCATCTGTCTTTTCTATAGTTTTTTCTGAATTATTATCACAAGCAGTTAATGTAAATAAACATATAACTATAAATAATAATAATGGTACATATTTTTTCAAAATCTCACTTCTTTCTATAATAGAAATATATCTAATAAAGTTATTATATTAATATAATCACTCCTACTATATTTCATTATAACATATATAATTAGTTATTATTAAACAATTTTATCATAATCCTCAAGAAAACTTTTATACTCACCATTTTCTTTATATCCTAATACACAATTCATATTAATATTATCTAAACTTTTAAAAATATTGTGATCAATATCAGGATTAACTTTCTTCAAAGATTTAATTAACTCTTTCATTTCTTTACGTTTACTCTTATTTTGTTCTTGAGATACCTTCTCTGTAAATTTACACGCACAATTTATAAAAACTAAATCATTAGCATGCATCCAAGATATTATAGATTGTTCTTTTACTAAATATAATGGTCTAATAAGTTCCATTCCTGGAAAGTTTTCACTATGTAATTTTGGCATCATTGTTTTTATTTCAGCTCCATAAAACATAGATAACATAATTGTTTCAATTACATCATCAAAATGATGTCCTAAAGCTATTTTATTACATCCTAACTCTTGAGCTTTACTATATAAATAACCACGACGCATTTTAGCACATAAATAACAAGGACTTTTAGTATCAATATTATCAAGAGATTTAAATATATCACTTTCAAATACCTCTATTGGTATATTTAATGTTTTAGCATTATCTATAATCATTTGCTTGTTATAATCACTATATCCAGGATCCATAACTACATAATAAGCTTTGAAAGGTATTTTTCCATGGCGTTGTAATTCTTGAATACATTTAGCAAGTAAAAACGAATCCTTACCTCCACTAATACACACCATAATTATATCATTTTCACTAATTAATTTATAATCATCAGTAGCATGAACAAATTTACTCCAAATATCTTTACGATATTTTTTTATTATACTTCTTTCTATTTCTTTATATTTTTCCACAACTTTACTCCCAAACTAATTAACTTAAGATAACATCACTAACTTGATATTCCAAACTATTTATTTTATCTATTATAATATTTTTATCTATTTTTTGATTTGATAAAATAGTAACTTCTTGTTTATTTAAATTTACTTTTACTTTAACTATTCCATCTATGCCTAACAAAGCATTCTCTACTTTTCTACTGCAATGCTCACAACTCATCCCTAAAACTTTAACTATTATTTTATTCTTTTTATCAAACATATTATTCCTTTCTTTCTATCTTTATATTATTTAATCTTAATGTATTTAATACAACTGTTATACTACTTATTGTCATAGCTAGTCCTGCTATCATTGGATTCATAACTACATTTAATGGTCTAAATATACCTATTGCTACAGGTATCATACATATATTATAAAAGAATGCCCAAAATAAATTTTGTTTAATAATATGTATTGTTTTTTTACTTATATTAAATAAGTTAACTATATCTAGTAAATTATTATGAATAAGTATAACATCAGATGAATCTAGTGCTATATCAGTACCACTACTTACACTTACTCCGATATTAGATAGTGCTAAACTAGGTGCATCATTGATTCCATCGCCTATCATCATAACCTTTTTGTTATCCTTGATTAATTTTTTAATAACATTAGCCTTATCTTTTGGTAAAACATTTGTAATTACCTTATCAATTCCAATATCGGCTGCTATTATATTAGCAGTTAATTCATTATCACCGGTCAGCATAATAATATCTTTATTCATTTTCTTTAGTTTTAAAATAACGTCTTTAGCACACTCTCTAACAATATCTTTAACTCCTATCAGTCCAATTACTTTATTATCTAATATAACAAATATAATACTATTACCATTAATAGCTAATTCTTTTTCTTGTTTTAAATATTTATTATCAATTTTTAATTTTTCAAGTAACTTATTATTACCAACATATATTTTTTTATTATTAATAATTCCACTAAGTCCTATTCCTTCTATATTTTGAAACTCAATAACTTTTTGACAATTATTATATTCTTCAAAAGCTTTACTTATAGGATGTGAAGAAAGTGATTCTATAGAAGCTACTAAATTAAGTATTTGTTGCTCATTATAACTATCAAAAGTAAACACTTTAGATATTTTTAATTTACCATAAGTTAATGTACCAGTTTTATCAAATACTATAGTATCTATATCTTTAGCAGTTTCTAATATTTCACTATTTTTAACTAGTATACCATTTTTTGCACATATACATTCACTAACTACAATTGCAAGTGGTGTTGCAAGTCCTAAAGCACAAGGACAAGCAACTACTAATATTGTTACAAAAGTATTTATTGTTGTACTCATATCTATACCTAAAATTAAATAAATAATTAAAGTAATGAGTGCCACTAACATAATAATTGGTACAAAATAACTACTTACTTTATCTGCTAATCTAGCTATTGGTGCTTTTGTATTAGTTGCTTCAATAACTAAATGAACTATTTCTGATATTGTAGATTTACTGCCTATTTTCTCAGCCTCATATTCTATAAAGCCATCAATATTTATACTTCCAGCTATCACTGGATCGCCCATTTCTTTTTTAGTTGGAATACTTTCTCCTGTAAGAAAAGCTTCCTCAAAATGAGCATTACCTTTTATTATAGTTCCATCAACAGCAATCTTCATACCAGGTTTAGATATTAATATATCGCCTTTCTTTACTTCATCAATAGTTATTTCTTCTCCTGTTTTAAGTAAAGCTTTTGTTGGTGTTATTTGAACTAATTCTTTAATTGCTGATTTAGTTTTTTCTTTATTTTTGTTATCAATTACTCTACCTAGTTTAATAAAGAAAATAACAATAGCAGAAGATTCAAAGTACAAATTATGAACATACATATAGTTATTTAATATAATCATAATCATACTATATATACTATAAAGAAAGCTTGAAATAACTCCTATAGATACTAAAGTATCCATATTAGGCGTTTTGTGTATTAAATTCTTATACCCACTTTTAATAATATCGAAGCCATATATAAGAAATGGAATTGATAAAATAAATAAACATATAGAATAATTAATTGGATATTTATCCATATTTAAAAATGGTATAACCGGTAATTTAATCATATGTGCCATAGATATATATAAAATTAAGAGTGCTAAAATAGAAAATATAATTAATTGATTCTTATCTTTTTGATTATTATCTAATTCCATATGTTCATCATATACACCTAGGCTTTCAAATCCAGCTTCTTTAATAAATTTATTTAAATCATCAAGTGTTAGATTGTCTTCGTATTGAATTAGAGCCTGAGAAAGAACAAGATTAACTGTAGCATCTATAATTCCTTTTTGTTTGTTTAAATATTTTTCTAGTCCACTAGAACAAGCACTACAAGTCATACCACTAACTTTTAATATTACTTTTGCCATATTATCATTCCTTTATAACAACTATTAATATAATGTATTTAAAAAAAATATATATTCTACTAACTAAGTCTTTTAAATAAATCCATTACATCATCTATTACTTCTAATTTGCCTTCATTAATATCTTTAACAACGCAAGTTGATAAATGACTTTTAAGCATTTCTGTTCCTATTTTCTTTAACGAACTAGTTACTGCTGCTATTTGAATTAGAACATCATCACAATATCTATCATCCTCTATCATTTGTTTAATTCCTCTAACTTGACCTTCAATTATACTTAAACGTTTAGTTAGCTTCTTCTTCTCTTCACTATCACGATGCTTAAAACGTGTACATTCACATTTTTCATCTTTCATTAATACCACCAGTATAATTATATACCCCCATAGGGTGTGTGTCAATAAAAAAAATATACCTTGTAACCAAGATATACTTTATATCCAAACCCCAAATATAATTGCACTCATACTTAATATAATTCCAATAACCCAAAAGAATTTAACAATATCTCTTTCATGCCAACCAAGTTTTTCTAAATGATGGTGAAAAGGAGTCATTAGAAATACTTTTTTTCTAAATAAAACCATACTTAATGTTTGAATAATACATACTAAAGTCTCAAATATAAATACACCCATTATAACAATAAATGTAATTTCATGCTTCGTAAGAATTGCTACACTTGCTAAAGTAGCACCTAATGATAAAGAACCTGTATCTCCCATAAATACACGTGCTGGATGTGTATTATAAAGTAAGAAGCCTAATAAAGTACCTACCAAGATAAAACAAAATACAGCCATATCCTCACTACCAGAAATAGCTCCAGAGTTCCAACTAATCAAGCCTAAAGCTAAAAATGCCATTAAAGATAAACCACCAGCTAATCCATCCAAACCATCTGTTATATTAACTGCATTACTACTCGCTACTAACATAAATAATAAGAAGATTCCATAAAACCATCCCATATTTATTTTAATACCAAATGTATATATATCTAATGATGGATCAGCCCCTGATTTCATGAATATATAAAAGAAAATTAAAGCGATAATTAGCTGACCTGCTAATTTTTGGAATTCTGTTAATCCTAAATTGTTTCCACGTTTAATAATTAAAAAATCATCAATAAAACCTAATATAGCATACGCTATAAAGACAAACATGACAATTCCCAAATTATGGGTCATTTCAAGTTTTCCCGTTAGCAATAAAATAATTGTTGTTATAATCGTTGGAATAATAAATATTATTCCTCCCATAGTTGGTGTTCCATCTTTTTCATGATGTTTTTTCTCTAAATAAGTACTAACATTCTGTTTTACATTCATTTTTTTTAATAAAGGTATAGTTATAGCCCCTAAAACAACAGATATTATAAAGCCTATCATCATCGATAATACAGCTTTTGCTAAAATTAACATATCAACATCTCCTATATATTTTCTAGAATTATTTTTTTATCATCAAAAGATATCTTTACATCTTTAACTATTTGATACTTCTCATGACCTTTTCCAAGTACCAATAGTATATCATTATTAGTTAGTAATTGTATACCCCTTTTAATCGCATTTTCTCGATTTGACTCTATTTCATAGTTATTTTTGTCAAGAGAAATAGTTATATCTCGTAAAATAGCATTAGGATCTTCAAATCTAGGATTATCACTTGTAAATATCACATAATCAGAATAATCTGTAGCAATCATACCCATCATTTTTCTTTTCCCTTTATCCCTATTTCCACCACATCCAATAATAGTAATAATACGATTTGGCATCAACTCTTTACTAGCACTTATAATATTAATCATAGCATCAGGCGTATGAGCATAATCAACGATTATTTTGTTAGTACCACTATTAATTACTTCCATACGTCCACTAGGTTCTTTTAAAGTGCTAACTAAATCGTATAAGTTATCATAATTATATCCCATTTCAAATAAAACACTTAGAGCAGCTAAAATATTATATTTATTAAAATGACCTAATAATGGAACATTATATTTCTTACCATTAATATAATCATCATTATTAATAGTATAATCACTATTTGTAAATCCATAAGTTTTATAATTTCTTATTTTAAATTTATCACAATATTCATCATCATTATTAATTAATGATATACCATCTTCTTTTAATAAGTAAAACATTTTCTTTTTAGCATCTATATAGTTGTCTAAAGTTTTATGATAATCTAAATGATCTCTTGTTAAATTAGTAAATATTGCATAATCTAGTTCAATAAAATTAACTCTATTTTGATCAAGGGCCTGACTACTTATTTCCATAACTACATATTCACATCTATGATTTAAACTATCTTTTAATAGATAATATAACTCTAAACTTCCTGGAGTTGTATTATCTAAATTAGTTAATTTATCATCAACAATATACCCTAATGTTCCAATATATGAGCACTTAACTTCTAATTTATTTAACAATTGATAAATTAAATAACAAGTAGTTGTTTTTCCATTAGTACCTGTTACCCCAATTATTTTAATATTAACATTATTAATTTTCAAATATTTATCTAAATAATCATTAGTACTATCAACTATTAAAGTTGGTACACTATAACTTCCATGTTCGGCAATTATCTTTTTAGCACCTTTTTTAATAGCATCATCTATATATTTATGTCCATCTTCATTGTAACCCTTTAAAGCTATAAAAGTATCTCCTTCTTTAACTTTTCTAGAATCACTTTGTAACATAAAAAAACACCTCAATATATTCTATGTAAAATATATTAATGTGTTTATTAATTAATAATTTTTATATCATATATTTACTGAATTTAACTATCAAATAATAATATCAGCAATTAATATTCTCTTTAGTATCCATGATTTTTAATACTGCTTTACGATCATTATATGGTATTCTTTTATTACCAATAATAATATATTCTTCATGCCCTTTTCCTAGAATTAGTAACATATCATGTTCTTTTAAATTATTCATAGCAGTTAAAACAGCCTTATATCTATCCTCTATAATAGTATAATTAGTTTTAGTATTCCCTTTTAGCATATCATCTACAATCTGTTTAAAAGATTCATCATGTAAATCATCACTTGTTATATAAGTATAATCTGCAGTATTCAATGCCAAAGAAGTCATCATTGGTCGTTTTTCCCTATCACGACTGCCTGTACAACCAAAAACGATATATAAATGATTATATTCAATTTCTTTGATTGTTTGAAATAAATTTTCCATCGCATCTGGTGTATGTGCATAATCAATTATAATTGTATTTGTACCATATTTTATCATATCTAATCTTCCAGCTGGTGGATATAGCTGTAGAAAAACAGCTTTTATTTTATCATATGATATTCCTATTTTTGTAAGTAATATATAAGTGACTAACATATTATAAATATTATATTTACCTAATAGTTTTGAACTAATTGTAAAATTATCATTTATTGTAAATGTTGTTCCATGTTCATTCATTTCATAATTAGTAACTTTATAATTATTATCATTAAAACCATATGTAACATAATTACCAATTTTAAAATATAAAGCATAACTATCATCACCATTAACAATAGCTAAACCATTCTTTTTTAATTGCTTAAATAGTTGTTGCTTAGCTAAAGCATAATTTTCCATCGTTTTATGATAATCTAAGTGATCTCTTGTTAAATTAGTAAATATTGCATAATCAAAAGACAAAGTTTCAATGCGACCATATGCTACTCCTTGACTACTAACCTCTACAGCCATATATTTATAGCCATTTTCATAAGCATCAACAATCATTTCATACATATCACAAATATCTGGATTAGTATTAGGCAAATCTCTTACTTTATTATTTAGATAAAAACCAATCGTTCCAATATAACCACATTTATATCCTAGGTTATTTAAAGCTTCATAAGTTAAAAAAGCACTTGTAGTCTTACCATTAGTTCCTGTAATACCAATTAGTACCATATTATCAATTATATTATGATAATTATCATATAAATATTGATTTAGATACTCACGTGTATTAGGAACAATCGTAGTTTTTACACTATATTCTCCTTCTTCAGCAATTATTTCACTAGCACCTAAACTAATAGCTTTATCAATATAACTATGACCATCACTACTTATTCCACGTAGTGCTACAAACTTATCTCCCTTTTTAATTTTTCTTGAATCTGATTTTATATCTAACATCTATTCACCTTCTCTTACTAATTTATATTCATCATAATTCTTATTGTACTCCACAATATTATTTATATTTTTATAATTAATACTAACTTTAAATAACTGATACTTATCACCAAAATAATTATTAAAATTCAAAGTAATACTATTTATCATATTCTCTTTTACAGAGACGATTAAATCAATTGTCTTATTTTCATAATTTTTATAAAGATAAGTTATACTTTTAGTTTTATCTTTATATATTGTACTATCTTCTTCTGTACTAGAAGTAATAAAAGTATAAATACTATCTTTATTTAATATCCTTATATCAAAAAGAGAAAATATACTTTTAGGATCATTTTTATCTATTTCCTTTAGTTGTTTATTAATTTCATTAACTATATAGATAGTATTATTATCAATCAAATACTTACTATTTAATAACTCAAAATAATATTTATTTTCGTAGTAAGTTCCGGTAATATTATATGTATTAGTTGAATTGTTTTCTATTATTTCTACAATATAATTAAATTCAAAATTTTCCATATTTTTATAATTTTCTATAGGCGATGTAGAATTTGTATTACTATTACTATTACTACTATATTGATAATGAATTTCTTTAGGTATAGTATTTCGACCTCCCATTAACAAAAAAACTACTACAAAAAATAAAAACCATAACACTAAACTCAATATAGCTTTCTTATGCTTATCGTGTATAGCATCTTTAATAAATTCCTTAAATTCCTTCATATTATCTACCCTAACTTTTTATTAAGTAAAACATTTTTATCATTCAAACCATTTAGATAATCGCTTGTTAACATCTTTTTTTTACTTTCTGGTTGTATTTCAGTTAAAATAATTTCTCCATCTTTTACTTGTACACCAATTCCATCTTTATATATGTTAATAATTGTACCATTGTCACACTTAATATTAGATTCTCCAAT
Organism: Roseburia sp. AF12-17LB; assembly: GCA_963607615.1. Classification (GTDB taxonomy): domain Bacteria; phylum Bacillota_I; class Bacilli_A; order RF39; family UBA660; genus UBA5578. The sequence continues at coordinate 109,243 of CAVDCT010000004.1, forward strand.
TCTAGAAGCCCAAACTTTTAATCTTTTACCATCTAAATAAGTATATGCCACTGGCCAACTATTAAGCCCTCTAATTTGATTAAATACTTCTCTACGTGTTTTACCAAAATCTATTATTTCATCTTCTGGTTTTATATTATATGAATATGTTGCTTCTTCATTATTTTGTTTAATTTTTTTCGCACTTCCATCAATAATACTAGGTAAAGTATCTAAAAGTAAAGAACTTCCTAGAATAGATAGTTTGTTAAATAAGCTTTCAGCTGTATCTGAATCTAAAATATCTACTTCACGCTGTGAAATAATATCTCCACTATCCATACCCATTCCCATATACATAATAGTTACTCCACTTTTATTATCACCTTCTATAATAGCTCTATGAATAGGAGCTCCACCACGATGTTTAGGCAATAAAGATGCATGAACATTTATACTTCCATATTTAGGATAATCTAATATTTCTTCTGGAATAATCTGACCATAAGCACAAGTAATAATAATATCAGGATTTAGTGCTAATATATCATTATATTCATTTCTTATCTTAATAGGTTGAAAAATAGGTATATTATTTTTTAGAGCTACACTTTTAACTGGTGAAATACTTAATTTACCATTTCTACCTACTGGTTTATCTGGTTGTGTTACAACACCAATAACTTGACAATTATCTATCAACATATTTAAAACAGGTACACTAAAATCTGGTGTTCCCATAAATACTACTTTTAAATTTTTCATTTTTATCACCTATTAATTATTATAATATGTTTTCTATCTTTTTTCTACTTTTTAATTAAATTATTTCTACTCTAACCAAATATAAAAAGAAATACTAGCTAATTAGTATCTTCCATTTCTCTTATTTTATCTTCAGGTATTTCAGTAATTCTAGATATTTTCTCTACTTCCATACCACTAGCTAACAAACTTTTGACTATTGAGATTTCCTTTTGCTCTGCACCTTTTTCTATACCTTTCTCAATTCCTTGCTCTATTCCTTTATTAATTCCATCTTCAAATCCAGATTCATATCCTTCCCTTTTAAACTCATTCCTAATCTTCCTTTGTTCTTCTTCATAACTTATATATTCTCTAAACTCTGGATTCTCATTTACTCTTTCTACTTCTTCCATATACTTTGACACCACCTTGTCTGTTTTTGAAAGCTCTATCAAGTCTTTCTTATCTAATCCTAACATGACTAGTAATATATTATCTTTAACTTTCTTTATGTCTTTAGTATAC
>CAVDCT010000005.1:0-101885 GCA_963607615.1 Roseburia sp. AF12-17LB
ACACATGCCTTTCACGCATGCATTCATGGGTTCAAATCCCGTACGGGTCACCAATTTTGATGATTAAGCCTTATAAAGGCTTTTTTTGTTATATATTCATAATATTGATTATTAGCTTAATTAGTGTTATATTTATTAAAATGGTGGTAGAATGAATAGGAAATTTTTTGTTGTATTTTTATTATTTATTGTATGTATTGAAATATCTATATGTATTTTATATTTTAATAGAAAAGGCAAAGCAAATGAAATAATTTATTATAGTAAATTAAATGGAGAAGAAACTATTTCTATTGATGTTAATACTGATTATAATGAAGAATGTTATTTAAGTAATACTTCTGATTATAAATGGTATATGGATAATTGGAAAAATTAAGTGAAGCTAAAATAAAGGCGTATGTAGAAAGTTTAGGGAAAGAATACATTCCTGCCTCAGAATAGAAGTGTTAAATCTTAATATAAATTTAGTTAAAATAAATCCTCGTTTCTATGATAAGAAATGAGAATTTTTATTAATAAAAAAGACAGCTATTAAAGCTGTCTTGTATTTCTAATGGTGTCCCCTTAGGGGCTCGAACCCTAGACCCACAGATTAAGAGTCTGTTGCTCTACCAACTGAGCTAAGGAGACATTTCACAATACATTTAAGATTATAGCACAAAAAAAATAAAAAATAAACCCTAAAATTATACTTTCTATTATTTTATTTAATTTATGATAAATAATAAAAAAAGTATAAAAATAATAAGTTTTTCCATAATAAAAACAGGAGGAATATTATGGATAAAAATAAATATAAAGCTTTGGTGGCAAAATATACGCCAAAAGAAAATCGTTTATATAATGGATTAATAGCTTTTTTTGTTGGGGGTTTGATGGGAGTATTAGGCCAGTTCTTATTAGATTTATATTCCTATTTACTTAATATACCTACTAAGCAAGCTAGTGTATTTATGATTATTACTTTGATTTTTTTGAGTTGTCTATTTACTGGATTAGGTTTTTTTGATAAATTGGTTAATTTTGCTAAATGTGGCTTAATCATTCCTATAACTGGCTTTGCTCATTCAATGATGAGCTCTACTTTAGAGTATAAAAAGGAAGGAATTGTTACTGGTATGGGTGCTAATATGTTTAAGCTAGCGGGTACTGTTATTATGTGCGGAGTTGTTAGTGCTTATTTTTTCGGATTACTAAGATATTTATTGATTGGAGGATAATATGACATTTAAATATAATAATGTTTATTTAACAGATGTTAGTACTGTAGCAGGTCCTTATGAGAGTCATGGACCTTTGGGTCGTTATTACGATAAAATTTATAATGATTTTTATTGTGGTGCTAAAACATGGGAACAAGCAGAATGCCGCATGTTAATTGATAGTGTTGATATGGTTCTTTACAAAGCTAATAAATTAAAAAATGATATTGACTTACATATTTCAGGTGATTTATTAAATCAAATAGTTTCTACTAATTATGCTAGTGCATCTTTGGGCATTCCTTTAATAGGGATATATTCAGCTTGTTCAACTAGTGTTTTAGGATTAATAATAGGTAGTAATATGGTTGATAAGGAACAAATTCGTAACTGTTTAGTTAGTACATCATCACATAATAATGGAGCTGAAAAACAATTTAGACAACCAGTAGAATATGGTGGACCTAAGAAGAAAACTACAACATTTACAACTACTGGTGCAGCAAGTTTTCTTTTATCTACTAAAATTTCTAAAATTAGAATTGAGAGTGCTACTATAGGTTCTGTTGTTGATTTAGGTGTTACAGATCAATCACATATGGGTGCTGTTATGGCTCCGAGTGCTGCTTCTACAATTTATCAACACTTAAAAGATTTAAAAAGAGATATAAATTATTATGATTTAATTCTAACTGGAGATTTAGGTGTTTATGGGAAAAAAATTTTAATTGAATATTTAAAAACAGAATATAATATTAATTTAAAAAATTATGATGATACAGCATGTATGATCTATGATTTAGAAAAGCAGAATGTTTATGCTGGAGGAAGTGGTCCAGCATGTTTACCACTTGTTTTTAACAGTTATATTTATCCTAAAATGTTAAATGGTGAAATAAGTCGAGTGTTATTAATTGCTACAGGAGCGTTATTATCACCATCGATGGTAAACCAAAAATTATCTATTCCTAGTATTAGTCATGCAATTAGTTTGGAGGTTACAGATGATTTACTTTAATGCGTTTATTTTTGCTGGTATTGTTTGTTTGATTGGTCAAATTATTTTGGATAATACTAAACTTACTCCTGGACATATTACAAGTTTATTAGTTGTTGTTGGTTCATTTTTAGATGTTTTTGATATTTATGATAAATTTGTTTTATGGGCTGGTGGAGGCGCTTTAGTACCTATAACTAGTTTTGGTCATTTATTGATTCATGGTGCTATGGATACATTAAATAATTTTGGTGTTATGGGATTATTTACAGGAATGTTTGATTTAACATCAGCAGGTATTGTATCAGCCATTATATTTTCTTTTGTATTTGGTCTAATATTTAAGGCTCGCGACTAATATTTTTCATTGAAAGAGTAATTATATAATTACTTTTTTTATTATGTTAAAAAAATACTAATATATAAAATATTTAATTTTATAATGATTTATGAATATATTTAAATAGGTGATAATATGCTAAGGGAATATATATACGATGATAAGTTTCAAATATGGATAGTTGATGATTCTATTAATGTTTTAAATTATTTAGATATTATTTCCTTTAGTGAGGATAGGGTTGTATTAAAATGTCCAAATAGTACGTTAGATATTAGAGGAAAAGATTTAATTATTTCTAAATTATTAAAAGATGAATTACTTATTAGAGGTCAGATTTTAAATATTGAGTTTAGGTGATTTATGAAAAATAAATTTATTTATAGAATGCATAGCAAAGTTAGTGTTCAGATAAGAGGTAAAACACCAGAGAGATTTATTCTTAGATTGCATAAGAGCAATATCGATATTATCGAGTTAAAAAAAATAAATAGAGAATTATTTGAAATTATAATTAATTATGCTGATTATGAAAAATTACTAAAATTAAATACAATATATGATATAAAGATTATTAAATATTTAGGAATGGTAAAAACAAAAAAACAAATATTTAAATATCATCATGTGATTTTTAGTATATTGTTATGTATAATTGGCATATACATTTTGAGTAATTTAATATTTCAAGTAGAAGTTGTTACTAATGATGATGATATGCGTAATAGACTGATGAAAACTTTAGAGAAATATGATATTAGTAAATATCATTTTAAGAAAAGTTACAATTATTTGCAAGAGGTTAAGAATAATATTTTAGAAGAATATCATGATGAAATTGAGTGGGTTGAGATAGATTCATCAGGGACTAAATATACATTAAGATATGAACCTAGAATAATAAAAGAAGACACTAAAGAGAATACATTTAGACATGTAATAGCTAAGAAGAATGCGATTATTCAAAGTGTATATGCTTCTGATGGACAGATTATTAAAAATAAGTATGCTTATGTAAAAAAAGGAGATATTATAATTAGTGGATATATCTATGCTAACGAAGAAATAAAAGAAACAGTTAGAGCAAGTGGTACTGTATATGGTGAAGTATGGTATGTAACTAAAGTAACATATCCTTTTAATTACTATGAAGAGAAGAAAACAGGAAATAGTAAACATGTTTATAGTGTAAAGTTATTTAATAAAACGATAGAACTATTTAATTTTAAACCATTTGATGATAAAATAGTTAAAGAAGAAGTAATTCTTGAGAATAAGTTGCTACCAATTAAACTAGTAAAACAATTCCAAGAAGAGGTAATTATTACAACTGATATGAATGTTGTAGAAGAGATGAAACTAAAGGCAATATCTTTGGCATATGATAAGATGAATGAAAACTTAAAAAAAGGTGAGTATATTATCAGTCATCGTATTTTAGATAGTAAAATAGTTGATAAAGGAATAGAAATGAAAGTTTTTTTTAGCGTTTGCGAAAATATAAGTGATTATGTTGAAATAGAGAAAATGAAAGAAGTGGAGTAAATGCGCGATACAATGGTGAATATATTTAAGCAGATATGGCCAATGATTTTCATATGTAGTGTAATAATGGTAATTTTACGTATTGCTTATTTAATTAAAAATAAACAAAGATTTGTTTTTTATAAAGAAATTTTTATGTTTATTTTCGTTATATATATGATGTGCCTCTTCTATGTTGTAACATTTCAAGATATAGATACAAAAGGAATATCAGGATATAATATAATTCCTTTTAAAGAGATGTTTCGATATCCAATAGGTAGTCACTTATTCTTTAAAAATGTTATTGGTAATCTTATAATGTTTGTACCATTCGGCTTTTTTACAGCTTATATTATTCGTGAAACAAAATTAAAGTGGGTATTATTAATTACTTTGATTGTTTCTGTCACTATTGAAGTAACACAAACTCAGATAGGTCGTGTTTTTGATATAGATGATGTTATTTTAAATATCATAGGAGGAATTATTGGTTATTATCTTTTCTCTTTTGTATATCATTTTAGAAATAAGTAAACGTACTTGTTTGCTTTTTTTGTATAAAAAAGATATAATGATTTAGAGGTTTTAATATGAATGAAGTTGAGTTAATAAAAAAAGTTGATGAAGAAATTGATGAGTTAGAAGAGGTAAGAAAGTTTATTGATTTTGCTCTAAAGGAACAAAAATTAGATAATGTTGTATTTAATGTTATTATTATTGATAATGAGGAAATACATAAAATAAATAAAGAATATCGTGGAATAGATCGTCCTACTGATGTTATATCTTTTGCTTTAGAGGATGATGATACTTTTGTTGCTATGGAGAAAAGAATTCTAGGAGATATATATATATCAATAGATAAAGCTAGGGAGCAAGCAGTAGAATATGGTCATTCTCTATTGCGTGAGTTATGCTTTTTAACTATTCATGGAATTTTGCATCTTTTAGGTTATGATCATATGGAAGCATCAGAAGAAAAAATAATGTTTGAATTACAAGAAAGGATTTTAAACGATTATGGAATCAAAAGGTAGTGAAAAGCAAAAAAATAAGTTAAACGCAAGCGAATCTTTTGTGATTAGAAAAAAAGATTTTAAAATCTCTAGTTTATTAAATGTTGTTAAGTATTCGTTGCAAGGATTTGAGCATTTTTATAAATATGAGAGAAGTGCTATTTTACATTTAGTTGTAGCAGTAGTTATTATTTTAGGTAGTTTATCATTAGATATGACTGCCGTTGAATGGCTATTTATGATATTTATTTTACTTACGATGTTAGCTATTGAGCTACTTAATACAGCAATTGAAGCGATATGTGATCTTGTTTCACCAGAATATAATAAGTTGGTTAAAGTAGCCAAAGATTCTGCGAGTGCAGCTACATTTTCAATAGCAGTTGCACTAGTTATTGCTATTGTTATTATTTATGTACCTAAAGTAATTGCTTTATTAGGTTTATAGGAGGAAAAATGAAAGATAGATTAATTGAGTTACATAAGCATAGTTATAGTCCTTACTCACATTTTCGTGTATCTGCTATTGTAGTTATGAAAGATGGTAATACTTTTGATGGTGTTAATGTGGAAAATGCTTCTTATGGTGCTTCTATATGTGCTGAGAGAAGTGCTATTTTAAGTGCAGTAAGTGCAGGTTATACGAAAGGTGATTTTAAGTCATTATATGTTATGTGTGATAATAAAAAGATAGGTATGCCTTGTTTTGCTTGTCGAATGGTTATAAGCGAGTTTTTTGATACAGATTGCGAGGTTATCTGTATGAATCCAGAAGGTGAAATGGAGATTCATACAGTAGAAGAATTATGCCCTTATCCATTTAGTGAAGAGGATTTGAAATAATATGCGTAGTGGTTTTGTAGGAATTATAGGAAGACCTAATGTTGGTAAAAGTACATTAATTAATAGTATTATTGGTAAAAAAGTAGCTATTACTACATCTAAACCTCAGACAACAAGAAATATTATACAAGGAATATATAATGATGATGATACTCAAATTGTTTTTGTTGATACACCAGGTATACACAAGCCAAGTACCAAACTTGGACAGACATTAAATAAACAAGCTTATTATAGTATGGAAGATACTGATATATTACTTTTTTTAGTGGATGCTAAAGAATCTTTAGGTAAAGGCGACTTATTTGTAATTGATAAATTAAAAAGTGTATCTAAACCAGTTATTTTAGTAATAAACAAAGTAGATAAAATAACTCATGAAGAAATATTTCAAAAAATTATTGAGTATAAAGATTTGTATCCTTTTAAAGAGATAGTTCCATTATCTGCATTGAAAAATGATAACGTTAAAGAACTCATTAAGGTTGTAAAAAAATATTTACCGGATGAAATACAATATTATGGTAAGGATGATGTAACTAATAAATCACTTGAGTTTTTGATGGCAGAAATCGTTCGTGAAAAAGTAATGGATTTAACAGAGCAAGAAGTTCCACATTCAATAACATGTCAAACACAGGCCGTAGAAATTGGAAAAACTAGTTATACTATTTATATAGATATAATAGTAGACAGAGATTCATTGAAGAAGATTGTTATTGGAAAACAAGGAAAGATGATTAAGGAAATTGGTATTAGAGCTAGAAAAGATTTGGAAAAATTATTAAATAAAAATATTTATTTAGAATTACGTGTGAAGACAGTCAAAGATTGGCGTGATAAAGAAAAATACTTAAATGAATATGGTTTTAATGATTTTGAGGAATAATTTTTAATTTGTGTGAACATAATATAGTAGGTGATAATATGAAAGACTTATTATGGGATTTATTTGTTCATACAGGAAAAATAGAATATTATATAAAATATAAAGAATGTTCAAGGAGTAATGAAGATGGAAAGGGATATAATAGTAGGGAAGATTTATAGACATATAAGCGGTAATTATTATCGTGTTATTTGTATAGCAAACGATAGTACTAAAAATATTGATGGTAAACCACAACAATTAGTTGTTTATGAATCTTTAAATAATGATCATAAAGTATGGGTTCGTCCATATTATTTGTTTAATGCTACTGTTGATGATCCGGATTCTATTCAAAAATACCGTTTTGAACTAGTTGATGATGTGTGGGAGGCATAATGACAGTAAAGGTTGGAAAAGAATATCGTCATTTTAAAGGTATGATATGTAAAGTAATAGCGTTAGCTAAACATTCAGAGACATTAGAAGATATGGTTGTATATGTTCATGATAAAGAGACTTGGGTTCGTCCATATAACTTATTTGTTTCTAAAGTTGATAAAGAAAAATATCCTGATGTAAAACAAGAATATCGCTTCGAAGAAGTGAATGATAATGATTGAAGAAGTAATTGGTATTGTTGTTAGTGAACATAATTATGGTGAAAAGAGTAAGATTATAAATATATTAACAAGAGAAAAAGGTATAATTGGCATTATGGTTAAAGGTGGGCGTTCACTAAAAAGTCCTTTAAGAAGTGTAACAGGCAAATTAACATATGGTATCTTTAATATTTTTTATAAAAAAGATAAATTATCTAAATTAATAGAAGTTACTATTTTAGATAATTTTAATAACATAAAAAAAAGTATTGATTTAATAAGTTATACTAGTTATCTTGTTGATCTAGCTTATCAAGTTACAAGACATAGTAATAATCAATTAGTTTTTGATAATCTTATTAATGGATTAAAAAAAATTAATGAAGGATATAATCCTGATGTTATAACTAATATATTAGAATTGAAATACCTTGATAACTTGGGGGTATTGCCAGTATTAGATAGTTGTGTAGAATGTGGCTCTGTTAATAATATCATTACACTTTCAAGTGATCGTGGAGGTTATTTATGTTCGAAGTGTCGAACTAATGAACCAATTATATCTAGTAAGGCTATTAAATTAGTAAGATTATACTATTATGTAGATATATCTAAAATTAATAATATTGATGTTAATGAAAATATAGTTAGGGAAATTAATGATTTTTTAGATAACTATTATGAACGTTATACGGGATTGTATTTAAAATCAAAAGAATTTCTTAAAAATTTGAAAAACTTAGGATAAAATATAATTATCTATTGTAAAAATAATTGACAATGTTAATATTTTGTAATATTATAAATATATAAATGTGATGACGGGCTTGGCAACCTCGAGCAATATACTTAGAGTGATTCTTCTAGAATAATTAGGGTGGAACCGCGGATTATAATTCGTCCCTAAAAATTTTAGAAGTTTTTTTGTTATAATACTCAAGTATCATTTTATAATTTATATAGAGGAGGAATTTATATGCAAGAAGATGCTTTAACTATGGAAAAGCTAGTTAATGTATGCAAACAATATGGTTTTATTTTTCAGGGAAGTGAAATATATGGCGGTTTAGCTAATACTTGGGATTATGGTCCTTTGGGTAGTCGTTTAAAAAATAATATTAAAGATGCATGGCGCAAAAGATTTATTCAACAACGTGAGAATGCTTATGAAGTTGATGCTGCTATTTTAATGCATCCTCGTGTTTGGGAGGCTAGTGGACATGTTGATAGTTTCGCTGATCCACTAATAGATTGTAAAAAATGTAAGACAAGACATAGAGCTGATAACATGGTAAATGATTTTACTGATAGTTCAATAGGCGATTCAATGTCATGGAGTGATTTAAATAAATATATTAAGGATAATTCTATACCATGTCCAAAATGTGGTGCTTGTGATTTTACAGAAATTAGACAATTTAAATTAATGTTTGAGACACATCGTGGTGTAACAGAAGATGGAAAAAATGTAGTTTATTTACGCCCAGAAAATGCGCAAGGAGAATATGTTAATTTTTTAAATGTTCAACGTTCAATGCGTGCTAAATTACCATTTAGTATTGGACAGATTGGTAAAGCATTTAGAAATGAGATTACACCAGGTAATTTCACTTTCAGAACAATTGAATTTGAACAAATGGAATATCAAACATTTTGCAAGGAAGGTACTGATACACCACAATATGAATATTTTAAAGAATATGCTAAAAAGTTCTTTATGGATTTGGGATTACCTAGTGATAAATTAAGATATCATGATCATGAAAAATTAGCTCATTATGCTAAAGAAGCTTGTGATATTGAATATAAATTCTGTTTTGGATGGGGAGAGATTAATGGTACTCATAATAGAACTAATTATGATTTAGGTCGTCATCAAGAATATTCTGGAGTATCTCAAGAATATTTAGATCCTGAAACTAATGAAAAGAGTATTCCTTATATTATCGAATCAACAGTTGGTTGTGATAGATTAACATTGGCTATTTTAGATAATGCTTATGTTTTAGAACCACTTGATAATGGTGAGGTTAGAGAAGTTATGAAATTTCATCCAGCTTTAGCTCCATATAAAGTAGCTGTATTACCTTTAAATAAAAAATATCATAGTGATAAAGCTCATCAAATATTTGATTTATTATCTTCTAAATTTATGACTGCTTATGATGAAACAGCATCTATTGGTAAAAGATATCGTCGTCAGGATATATCAGGAACACCTTTTTGTGTAACAATTGATGATAATACTTTAAACGAAGATACTGTTACAGTTCGTGATCGTGATACTATGATACAGGAAACAATTAAAATTGATGAACTTGTTGAATATATCTCTAAAAAAATCCAATTTTAAAAGGTGATTATTCACCTTTTTTAAATATAATATTTTAAAATACTAAATTCTAAAGCATGTAATAATTAGAATCACTATATTTGTTATTATAAGTAGTAGTATTAGACTTGCTTTCTAGTTTTGCGACTCTATTTTCTAAACTATTAATTTGTTGTTGCATATTATTGATTTGTTGTTCAACATTATTATATGATTGATTATATGTTTGCGCATATGATGAAGCTGTAGGTGCTGAGTATGATTGTGCATATGCTTGTGGTGGCATCATTGGCGCAGGAACTCCCATAATAGGCATAGCCTGACTAAAATTAGGGTACATAGTACCTCCACAGTTTCTATTTTTCTTCATAAAACCTCCTAGTCTAATTAATTATATGATATTAGTTTAATTTGTTTACTATCTAGATTTAATTGATTGCTGATAAACGTGTCCTATGATATAATTATTCTTGGTGATTATTATGCGATTAAGAAATGTAAAAGGTGCTAAAGAAAAGATAGAGCAATCTAAATATATTATTTTAGATTATACTAAGTATAGTGGAAATTTTAAGAGTTTGTTTAATAATAATAACCCTATTCATATTGAGATAGGAACTGGTAAAGGAAAATTTATTCGTGAATTGGCACTTAAAAATCCTGATATAAATTATATAGGAATTGAAAAATTTGATAGTGTGCTTGTTAGAGCTTTAGAAAGAGTAGAGAATGAAATAATACCAAACTTACGTTTTTTAAGATTAGATGCTACTGATATAAATAAAGTATTTGATCATGAAATAGATAAAATCTATTTGAATTTTTCTGACCCTTGGCCTAAGGTTCGACATACTAATAGAAGGCTCACTAGTGAAAATTTTTTGAAAAAATACGATTATATTTTTCAAGACAAGAAAGATATAGAATTTAAAACTGATAATCGATATTTATTTGAATTTTCTGTATGCTCTATGACTAATTATGGTTATCATATTCAGGATTTATGTTTGGATTTATATGGAAATGAATTAGTAGATAATATATCAACCGAATATGAAGATAAATTTCATCAAAAAGGAATGACAATATATAAAATAGAAGTCACAAAATAAAAAATAATAGATATTTAATTATTAATATAAAAATGATAGAAATAATTTCTGTTTTTTGGTATAATGTGATTGTGAGGTAGATATGAAGAAGATAGCTTTATGTATTCTAATGGTTTTATTACTCACTGGTTGTACTATTGTTCGAATAAATACGAATAATATTGATACAATCATAGATGTTATCTTAACTAAAGATAATAACTTGTACAATAGAGTTGGTCGTGGATATAAATATTATATTCCACGCGGTGTAACTTATATGGATACTGACGAAACTAATGATAAGCTTTATTCAAAAGGTAATTATTATTATTTATATGTTGATGTTATAAGCTATTATCAGAAGATATCAATGAACTATAATGAGAATAATGATATTTATTATTCTAGAAAATTGAGCAAAGAAGATGGATTTGCGTACGATGGTTATTTACAAATAATAGAGAAAGATAATTTATACTATGTTGAATTTGTATATAATTATGCTAAAATCGAGTCTATAGTTTGTAAAGAAGATTTAAATGATGCTGTTTTAAAGTCGGCATATATATTATCGACAATTCAATTTAATAATGATGTTATAGAATTAATGATTGATTCTGAAAAACTTAATAATCGTGAAGAAAAATATGAAGTATTCAAAAATAAAAAAAATGAAGATAGTTCTGAATTACAGGTATATGAACAATAACTAAAGGGATAGGTGAAATTATGGGATTATTTGATAAAGTAAAAAATTTATTTACGGAGCCAGAAGAACCAGAAGAAGAAATAAAAGTTGAACAAATTAAAAGAGAGGTTACTAGAAAGCCTATAGAGTCACGACCAGTTGAACATAAACATGAAAAAGTTGTTCAAACTGATGATGCGGATTCAGAGGAAGAAAAAGAAGTAGTGGAAGAAGAAATAACTTTATCACGCGAAAAAATTAAAACACCAATTTTCTTTACTGAAAACGATTTTGCAGATTTAGAACCAGAGAGACCTAAAAAAGTTGAAAAGAAAAAGGAAATAGAAACTAGGAGAGAAAAAAAGGAAGAAAAAAAGCAGCCATATAGTGGTGGATACACTAGTACCTCTATATTAACTAAAGAAAAACCAACATTTAAGCCAACTCCAATAATTTCTCCAATCTATGGTATTTTAGATAAAAATTATACAAAAGAAGATATTGTTGAGAAAAAGGAAGTGCGTGAAACAAAAACAACTGATGGAATGGCACATGATCGATTTGATGAGGTTCGAAATAAAGCCTATGGGACTTTAGAAACTGAATTAGAAGAAACAATATATTCCGAATCTAAGAAAGATAAAAAGAATAAAAAAATGAGTAAGACAGATGAGTTTGATTTATTCGACGAATTAGAGAAAGAAGAAAGAACGTCAAAATCACTTAAGTTAGAGGATACTGCAGAACTTGCTAAAACAGTTACTGAACAAGAAAAAAATATTCGTGAGTTAGAGGAAATTACAATGGATTTGACTAAGGAACTTGACAATTTATTATTAAAGAAGGAATCTTATAATGAAAAGAAAAAGAAAATAGTTCATGAAAAGATAGATAAAGATGATGAACCATTAACAGAAAATGAATTGTTTAATCTAATAGATTCTATGTACGAAGAGGGAAAGGAGTAGTTATATGATTGATTTAGAAGCAGTTTTACCAATATTACTTTATATTTCTTTAATAGTTTTGGTTATATTTTTAATTACTTTTGTCATAAGATTAATTAAGGTTTTAAATAAAGTTGATAACATTTTAGACGATTGTAGTCGTAAATTAATTAAATTAGATGGATTATTTGAGTTAATAGATCATACCACTGATTATGCGGCTAATCTAAGTGATAAGATTGTCACTTCTCTTGCTAATTGTGTTAATTTTATATTTAGAAGAAAGAAAGGTAGGAATGAAGATGAGTAAGAAAACCGAAAAAAAGAGTGGATTAGGAAAATTTATTGCAGGTGCGTTGATTGGTGCTGGCTTGGGCGTTTTATTTGCTCCTAAAAAGGGGAGTGAAACAAGAGCTGAATTAAAAGCTAAGTTCGATGAACTTATGGAAAAAGCTAAGAGTTTAAAAGCATCTGATGTTAAGGATTATATAGATGATAAGATTGCTGATATTAAAGCTTCATTAGAAGATTTGGACAAAGAAAAAGTTTTGAGTTTTGCTAAAGAAAAGGCTAGAATTATTAATGCTAAAACAGAAGAACTTGTTCAATATGTTATTGAAAAAGGTACACCAGTTATGGAAAAAACAGCAACAGCAATAAAAGAAAAGGCATCTGCTGTTACTAGAGATGTTATTCAAAAGTTAGAAAGACAAGAAAAAAATCAACAAACTGAAAATATTGAGGTTGGTTCAGAAGAGTAATCTTCTTTTTTGTTAATAGATGAAGAGATTTTTAGTTAGTTTAGTTTGTATTATTGTTGTAGCAGGGTGTAGTACTAATTCTGATGATGTTGAGAATACTTATTCAATTAAGTATAATGATGATTATTATTCAATCTATATGCCTTATAAAAAAGGTGTTAGTGATAATTATATGTTAAATAGCAATGTTGTAGATTTTGATGTAGAAACAATTGAAAAAGATTTAATTCAGATATCTACAAATGCCTTTTCAGTTGATAAATTTTATTATCAGGAAGGACAATATTTAACTAAAGCAAAATTGAAAGAATTACTGGGGAAAGATCATTTAAATAAAATAGATGAGCAGAACATTGATGGTAAAAAAATAAAACCTAATATAGTTGCTGGAATTTATGAAAAAAATTTTTTGAATAAAAGTGGAGATATCAAAGGGATTTCTTTAGGTATTGTATTAAATCCTTATCAAGCTTATGACTCCAATAATAATTATGTCACAATGGATGATGATACTATTATAGATTTTGGAAAGGAAGCATCAAAAAAATTAATTGAATATATGCGAACTAACTTTAAGTTAGATAATATTCCTATTTTAATTGCCTTATATGTTGAAGCATCACCAGAAAGTAATGTTGGTGGCAATTATTTATATTACGGGGTAACTGAAAATAATGAAATTAAATTTAATTATATAAATCAAAAAAATTTTTATATGAATAGTAAAAATGTAAAGAAATTAGATGTAACTAATTATAATAATTTTAAAAAATTCGAAGAATCAGTTAGGCAATATGATAATTCAATTTATTTATCAGGGTTAGGATATTTTAATGGTGATAATTTATCTAAGATTGATATAATTGTTACAAAAAATCATTATAGTTATGGTGAATTATTATATATTAATCAGTTATTGAGTGAAAATGCAATGAAATATTTTAAAGATGTAAAAGTTATTATTGAAGTTAAAGCTATAAATGATATTAAATCATACATTGTAAAGGAGCAAGGAGAAACATCAACTGATATATTTATTTACTGATAAAAATATAGTATAATGTTAATGAGGTGTTTTATGAATAAGTTAAAAAAATGGATTAATAATAATAGAAAAAAAGCGATAATAATTGGGATATTATTAGTGTCATTAATACTTTCTATAATTTTTTTAATAGGTGTAATATCATATTTAATGCCAAATACTAAAGAAAGTGTTTATGGCGATAGGTGTAATCTTACAGAGGAGTATAAAGTTGATAGTGAACGTGAAAGTAAAATAAAAGATTTTCTTAAAGATTATGAAGGAATGAATTTAGAAAATTTTGAGGTAAAGTGTAATTTGATAAACATCATTGTAAAGGTTGATGATAAAACAAGCTTTTCAAAAGTTAAGAGCATGGGAAAAAAATTACTTTCCGTATTTAATGAAGATGAACTAAAATATTATGATATTCAATTAATGGTAAATTCTAATAAAGAGGATAGCGATGATTATCCTAGAATAGGATCACATCATAAAGAAATAAATGGTAGTACAAATGAAGATTTCATTTGGTAGTTAGGAATATTATGAGGAAAAAAATACTTACTATAGTAGGAATTATTTTAACTATTCTTCTGATTGTTGGTGGTTTATATTTGTTTTTTAATAAAGAAAATAAGTATAAATATACTATCGATGAACAAAAATGGTTAGAAGAAAATAAAAATAATGTTATTGATCTTTATATGCCGAGCGATGTTGCTATTTTAACATTATCAGAAAATGGTATTTTATTTGATTTTGTAGATTATTTTACAAAAGATGCTAAAGTAAAGATTAATCCAGTTGCTTATCAATTGGGTGAACAAATAAATAGCGATTATAGTATTGTTTTAGTCGATCAAAAAAGTGAAAATGATATAAAAATTATGGATGATGAGTATGTTGTTATCACTAAAAATAGTGGATTATATAATGATTCTAGTAATTTAGTTGGATTAAAAATTGGTGTTTTAAAGGATGAGGCTGAATTGATTGCTCCATATTTAGATTCTAATATTACTTATATTCCATATGAATCTAAAGAATTGCTGTTAGATGCATTAAAGACAGATGCCGTTAATGGTATAGTTGGTTTAAAATCTTTATATCTAAGTGATATATTAAATAATAATTATCATATATGTTATCATATTTCAGATTTAAAAAAATCCTATGTTTTAAGATTAAATGGTTCAAATGAGTTAGTAAACTCTATTATATCTAAAGAATATGCTAAATTTGAAAGGGATAATTATAGTAAATCATATAACTCTAGTTTATTAAGTACATATGTAAAAGCTCTTAATATTTCTGAACAAGATATAACTAATTTGAATGCTAAAAAATATATTTATGGTTATATTGATAATGGCTTATATGATAATACATATCATGGAAATTTATCTGGAACTAATTATTTTATAATTAAATCGTTTGCATCATTTGCAAATGTTGATATGAAATATGATGACGAATATTCAAATTTAGATGAGTTAAATAATGCATTAAAAGAAAAAAAAGTTGATTTTTATTTTGACAACACTTTATTTAATGTCGATAATAAAGAACACACAACAGTTACAGTGGTTGATGCAAATATTGTTTTCTTAACTAAAAATGATAGTAAAATGACTATTAATAGTTTAGTATCTTTGAAAGATAAAACAGTTATGGTTTTAAAAAATAGCAAAATATCAAAGTTACTAGCAGATAATAATATTTCAATTGAAGAATATGATAATTATAATAAAATGTTTAATAAGAAAAATCTTAATAAAGATACAGTCATAGCTTTAGAATTAGATAATTACGAATATTATAAGACACGTTCGCTTTCTAATTTCCATATTAGTTATATATATGATAAGTCAGAAAGTTATGGCTTTGTAATTGGTGAAGGCAATGACATATTTACTAAATTATTTAATTTTTATTTGGAGTATATAGATATTAATACAATTATAAATATTGATTATGTTAATGTTTATGAATATGAAGGATTAAATATTTTCTTACTAATTGCTGTAATTTTATTGTTATTTATAATAGTATTACAATTTTTGGGTAAGATACGTCGAATCATATCTTTTATATTTAAACGTAATAAAAAGACATTAAGTAAAGATGAAAAATTAAAATATATTGATAATCTAACATCTTTGAAAAATAGAGCATATTTAAACGATAATATTGAGAAATGGGATAATTCTAATATTTATCCACAAATTATTATTGTTGTAGATTTAAATAATGTTGCTTACATTAATGACAATTTTGGCCATGAAGAAGGCGATAAAGTTATTACTGAAGCTGCTAATATTTTAATTCAAACACAATTGCCGAAAACAGAAATAATTAGAACTGATGGTAATGAATTCTTAATTTATATGGTTGAATATGAAGAGAAAAAGGCTATATCATATATTAGAAAATTGAATCGTGAATTTAAAAATTTATCTCATGGTTTTGGTGCGGCAATTGGTTATAGTATTATAAATGATGCTATTAAAACTATTGATGATGCGGTTAATGAAGCCACATTAGATATGAAAACAAATAAAGAAGTAATGTTAGAAGAAGAAAAGTAATTTCTTCTTTTTTTGATTCATGTTATAATATTGCTGGTGGTATTTATGAAAGTACAGGAAATAAAAAAAACAAAATCAGGAAAATATAGAATAAAATTAGATAATCAAACTATATTAACTTATGATGATGTAATTTTAAAAAATAGTTTATTATATAAAAAAGAAATTGATGTTTCTATATATGAACAAATGATACAAGATCATCTTTACTATGATGCATACAATAAGACTTTAAGTTATATTCTAAAAAGAAATCGATGTACTAAAGAGATTGAAAAATATTTAGATAAATTTTCTATAAGCAAGGAAGATAAGATTAAAATAATAACGCATTTAAAAGATATAGGACTTTTAAACGATCAAAACTATGTTAAAGCATATATTTCTGATAGTATATATTTAAAAAATGAAGGACCATTAAAAATAAAAGATTCTTTGCTAGCACTAAATATATCAAATGAATTAATTGATAGCGAATTAAATAAAATTGATACTGAATTAATCAAGGAAAAAGCAGAAAAAATCATAAGTAAAAAAGTGAAAAGTAATCATAAATACTCTGAATATCAATTACGCAATAAAATAACTTTAGAAATGGTTAATTTAGGTTACTCAAAAGAACTAGTTAATACAATTTTAGAAAATTATAATTACGATGATTCTTATCTTTTAAGAAAAGAATACCAACGTTTATATTTAAAGTTGTCAAAAAAATTTAGTGGTTATGAACTTTCAAATAAGATAAAACAAAAATTATATTCTAAAGGGTTTAATGTTAATGAAATAAGCGAAATAATATCTAAAAAAGAAGATGAATTTTAATCATCTTCTTTTTCGTTACTATTACTATTGCTGTTGCTGTTACTATTATTGGCTGATTTCTTTACGTTTTCTAGTTCTTCTAAATAGTCATTATAATTTTCTTTTAAATCTTTATCAAAGAAAGCTATTTTATATTTATTTCTAAGTTCTGTTAAAATATCATGGCTTAAATATTGATCTGCTTCTAACTGTGATTGAGCAATACTTACTTTGATTTCTTCTTTAACATCTTCTAAATCTTTAGCTTTGTCTTTTGATATTTTTAAAATAATATGATAACCAGCATCTGTTTCAATAGCATCTTCACTATATTTTTTATCATCTAAATCTTCAAGCTTTTTCCAAACACTTTCATCAACTTTATTTTTAGTTGCACTTTCAACAAGTCCACCGTTACTAGCATTCGAATCGGTTGAATACTTTTTAGCAAGTTCAGTAAACTCTTTTACTAAATCGTCACCTTTTTTATCTTTTAATTCCTTTTTAATTTTTTCAATTGTTTTTTTTGCATCATCGTCATTAGTGATTAGAATATCTCTATAAGTATAAACTGTCTTATAGTTTTCGTTATAGAAAGATTCAACTTCACTATCTTTTACTTTAGAAGCAACCTGATTTTGAATAGCAATTGTAAGTTTTCTATCTTTTAAGATATACTCCCTTAAATCATCTTCTGACTCAATACCGTTTAATCCTAGATAACTAGCAGCAAAATTTGGCAATGTCATTCCATATGATTCTGCATAATAACTATAAAATTCAATAGCTTCATCAACATATGAATTAATCTCATCAGTTGTTTCTACTTCTTTTTCTGCGATAGTAGCATCAACCCAATTGATTATAGTATTATATCCATATTGACCCTTTAATTCTTTATATAATTCATCAGCTGTATATTCTTTACCATTTATTTTAGCTACTACTTCTTCACCGTTTTTAATTTTCGGATTACCACAAGCAGTTGTAATTAATAGTGTTAATACAGCGATTACATATAATGCTTTTTTTTTCATTATACCCATCCTTTCATAATGTTATAATAACAAATATTGATACAAAATTCAATCATTTAATCACACATTCACAAAAACTTCATAAAATAGTTTTGAAAAGACAAAAAGGAGGAATGATTTATGTGTTGTAATTCTGGTGTATCATCAGCAGCGATTGTTTTAGTTTTATTTATTCTTTTAATAATTATACTTGGAGCATGGATTTAAGGAGGTTGTATTATGTCATGTAATGAATCGTGCAATAAAGAAGTGACTCAATGTAAAAAAAGTAATAATAGCTGTGGTAGTGGAAATTTTGTTATAGTAGTTGTTTTGTATATTCTTTTAGCAATTATTATTGGGTCATGTATTATATAAAAGAGGGGAGACCTTCTTTTTTTACATTTATTTACGAAGAAAAGTACCTATTAATATCTATCTATTTACAAAAAAAATAATTTATTATACAATAACTTTAGAGAGGATGAATATGTTAGTTGGAACTTATAATTTAAAAGTAAAAAAAAGAAAAGTTGTGATACCATCTAAGATGTTATCTGAGTTAAGTGATGATGTCTATATAGGTATTAATAATGAAAAAATTATATATATTATTAACCACGATCAATTAGAGGAATTTTCAACACGAACAGATTTAACTAAATTTCGATTTTTATTATCTGTAAATATAAATGAATCAGGGGTTATAGATATTCCTATCAAATTTTATGAACATGCTTATATAAAAGATAAATGTATTATAATAGGTGTAGGTGATCATGCTGAACTATGGAATCCTGTTCTTTGGAAACAATTTACTGATGATTTTGAAGCTCATAAAGATGAATACCTAAAAAATTTGAATAACCTTGTCTTGTAGAAAGGGTGATATTTTGCATACTAGTGTATTATTAAATGAAAGTATAGAATATTTGAATTTAAAAGATAATTCTGTTATTGTGGATTGTACTTTAGGTTATGGAGGACATAGTAGTTTAATTTTGAAAAATATTCCTAATGGCTTTTTATATTCGTTTGATCAAGATAAGAAAGCAATTGAATATAGTTTAGATAGATTAGGCAATATTGCTTCAAATTATAAAATTATTAATAGCAATTTTGTTAATATAAAGACAGAATTAAATAATTTAAAAATTGATAAAGTTGATGGTATTTTATATGATTTGGGTGTATCTAGCCCTCAGTTAGATGAAGGTGCTCGTGGATTTAGTTTTCATCAGGATTCTAGATTAGATATGAGAATGGATCAGAGCCAAACCTTGAGTGCATATGAAGTTGTTAATGAATATTCATATGAACAATTAGTACATATTTTTCGTGAATATGGAGAAGAAAAGTACGCTACGAGTATTGCTCGTGGAATTATTAATAATAGACCAATAACAACAACATTAGAACTTGTAGATATTATTAGAACTAATGTACCTTTTAAATATGCACGTGACAAACATCCTGCTCGTAAGGTTTTTCAAGCCATACGAATTGAAGTTAATGACGAATTAAATGTATTTGAAAAAAGTTTAAAAGATGCTTTAACTATGTTAAATATTGGTGGTCGTATTTGTGTAATAACTTTTCATTCTTTAGAGGATAAAATATGTAAAAATATATTTAAAGAAGCATCAAGTGTAAATCCAGAATTAAGAAATGTGCCAATTATTCCTGAAGAATATTTACCCAATTATAAAATAATAAAGACACTTACTCCTAGCGATACAGAAATTACTGATAATGCTAGAGCTAGAAGTGCTAAACTCAGGGTTATAGAAAGGATTAGATAAAATGAAGAAAAAGACACGAAAATTAAAGTTAACGTGCGAAGAAAAATTTATAATTTTTATTTCTTTATCTTGTATAGTTGGCATATTCGCTATTCAAATTTTTTTTGGAGCTCAAATCAGTAATATAAAGATGAATATAGAAAAAATTGAATACAAAATAGAAACACAGCAAAAAAAGAACGAATCATTAACTATGCAAGTAAATGAATTAACATCATATGAAAATGTTAGTACTGTAATTGAGGACATGGGCTTGGCCTATAATAATAAAAATATTATTGTTATAAATAAATAAACTATGTTATAATAAAAATGGTGATAAAATGAAGAAGGTAAAAAAGAAAGATGCAATAGTTACAAACAATTGGCTTGTTCCTAAAAGATTTTTGCTTTTTTATCTTTTTATTTTAGTTGTATTATTAATTCAATTTGCTCATATTTCATTATTTTCTAAAGTTAATGGTGATGATTTAAAAGAAATAGCAGCTAGTAGAACTACTGTTTCAAAAGAATTAATTGCGGATCGTGGAAACATTTATGATAATGATGCAAATATTTTAGCGACTAATGTTACTTCGTATACATTAATAGCATATTTGAGTGAATCACGTACATCTGATGAAAATAATCCAAGACATGTTGTTGATAAGAAAAAAACTGCAACGGAATTATCTAAGATATTGAATGCTCCATATAATTATATATACGAACGTTTAGATTCAGACCGTTATCAAGTTGAATTTGGTTCATATGGTGCTAAATTAACAGAATTAGAAAAAATTGCTATTGAGAATTTAGAATTACCTGGAATAGATTTTGTAGAGTCTACGAAACGTTTTTATCCTAATGGACAATTTGCTTCATATATTGTTGGATATGCGAAAGAATATACAAGAATTAATTTGAAGCTAAAGGAAAATTATGATATTAAGAGTTTTTATAAAAATTATTATGACAAGTATGATAATGTTAAATTAAAAATTTATAATGAAGATATTGTAGCGATAAATGATGATTCTATCAAGGCAATAAAAGTAGGAAGTACATTTTATCGATTGACACTTGGAGATTCTGATAAAATTTTAGCTTCTGGAATAATTAACGTTACAAAAAATGATGTATCAACTAGAACAGATATAGTTACTGAAGGAGAATTAGGAATTGAAAGTAAATTTAACGAAATTTTAAAGGGTGTTAATGGCTCATTAACTTATCAAAGAGATCCTTCTGGTTATAAAATCCCTGATACGCCAGAAGAGCGTATAGAAGCTATTGATGGAAAAGATATATATTTAACAATTGATTCTAGTATTCAACGTTTTCTAGAAACAGCTGTAAAAAAAGAAGTGGAAGATTGGAATTCAGAATGGATGATTATGGTAGCTATGGATGCTAAAACAGGAGAAATTTTAGGAAGTGCTACTAGTCCAAGTTTTGATCCTAATAATTTAACAAGTGATATGAGTTATCAAAATCCATTGGTATCTTATGCGTATGAACCAGGTTCGGTAATGAAAATATATACATATTTATGTGCTGCTGATACTGGAAATTATATTGGTAGTACAAAATATCGTTCTGGTTCAATAAAAATAGGAAAAGATACAGTTAATGATTGGCAAAAAGGTGGATGGGGAACTATCAATTATGATGTAGGCTTTACATATTCAAGTAATGTAGGTGCGATTCATGTAGCTAAAGATTATTTATCTCCTAGCAAATTAAAAGCATGTTTAAAATCATATGGCTTTGGTTCAAAAACAGACGTTGAACTAAGCGGTGAATTAGCAGGAAATGTTGATTTTAGAGAAAATATTGAATTGGATTGGCTATCTGTAAGCTTTGGACAAGGCTTATCTGCGACAGCAATTCAGCAATTGCAAGCTTTAACTATATTAGCTAATGATGGACATATTGTTAAACCTCATATTATTAAAAAAATTGTTGATAGAAATACTAATGAAGTAACAGAAACAAAAATTGAAACTAGTGAGCGGGTTGCAAGCACTGAAGCTGTTAATACTGTAAAAAAATTAATGTATAATAATGTTCAAACTAAGGGTGCAACTGGTTATTGGTATTATATTAAAGATTTTGATACAATTGGTAAAACAGGAACAGCTCAGATATATGAAAATGGTCATTATTTGCAAGGGGATGATTCTTATATTATATCTTTTGCAGGAATGTTTCCATATGATGATCCTGAAATAATTATTTATACTGCTATAAAAAAACCAAAAACTTACTTTTCTAAAGCAATAGCACCTTATGTTAAAGAAGTTATAAGTAATATAGCTAAATATAAAAATATGTATTCAGATATTGAAGAGCAAAATAGTAATATTCAAAAATATATTATGCCATCTTATTTAAGTGCATCGACAATCACAAGTAAAAATCAACTTGAAAAATTAAATTTAAATGTAGTGGTTATTGGGGATGGTGATAAAATAATTAACCAATATCCCACAAAAGGAACAACTGTATTAACAGGTGATAAAATATTTTTAGTTACAAATAGTAAAAATGTTAGGATGCCTGATATGACTAATTGGGCACGCAGTGATGTAGTTAAATTTGCTAATTTAGCAAAAATTGAATATAAAACTACTGGTTATGGATATGTAAAAAAGCAAAATATTAAGGCAGGTTCATTAATAAATAATCAATTATTAGAGGTTGAATTTCAAAATAAAGAATTAAAGAAAAAGAAAAAATAGTTAAAAGAGTGATGTAATGAAAAAGGGCAAATTAATTAATATTATTTTAATTATATTAATATTGTTATTTTCTTTTTTATTAGTTTATTCTGGATATAATATTTATTTATGGTATCAGGATAATGAACAGATTGATAAGCAAATCGATCAGATAGAAGAAAAAATAGAAGTTAATGAAGTTAAAGATACTGAAAAAACAGAATTGATAAATCCAGTAGTTGATAAAAGTGATCCTTATTGGGATTACATTAAAATGAATTTAATTGATGTTAATTTTGAAAAATTAAAAACCACTAATCAAGATACCGTTGGTTGGATTCAAGTGTTAGGAACTAATATAAATTATCCATTTGTACAAACGACAGATAATTCTTACTATTTAAAACATCAGTTTAATAAAAAATATAATACAGCTGGTTGGGTTTTTATGGATTATCGTAACAACAAGATTGATTTTGATAAAAATACAATCATATATGCTCATGGGCGTTTAAATAAGACTATGTTTGGCTCACTTCGTAATGTTGTAAAACAAGAATGGTATAATAATTCAAATAATTATATCGTAAAAATGTCAACAGAAACTGAAAATACTTTATGGCAAGTATTTAGTACTTATCAAATTAAAACCACATCAGATTATTTACAAATAGAATTTTCTGATGATACGGAATATTTATCTTTTTTGAATATGTTAAAGTATAGAAGTATACATGATTATAATGTTAATCTTTCAGCAACTGATAAAATAATAACATTGTCAACTTGTCATAATGATACAGATAAGATTGTTTTACATGCTAAATTAATAAAAAGGATGAAAAAATAAAAATTTAATCTGAT
Source organism: Roseburia sp. AF12-17LB (assembly GCA_963607615.1). Classification (GTDB taxonomy): domain Bacteria; phylum Bacillota_I; class Bacilli_A; order RF39; family UBA660; genus UBA5578. The sequence goes on from CAVDCT010000005.1 coordinate 24,021, forward strand.
ATGAATTTTAAATAATTAGTATACAAAAAAAGACATTAGAGTAATTTCTAATGCCTTTTTGCTTTTATTCAACTGTAACTGATTTTGCTAAATTTCTAGGTTTATCAATGTCACATCCCTTATTTTTAGCAACATGGTATGCTAATAATTGTAATGGAATAACAGATAATATTGGCTGTAAAAATGGATTAATCTTTGGTATGTATATTATATGAGCGAATGTGTCACTATCTAGCTCTAAACTTGTTACAACTATACTATAAGCTCCACGAGAAATAACCTCTTTAATATTACTAATTGTTTTATCTTTAACACCTTCCTCAGTGATAATTGATATTACTGGTGTATTTTTTTCTATTAAAGAAATAGTACCATGTTTTAACTCACCGGCAGGGTAAGTAGCACTATTTATGTAGGATATTTCTTTTAATTTTAAAGAACCTTCTAGAGCTAATGCATAATCAATCATACGACCTATGAAGAATATATCATTGTTTTTATATATTTTTTTAGCAATTATTTCATATTCTGGAAGCTTTGTTAAATTATCTATATAATCCATTATTACATTAATATCTTTTTTTATCTCATCTAAATTATTAATAAGCTGTTTTTCTATTGAGAGTTTTAAAGCTAGCAAAGATAGAATTGTTACTTGTGCCGTATAGGCTTTAGTTGTAGCAACTGCAATTTCTTGTCCAGCTTTAGTATAGATTACCTCATCAGCTTCACGAGCAATGCTAGATCCTTCTGCATTTACAATTGCAAGTGTTTTAATTTTCTCACCTTTAATTTTACGTAAACAAGCTAATGTATCTGCTGTTTCTCCTGATTGTGATATAAAAATAACTAAGCTATTTTGATCACAAAAATTTCTTTGATAACGATATTCACTTGCTACATAACAATTTATTTCAGTATTAGCATATTCTTCAAATAAACTTTTAGCAACTAATGAAGTGTGATATGCTGAACCACATCCTACAATATCTATTCGGTTATATGATAATAAACTAGGTATATTATTTAAATTGTTGCTTATATTTTCTTGTAATAAATTGTAAATAATTTTAGATTGTTCACTTATTTCTTTTAACATATAATGTTCAAAATTACCTTTATCTTGACTATCATAGCTATGATTAAATTCTAAAACATCTTTTGTTATTATTTGTTTATTTTGATATACTTGATAATTATCGTTAATCTTTAATATTTCATTGTCATTTAGTAAAATATATTTATTAGTATATTTTAAAATAGCTGGAACATCTGATGCTATAAAATATCCATTATTTTCTATTCCTAAAATTAAAGGACTATCTTTTCTTATTGCATAAATAGTATCTAATTCATCATCGAAAATAATTCCAAGAGCATAGCTTCCTTTAACGAGACTAGTAAATTTATTTAATGCATTTAATATATCATTTTCTTCTTTATATAAATAATCAATAATAGCACAAGCTATTTCTGTATCTGTTTCAGATACGAATTTATAGCCTTTATTAGTTAACATTTCTTTTAATTCAAGATAATTTTCAATTATTCCGTTATGAACAATTGTGACTTTTCCTACCTTATGTGGATGGGCATTAATATCTGTAGCATCTCCATGAGTTGCCCATCTCGTATGCGCAATAGCAATACTCGCTTCATCATTAATATTAATTTTATTTTTTAATTTTTGTATACGTCCTTGAGATTTGATTATATTCAATTTGTTATTAGATACATATGCTATACCAGCAGAATCGTATCCTCGGTATTCTAATCTTTCTAAACAAGTAATTGTCTTATTTATGGCTTTTTTGTCTTTCCCAACATAGCCAATAATTCCACACATAAAATCCTCCTTTATACATAATATGAATTTTGTTACAATTTTAATTTTGTTTTTTGCTTCATATTTAACGAACGTATCATCCGTAACAGCATCCACCGAATTTTCGATAACTGTTATCCTCGTCAGCCATAAGGCTCTGGTGCTTGATATATATAACCTCCTATCTAAATATATATCTATATCAAATTATACACAATTTATATAAAAATAAAAAGGATTCTATAATAAAATCAATAATAATATTATAGAGGTGATAAAGTGAAAAGAAAGATAACAATAGTACTAATTGTGGTTTTGTTAATTATAATATCTATTATTTTTAATATTACTAAATCTACTGACACTATTGATTCTTCAGATATAGTTATTGAACAACAAGAGGTGGAAGATATTACTAATACTAAATCTAATAAATCTCCAAACATTACAAAAGTGAAAGTTGATATTAAAGGCGCTATTGTAAAGCCTGGAGTTTATGAAGTAAATAGTGATTATCGTGTTATTGATGTTATAAAGCTTGCTGGTGGTTTAAAAAACAATGCGAATACTAATTATATAAATTTAAGTTCTAAAGTAACAGATGAAATGGTTATATGGATTTATACAACTAAAGAAATTAGTGATTTTAAACTAAAGCAAAGTTCAACACAATATATGATTAAAGAGTGCAATTGTCCTGTGGTAGATAATACTACTTGTTTAAATAGTAATAAAAGTAGTAATGATTTGAAAGAACAGAATGGTATTATAAATATAAATACAGCAACACTAGATGAATTAACTAAATTAGATGGAATAGGTGAGTCTAAGGCTAATAGTATTATTGAATATAGAACTAAAAATGGACCATTTAAGAATATTGAAGATATTATGAATGTAAGTGGTATAGGAGAAGCTGCTTATAATAAAATTAAAGAACATATTGAAGTCTAGAAAAATAACTTATGTTTTTATAATTATTATACTTGTATATTCAATATTTTGTATAAAGAATAATTTATATAAAACAAAATATAGTATTAATGATAATCTTATAGAAGGTACTATAAAAAATATTAAAACAGATGGAAATAAAATACAATTTTATATATATGATTTGATTGTAAATTATTATTGTGTTAAATCTGAAGAATTAGAAAAATATCAAATAGGTGATAGGTTAAAAATTAAAGGAGAAATTAGTATTCCTCGTGAAGAAGAAAATTTTTATTTATTTAATTATAGAAATTATCTATTAAGTCAAAAAATTCATTATGTTGTAAATGCTGAAACATTAGAAATTGTATCAACAAAAATTAGTTATAAATATAAATTTAAAAGAATGATTTTGAGAATGATTGATAATCGGAAAGTAACTCCTTATTTAAAAACATTTATTTTAGGAGATAATTCACTGCTAGATGAAAAGGTTATCAAAAGTTATCAGAGCAATGGAATTAGTCATTTGTTTTCTGTATCAGGAATGCATGTATCACTTTTTACAACTATTTTATTTGCTTTTTTTAATAGATTTAGGTGTAGTAAAGTATTTAGATATGTCTGTTTATTAAGCGTGCTATGTGGATATGCATTTTTAACAAATTTTACACCATCAATAATTAGAGCATCAATTTTATTTGTATTATGTATGCTTAATAAAGACTTTCAACTTCAATTAGAAAATGACCAAATACTTATGTACATTTTTGGATATTCTCTTTTATATAATCCTTTTTATTTATATAATAATGGTTTCCTATTTAGTTATATAATATCCTTTTTTCTATTGAAATATAAAAATATTTTTTGTAAATATAGAAACTATTTTATGAAATTATTTATGATATCTTTTATTTGTTTTGTTACTAGTATACCTATTATGATTAATAGTTATTATAATATTAATGTTTTAACACCTATATTCAATTTGTTATTTGTTCCTTTAGTATCGTTTGTTGTATTTCCTTTATCACTTCTAACAATATTTTTTCCTTTCTTAGATGAATTACTTTATTTCATTATATCTTTTATGGAATTTTTATCATTACAATTATCTAAGTTTAATTATTTTAATATTACATTATGTCATATTTCAACTATATCATTTATTATTTATTATAGTATTATTATTTTTATTGTGAACAAAATGAATAATAATGAATATAAATATATTATAGGGGTTTTTATAATTATTTTTATTCATCATAATATTGGATATTTTGACAGATATGCAACTATATCTTTTATAAATGTTGGTCAGGGAGATTCCATATTATTAACTTTGCCTCATAATCGAGGAAACATTTTAATCGATTGTTCTAATAATATAAGTTTTGATAATGAAAAATGGAAACAAAAGAAAACTTTATATAATGTTGGGGATAGTGTTATTATTCCATATTTGAAAGCACAAGGAATAAATAGATTAGATTATGTTATGATTACTCATGGTGATTATGATCACATAGGATCTTTGGATAAAATAATTAATGAAATAAAAATTAAAAAAGTAATTTTTAATAGTGGTAATATTAATAGTAATGAAGCATATATTATAAATAAATTAAATGAAGAAAAAATTAAGTATTATAATATGAGTAAAGGAAAAGTAAAAATTGACAAATATGAATTATTATTTTTAAATAATAAGAATGTTAATAATGAAAATGAGGATAGCTTAGTTATTTATTTCGACATCAATGATATCAAAGTTTTACTTATGGGGGATGCTGGCTTTGAAACAGAAAAAAAATTAATAGAGGAATATAATTTAAGAAATTTGGATATATTAAAAGTAGGACATCATGGTTCTAAATATAGTAGTAGTGATGAATTTATTAAAACAGTTAATCCTAAGTATTCTGTTATATCAGTAGGTGAAAATAATAAGTTTGGCCATCCTGATACATCTGTAATTAAAAAATTAGCTAGTAGCAAAACATATTTAACAAGTAAAAATGGTAGCGTGAAATTTATTTTGCAAAAACCATTACTTGTTAATTCTGTACGCTAATCGCATTAGCGTTTTTATATAGATGGAGAACATTAAGTTCTCTTTTTTTGTTTAATGTTAAAATTATAAATGTAAATTCTAAAAAAATGTGGTATAATACGACTCGTTTTGAAAAAAAACAAAAAAAATCAGTAAAAAAAAGGAAATTGTCAAAATTTATCGTATATTAATATTGGAATGTTACTGGGATGTGGAATATGAAAATAGATAATTCTGTAATTAATGATATTCGTAATAAAATAGATATTGTAGAAATTATTTCTAGTTATATACCTTTAACAATGCGAGGAAAAAACTATTTTGGCGTCTGTCCATTTCATGATGATCATTCGCCAAGTATGAGCGTTTCTAAAGATAAACAAATTTATACTTGTTTCTCTTGTGGAGCGACTGGAAATGCATTTAAATTTATTCAAGACTATGAGCATATCTCTTTTATAGAAGCTGTAAAAAAATGTGCAGATATGTGCGGAATAGTATTGAATATTGATTCATCAAAAGAACAAAATTATATTAAAAAGAACAAAGAACTATACAATATTTATGAAATAAGTTATAAGTTTTATCAAAATAATATTAATAGCAGTTTGGGTCATAGTGCGAAAGAATATCTTTATTCTAGAAAAATATCAGATAATGAAATAAAAAAGTTTGGAATCGGATTATCATTAAATGATTCTGATATGTTAGTTAAATTATTGAAACAAAAAAATTTTTCTGATAAAGAACTGTTGAAAAGTGGCTTAGCGAATGCTAATGAGAATGGTTTATATGATATATATCGTAATCGTATTATGTTTCCTTTACATGATTTAAATGGCTTGGTAATTGGATATAATGGTCGTGCATATCAGGGAGAAATAACGAATAAATATGTTAATTCTAAAGAAACTGATATATTTAAAAAAAGAGATTATTTATACAATTATCATCGTGCTAAAGAAAGCGCAAGGAATAAAAAAGAAATAATTATCATGGAAGGACCAATGGATGTTATTAGAGCTTCAACGGTTGGTATTGATAATGTAGTAGCAACATTAGGTACAGCTTTTGGCCCAACACAAAGTAATTTAATTAAAAGATTATCTACTAATGTTATATTGTGTTTTGATGGTGATGCAGCTGGATTGAAAGCAACAAAATTAGCTATTGAAGAATTACAAAAAGTAGGTATTAATCCTAAAATAGTTAGATTGCCTAATAATAATGATCCAGATGAATATATACAAAATAATGGTAAAGAGAATTTCTTAAAAATGTTAAATCGTGCTTATAATGTTATGGAATTTAAAGAAATATTATTGAAGCAAGATATAAATTTAAATAGTGCCGAAGATATTTCTAAATATATAAATTCTATGATTATTGAGATTAATAAGATAGATGATGAAATATTGAAAGATTTAACTATTAATAAATTATGCGATGAAACAAAAGTTAGCAAAGAATTAATTCTTAGTAAATTGACAAAAAAAGATGAAAAGCAAATAGTAATTCCTAAACCAGTTATTAAAAAGCAAAATAAATATGGAAAATCAGTTCAAAGTTTACTTTATTATATGCTACGTGATAGTGAAGTTATAAAGATTTACGATAGGAAAATTACACATATTCCAGATGATAATTACCGTCATTTAGCTTTTCAAATAAGTGCTTTTTATAAACAGAATGGGTATATTAATGTAGCCGATTTATTGACAGAAGTTCACGATGATGAAGAAACTGTTAAAACAATTGGTCAAATTTCTTCACTTAATTTACGTGAAAATTATGACATGGAAGAAATAGAAGACTATTTGAATAATATAAAAGAATATAACGATTTAAAACAGATCGATAAATATAGAAGTGATTTAGCTATGTCCCATGATTTAAATGAAAAATTGGAGTTAGCTAATAAGTTGATTGCATATAAGTTAAGGAGTGAAGAAAATGATTGATGAAATTAAAAGTTTTGAACAAAGAAAAGAAGAGTTGGTAAAACAAGGAAAAGAAAAAGGTTTTATAACTTATGAAGCTCTAGCTAAATCTTTAAAAGGATTAGATTTAGACGCTGATAGTTTGGATGATTTATATAATGCATTTAATCAAAATAATATAGCTATTGTATCTGAAGATGATGATGAAGAAGGTGGAGGTACTGATAAATTACTTTTAGATGATTCTACGTTAACTAAGGATTTAACAATTAATGATCCTGTAAGAATGTATCTAAAAGAGATAGGCCAAATAAAACTATTAACTTTAGAAGAAGAATCAAAATTAGCTGATCGAATAATGGAAGGTGATATGGAAGCTAAAAATATTTTAGCTGAAGCTAATCTTCGTTTAGTTGTAAGTATTGCTAAAAGATATGTTGGACGTGGAATGTTATTTTTGGATTTGATTCAAGAAGGTAATATAGGGTTGATGAAAGCGGTTGATAAATTTGATGTTTCTAAAGGATATAAATTTTCAACTTATGCAACATGGTGGATAAGACAAGCTATAACTCGTGCTATTGCTGATCAAGCTAGAACAATTCGTGTTCCAGTACATATGGTAGAGACTATCAATAAATTAGCTCGTGTTCAACGTCAATTAACTTTGGAATTGAATCGTGAACCAACTGAAGAAGAATTAGCTAAGAAAATGAACACTAGTGTAGATAAAATACGTGAGATATATAAAATTAGTCAAGATCCTGTTAGTTTGGAAACTCCTATTGGAGAAGAAGATGATTCACATTTAGGCGATTTTATTAAAGATGAAAGAAGCTTAAGCCCAGAAGAATTTGCTACTAATGAAATGTTAAAGGATGAAATCAGTCAAGTTTTAGAAACGTTAACTGAAAGAGAAGAAAAAGTAGTTCGTCTTCGTTTTGGTTTAGAAGATGGAAAACCTCGTACTTTGGAAGAAGTTGGACAAATGTTTGGTGTTACAAGAGAGCGTATACGTCAAATTGAAGCTAAAGCACTTCGAAAGTTAAGACATCCATCAAGAAGTCGTAAATTACGTGATTATATTGGTGAATAATGAAATTATCAAAAAGATTGCAGACTATTGCTAATATGATTCCAAATGAGAGCAGAGTGATTGATGTTGGATGTGATCATGGATTATTATCTATATTTTTAGCACAAGAGAAGAAATGTATTTGTTTAGCTACAGATGTAAATGAAAAAGCTTTAAATAATGCAGTGGTTAATATATCTAAATATAATGTTAACAATGTTGAAACTATATTAACCGATGGAATTAATGATATAAAAATTAATGATGAAGATTATATTGTAATAGCAGGAATGGGAACAACAACTATAAAACATATTTTAAATTCTAAAAAATTAAGTTCGCATTTAATTATTTCTTCTAATAACCAATTATTTGAATTGCGAAATTATATTACACATTTGGGATATATAATAGTTAAAGAAGAATTTGTTATTGATCATCAAAAAAAATATGTTATTATTGAGTTTTTTAAAGGTAAAAAGAAATACTCTAATTTAGATTTACGTTATGGACCGATTTTAAAAGGTAATATTGATTATTTAATTTATGAGTTAGAAAAATTATTTAAAATAAAAGAAAGCGCTCAATTTGGAAATTTTATTGTTAGGCATAATAACCAAAAAGAAATAAATAAAGTAAAAAAATTAATAGATAAATTGAAATAGATAATTTTTATAATAAAACCCGTTGTTTAATAAACAATGGGCTTTATTTATTATATGAAAAAAGTTGGACCTTCATCATTAGTGCTAGTTCTTACATTTTGAGTATTAATTATAGGTTCTATTTCTTTAGTTTGCTCAGGTAACTCGGTTTTCTTGAATTCGTTCATCACATTGAACATAGTTTTTAAATTTTTCATCATTGGTGATACTTGTTTAACAACTGGAATCGCCTGATTGACTAAATTCAGTGTTTTCGAGGTACCACTGATAATAGAACTTAAACTTAGTTTACTAAACAAACTTGGAGCACTAGATTCGATTGGAATAGAATATAAATATGGGTTATAGAAATTCATAAATCCTCCTTTGTCATTATAATATTATATTCTTTTAGGTTCTAAAGTTGTTAGTAATCAATAAAAGATTAGAATAAAAAAGCCTGTTAATAATGCGTGAAAAATTCTAGATAAGAGATATGGTAGGTACTTAATTTTTAGATCACTTAATATTCCATAAACTTGAAAATGTATACATACTCCACCAAAAGACAGTAAACATCCATATAAAATGGTCTTAAGTTTAATATTTATATCTAAAGTGTTGAGATAATTTAAACCCTGTGATAATTCTAATATAATATTGAAAATAGGTAAGTTAATTATTGATGATAAAATATAAAAGCAAACAACTGTACCTAAAATAAAGAGTAAAGTTGTCATAGCTTGATTTATAGCTGCTGATAGCATTTGTGAAATATTAAAATTATTAGTCATATTTTTTTCATTGGTTATATTTTTTTCAGACGTATATTTATTTCTAATGATTATACCAATTATAAAATTACTTAAATAATGCGCTAATAAAACTAAAAAAGTCTTATGTTTAATCATACTCATTATAAATAAGGGATTAGAAAAATGCGAAAATAGTATTACTTTTTGAACATCATTTTTATCAATTAAATTAGCTGCATACATTTCTTTTGCGATTTTAGCATTACTGGGAAATCCTGATATTATACTCATAAAAAGAATATATGAAGTGTTTTCATTTAACTTAAATAATTTAGTATTGATCTTTTTAAAAATAAAATTTATATATTTAATAAGATTTAAATTTATTAAAATTGATGATATAATAAACATAGGAAATAATGATGGAAAAATTTTTGTTAAAAAAAGTTCACATGCTTCTATTATACTAGAAGTAACAATTGGATAATTTTTGAATATTAAGAAAGTTATTAATAAGACTATAAATAATACAATATTTTTTATCATAATAAATTATATTGAAATAAACAATAAAAATTGACAAAATAAAAAAAAAGTGATAACATAGTCCACATCTCGTAATGAAGGGGGATATATATATGAAATTTAAAAATCTTAAAGTAAATTTTGGTGCTTTTAAAGGCTTAAAAGGAAAAGTAAAAAATTTTTGGAATGGTAAAAGTAAAAAACAGAAAAAAGCTTTTGTTGTATCAAGTGGTGTATCATTAGCTGTAGTTATAACTATGCTAACGGCTTGTCACAATACTGGAAAGCTAAAGGATGAGGTTGGTACTCTTAATATTCCAACTACAACTTCTACATCAGATGAAGTAGATGGATTTGTAGGACCAATGTCTCAAACTACAACAACAACTACAGATACAACAGAAATACCAGAAACAACGCAAACAACTCATGGCTTTTTATCAGATATTCTAGATAATATTAGTGTTCAGATTGATGACAAACTAAAAACAGAAGAAATTGCAGAACAAATAGCTCAAGACATAAATGATGGAGTTTCAGCTATAGCTGTTGATGAGAATGGAAATGAAATTTCAGGTTCTGTTGATAGTAATGGTGAAATCGTAGAAGATGTATATTATGATGGTAATTATTATGAGGCTCCAGATGGACTAATATATTCGAATGAGGATACTTATAATAATACTAATCAAGATTCAACGACAATAATAGATAATGGTGGATATGATAATCTATATGTAGATGAAAATGGAAACTATTGGACTTCTTATGAAGAATATGTTAATGGAACAGAAGAAAGTACAACTAATATTGAAGTACCATCTGATGATGATAATGGTACAAGTAGTGAAGACGATTCTTATGGTGATGAACCAGGATATACTGATCCAGATGGAAATCTTTGGGTAAGTGAAGATGCTTATAATGACGCTGTTAATCCAAATTATGTTGATGATGATTTATTTGTAGCACCAGATGGATCACTTTGGGATTCAGAAGAAGTCTATAATGATTATTTGAAGGATATAGAGGAAGTTTATGGACCAAATGATTCTGATGAAATAGAGGATCCTGTTACAGAAGAAACTGATGGTTATAAAGCGCCAGATGGTACATATTGGAATTCAGAAGAAGAATATAAAGAACATTTGAATTCACAAGATGAAGAATATTATGAAGCACCAGATGGATCACTTTGGGCCAGTGAAGAAGAATATAATAATTCTATAAATAATTCAACAGTAACAACTGCACCAGAAGAAGAACAAGAAACTACAACAACTACTGTTACAACGGTTGAACCAGAAATTGGAGAACCACCTATAGAAACAACAACAGAAGAAGAAAAACAAGAAACTACAACAACTACTGTTACAACTGCTGAGCCAGAAATTGGAGAACCACCTATAGAAACAACAACAGAAGAAGAAAAGCAAGAAAGTACAACAACTACTGTTACAACGGTTGAACCAGAAATTGGAGAACCACCTGTAGAAACAACAACAGAACAAGTAACAGAGAAACCCGCAGAAACAACAACTGAAGCAACTGATGATCAGAAAGGCCAAGGTAGTACAGAAGAAAATAATTATTATATAGCACCAGATGGTTTTGTTTGGGCATCATATGAAGATTATTTAATGTATAATAGTGGTGAATTAGAAAATACTGATTCAAAGACAAGATAGTTTAAATACTATCTTTTTTCTTTTCTTTGTGTTATGATTTATAGTATGGATAGTGATAATATGAAAATGAAAATTAAATTTATAGTTAAATATGTAGTTTTTTTAGCTTTAACTCTGTTTATTTGTTTATATGAGTTTCCATATTATATTGATGCGCCAGGTGGATTAGATAATCTTAATAATAAAGTTAAAATTGAAGGTGCATATGAAGCTAAAGGAAGTATAAATTTAACTTATGTTAGTGAATTAAAGGCTACATTACCATTTCTTTTTATTGCTTATTTACATCCGGACTGGAAGATCGAATCTAAAAAAAGTACTAATATAGGAACTTTGGATTATGAGAACTATATGCTACGTGAACAAATTTTGATGAGACAATCATACACTTCAGCTATCAAATATGCATATGAAACAGCAAATAAAGATGTATCAGTAGAAGAAGAGAAGTGCTATGTCACTTATGTTTTTGAAGGTTCTAAAACTGATCTTCAAGTATCTGATCAAATTATAAGCATAGATGGAGTAAAAATAAATCATTGTAATGAAATAAGTAGTATAGTTAAAAATAAAAAAGAAGGTGACACATCAAAATTAGTAGTTGTTAAGAATGATAAAGAAAGTGTTAAAACAGTAGAATATAAAGATTTTGATGGTCAAATAGCAATAGGAATACAATTGGGTATTGAATATGTTTTGAAAACTAATCCAGAGTATGAAATGGATTTCAATCAAAATGAATATGGCCCAAGTGGAGGATTGATGATTTCTCTATCTGTATATAATAGTTTAGTTGAAACAGATATCACAGGAGGTAAAACTATTGCAGGAACAGGAACTTTAGAAGCTGATGGAACTGTTGGTGAAATTGGAGGAATTGATTATAAATTAAAAGGTGCTGTTAAGAAACACGCTGATGTATTTTTTGCACCTAGTGGTGAAAATTATGAAGATGCTATTAAATTAAAGGAAGAACGTAATTATAAAATTGATATAGTAGAGGTCAAAACTTTTACAGATGCCTTAGAATATCTAGAAAATAACGTTGTTAAAAAATAGACTTTTGTCTATTTTTTGTGTTAAAATAAACATTGGTGATGTTATGAAAATGTCTGAAGTTGATTTAAATAAGATTACGCCTATGATGCGTCAATATATAGATATAAAAAATAAAAATAAAGATATTATTATCTTTTTTCGCTTAGGGGATTTTTATGAAGTTTTCTTTGAAGATGCTGTTACAGTTTCTAGGGAGTTAGAATTAACTCTAACAGGACGTAGTGCTGGTTTAGAAGAAAGAGTTCCAATGTGTGGTGTTCCTCATCATGCTGTTAGTGTTTATATTGAAAAATTAGTTGATAAAGGATATAAGGTTGGAATATGTGAACAACTTGAAGACCCTGCTACTGCTAAAGGAATAGTTGAGCGTGGGCTTATTCAAATAATTAGTCGTGGAACAGTTACTAATGGAGAGTCATTAAGTGAAAATGATTTTAATTATATTGGTAGTGTTTTAGATTTTAATAATTCTTACGCTTTAAGTTATACTGATATTACAACTGGAATTATTTATGTTACTTTATTGGGTCATAATGCTAATAATTTAGTTAGTGAAATTGTGTCTTTAAATCTAAAAGAAGTTGTTACTAATTCTAAATTGGAACATTCGATTATAAATATATTAAAAAATCAATTTAAAATTGTTATTAGTATTAATGATGAAATTATTGAACATGATGAATATAAGTATGTTTATGAAGATTTAACTGATGATAGATTAAAAGATGTTGTTAAACATTTGTTAACATATATAACAGCAACACAGATGCGTTCACTTGCTCATATTCAAAAAGCAATTCTAAAAGAAGATAATAGCTTTTTAAAAATGGATGTACATACTAAAAGAAACTTAGAATTAACGGAAACTCTTAGATTAAAGCAACGTAATTATTCACTTATATGGGTTTTAGATAAAACAAAAACAGCTATGGGGGCACGTCTTTTAAAAAATTATATTGAAAATCCTTTAATTAATAAAGAAGAAATTAATCGTCGTTATGACGTTGTCGAATCTTTGATTAAAGAGTTTATTTTAAGGGAAGATTTAAAAAACTTATTATATGAAGTTTATGATTTAGAACGTTTATCTGGTCGTATTGCGTTTGGAAATGCTAATGCTAGGGATTTGTTACAGTTGAAATCAAGTTTAAAAGTTTTACCTGATATTAGTAATATTTTAAATGCACTTAATTATAAAGATATTTTAGTATTAGATGATTTATATTCGTTATTAGATAGTAGTATATATGAAAATCCACCAGTTGGGTTAAAAGAAGGCTATTTGATAAAAGAAGGCTATAATAGTGAGCTGGATGAGCTTAAATCTTTACGAAAAGGTGGTAAAGATTTTGTAGCACGTTTTGAGACAGAAGAAAGAGAACGTACAGGTATTAAAAATTTAAAGGTAGGTTATAATAAAGTTTTTGGATATTATATTGAAATATCTAAAGGACAAGTATCACAGGTTAAGGATGAGTATGGATATGAAAGAAAACAGACTTTAAGTAATTGTGAACGTTATATTAGTCCTATTTTAAAAGAAAAAGAAGCATTGATTTTAAATGCGGAAGAACGTATTATTGAACTTGAGTATAATCTTTTTATTTCTATTCGTGATAAAATTAAAGGTTATATTCCAAAGTTACAAGAGGTTTCTAAAATAATTAGCGAGATAGATGTATTACAATCATTTGCTACTATTGCAGAGGAGAATAATTATATTAGACCTACATTAACTGATGACCGCAATTTGCACCTTATAGATAATCGTCATGCAGTAGTAGAAAAAGTTCTTGATACTGAATATGTATGTAATGATATTATATTAGATAATGATACTAATATTGAACTTATTACAGGGCCTAATATGGCTGGTAAAAGTACATACATGAGACAATTAGCAATCACTGTAATTATGGCTCAAATAGGATGCTTTGTACCTGCAAAGGAGGCTATTATGCCTATATTTGATGCTATATATACTAGAATTGGTGCTAGTGATGATTTAGTTAGTGGAGAATCAACTTTTATGGTTGAGATGAAAGAAGCTAATAATGCTATTAGTAATGCAACTAGTAAGAGTTTAGTTTTGTTTGATGAATTAGGAAGAGGTACTGCCACTTTTGATGGAATGGCTTTAGCACAAGCTATTATTGAATATATTCATGACCATATAAAATGTAAAACACTTTTTTCAACTCATTATCATGAGTTAACAGATTTAGAAAATAACCTTAAGTATTTGAAAAATATTCATGTTAGTGCTCATGAGGAAAATGGAGAAATTACTTTCTTACATAAAATAGAACTTGGAAGTGTAGATAAGAGTTATGGTATTCATGTTGCTAAATTAGCTAATTTACCAGACAAATTAATTAATCGAGCTTCATCGATTTTAAAAGTGTATGAAGCAAAAGAAGAAAAAAGGGATATAAAAATTCAAGAATCCTTACCATTAGACGAGTTATGTGAAAAAACACAATCTCTAGTAGAGGAAAGAATTAAGGAGATAGATCCTTTACGCATAACACCAATCGATGCTTTAAATCTACTATGTGAACTTAAAGAGTTAGCTAATAAGAGTTAATTCTTTTTTGACGAAAAAATTTAATAAATATCAATAAAATAAAGGATTTGTTTGTCAAGCTTGAATTTTTTTGATATAATACGTAGAGGTGAATGATATGAACAAATATGATGAATCTTCAATAAAAATATTAGAGGGCTTAGAAGCCGTTCGTAAAAGACCTGGTATGTACATTGGGTCTACAGATAAAAAGGGATTACACCATTTAGTTTGGGAGATTGTTGATAACTCGATCGACGAAATTATAAATGGTTATGGAAATAAAATTAGAATAATTTTACATGCAGATCATAGTGTAAGTGTCGAAGACGAAGGACGTGGAGTTCCAGTTGGAAAACACGCAAGTGGTAAAGACACTCCTGAAGTGATTTATACAGTATTACATGCTGGTGGTAAATTTGAATCTAGCGGATATTCTGTTTCTGGTGGATTACATGGCGTAGGTGCTAGTGTTGTTAATGCTTTAAGTAAATGGATGGAAGTAACTATTAAAAGAGATGGATATGAGTATTTTATATCGTTTAAAGATGGTGGAAAGGTCTCACAGAAACTTACTAAAAGAGATAAAACTTCTAAAACAGGTACTAAAGTTAGATTTATGCCTGATGATGAAATATTTTCAACAACTAACTTTTCTTTTACAACTATTTGTGAAAGAATGCAAGAAAGTGCATTTTTGCTTAAGGGACTAACTGTTGAAGTAATTGATGAAGAAGATAAAAAACAGGAAACTTTTCATTATGAACGTGGGTTGCAAGCTTTTGTTGAATATATAAATGACGATCGTAAAACATTACACAAAGTCGTTGAATTTAATGGATTAAAAGATTCTATTGATGTTTCTGTAGCATTCCAATATACAGAAACCTATTCAGAAAATATTGTGTCTTTTGTTAACAATGTTAAAACTATTGATGGTGGAACACATGAAGTTGGATTTAAAACAGCTTTAACACGTGTTTTCAATGATTATGCTAGATCAAATGGTTATCTTAAACCTAAAGATAAAAATTTAGAAGGTCCAGATACTCGTGAGGGTTTAACCGCTATTATTAGTTTGAAAATACCTGAAGCTTTATTACAGTTTGAAGGTCAAACTAAATCTAAATTAGGAACACCATCTGCTCGTACAGTTGTAGAGAGTATAATTTCTGAAAAACTTCAATTCTTTTTAGAAGAAAATAAAGAGATTGCTACTAAAATAGTAGAAAAAATGGTTAAAAGTAAATCTGTACGTGAAGCTGCACGAAAAGCTCGTGATGAGGCCCGTAATGGAAAAGACAAGGGTAAGAAAGAGAGAATAATAAATGGTAAGTTAACACCTGCTCAATCTAAAAATCCGAAAATTAATGAATTGTTTTTAGTCGAGGGAGATTCAGCTGGAGGAAGTGCTAAAACAGGTAGAGATAGAAAGTATCAAGCTATTTTACCATTAAGAGGTAAAGTATTAAATACAGAAAAAGCTAGCTTGGAAGAAGCTTATAAGAATGAAGAAATTAATACTATGATACATGCTATTGGTGCTGGAGCTGGAAGCGATTTTGATATTAATGATAGTAATTATGATAAAGTAATTATTATGACCGATGCTGATGTAGATGGTTCCCATATTCAAATATTATTACTTACATTTTTCTATCGTTATATGAAACCATTAATTGAACATGGACATTTATATATTGCAATGCCACCATTATATAAGATTGAATGTGGTAAAGAAGGAGAGTATGCCTGGACAGAAGAAGATAGAAAATTACTGCTAGAAAAGTATAAGGGAAAGCCAACAAAGACTCAAAGATATAAAGGTTTAGGAGAAATGGACGCTACACAACTATGGGAAACTACAATGGATCCTAAAACTCGTAGTTTAATTAAAGTTAGTATTAGTGATGCAGCGCTCGCAGAAAAACGAGTTTCTGTTCTTATGGGTGATAAAGTTGATCCTAGAAAAGAATGGATCGAAGAGAATGTTGAGTTCTCTTTAGAAGATAATTACAAAATTAATTAGGAGGAACTATGAAGAAAACAATCATTGGAATTATGCCTCGTGCTTGTGAGATTGAAAATAAACCACAATTATATATAAACGATATTATTAGAAGACTAATTATAAAAAATGATTGTTATCCTTTGTTTATAATGCCACCACAAGATATTAGTTATTTTACTACTAGTAGTGATGATATTAAACCAATTACATCAGAAGAAGCAAAGTTTTTGTTTGAACAAATAAATATGTGTGATGGTTTATTGATGCCAGGTGGTGGACGTCAGTTTGAATTTGATCGTTTAGGATATGAGTATGCATTATCTAAAAATATTCCTATACTTGGAATATGTATGGGAATGCAAGTTATGTGTAATGTAGATAATTCAAGTGCAACTTATTATGATGTTCCAATAAAAAACGGATCTCATATAAATCATAGACAAGTAGATATATTAAATGCACATAAAGTATCAATAAATAGAGATTCTAAATTATATAATATAGTTAATCAGGAAATTTTAACTATTAATAGTCTTCATAATTATCATATAGAAAGAGTAACTAATTTGAAAGTAAGTGCGAGAAGTGAAGATGGATATATTGAAGCAGTTGAAATGCCAGAAAAAAACTTTGTCATAGGTGTACAATGGCATCCTGAAACATTAGCATTTAATGATCCTATAAATAATAAAATAATTACTAGCTTTATAAAAGCGACTAAAGAGGTGAAGTATGAAGAAAAAGCAAGATGAAACAGATACAATACTAGGTAAAATTTATGATTATACTTTAGAAGAAATAATGGGTGATCGATTCGGTCAGTATGCTAAAGATATTATACAAAATCGTGCTATTCCTGATGTAAGAGATGGATTAAAACCAGTTCAAAGACGTATTTTATATGCTATGTTTAGAGATAAAAATACTTATGATAAAGCTCATAAAAAATCAGCAACAGCAGTAGGTAATGTTATGGGACATTATCATCCACATGGTGATTCAAGTATATATGAAGCAATGGTTCATATGAGTCAATGGTGGAAACAAAATGAATGCTATATTGATATGCATGGAAATAATGGTTCTATGGATGGTGACGGACCTGCTGCTATGCGTTATACAGAAGCAAGATTATCAAAAATTAGTGGTGAATTACTTAAGGATATTGATAAAAATACAATTGAATGGACACCTAATTTTGATGATACTTTATATGAACCAACAGTATTACCTGCTAAATATCCTAACCTTTTAGTCAATGGTTCTAAAGGTATTAGTGCAGGATATGCAACAGAAATACCGCCACATAATTTAGGAGAAGTTATAGATGCCACAATTAAGCGTATTGATAGTCCAAATTGTCATCTTGATACTATTTTAGATATTATTAAAGGTCCAGATTTTCCAACTGGAGCTATTGTTGAAGGTAAAAAACAAATAGTTGAAGCATTAACTAAAGGACGCGGGCGTATTATAATTCGTGCCAAATATGAAATAGTAGAAAACAAAGGTAAAAAACAGGTAGTTATTCATGAAATCCCTTTTGAAGTTAATAAGGCTTTATTAGTCAAAAAGATTTCAGATATAATTTATGATAAGAAAATCGACGGATTGGTAGAAGTTAGAGATGAATCCGATCGTGAAGAATCTGTTAGGATTGTTCTTGATTTAAAGAAAGATGCTAATGTAGATAATATATTAAACTATTTATTTAAAAATACCGAATTACAAATTAACTATTCATATAATATGGTAGCTATTGTAAATCGTAGACCTATGGTAGTAGGTGTTATTGAAATATTAGATGCCTATATTAAACATCAAAAAGAAGTAATTATAAGAAGAACTCAATTTGATTTGGAACATGCTAAAGCGCGTATGCATATTGTTGAAGGACTTATAAAAGCTTTAGATATATTAGATGAAGTTATTCATACTATTCGTACTAGTAAAAATAAAAGTGATGCTATTAATAATTTAGTAGAACAATATGAATTTACACAAGTTCAAGCTGAAGCTATTGTTAATTTACAATTATATCGTTTGACAAATACTGATGTTAAGGTGTTAGAAGATGAACATAGTAATTTATTATTAATAATAAAAGGATTGGAAGAAATATTAGCAGATGAAAATCGCTTGAAGAGCGTTATGAAAGAAGAATTACGTAAAATTAAATCAGAGTATGCAACACCTAGAAAAACAGAAATACGTGATGAAATAACTGAAATTAAAATCGATACAACAGCTATGATACCAAAAGAAGATTGTGTTGTAGCAGTTACACGTGAAGGATATATAAAGCGTGTATCACTTAGAAGTTATGCTGCTGCAAGTGATACAACAACCTTAAAAGATGGTGATTATTTAATTGGATTATATCAATTAAATACAATGGATACAGTATTGCTATTTACAGACTTAGGTAACTATTTATATATACCAGTATATGAATTACCAGATCTTAAATGGAAAGAGATGGGTAAACATGTAAGTAATATTATTAAGATAAGTTCTGAAGAAAGCATTATTGGTTGTATGGCTGTTAATAATTTTGATAGAGATATGTATATTACAATCTTTAGTGCTAATGGTATGGTAAAACGCACAATGCTATCAGAATTTAAAGTTCAAAGATATACTAAACCTATTACTTGTATGAAGCTAAAAGATGATGATAGAGTTATAAGTGTTGAAATTAATAATGGTGAAAATATTTTTATTACTACACATAACGGTTATGGATTAAAATATAAAACAGAAGAAATACCAATTACTGGATTACGCAGTTCTGGAGTAAAATCAATATCATTAAAAAATGATTATGTAGTAAGTGCTCATGTTTATAATGAAGATGAAATGTTAGTGGTTATAACATCTAAAGGAACAGCTAAACGTGTTAGATTAAGTGAGTTTGAAACTACTAGTAGAGCTAGAAAAGGTGTATTAGTTGTTCGAGATGTAAAAACTAATCCATATTATATCTATCGTACTTTTATTGTTAATAATAAGAGTCAAATTGTATATAAAATTAAGGATGATTTAATTGATATAAAAGTTACTGAATTTCCTATAACAGATCGTTTAAGTACTGGTACTCAGTTTACTAAACAACCACTTTTAGATTGTTTTATACCTAAAAAAATGGAAGAAACTTCTATCGAAGAAACGGTTGTGCCGCAAGAAGAGGAAGAAATAGTAGAAGAAAATATATCATTAAATAGTATTGATGAAAGAATAATGACAATAGATGATTTTTTAGACAATTTTGAAATTGATTAATAACCATAATCCATCACAGAAAATGTGATGGGTTATTTATTTTACTATCATGTATCAATTGTTTGATATAAATTAACTGATTATTATATTGATTTTATAATATTATTAAAATTAATTATTAATTATGTGTTATACTAACTCTAGGTGTTTAATTATGTTTTCTAAATTTGATTTATATACACAAGCAAATGATAATGCATTAAATCGAAAAAATTTTTTAAATAATCTTGATGAAGAAAGTTTATATGAGTTATTTCAAATGATTCCTATTGAAAATATAGTGTTGCTAGATAATCAACATTTATATAAATTAATTAAGTATAATGATATAAAATTAAAAACATTAAATTTAGCTTCAAAATATTTTGAAGGTGAAACTGCTTTTAATTATTTATTAGCAAATATGTCTGAAGAAACTTTTTTAGAGTATTTAGATCAAGATTTATTAGAGCAAATTATTAACTCTAATAAAAAAATTTCAATTGTAAGAGCCATATTATTTTCAAATAATTCAAATATTACACGTGCTTTAAACCAGTCTGTTTTTATGAAGTTTTTTGTTGATAATTTTTTATCTTTTAATTGTTTAATGGGAATATTACCTGATGAAGTAATTATTTCTATGTTTGAATATATTAAAGATAAAAATCCAGATAAATTAGATTTAATTGTTAATTTAGATAGAAAAAATCAATTAACAGTTATTAAATATTTAGGAATATATGAATTTTACTCAATCGTTACAGACAGAAATTTATTTTTATATTTAGATAGTCAAATAATTACATTATTAATAGAAAAGAATCCATTTTATACTTATTTTTTAGAATTGCCTACTAATGTAATAATCTCACTTATAAAACAAGGGCTAATATTACCCGCTAACTTTTCACGTAATGAAAAATTTATAAAAAAAATTATGTCTATTTCTAATCCTAATATATATCGTTTTATAATTGATAGAATAATGGATACTTCATATAGAAATTATCAACGACATAATTGGAAAAGATTTAATAATTGTTTGGAATATTTCAAAGAGAATAATCGAACTTTTGAATTAAATGATTTAGGAAGAGTTAAAATTTCTATTGAGATATTACCACCTCGTTTTTTTGTTGATTTATTTACTGATGAATATTTAGAAAAAGAAAGAGAACTTTATTATGATAGTCAGGTTAATCTTATCAATACATTTCAAGGGCTGTTACCAGAATTTTATGATTTTTATAAACATCCTAAAGAAGAAAAATTGAACCTTTTAGATAAAGCTTGTGTAAATGAAAAATTATTAAGAGAATGGTTATGGAAAAAAAATAGAACCAAAGAAGAATTATATGAAATTCTTTACAACTTAACGACTAAGAAATTCCTAGAAATATTAGTCGATCGATTTTATAAAGATATTACTTATAACTTTCTAGAGAATTTAAATAGTATGCTTTCATTTTTTAAGACCACTTCTGTATCACAATTAAATTTAACTGAAGAAGAACAATTACTTTTAGAAGAACGATTGACTAAATATGAAAAAATAAATAATTTTTATGATTTATCACGTGCTGAACAAATAATGCTATATGATAGTTTTGATAAAACTAAAAATTATACTACTGAATTTTATGATGATTTTAATTTAGCTAAAAATTTTACGTATAAAAGGTATAATGAGGTAGTATTTGATTTATCACGTAATGAAAATTTATTGAATGATGAATTATCATCAGAGTTAGGAGTACCTATATATGAATTGAAGGGTGAAGATTATTATATTTATTCACACGTTACTTCTATAAAAAGATCTGATGTTATTAATATTGAACCTTGGGAATCCACAATGGCTCAATATTTAGATAATCCTTTTATCGACGAATATAAAAAATCGGGTTTATCAATATCTTTGAGTAGTTCGAAGAAAAAAGAGAGCTTTAGACCTATTTCTGAATATGTTTCATTTGGATTTTGTAAATTACTTCCACAACGTATTGCGCATGTGTATCATACCGACTCGTATTCTGCATATTATAATCGTGGAATAGGAATGAATAAAATTAATGAAATATATTTACCAGAAGTATTGATCCAAAAAACTTGTGGGTATAATGAAATATTATATCAAGAAATTTCTGAAATTCTTTTAGATAGAGATATTAGAGAAAAATATGAAGAGTTAGTACCTGATTATTTATTGTGCTACGACAAGATAGAACCTCATGATTTAATTCTAGCCAAAAGAATGAATATACCCATTTTGGTTATTTATACTCAGTATTATTCTATTGAAGAAAAAACATATACTACTCGGGATCATAATAATGAATATTTAACTACAATGAGTGATATTTTAGATGTAAAAACTTATTGTAAAAAGAATAATTTACAGTATTAATAACAAGTGATATAATGAAAAAAGGTGATACTATGAAAATAGGTGTAGTTGGTGGAGGTGCTTCAGGATTAGTTGCCGCCATTGAAGCAAAAAATAGTAATAATGATGTTACTATTTATGAAAAAAATTTAACATGTGGTAAAAAAATATTAGTAACTGGTAATGGAAAATGTAATTATTTTAATGATAATTTTAGTATTGAACATTATCATAGTGAAAATATAAATATTTTAAAAACAATTATTACTGATGAAAATAAACATAAAGTATTATCTTTTTTTGATAGTATTGGTATTGTTCCTAAAATTTTAAATGGATATTATTATCCTGTATCTGGACAAGCAGTAACTATTGAACAAGCTTTACTAACAGAAGCTAAATGTAGAGGGATAAATATTATAACTGATGTTGAAATAAAATCTATAGAATATACTGATAAGTTTATTTTAAAAACTGATAATGGTAAATACTATGCTGATAAAATTGTTTTAGCAACAGGTTCTAAATCGGCTCCTAAGACAGGTTCAGATGGTTTAGGTTATGAATTAGCTAAATTATTTAATCATCGTATTATTAAACCTTTACCAGCTTTAGTTCAATTATTTGGTAAGTATAATTTTCTAAAAGATTGGGCAGGAGTTAGAACTGAGGTTAAGGTATCTCATATGGAAGATAATACTTTAGTTAAGGAAGTAATGGGTGAGATACAATTAACTAATTATGGTGTTAGTGGTATTTGTATTTTTCAGTTAAGTAGTCAAATTATTAGAAGGCTTTATAACGGTAAAAAAGCAACACTTGTTATTAATTTTGTACCTTGGATTAAGAAAGATTGTTTAACATACTTAGAAGAAAGAAATAATTTATTATATGACCGAAGTATATCACAAATTTTAGATGGAATTTTAAACTATAAATTAGTTAATTTAATATTAAAGAAAAACAAAATTGATGGCAATATACCTTTTAATAAATTAAGTTACAATCAAAAATGCAGTATAGCTAGTGATTTAGAAAACTTTAAATTTGAAGTTACAGGATATAATAATTTTGATGCATCACAAGTATGCTCTGGGGGAATACCTTTAGATGAAATTAATATTAATACTATGGAATCCAAATTTCAAAAGGGATTGTATATTATTGGAGAGTTATTAGATGTAGATGGTGAATGTGGTGGTTACAATCTTGGATTTGCTTGGCTATCTGGTATATTAGCTGGTAGAGATATTAAGGAGAGTTTATGATAAGATTAAGACAGATAAAGATAAATGTTGATGATGATTCTGTTGGTAATATCAAAAGAAAATGTGCTAAAAAGTTACGTGTAAAGGAAGATAAAATAAAAGAACTTGTTATTCAAGAACAATCAATAGATGCTAGAAGAAAACCAGATTTATATTTTGTTTATACAGTAGATGTTTTAATAGATGATGAAATAGAAATTTTGAGTGGATTACATGATAAAGATATTTTTAAAGCACCATTAGAAAAATATGTATTTGATGTATCAGGAACGGATACTTTAAACACTCGTCCTATTATTGTTGGTACGGGTCCGGCGGGTTTATTTTGCGGTTATTTATTAGCAGAACATGGATATAAACCGATTTTGATTGAACGTGGTGAAAAAGTAGAAGAACGTGTTAAAACTGTAGAAGAATTTTGGAATACTGGACATTTAACTGCCAACTCTAATGTTCAATTTGGTGAGGGTGGAGCAGGGACATTTTCTGATGGTAAATTAGTTTCTCAAATAAAAGATACTTGTTATAGAAGAAAAAAAGTATTTGATATATTTATTGAAGCTGGAGCTGATGAGGAAATCTCTTATGTAAATAAGCCACATATTGGTACTGATAAATTACGTTCTATTATTAAAAATATTCGTTTAAAAATAATGGAGATGGGTGGAGAGTTTCATTATAATACTTGTTTAACAGATATTAGTATTAGTGATAATAAGATAAATAAAATTGAATTAAATAATACAACTTGGATAGATACTGATATATTAGTTTTAGCAATTGGTCATAGTGCTAGAGATACTTTTGAACTTTTAAATAAACGTAATATAAAAATGGAACCAAAACCATTTGCTGTAGGAATCCGTATTCAACATCCACAAAAATTAATTAATAAAAATCAATATGGTGTAAGTAATCATCCACGTTTGGGTGCCGCAAGTTATAAGTTAACTTATAAAGCAAAAAATGGTCGAGGAGTATATAGTTTTTGTATGTGTCCAGGTGGTTTTGTTGTTAATGCTTCTTCAGAAGAAAATCGATTAGCTATTAATGGTATGAGTAATAATGATCGTGGTAGTGAAAACGCTAATAGTGCTTTAATAGTTACAATTACTCCTGCTGATTATGGTAATTTACCACTTGATGGAGTTGCTTTTCAAAGACAGTTAGAAGAAAAAACATATAGATTAGGTAATGGCATGATTCCTATTCAGTTATATAAAGATTATAAAAATGATAAAGTATCTACTGGATTAGGAAGTACTAAGCCTATATTTAAAGGAAGTTATACTTTAACTAATATAAATGATATTTTTCCAGAATATATTAATGAAGCTTTAAAAGAAGCTATTGAATATTTTGATCATAAAATAAAGGGTTATGCGTTAGATAGTGCTATTTTAGCAGCTGTTGAAAGTAGAACATCATCACCTGTAAAAATAATTAGAAATGAATTAGGCGAGAGTAATATTTTAGGTATATATCCTTGCGGTGAAGGTGCTGGATATGCTGGTGGTATTACTAGTGCTGCTATTGATGGAATTAAAACAGCAGAAAATATTGCAAAAAAATATAAGATTAATTAGACTGGAGTGTTATGATTAATAAAAAAGTTTCTAAAAAATTGATTATTGGTATAACAATCATGACTATTTTAGGTGTTTTTTGTGGTACTAAATTATACCAATATATAAAAATTAAAACTGCTAAAATAGAAGTTGTTTTAAATGAAGATTTAACATTAGAATTTAATGATAAGAAGAAAGTATCAGATTATATTCAAAGTATTAATGGTAAAATTGTTGCTGACTATGTTATAGATTCTTCAAAAGTTGGTTTTCAAAATATAAAATTCTATTTTATTAATGATGATGGGATAAAGGTTAGTTATACTTATAAAATTAACGTTGTTGATACTATAGAACCTGTTATATGGCTAGGTAATAGTTATAAATTAAAGAAAGGTACTAGATTGTCTATTGATAGTATTTTGTGTGGTGATAATTATGATTCTAATCCACATTGTTATATAGAAGGCTTATATGATTCTAGTAAAGTAGGAAATTATTCTTTAGTTTTTAAAGCTGTTGATAGTAGTGGCAATGTAGCTACTCAACCATTTACTTTAAATGTTTATGAGCCTAGTAATAGTAAAAAAAATAATTCAACTTCTAAACCTCGTACTAAATTTTCTGATGTAATAGTTAACTATAAAAAAAATAATACTAAAATTGGTATTGATGTTTCTAAATGGCAAGGAGATATTGACTTTAGTAAATTGAAAAAAGCTGGTGTAGAATTTATTATTATTAGAGTAGGGGGTACTAGAGGTACTAATGGAGAATATTTTTTAGATCCTAAATTTAAACAAAATATCGAGGGGGCTAAAGCGAATAATATACCTGTTGGCTTATATTTTTATTCGTATGCTAATTCTAAGGAGCATGCAATTCGTGATGCCCAGTGGGTTTTAGATGTTATTAAAGGATATGATATAGAACTTCCAATAGCATTCGATTGGGAAGAATGGTCAAGTTTTAATGAATACAGTTTAAGTTTCTTTGAATTAACTAGTATTGGAGAAGCCTTTTTAGGTAAACTAGAAGAACATGGTTATCAAGGTATGTTATATAGTAGCAAATCTTATCTAGAATATATATGGTTTCCAACTAAATATGATATATGGCTTGCACATTATACAGATAAAACTAATTATAAGGGTCCATATAAAATATGGCAAATGTGTGATAATGGGTTAGTTGATGGCATAAATGGTAATGTTGATATAGATATTATGTATGATTAAAAAGATAGTCAAAATACTATTTTTTTTTCATATAATTATATTGGTGATAATATGGCTAAAGAAGAATTTAAAAAATTTGTACGTGATAATCCCAGATTAATTAGATATATAAAAAATAAAGAGATGACATGGCAATCATTTTATGAAATATATGATATGTATGGAGAAAGCGAAGAAGCGTGGAAACCTTATTTGACAGAAGAAAAAGAAAAGGCAAAAACTGGTAATATAGATTTTATGAATTATTTAAAGAATATTGATTTAGACGCTGTACAAGAATCTATTAACAGTATACAAAGAGTATTGGGCGTAGTAGGTGATTTAACAACTAAAAATACTACATCTACAACTAATGAATATGAACCTAAACCACTTTATAAACATTTGGATGACTAATGCCTTTAGAAATACAATTTAGATTGAGAGAGAATCCTTTATATATTAAATATCTTCGTGAGAATAATATCTGGTATAAAAGATTGATTCGAAATCCTAATTCTTTTAATATATTTGTTGAAGAAATGAAAGCAAAGTATAAATTACGTACAAGTGATAAAATAAATAAAGTGGTAGATACAATCGATGTTGTTAGCAATTTATTTAGTAGTATGATATAATCATTTTGGTGATAATATGCGTGTTATAAGTGGTAAATATAAAGGAAAAAAGTTAGAAGGTTTTGATATCGATGGTACAAGACCCACTATGGATCGAGTTAAAGAATCTTTGTTTGCTAGTATTCAAAATTATGTAAAAAATAGTTGCGTTTTAGATCTATTTGCTGGTAGTGGTTCTTTAGGAATAGAAGCTCTTTCTATGGGAGCGTTAGAATGTACTTTTGTTGATTATAATAAAATTGTTTTTAATGTATTAAAAAAAAATACTATTGGAATTGATAATGCTTATATATTAAAAAACGATTATAAAGAGGCATTAAAGATATTCAAAAATAATAATAAAAAATTTGATTTAATATTACTTGATCCACCATATAATTTAAATTTGATTAATGATTGCTTAGATAAAATACATGAATACGATTTATTAAATAGTAACGGTATTATAGTATGTGAATATGAATCTGAGGATGTTAATTGTGATTATTTTGAAATGTTAAAATATAAAAAATATGCAAATAAATGTATAAGAATATATAGAAGAGTAAAATAGGCTTTTAGTTTTTACTCTTTTTTGATATAATAGTATTAATTAAGGTAGGTGTGGATAATGAATAAAAAAATAATTACTATAATATTGTTCTTGTTTGCATCTTTTTTTACTTTGACATATGATGTAAATGCTGATTATAATGCTACTGTAGTTAGTGTTTCTAAATGTCCACTGAAGTCAAATGCATCTGGAAGTTGTATTTATAAAGATACTAAATTTAATAGTTATGTTTCAGGACCAATATGGGTAGATATAGGCGATAAATTAAGGGTTATCACATCTAAATCAGAAGTGAAAGCTCCCTCTAGTGGAACAGGTAGTGAATGTAAATCTAATTACGTTTATATTAGTATTGATTTTGCATCTGAGACATATCATGGTTATGTATGTAAAGATAATTTATGGGATGGAAGCATTTCAAATGAATTAAAAAAAGAATTCACTACGGCTGGTTTTCCAGAGTCTTATTGGAATTCTTTAGCAGCTTTAAGAATGGCTCATCCTAAGTGGAAATTTGTGGCAGTTAATACTAAATTAGATTTTAAAACAGCGGTTAATAATGAGGATAGTGGTAGTAAAAGTTTAATTCAATACACTAATAGTGTTAATGCTTTAGGATATTTGTCTACATCAGAGGTAAATTATAATTGGACTACTGATAAATATAAAGCTTATGCTGGTAGTAATTGGTATGCTGCTAATAGTGAAACAATAGCATATTATATGGACCCAAGAAATTTTTTAACTGATATTTATATTTTTCAGTTTGAACCATTATACTATAATAAAGATACACAGACTTTAGATGTAGTTCAATCAATTTTACGTGATGCTTATATATCAAAATTTGCAAGCAATTTTATGACAGCGGGTGCTAAAGCTAATGTTAGTCCTGTTTACTTGGCTTCTTTATCTAGACAAGAGATGGGAACTAGTGCTAATACAGCAATTAGTGGAAAAGCTATTACATATAATGGTAAGCGTTATTCTGGATATAATTTTTTTAATATCAGTGCAACGCCTACTAACGATAATGGTGTTGTAGATGGATTGGATGCTTATCGCGGAATTGTTTATGCTGCTGGAGGAAATAATAAGTCTGATACTTCTTATAGTAGACCATGGAATACTGAGGCAAAGGCTATAGAAGGTGGCGCTAAATGGATTTATGATAATTATGTTGGTCCAGGTCAAATGACTAGTTATTTTAAAAAATGGAATACAGTTTATCATTATGCTTTAGATACTGGTGGCAAACCTCATTCTTTATATAGCCATCAGTATATGCAAAATATTCAAGCACCTTCATCAGAGGCAAAATCGGTTTATAAGTCATATACTGCAGAAAATCGAATAGATCTAGGATATGTATTTTATATACCAGTGTATAATAATATGCCAGCTTCTACCTCTTTACCCAATAAAAATAGTCCAAATAATTATTTAAAAGCTTTAACTTTAAATATTAACGGAGCAGGAGCAAAAGGAGTAAGTGGTTTCTCTGGTGATACTTTAAAATATACAGTTAATGTAGATAATGATAAATCAACTGTAGTTATTGGTGCGACAAGTGTAAGAAGTGATGCAAAAATAACAGGAACTGGTACTAAATCTTTAAAAGTAGGTGCTAATAAATTTTCAATTGTTGTTACAGCTACAAACGGTAGTAAAAGAACGTATGAATTAACAATTAATAGAGCTGGTGTAACGGGTGATTATAAAACGATAGAACAAATTATTAATGACACTAAAATAAACATTGATTCTAACTATATAACAGGTCTTAGTTTTACTACAAAAGCGTCAAATTTCGAAACATTGGTAACATCTAGTGAGCCAAAAGCTAAAGTAGTTGTTAAAAGGGGAAATTCAACTATTACTACAGCAAATGTTATAACTGGTGATACAGTTACAATTACTAGTGGTGATGAAACTAAAACTTATACAATAATTTTATATGGTGATATAAATAAAGATGGAAAAATTAGTATTTTAGATTTATTAGCAGAACAAAAACACCTTTTAGGAACCAATAAATTAACAGGAACACCATCTAAAGCTGCTGATGTAAATAAAGATGGAAAAATTAGTATTTTAGATTTATTAGCCGTACAGAAACATCTTTTAGGTTATAGTCTAATTACTCAAAAATAGGAGGCTAAATGAAAAGAATAATTAAATATTTTAGTATGTTGTTTATGGTATTGGTATGTAATGTATTTATAACTAATGTTTATGCGGCTAGTACAAATATTAGTGTTAAAGCAAATAAATCTCAAGCTATAGTAGGCGATACCATTACTGTTACTGTTACAGTTTCATCATCAACAGATTTAGGTGCATGGGAATATGATGTTAAGTATGATAGTTCTAAACTAACTTATGTTTCTTCAACATTAGAAGGTGGAACACATTCAGTTGGTTATGTAAGTAATAGTGGTACTAAAAGTAAGAGTTATACAATGAAATTTAAAGCAAAAAGTTCTGGAAGTACTAAAGTTAGTATAACTAATAGTGAAGTAGCTAGTTTTAGCGGAAGTATTTTAGCTACAACAAATGGGAGTACTACAATAAATGTAATAACACAAAAAGAGTTAGAATCGTCTTATTCTAGTGATAATAATTTATCTAGTTTAAGTGTTAATGGTTATTCATTAAATCCTAGTTTTAATAAAAATACAACTTCTTATAGTTTAATAGTACCTAATGAAGTTAATTCAATTACAATAAGTGCGAAAGCGAATGATTCTAAAGCCCGTATTAGTGGTACTGGAAAGGTAAACTTACAAGAAGGAAATAATAAAGTAAACATTGTAGTAACAGCGGAAAATGGTAATAAAAAAACTTATACTATTAATGTAACTGTTAAGGAATTAAATCCTATTACTGTTAAAATAGGAAATGAAGAATATACTGTTGTTCGTAAGAAAGATAATTTAACAGCTCCAAGTACTTATACTGATGCAGTAGCTAGTATAAATGGTGAAGAGGTTCCTGCTTTTAGAAGTAATATTACTAATTATTTATTAGTAGGTTTAAGTGATAAAGATGGTAATATTAATTTATACATATATCAAAATGATGAATATACATTATATAATGAAATTAAATTTAGTGGTATTGTATTACAAACTATAACTCCACCAGAAGATAAAATGATTAAAGGTTTAAAACAGTCTACTATAAAAAAAGAAGAAAACGAAATTATAGTTTATGAATTAGATGGCTTAATATATCCTCTTATATATGGTATTAATGTTGAAACAGGCGAGGAAAATTGGTATACTTATGATAGCACAGAGAATACTTTACAAAAGTATGCAGCTATGAATCCTGAAGTAATTGAAAATGTGACAAAAGTTACTGAAACAAGTGATAAGTATAAGGGATTAGTAATTATTTTAGGTGGAATATCTAGTATATTATTATTATTTATGACTATAGCTATGATAAAATTAGCTAGAAAAAAAGCAGAGAATTAATCTCTGTTTTTACATGTTAAATTATTAAGTTCTTTTTCCTTAAATTTTTTTAAGGATGTTTCAATATCTTCATCAAGTTCTTCTAATTTATTTTGCTCAATATTTTCTAATTTATAAGTGAAGGTTACAATTACATTATCACTAATGGTAATTTCGCTGTAAATATTATCAATTTCACTATATTTTTTATCAAAACGATTAACCAAGTTTTCCGCACCATCTTTTTTATCAATATTAAAAGTGTAGGTATAAACTATTTTTTTGATTTGATCTTTATTATAATCGATATCTATTTGCGTTTTATCACTAGTATCAGTAATGCCAGTACAAGTTATTTTTTCATCTTCTATTGTTTTACTAACAGTAGAACTTTTTTCAAATTTAGGTAGTATTGTCGAGACTATAGGAACAATTAAAAAGAGTATAACGATATAATTTGTAATTGTAAATATTAGTGATATTTTATTATTAGTAACAATAGCTAAACCTAATAAAAATATTGATAAAAAAATTAATACAATATTAATAATATTTTCCTTTTTATTTATATCATAATCTTTACTTATATATTCATATACAAAATATATTAAATAACATATAATTAAAATTAACATAGGTATTTTGTAAATTAAATAATATTTATTTTTTTTTACGTTTGAAACTTCTTTCATACTATCACCATATCTATTATACTATATTTTAAATTATAAATAAATAAATCTAAGTAGTAAACAAGTAAAAAATATGCTATTATATATATGGTGGTATTATGGAAAAAGAGATTTTATCTAGAATTGTTGAACTAGTTATAATTCCTTTTTTGGTGGTAGCTTTAGTTATACCATTTATTAAAAAGGTTGCAGAACATGTAGGTGCTATGGATATTCCAAATGAGCGAAAAGTTCATAAAAAGCCAATTCCTAGATTAGGTGGCTTAGGTATTTATTTTGGCTTTCTAGTTGGGTATATGTTATTTGGAGAAGCAACCCCAATAATGAATTCAGTATTGATTGGAAGTTTTTTACTTATTTTAACTGGTGTTGTTGATGATATTAAGCCACTTAAACCTTTAGCGAAATTTATGGGGCAATTAGCTGCTGCTTTAGTAGTTGTATTTTATGGCGGTATTTTAATAAAGGACATTAGTGCTTTTGGTATATATATTAATTTTGGAATATTTGCTTATCCACTAACGATCTTCTTTGTTTTAGGTTGTATTAATTGTATGAATTTCATTGATGGGTTGGATGGCCTAGCTAGTGGTATATCTGCGATATTTTTCCTTGCTATTGGTGTTATAGCAGCTTGTAGATGTCAGTTAGATTTATCATTTGTATTAACCTTTATTATGTTAGGGTGTTGTTTAGGTTTCTTGGTTCACAATTTTCATCCTGCATCAATTTTTATGGGTGACTCTGGCTCGATGTTTTTAGGTTTTATTATGTCTGTAATTACTATGTTAGGTTATAAAAATGTTATGATGTCATCGATGATTATTCCACTATTATTACTTAGTGTTCCTATTT
The DNA here is from genome assembly GCA_963607615.1 of Roseburia sp. AF12-17LB. Lineage (GTDB taxonomy): Bacteria > Bacillota_I > Bacilli_A > RF39 > UBA660 > UBA5578. Next base: position 57,003 of record CAVDCT010000005.1, read on the forward strand.
TAGATACTATATTCGCTATTTTACGAAGACGTATTAAGGGAGAGAGTATATCAAAGCCTGATAAATCTCATATTCATCATCAATTTTTAAGAAGAGGATTTAGTCAAGTTGGTGCTGTTTTTACAATTTATACTATTACGTTTTTATTTGCTACTGCATCTGTTATATATGTGTTGGTAGACGCTATTGTAGGATATGTTATATATGGAGTATTATTATTTATATTAATAATTTTTGCTTTAAAAACAGATATTATTTTTCCAAGAAAAGATAGTAAAAAAACAAAAGATAATAAATAATGTAATTTTATGACTTAAGTTATAATACTTGAGTTTTTTTTGTATAATAATACTGCTATCGAAATAAATATTGTTTTTTATTGACCATACTTTTTTTTATTTGATATACTATATGTAATAAGGGTAAAAATATAATTTTTCAGGAGGTATATATGCATATTAAAAAAATTTCATTTTTGGATTTAGTCAATAGATGTTTTATTGTTTGCTTTTTTCTTATTATATGTATAGGGCTTTTTTCTTTATTTCGTACTCCCAAAAATTTTTCACATTTTGAAAATAGAAATTTAAATAAGTTAGAATTTCCAACTATTAAAAGTTTTATGAGTAAATCATTTCAAGATAAAACTGAAAATGCTTTAGCTGATCAAATACTTTATAGTCAAACAATCAAAAAAAATGGTACAAAATTTTTGAAATTTTTCGACTCATATTCTATTAACCCCAAAATTTGCAAGGAAAAAAATGTATATATAGCAAAAGATTATATAACATATGATTGTGGCTTTCAGATAATGAATGCTCCTATTCAAAAGTATAATGAGGACGCTTTATCAAAAAGTATTAAATTTTTTAATGGTATAAATAGTTATACTGATACGTATTATTATGTTTTAGATAGAGCTTATGCATGGGATTTTTCTAAAAATAAACTATTATTAGATAGTTATGATTATTTAAAAAATAATTTAATTGGAGATTATCATATAGCACGTTTAAAAGTTGATTCATATGAGGACTATTTAAACTATTTTTATAATACAGATCACCATTGGAATCGTATTGGGTCTTATCAAGGTTATAAAGATATTGTAAAATTGTTGGGTGCTAAAGGAGATGTACTTGAGCCAATAGATGAAGTTACATTAAATAATAAATTTTATGGTTCGACAGCTAAAAAAAGTAAAGATATAACTAAATATGATGATTTTACATATTATAATTTTAATATTAAAGAACATTTAGTATATATTAATGGCCTAAAAGGAGAATATGGAAATTATAAATTTAATAATAATATTGATTATGTTAATTATTATACTTATATATATGGTGGAGATTATGGAGAAATAATATTTGATTTTGATAATTCTAAAAGAGATAATCTATTAATTATAGGTACTTCATATACTAATCCTATTAATAGATTAGTTGCGTCTCACTATAATAAAACATATATTTTGGATCCTAGATATTATAAGAACTATGATGGTAGTAATGCTAATATAAAGGAATATATTGATGATCATGATATAGATAAGGTTTTAATTTTGGCTTCAACAGATGTACTAAATGGTACTATTGTAAGTTTAGAATGGGAGGGTTAATATGTTATTTAGTAGTTTAACTTTTATATTTATTTTTCTTCCTATTTTATTACTTATATATTATATATCAAACAATAAGTATAGAAATTTAATTTTGTTTATAGCATCTTTAATTTTTTATGCTTGGGGAGAACCTAAATATATAATATTAATGTTAGTTTCAATATTTATTAATTATATTTTTGCTTTGTTAATTGATAAATATAAAAAAAGAAGCAGTTTAAAAAGAATAATATTAATATTATCTATAATTTTTAATATTGGATTTTTATTCTTCTTTAAATATATAGATTTTACTATTTTAAATTTTAATAATATTTTTGGTACAAATATAAAAACACTATCATTAGCTTTACCAATTGGAATTAGTTTTTATACATTTCAAATATTATCTTATGTTATTGATGTTTACAGAGAAGATGTTAAGGTTCAAAGAAATATTATTACACTAGGTACTTATATTGCTTTATTTCCACAGTTAATAGCTGGTCCTATTGTTAGATATAGTACAATTGAAGAACAATTAAGAGTACGTAAATTGTCGTTTGATAAGTTGTTAGTGGGTGTTAAAAGATTTATTGTTGGTTTAGGTAAAAAAGTTATTATTGCTAATAATATGGCTTTAATAGCTGATACTTTATTCAATAGTGGAAATGTAACTGAATTTAGTTGGATTACTATTTTAGTAGCACTTTTGGCATATACATTTCAAATTTATTTTGATTTTTCAGGTTATAGTGATATGGCCATAGGACTTGGAAAGATGTTTGGCTTTGAGTTTTTAGAAAACTTTAATTATCCATATATATCATGTAGTGTAACAGAGTTTTGGCGTAGATGGCATATATCTTTGTCATCTTGGTTTAGAGATTATGTTTATATACCTTTAGGAGGAAATAGATGTTCTAAACCGAGATGGATATTTAATACATTGATAGTTTGGTTGTTTACAGGGCTTTGGCATGGTGCTAGTTGGAATTTTTGCTTGTGGGGATTATATTATTTCTTGATATTAATCTTAGAAAAATTAATTATTCAAAAAGTATTAAAAAAGTTACCGAAAATAGTTAGTTGGCTTTATACTTTTATCTTGATAAATATTGGCTGGCTTATTTTTAGAATAGAAGATGTTAATACTTTAATTAATATTATTAGCAATTTATTTAGTTTTAAAGAAGGCAATTTAATTAATGATATTGCAAATAATTATTATTTATTGAATAATTTTCCATATTTTTTGGTAGCAATATTATTTAGTAGTCCAATTATGAAAATTCTTTTTAACAAGATTAAGAATAAAGGTGTAAAAACTTTTATAGAAAATCTATGTTTACTAGTGATATTCTGCTTGTGTATTGTTTTTTTAATTTGTAATAGTTATAATCCTTTTATATATTTTAGATTTTAAAAGATAATTAATTAATGTATAAATAAATAACTTTATGATTACTATTTTTATGATTTTAAGTTTATATTAAATAAAAAATATATTGTATATAAATATATTTTTTTGTATTTTATATCTTGGTTTGGTATAATAGTGTTGGAGATGGTAATGTGCAACAATTTATATTTTCTGTTATTATTCCTATATATAATGTTGAAGATTATATTGAAGAAACTATTGATAGTATTATTAATCAAACAATAGGATTTAAACATATTCAGTTAATTTTAATTAATGATGGATCTACTGATAATAGTGAAGAAATTTGTCTTAAATATAAGACATTATATCCAAATAATGTTATTTATATTAAACAGGAAAATAGCGGTGTATCAAGCGCTAGAAATAATGGTTTAAAGTTTGCTACTGGAAAGTATATTAACTTTTTAGATAGTGATGATAAATGGTCAAAGAACGCTTTTGAAAAAGGATTAAAACAATTTAAAAAATATCCTGATATTGGAGCAGTTATTTATCCATTAACTTTTTTCGAAGCATCTACTAAACAACATCCATTAAATTTTATGTTTAAAAAAAATGGCATAGTAAATATTTTAAAAGATTATCAATATATAAAATTATCTTCATGTTCAACTGTTTTTCGTGCTGATGTTATAAAAAATAGAACATTCAGTGATAAGTTAAAAATATCAGAAGATTGTCGCTTAATTACTGAAATATTTTTAGACCATCCAAATATTGGAGTTGTATCTGATGCAATGTATTATTATAGAAAAAGAATTACGCAATCATCAACTATTCAAACATCGACTAAGAAAAAGACATGGTATGTTGACACTCCTAAACATTGTTATCAATACATTGTTGATTTATCTAAACAAAAATATGGAAGAGTTATTGAATATGTTCAGTTTTTATTAATTTATGATCTACATTGGAGAATGGATGTGGAAATGGATAGTTGTTTAAATACTGAAGAAAGAGAACAGTATTTGAATGTTATGCATGAACTTTTAGCTGAAATTGATGATCGACTTATTATTGATTTTCCAATTATGAAATTAAATCAAAAATTATATATGTTAGCATTTAAACATAATTCTACTAATATTTTTTCTTTAATTGATAATAATGTGTTTGTAAAAGAAACTTGTTTTGATGCTTCTAAAAATTTTAGTGTTATGATTGATAATATAGTAATTGATAATGATTATATAGATATTTATGGACGTATGACACATATCCCTAATGTTCTAGAGAATATTTATTTAAAAACGGATACTGAAAGAATTAACTTTGATTATTATGATTTAGATAGAACTCATGCAAATCAATCTTGCTTAGATAATAAGTATCAGTTTTCTATAACAGGTATTCATGCTAAAGTAAACCTTGCAACTACTAATAGCATTAAAATTATGAGTGAGCATAATAAAGGAGACTTTTATCTTACACCTGTATTTACTTATTCTTCTATATTGAATAATAATTTTACATCTATTTATTTACGAAGTAAAAATTATTACTTGAAATATATTAAAAATAATAAGGAGGTGCACATTTATAAAAAAAATATTAAAAATACTTTAGTATTAGAAGGAAAATGTATTTTTAATTTGCTTAAAAGGCATAAATGGAAAAGCTTAATTTATCGTATGAGTGCTAATACGTATAAATTATTTAATCATAAACCAATTTGGTTGTTATCAGATCGTATTCAGGTTGCTGGTGATAATGGTGAAGCAATGTTTCACTATTTAATGAAAAGAAAGGATGTTCCGGCCAAAGTTTATTTTGTGTTGTCTTCTAAATCACAAGAATATAAAAAACTTAAAAATAAGTATCCAAATTCTGTTGTTGGATATAATACATTTAAGCACAAAATGTTACATTTAAATGCAAAAAAAATAATATCTGCTCAAGCTGATAATTATGTTACTAATTTATTTGGTAATGGTAAGGACTTTATTGGCGATTTATATAGATTTCAGTTTACTTTTTTACAGCATGGTATAACTAAAGATGATTTATCTCCATGGCTAAATGTTAATTCAAATACAATTAATGTATTCATAACAGCATCTAAGATGGAATACGAATCTTTTATAGATACGAAGTATCGCTACAATTTTCCTAAACGTTGGATTAGGTTAACTGGTTTTGCTCGTTATGATCGCTTATTAGATAAAGATGTTAAACAGGATAAAAGCATTGTTATAATGCCGACATGGCGTAAAAACTTAGTAAGTATTTTAGACAGTAAAACAGGAAAACGTGTTTATGATTCTCAGTTTAAAGAAACTGAATATTTTAAGTTTTATAACGATTTAATTAATAATGAACAATTATTGAGCTTATTAGAATCTAAAGGCTATAAATTGCGTTTTATTCCACATATAAATATGTCACAACAATTAAAAGATTTTAAGATTAATCCTTTAGTTGAAATTGTTGACAGTGCGGTTGATTATGCTAAAGAGTTTAAAAGAAATAGTATTCTTATTACTGATTATTCTAGTGTATTTTTTGATTTTGCTTATTTGAGAAAACCTATAGTTTATACTCAATTTGATTCAGAAAAATTTTTTGAGGGTCAAGCATATGATAAAGGATATTTTTCTTATGAAAATGATGGCTTTGGACCTGTTTGTAAAACTGTAAGTGAGACAGTATCTGAAATTTCAAAGATTATTGATAATAATTGTCAATTAGAAGAAAAATATTTAATGCGTGTAAAATATTTTTATTCTTTTCATGATCAGAATAATTGTGAAAGAATTTATGATGAAATAATTAAATATGATAATTAAAATAATCAAATTTTTATAAAAAGTAATATTTTATTGTAAATAGTAATGTAATTTGTTATACTAAAAATAAAGAGAGGTAGTTATTACTATTTAGGGAGAAAGATTGTATATGAAAAATGATAATAAAAAAGATGTAATTTTATATTTAGTTATACCTTGTTATAATGAAGAAGAAATGTTAGGTATAACGACTGAAGCATTGAATGAAAAAATGAAGAAACTTATAAAGGATAAGAAAATATCTAAAAATAGCAAGGTTTTATATGTAAATGATGGTTCTAAAGATAATACTTGGGAGTTAATACAGAAAATACATGAAGAAAATGACATGTTTGGTGGTGTTAAATTATCTCGTAATAGAGGACATCAGAATGCATTATTAGCTGGATTGATGGTTGCTAAAAAGTATGCTGACATCACTATTAGTATGGATGCTGATTTACAAGATGATATCAGTGTTATAGATAAAATGTTAGAAGAGTATCAAAATGGTGCTGAAATTGTATATGGAGTTAGAAGTTCAAGAAAAAAAGATACATTTTTCAAAAAATTTACTGCTGAAGGATTTTATAAGTTTATGAAACTTATGGGGGTAGAGATTGTTTTTAATCATGCTGATTGTAGGCTTATGAGTAAGTTAGCACTTGAGGGATTGGAGCAGTTTGATGAGGTTAATTTATTCTTGCGTGGTATTGTTCCACAAATAGGTTATAAAACAGCAATTGCTTATTACGAAAGAAATGAACGTGTTGCTGGTGAATCTAAATATCCACTAAAGAAGATGCTTAAATTTGCCGTTGATGGGATAACATCTTTTAGTGTTGTACCACTTCGTTTAATAACTTCATTAGGATTTTTTATGTCATTGTTTAGTTTTTGTGTATTAATATATGCTTTGATAGTTAAAATAATTGGACATACTGTATCTGGCTGGACGTTTATTATATTTTCTATTTGGTTAGTAGCTGGTATTCAAATGTTATCGTTGGGAATTATTGGTGAATATATAGGCAAAATTTACAAAGAAACAAAAAGAAGACCAAAATATATTATTGAAAAGGAATTACTATAATGCGTTTTATAGAACTTTATAAGGAACATAAAGAGGGGATAAATTATCTGATTTTCGGGGCTTTAACTACTGTTTTAAGTTTAGCTGTTTATTATATATTAACTATGACGTTTTTATCACCAGAAAATGCTTTTCAACTGCAGATAGCTAATATTTTGTCTTGGATAGTTGGTTTTCTTTTTGCTTATGTTACTAATCGTAAATTTGTATTTGAAAGTAATAATAATAATGTATTTAAAGAATTTATTAGTTTTTTTCTGTCAAGAATATCAACTTTGTTGCTAGATATGTTGATTATGTTTATATTTGTAACTATACTAAAATGTAATAATCAAATCATGAAATTAGTATCACAAATTCTTGTTATATTGAGTAATTATATTTTAAGTAAATGTTTTGTGTTTAAAAGATAAAATATATTATTAGTTAAAGCCAATAAATTGTTTTAAACTACTATTATTGGCTTTTATTTATATAAATTGTTTTTAATATGATTTTAAAAGGGGAGATAGTATGTCTAAATATAAATATGATATAACAATTATTGTTCCATGCTATAATTGTAGTGAATATGTAGATGAGATGATGAAATCTTTGATAAATCAAGATTATGATTATAATAAGATGGAAATTCTTTTATTAAATGATGGTTCTACTGATGATACACTATCAATTATAAAAAAGTATGAAACAGATAATGTTCGTGTTATATCTAAAAAAAATGAAGGTGTGAGTGCTACTAGAAATTTGGGCCTTAAAGAGGCTAAGGGTAAATATATTCTATTTTTAGATCCAGATGATTATTTATCAGTTGATGTTGTAAAAAAGATTATAAAATTTTTTAATGAGCATAGTGATGAAGTGGATTTAGTAACTTATCCTCTTTTATATGTTTATCCAGATAAGAAGCCGATGGTTCATCAAAGATATAAAAATTGTTATACGAAAGGTACGGCTGTTTATGATTTGAATGAATATTATTATTTAATTCAACCTACAATAAATGTTTGTATTAAAAATGATTTAAATTTGTATTTTGATATTAATCAAAAATATAGTGAAGATGAAAAGTTTAATACGACAATTTTAATGAGAAAGAAGAAAATCGGATATGTAAGTGATATAACATACTTCTATCGTCGTTATAATAATAGTGTGACTTCTAAACGAGGAGTTATTGATTTAGAAAATATATATAATTATTATGATTCGTTACAAGAAATTTATAATAATCATCCTTTTATCCAATCAATAATTATGAATAATTATAATTGGCGTCTTAGAGAAAAATGCTTATTTCCAAATCAAATGAATATTAAAGAAATAGACTCATATTTATTACGTGCTTCTGAAAGATTAAATAAAATAGATTTCACATTATTTAAAAATCATGTGCTAGATAATCAAGAAATATTTTATGATTTATTGGCACTTAGTCGCAAGAATTGTTCTATTAAATCAGTTGGTGATAAATATCAATTATTATGTAATAACCAAGTTCTAGTAGATGATGTTAATACAAAAATGTATATAAATTATATATCTATTGATGATAATAATTTAGTTTTTAATGGTTATATAATAACTCCTTTATTTTATACTAATCAAGTAAAGTTATATATGGAATTTGATGGTAAGAATAAAGAGGTTTCATTATTTAATGAATTGCGTTATCAAAAAAAGTATAAACAGAAATTTGAAATCACTATTAATCCAGCTAAAATTCATGAACTTAATTTCTTTATAAAATATAAGGATAATATTATTAAACTGAACGTGCAACCAATAGATTGGTGTAGTAGAAAAAAAGCTTATAGCAATTATCAAGTAAATATTTCAAAAAAAATCTATATTAAGAAAAGTAATATATTTAATTATCTTAATAATCGTTTTATTTATTGTACTAATTTTAAATTTCTCTTAATCAATATTTTATCTTTCTTCACACGTAAAGGAAATAAATGTTCTATTTATTTTGGTGATAAAGATTCTTTAATATATAAGAAATATCAACTTGATAAAAGTAACAATAAAAAATTTTATAGTAAAGCAATTGGTTATACTTATAAGCTTGAATTATTAAATTGTGATTACTTAATAACAGATAAAAGTGTACAGTTAGTAGTACCATTTGGAAGAATGCGCAAACATTATATTCAAGCTAGTCATTTTAAAAAATATTAATATATTATGTTATTACATAACTTTAAAATGAAATATATATATGATATAATTTATCTATGTTGTTTAATAATAGAGAATGGTGATGTTAGGTGGAAAAATTAACTATTGAATCATTAGAATGGAGTAGAATTTATTTAATAGTAACTTTTAATAATGATATAACTGATGATTTATATTTAATTGATGAAAACAAAAATAAACAATTGATATGTAAGGAATATATAGAAAAGAATAAATTGAAAATGCCTATTACTTGTGCTTATAGTGATAGTATGATTAGCGAAGGAAAATGGAATTTTTATTATCAAGAAAAATTAGTTATGGTTAATTTATCGTGCGCTAAAACATTAGATGATAAAAATAAAGTATATTTTTATAAGAATAATGATTATGCATATGTAGTTAGTTTTAATATAGATGAACAATTTAACTTAATTATGTTTATAAACTATATGAAGAAAAATAATAAACCTTTAGCAAATGATCGAATTACTAGTAAACATTTTGTATTCCATAAAATATTGGTTATGGTTTTAAATTTGTTTATTGGACTATTAAAATTAGAATACAAATTATTCTCATTATTAAGTTTTAAAAAAGGTAATAGGTTATTATTTATGTCTGAAACTAGGGATAAATTAGAAGGTAATTTATTAGCTTTAAGAAATCGCTTAGTAGAACGTAATCTGGATAAGAACTATAAATTTTATTATTCATTTAAAAAAGTGTTAAGTTCTAGAAAAAGTATTTGGTATTATTTTAAAACTGTTGCTTTAATCGCTAGAGTTGATTATATTTTTATTGATGACTATGCTCCAATATTTAGTTTTATTGATTTAAAGAAAACACGCTTAATACAATTATGGCATGCTGGTGTCGGATTTAAAAGTGTTGGGTATTCACGTTTCGGCAAAAATGGTTCTCCACATCCTTTAGTATCTCCACATCGCAAATATGATTATGCAGTTGTAGCAAGTGAAAGTCTTATTCCTGTATATCAAGAAGTTTTTGGTTTAACTAGAAAGCATTTTATTGTTCCAGGAATGCTTAGATTGGATGGCTATCTTGATGAAGAGAGAATAGCTAATGTTAAAGAACGTATTTATCATAGTTATCCAAATATTAAAAATAAAAAAGTTATTTTGTTTGCACCTACTTACAGGGGAACTGGTCAAGCTACTGCTTATTATGATAACGATCAAATTGATTTAGATAAATTGTATGAATTATGCGTAAATAATAATTATATAGTTTTGTTTAAATTTCATCCCTTTATCAAGGATAAAATAACCATAAAAAAAGAATATCAGGAGTTATTAATTGATGTTTCAGATTATTCAGATATCAATGAATTATTTTATGTTACAGATGTTTTAATTACGGATTATTCATCTAATATTTATGAATACTCTTTATTTGAAAAGCCAATTATATTCTTTGATTATGATTTAGAACAATATGAAATTTTGCGTGGCGTACATAATTCATTGGAAGATTCACCAGGAAATGTTTGTAAAACATTTGATGAGGTATTAGATATATTAAAAAATCAAAATTATGACATAAGTAAAGTTAAAAAATTTAAAAACGAAAATATCGCTTACCAGGATTCTAAATCCTGTGATAGGTTAATTAAGATATTATTTGACGAATAATACACAGTAAAAGGAGTTATTGCAGATATGAAAAGTATAAAATATTCAATCATAGTTATTGTCGATGATACAAATAATTTAGAACATTGTTTAAATAGTATTAAGGTACAAACATATGATTTATCTAAAATAGAGGTTATTTTAGTAGATAATAGTCCTGATAAAATACCAGATAGTATTGTTTCGACATATAGCAAATTTTTTAAAATTAATTGTTTTACTGTGGATGATAGTTCTTGTGATAAATTATATCTAGAAGTTATTAATCAAGCTAAAGGAGAAACCATTACCTTTATTAGTTCTAATAATTACTACGCTAATAAAAAAACTTTAAGAAAGTTAGATTCAATTACTAGTACTAATGGTTTAGTTGCTATAAAATCTTGTTATTATGATAATGATAATAATGTATTGGTTAATTATAAAATTCAACCACACAAAACAGGATATATAAATTTGGAAGATAATCCTTTTATGCTTGCTTTGAATTTGAATGCTTACTTTATTTCTAAAAAAATGTTAACTAACATAGAAATAGAAAATAATCATTTAGAGAATGCTAAAATAGTATTATTAATTAATTTGTTGCGTAAGAAAAAGAACTATTATTATAATGACTCATTAGCTATTATTTCTTATAGTCCTTTTGAAACTAATTCATCTAAGTATTCAATTCAATATAATAAATGGTGGTATACTGAATCTATTGAATATTTTATAAACTATTGTAAAACCTTAAAGGATATTCCATCATATATTCAAGAAATATTGTTATATGTTATATATACGCGTATTAATTGTAATATATATGATAGAAATAAAGGAGTATTGACAAAACAGGAAGTTGAAATATTTTTTGATAAAGTAGTCCTTTTAACTGAATTTATTGACAATAGTATTATTTTAAGATATGAACGTGATACAAAAGAGAATTTTAAATATTTGTTTAAATTACCAAGATGGATTTGTTATTATATTGTTGATCGAAAATTAAAAAATAGAAAAAGTATTAGTTACAACAATAACAAGATTAATTTAGAGTATATGTATAAAAATAAAAAAGAGGTTATTTATAATAATGATACAGTATACGAGAGAGTAAATGTATATGCAATTAATTATGATAATGGTAAGCTTACATTTGATTGTACAACTTCTTTAAAAGATTATTTAAATGATGATGATTTTGTTATTTATGCTAAATATAATGGAAAGAAAATACCTATTACAAGATCATATTTTTATCCTTTATTAAAGGCTTTTGGAAAAACATTACAACAAAAATATTGCTTTAATTTTACAATTGATCCTGAAGTTAAAGGAAACCTAAAAGTTTTTGCTTTAATTAATGGTAAAGAGGTTCCTTTATGTTTTAATTATTCAAAAGTACAGGCACATCTTAGTAATTCAAAACGTTCGTTTTGGCATTATAAAGACTTTGTTTTATATAATAAAGTGAATCGTATTATTATTAAGAAGGCAAAAACACTTGATTTATTAAAAGCTGAAGTTTTGTTTGATTTATCAAAGATTAAAAATGTTAAAAATAAATATCGTGCACTAAAGCTTGTGACTTTAAGAATGCTTTATTATATAACAAAACCATTCTATAAAAATAAACATGTTTGGTTAACATGGGATAAATTGTATAAGGCAGGGGATAATGGGGAATATATATATCAATATTGTTTGAAACAAAATCGAAATATATATTATTTTATAAAAAAAGATTCTCCAGATTTTAAAAGATTAAGAAAACAGAATAAGAAACGTTGTGTAGTGTTTAATTCTTTGAAAGCTAAATTGTTAAGTCTTCATTCGGAAGTCATTTTAGATACTCATGCTAACGTTATTTCATATTGTGGTTTTGATGGTATTTCTCGTCATTTTGTTAGTGGATTTTTTAATCCTAATATTATTTGCATTCAACATGGATTAACAATTCAAAAGATTGCTCAATATCAAAATCGTTTATTTGATAATATAAAATATTATTGTTGCGCATCACAATTTGAAATTGAAAATATTAAAAGCCCTCTATATGATTATCGTGAAGATCAAATGAGTTTAACTGGATTAGCAAGATATGATGGGTTAAAGTCAAAAGCTGAAAAATTAATATTAATTACTCCTACATGGCGTAGAAATGTAGTAAATTCTAGTATTGCTTATGTAAAAAAGAAACATAATGATAATTTTAAAAAGAGTGATTATTTTAATATTTATAATAGTTTAATTAATAATGATAAACTTATTAATTGCGCTAAAGAGTATGGTTATAAATTAGTTTATTTGTTGCATCCCGCTATGAGTGGACAATTAGAGGATTTTGTAGGTAATGATTATGTATCAATAATCCCAGCAACTGGCAATATAAATTATGAAGATATATTAACTAGAGCATCCTTAATGGTTACAGATTATTCTGGTGTTCAATTTGATTTTGCTTATCAAAGAAAAGTATTGGTTTATTATCATCCTAGTGCTTTACCACCTCATTATGATGATGGTGGATTGGATTATACTACTATGGGATTTGGACCTATTTGTGAAAATGAAGAACAAATTGTTAATGAATTATGTGAAAATATGAAAAATGATTGTGTAATTAAAGATTTATATAAAAAACGTGCTGATGATTTCTTTGCATTTGATGATTTTAATAACTGTGAGAGAATATTAAAAAATGTTGATGAATATTTAAATAAAATAAAGTAAATAATAAAAGATGATTATTTTAGTTATGGGGTGTGTTTAATGAAAAATATTATAAATGGTATATATAAATATTTTTTGATTTTTATGTTACTACTTTGGATTTTTATTTCGTGGTCCTCTATATTTAATATTTATCCAACTATGGGAAACGATATTGAATTATCATCATTAGTTATTATGTTAGGTGTAAGTTTAGTTTTATTATTTTTAGTTTTTATATATAGAAAAATTATTTTATACTCTGAAAAAATGCATAATAAAATAGCATTTTTTCTATGTATATTTTCATTTATAATATTATGCGTTTGGGGATTAACTCATAAGGTATTGTTTACCTATGATTTAAATCATATTGTAGATGAAGTTTATGTCTTATTAAATAATAAAAATCATATAGTTGGTGATTCTTATTATTTTTCATTATACCCTAACCAAATACCTTTATTTATACTTATATATTTTATTAGTTTTTTAGGTTCATTATTAGGTATTCAACCTGGTGTATCAATGATTATTTATAATTGTTTTATGATTGCATTGTCATTTTTGTTTATGTATAAAATATTAAAAGAGATTTTCAATAGTAAAATAGCATTAATTGGATTAATATTAATGATGTTAATCCCAGATTTTTATTTGTATTCTAGTTATTATTATACTGATATAATTTCTATTCCTTTTTCAATAATTGGATTTTATCTAATTATAAAATCTGATAAAGAAGAAGGCAAACTCTCTTTGGTTTTTCGAATTTTAGGAGGAGTATTGTTTGCTATTGGGTTTAAAATAAGAGTTGTGACAGTTTTCTTATTGCTCTCTTATTTTATAATTATAATATTTAAAGATAAATTTATAACTAATTTAAAGAGATTAATTCCTATTGCTGTAGCGTTTGTATGTATATTATTATTATATTCTAATGTTGCAGAACCATATTTTAAAATCAATATTAATAATAGTTATACTTTACCGGCAACGCACTGGATAATGATGGGATCAAATACAGCTAATGATGGTAGTTATTCTGATGATGATGTTAGATATTCAGTTAATGCTGAAAATAAAATTGATGCTAATTTGAGCAAGTTGAAAGAACGTTCTAAAAAAATTGATTTAAAATTTATAAATAACAAAATTAGACGTGTTTGGTCACAAGGTGATCATGATGTGACTAGAAAATATACTAATATAGAAAAAGTTGACAGTTTATATAAATTAATTATAGGTAGAGGTTCTATTTTTGTTAAATATTTAGAGCAAATAACAAAGGTTACTGTCTACATTCTTTTCTTGATTGCACTTGCAAACGATTTATTTCTTAAACAATCTATAATTAAAAGTAAAACGTCTGTTATTTTTGTTTCAATATTTGGTGCCTTTTTATTTTATTTATTTTGGGAGGCTTTATCGCGTTATAGTTTTTCTTTTATGCCATGGATTATTATAGCCGGGGCATATAGCGTTACTTTAATAGATAATGCGCTTAAAATAAATACGATCTCTTTTGATCATAAAAAAATATACATTTATCCATTTAGAAAAATGTTAGGAATAGTACTTATAGTTTTCATGTTTTTAACTCTATTTCTTGGTTTTCTTAATTATTCCGTAAAAAAAAGAAACATTAATTTTATTAGATATAGCCAATATAGTACTAATGATAATGTACATATTGTTAACAATGAAATAAAACAAGTTTTTAGAGTAGATAAGGATTTTAATACTATTGAATTAGTATTCAATAAAGATAAATTAAATAAAGAAATTGATTATGAGTTTGAACTATATGATAATGATGACAATCTTATTTATACCAAAACATTTGATACTACATGGGCAACAAAGAATAAATATACTAAATTTAAATTTCCTCGCCAAAAAGTTAAAGGTAGTCAGGAATATTATTTTAAAATATATTCTAGTGACTCTAGTGAGAATAATTATTTGAATGTGGGGGTATCAACAATTGATAATTGTAAAAATAAGAATATTTATGAAAAAAATTTAGGATATGATGTTAATCCTAATGGTGAAACATATAGTGATGATAAGTTGTTGTGTAGCGAGTTACGATATAAAATAATAGATAATAAAAAAGGTAATATTATTAGTAAAAAGGTATTTATTATGATTTCTTTAGTTATATTTATCATAACATTGTATTGTTCTTATACTTTATTGATTAATAATAATCGAAGAATTAAAAGAGTAAGAGTTAATAAGGAGGAGTTATAATGAGTAATATAAAAAATAAAGCATATAAAATATTATCAGTAATTATGCTTTTAATATGGGGATTTATTACTTATTCTTCAATATTTAATGTTTATCAAATCCGTGGTTTTTATGGTAAACCAGTATTACCACTTTTGATTGTATTAGGAATTATTGTGTTATTATTGATGTTAGTAATGATTTATAAAAAAATAGAAAATTATAATGAGAAAATTCATAATAAGATTGCTTTAATCATAATTGGAATTTCTTTTATAGTATTACTTTGTTTTAGTTTAACTTATCAAGCTATTACAACTTATGATCTTAGTCACATTGTTGATCAGGTAAAAATGTTATTAAATAATCATACTCATATTGTCGGAGATAATAATTACTTTTCAGTATATCCTAATCAAATCCCTTTATTTGTATTCGTATATTTTATGTCATTACTTGCTACTATTATTAAAGTTGATCCAAATAATTTTATGATAATAATAAATTGTATATTAATAGCATTATCCTTCGAATTTACATATAAAATATTGAAAAAATTATTTGATAGTAGAATAGCATTAATAGGATTAATATTATTAGTTTTATGTCCTGATTTTTATTTATATGCAAGTTATTATTATACTGATATATTATGTATTCCATTTTCTATTATTGGTTATTATTGTTTAATAATGTTAGATTATGAACCAAGAAAAAGAGGATATTTATATGGATTAATTGCTGGAATAATGTTTGCAATAGGGTGTAAGTTACGAGTTGTATCTGTATTTTTATTAATTGCTTTTATTATAGATGTTATATTAAAGAACAATATTAAAAATAGTATTAAAAAAATTGTACCAGTAATGATATCATTTATTGTTTTGGTATCATTGTATAGTAAGGTACTGGAGCCATACTTTAAAATTAATATTGATGATAAATATACTTTACCGTTTACACATTGGATAATGATGGGAGCTAATACTAATACAGATGGCGGATATGATTCATCTGATATAAATCTTACATTGTCGTATGATAATAAAATTAAAGGAAATATAAATGAAATTAATAATCGAATAAAGAATCAAGATTTATTATTTGTAAGCAATAAGATTAGGCGAGTCTGGTCAAGTGGAGAATATGATAGTTTGCATAAGTATCAAAATGTTTCTAAAATAGATAATACCTATAATTTATTAATAGGTGAAGGTAGTATTGTTATTAGATATTTCCAACAAATACTAAAAGCTACAATTTATTTATTATTTTTGATAACTATTGGTAGTCAATTATTAAGTAAAAATAAATATGAAGATAGTAAAGTTTCTAATTTAATTATATCAGTTTTTGGTGCTTTTATCTTTTATCTATTTTGGGAGGCTTTATCACGCTATAGTTTTTCGTTTTTACCATGGATTGTTATCGGAAGTTCGACAAGTATTAAAGGTATAGAACAGATTTTGAAATACAAAACTCTTTCTTTTGATAAGAAAAAAATAAATTTAGTGCCTGCAAAAAAATGTTTGGGTATATTTGTGATTATATCTATGATTTTATATATAGGAATTGGTTTTTTTGAATATTGTATTAAAGAAGAAAAATATCCTCAAATAATTAGTAGGCAATATTCTGCTAATGGAAAATTAAAAATAGAGGGTAGTGGTTTGAAACAAGAATTTACTATATCTAGAGATTTTAATAATATTTCTTTATTTTTTAAGGCTAGTAAAAAAATGCGTAATCGAGATTATAAATTTGAACTATATAATGAAGACGATGAACTTTTATATTCTAGAAAGTTTAATACTGATTTGCTCAAAAAACACGATATGGTCGATTTTAAATTTCCTAAAGAAAAAGTTAATAGTAAGAAAACATATTATTTTAAGATATATCCACTTAAAGAAGCTGAAGAAGATAAAGCTCTATATATAAAAACTTATGTAATTGATAATTGTACAAGTAGTAAGAAAAAGAATGATGGATATGATGTTAATCCTAATGGTAAAACATATATGGATGATAAATTAGTTTGCGATGAAGTAGCTTTAGTGATCTCTAATGTTAATAAGCATGCCAAAATTGGGAAAAAATATTATATACCAATGGCTTTAGTAGTGTTATTTATAACATTTATATCAGTTAACTCACTTCTATTAAAAAACAATGTAGTTAAATCAAAAACAAGGAAAAAAGTGTTAACTCATAAGAATTGATAATAAGGTTATATTTTATAAATGTTACAAATGTATTGTTGTATAATGAATTTACATCGTGATATAATTAAGATAATTAATGAGGTGTATTATGACAGTTATAATAAAAATTGGAACTATATTTCTAAATATTATTTACTTTTTTCTTAAACTTTGTCCTACTCAAAATAAAATTACAATGATTAGTAGACAAAGTGATAAAGAAACAATGGATTTTAAATTACTTAGAAAAGAAATAACTAAAAGAGATAATAAATTGAAAGTAGTTATACTTTGCCATAAGTTGGATGGTGGAATTAATTCAACAATAATAACTAGATTGAAGTATATTTTTCATATGTTTAAACAGATGTATCATATTGCTACTTCTAGAGTTGTCATATTAGATTCATATTGTATTGTTGTATCAATTTTAAAACATAAGAAGCGATTAAGGGTAATTCAAATATGGCATTCTATGGGAACAATGAAAAAATTTGGCTATGCTGTTTTAGGACTAGAAGAGGGTAGTAACGAACGTGTAGCAAAGGCTATGAAAATGCATAGAAATTATGATTATATTTTTGCTAGTAGTGAGGCCTATAAAAGTCATTTAGCAAGTGGTTTTAATTATACAACAAAAAATATATTAACATATCCATTACCACGATATGATTTGTTGAAAGATAGTGAGTTTCAGCAAAAATGTAAGAATAAAATAGAAAATACTTATCCAAATTTAAAGAAGAATAAAAACATTATTTATTGTCCAACATTTAGAAAAGATGAGAGCGAACTTGATGAAGCTATAAAAAAGTTAATAGATTGTGTTGATACTAAAAAGTATAATTTAGTTATAAAGTTGCATCCTTTATCTAAAATAAAGCTTAGCAATGCTAAAAAGGGAGTTATCATAGATACGAAGTATCCAACGTTTGATATGTTAGCAATAGCTGATTATGTTATCAGTGATTACTCTTGTGTTATATATGAAGCTGCAATAAAAAATATTCCGTTATATTTTTATAATTTTGATATGAATTTATATACAAATAGTAGGGGACTTGCAATAGATTACAATAATGAATTACCAGGAGTAATATCCAGTGATCCGAGAGTTATTATTAATGATATAGAGAAGAATAATTATGATTATCTAGAATTAAAGAAATTTACTGATAAATATGTTAAACCTACAAAACATGCTACTGCTGATATAGTTGATTTCATATTTAAAATAATGATATAATGAATATATACGATGGGAGAGATAGGATGAGTAAACAAAAAAATATAGCAATTATATTTGCTGGAGGAACAGGACAACGCTTTGGGTCAGAAATACCTAAACAATTTGTTAATATATATGGAAAACAAATTATTGTTCATACATTGGAAGCTTTTCAAAATCATCCAGAAATTGATGAAATATATATTGGGTGTATTAGTGATTGGATTCCATATTTAGAAAAATTAATAGATTATTATGGTATAAGTAAGGTTCCAAAAGATGGTATTGTTTCTGGCGGAGAAAGTGGTCAAGATACAATTTATAAAATTTTATGTAAGGCTAGAGAATATAGTAAAGATGAAGACATTGTTTTGATTCATGATGGTGTAAGACCAATTGTTACTAGTGAGGAAATAAGCGCTAATATTGAATCAGTGAAAAAGTATGGTTCTGGTATAACTTGTATTCCATTTTCAGAAACACCTGTTTTTAGTGAAAGTGGTCAATTTATTGACAAAACTTTAGATCGTAAGCAAATGTTCAGGGGTGTAGCACCTCAAAGTTTTAGGTTGAAACATATTTTGGATGCTCATTTAAAAATACGAGAAAATGATCCAGGATATAGTGGGATTTATAATGGTGGTACTATTGTTGATTCTGCATCTTTAGTTAAGGCTGCATTTGATGAAAATTGTGCTATTGTTGAAGGAAATCCTAATAATATGAAGGTAACTAATATGGGAGATTTCTTTGCTTTGCTTGGAATATTACAAAGTAATGATATAGCTAATTATTTCATAGGACAAAAAGCTAATTCTTTTCCTTTGAATTCTGCTATGCTTTATTCTCAACAAAAGGAAGAAAAATTAACTGGTAAACGAAAGTTAGGAGATGAAAATAATGATTATTAATGAAGTTATTGATGAGGATACACAACAAATAATAGATGAAAATAACGGACTTGAAGAATTAAACAATTGTACTGTGTTAATAACTGGAGCTAGTGGTATGATTGGTAGCTATTTCGTGTATACTTTGATGAAATTAAATGAAGACTATGGAAGAAATATTACAATTATTCCTGTGGTTAGAAATTTAAATAAATTGTCTAGTCAAGTTTTAGAAAAGACATACGTTTACCCAATTGTTCAAGATGTATGTACACCGCTTACGTATGAAGGTAGTGTTGATTATGTTATTCATGCAGCATCGCCTGCAAGCCCTAAAATAATGAAAGAACATCCAGTTGAAACTAATTTTGCTAATACAATTGGAACTGCTAATACGTTGATGTTTTCTTTGAATAAAAAAGTTAAAGGATATTTATATATATCTTCTAGGGAAATTTATGGGCAACCAATGCCTGGACAGGAAGTTTTTACTGAAGACGGTCCTTTAGGTCAAGTTGATCCTTTAGTTCCAAGAAACGGATATGCTGAGGGTAAGAAAGCTGCAGAAAATATGTGTAGTGGTTTTAAGGAAGAACATGGTTTAAATACTAAGATTGTTCGTTTAGCACATACATATGGTCCAGGAATGTCTATTTATGATGGACGTGTACAAGCTGATTTTTTAAAAAATATTGTTAATAATGAAAATATAGTGTTAAAAAGTGATGGTTCTTCAGTTAGAACTTATACTTATATAAGCGATGCCGTTAGTGCTATGTTTAAAGTTTTACTTTCGAGTAAAGATTTAGTTTATAATATCGCGGATGAACGTAATAAAACATCAATTAGAGAGTTAGCTGAAACTTTAGTTAGTATTTATCCAGAAAAAAATTTAAAATTGGTTTTTGATATACCAAAAAGCGATGTTAATCAAGGTACAGCATCTTTTACTTTGGGAATTTTATCAACGAAAAAGATTAAAAATGAATTGGGATGGCAAGCCAAATATAATACAAAAGAAGGATTTGCTAGGACCTTAAGATATTTAAATTTAACTATGGAAAAAGATAAAAATATTGAAAAAGATAGAAATAAAGTTAAATCTTTGCAATAATATTTTTTTATAGACATATATATTATAGTGTTAGATTTGACAAAAAGACTAAACAATGATAAAATTTAATTCATTCATGGCGCATTATTCTAGTCAATAATATTTATCATGAGGGCGGGACTAAAAAACCGCATAAGAGCATAACTGTGAAACTTCTGGTGTTTGCTTTTTACGCCCAGTTTAGGGTGAATGCTGGAAGGTAGAGTGTTGGGCATCCACAATGGCATGTGCAAATGACCCACCATTCATGGAGACCTATTTATGTGTTAAGCCTATACGTTCCATACTGATGGACTTAATACGGAATAGGATTAAACCTATCATGTGACGCAAGTTATGGGTAGTGTAGCTTGTCTTGAGTGATTATTGGGGATAATATAGTATTAATAATACAGTAGCTAAGTTTATTAATGATTTCTTGTTTGAAACAATAGTTGCAAAAAAGTACTAGTGATAAATTAATTGGGGAGGAAATCTCCTAGAGTGTATTAATATAGGATTATAGTGCGTACTAAGTGGTAATCAAGCCATATAACCAGTGATGTTATATTAGTTTCCTTAAAGGGGAACCGCAATTAGGTAACGAGTTGTGGAAACTAGAGAAATTCTGCTTGACCTATGACGTAAAGTTAACTATGTTAAATGCCATTAATGTTCAAAGGACAGATGTCCTTTTTTTTGTTGCATTAAATATATGCCGAAATTAGTACTTTGATTGACAAAGTTATATAAATAAGATAAAATGATGATGGTTATATATTGGGGGTATTTATGTCGAAGGATGATAGTAAACGGATAGAAAAGAAAAAAAACAAAAAAATAGCTAACTTAAAATGGAGTTTTAGTTTAATGGGGATAGCTGCTTTGATATCTATTATATTATCATTTATATCAGAGATTGCTATGCGTGATGTTAGTTTATTAGTTGGAACTTTTGTTATTATTGTTTTTATCGGTATTGGAGTTTTATTTGATACTATTGGTGTAGCAGTAACTAGTGCAGATGAGGCACCTTTTCATTCCATGAGTTCTAAAAGAGTTAAGGGTGCTAAAATGGCTGTTATGTTAAAGAAGAATTCTGACAAAGTATCATCTTTTTGTTGTGATGTTATTGGGGATATTTGTGGAATTGTATCGGGTGCTGCAGGAGTTGCTGTTGCTAGTAAGATGACTTTATTGTTTGGTATATATACTGTTATTAGTGGTTTAATTGTAACTGGATTCATAGCAGCTCTTACAATCGGTGGAAAGTCATTTGAAAAGGCTATTGCAATAAATAATGGTAATAAAATATTATATGAATTTGCTAAAGTTTTAAGTATCTTCAGCAAAAATTGATGGAGGAATTATGAAAAAGTTTATATATAATTTGAAAAAATATTTTAAGTATGCTGTGTATTCAGCCAAAGCTGAATTAAAAAGTGAAGTTGCTGATTCATATCTAAATTGGTTATGGTGGATAATAGAACCGGTTTGTTTTATGTTAATATACACTTTTGTATTTGGAGTTGTCTTTAAGAATAGTGAGGAATATTTTGCATCATTTGTATTTGTAGGATTAACAGCTTGGGAGTTTTTTAATCGAATGATTAATGGTAGTGTTAAATTGATTATTAATAATCGTGATTTAGTTACTAAAGTATATATTCCTAAATATATATTATTGTTGTCTAAATCATTTACTTATCTGTTTAAGATGGGAATATCTTTAATAATTACTTTCATTTTAATGGCTGTTCAACATGTTCCTTTTTCATGGCATATTATTTTATTTATTCCTATTCTTATAGTACTGTATATATTGTCATTTGGAATTGGTTTAATATTGATGCATTATGGTGTTACTTTTAATGATCTTGGAAATTTGACTAATATTGGGCTTAAAATGATATTTTATCTATCAGGAGTATTCTATAATATATCAAATCGTTTAAAAGGACGATTAGCTAATATATTGTTGTTTGCTAATCCTATAGCATTTTGTATGAATGAACTTAGAAAAGTATTAATATATGGACAGTTACCTAATTTCTTATGGTTAGGCTTTTGGTTACTAATTGGTTTAGGATTATGCGCAATAGGTATTCATGTTATTCATAAAAATGAAAATAGTTATGCGAAGGTGATATAATGGGAGATAAGAATAAAACTAAAAAAAATATTGCTATAACAGTTAAAGATTTACATATAACATATCGTGGGTTGAAGAAGACATCGATTCGTGCATCTTGGAAGAAGCTGGGTGATAAAGTTGAACTTTTTAAAGCTTTAAAAGGTGTTAATTTCGAGGTTGAAGAAGGAAAAATATTAGGTATAATTGGTAAAAATGGTTCGGGTAAATCTACTATGTTGCGTGCTATCGCAGGTATTTTTTCACCAGACAAAGGGACGATAGATTTACATGGAAATTCAATATCTTTATTGTCTATTGGTGTTGGTTTCAACAAAAAATTAACGGGTAAAGAAAATATTTATTTATCAGGTATGTTACTAGGATTTTCAGAAGAAGAAATAGCAAGAAAAGAAAAAGAAATAATTGCTTTTGCAGATATTGGAAATTTTATTGACAAACCTGTAAAAACTTATTCATCAGGAATGTATTCTAAATTGGCTTTTGCTATAACAGCGATACTAGAAACAGATATTATGTTAATAGACGAGGTATTATCTGTTGGAGATGCTAAATTTAAAGAAAAAAGCTATAATAAGATGAAAGAACTTATTTCAGATGAACATCGAACAGTTATAATTGTTTCACACAGTTTAGGAACAATTAAAGAATTGTGCAATGAAGTTTTATGGCTAAATGATGGTGAAGTTATTATGATGGGGTCACCAAATGAAGTTTTGCCAAAGTATGAAGAATTTATGAAAAAGTAGGTTATCCTACTTTTTCTTTACATAAAAAAATGTAAAATTTAATAAAAATATAATTTTTTGTTTGAAATGCACCTAAATTTGTTATAATTAGGGTAATGATAGGGAAAATCAATTCTCTATTACAATTATAATGGGGTGAAATATAATGAGTGTAATTATAGATGGAACTGAATTAAGTAATAAAATTCAAGAAGGGATAAAAGCAGACATAAAGGGTTGCATGATAAGACCTAGTGTGGCTGTTATTCAAGTTGGTGAAAATTCAATAAGTGAATCTTATACTAATCTTAAAGAGAAGACTTGCAGTTCAGTAGGAATTTATTTTAGATTATGTAAATTTGAGGATGGAACACCAGAATTGACTATTATTAATAAGATTAAGGAATTAAATAATGATGAATATGTTAATGGTATTATGATTCAATTACCATTACCACCACAATACAACGAGAAACGTTTGTTGAATGCTATTAGTAATGGTAAAGATGTAGATGGTTTAACTGATATAAACACAGGACGTTTTATGAATGGTAAGAAAACTTTAATACCTTGTACAGCTTTAGCTATTATGCATATTTTAGAAAAAAATGATATTGATGTAACAGGTAAAAATGTAGTTATTGTGGGACGCAGTAAATTAGTTGGTCGCCCTTTAGCACAATTAATGTTAAATGGTGATGCTACTGTTACAATGTGTCATAGTATGACAGAGAATCTAAGTGAACATACCAAAAGAGCTGATATTGTTGTTACTGCTTGTGGTGTCCCAAATTTAATTAAAGAAGATATGATAAAAGAAGGCGCTATTGTAATTGATGCTGGCGTTTCAAGAGAAAATGATAAATTGGTTGGAGATGTCGATTTTGATAAGGTTTCTAAGAAAGCATCATATATAACTCCAGTACCTGGTGGAGTAGGGCCTGTAACTGTTGCTATGTTACTTGAAAATATTATATTATGTTATAATGCAAAAAATTCAAAATAAAAAGAGGATTAAACCTCTTTTTTAGTATGTTTTAGGTAAATCATTATCGTTTGTTTTTAGTGATTCATTTAAACTTTCTTTTAATTTGAATATTTCTTTTTTTAAATCACCAATTTCAGGATTAATTATATAAATTGTATCTCCAGCATATATATTAGCATTATTCATTTTATTATATTCCATTATTCTTTTCGCAATAGCATATGCCTCATCGTCGTCTCCAGCACCTTTATATGCTAAACTAGATATAGTATCCCCAGCTTTAATTTGATATTGAACCCATACATCTAATGATTCTATTTGTTGGTTAATATTTTCAATTCTTTCCAAATATATATTGTTTTGTGTAGTAAGAGCTGGAATAATTAAATCTTGAAAAGGAGTAATATTATTTTTACTTATATTATTTATTTTGGCAATCTCTTCTATATAATCATCAAGTGTTCTATAGTAAGTTGAATATATATCTTTATTATAATATTTTTCTGCTATAGTTGTTAATGTATCATTTTTTTCTACTTGTTCAGTTGTATATACTTGAACATATCCAGTTGGAATACTAGTTGCATATTCTTGAGCACTTGGCTTTGACATCCCTGCACCAATAATAATAGCTGATGTTACAAGCAATACAAAGCAATTTGCCTTTCTTAATTTTAATTTTTTCTTTTTATTCTTTAGTTTTGGATAATTAATATTATTAATTCGTAATCTATTATCATTTATTGCATTATTCATATGTACACCTCTATCTTTATATATATTATATAATATTATAAAGTCTTATAAAAGGTTTTTTTTATTTTTTTCTCTTTTAATAAAATAGAATTTATTTTTATCCATGAATAACAACAAGTAAAAACTATATTTAAAGATAAAGCTATTAATAGACCATACATTTTGATATTTAAACTACAGAAAATAGCTAAACCAATAGTTCGAATGAACATATTTATTAGAGATATTCTCATATTTATTTTTGCTTTGTTCATCGCTTGTAAGCAACTTAAAAGTGGTTGTTCTAAATAATGAAAAATGAAAATAGGCGCTAATAGTTTTATATAGTTACTTCCTTCATGTGTTTTGTATAAAAAGCTTAATAGAAAGTCTCCACCAAGAATAAATACGCATGTAAAAAACAAACCTAATAGTAGTGAGATTATTAAAGCTTGATTTATTTTTCTTTTGAGATTTTTAAAGTCTTTATTAGCATAGCTGTGACTAATACTAGGTATTAAAGCTTGTGAAATAGCACTTGTAAAGAATGATGGTAGTAAAATTATAGGTAATACATAACCATTAATAATTCCATATTCGGACACAATAAAATTGTTATCATATCCTATTTTAGTTAATACGAAAGTTAGTATTATTGGTTCTAGAAAGTAGGTAATAGATCCAATTAATCTTGATATTGTAGTTGGTATTGCAATATTTAAGATTGCTTTTATATTACGAATGTTTAGCTTTAGATCAGATTTTGTTATAGAAAATTCAGGAAAACAACGAAGAAATATAATGATTGATGATAATTCACTGAAAATGTTAGTTGTGATTATAAATGTCAATGTTTTTTCTTGACTATTTAGGAAACCCTTAATAAAAATAATAATTAATATTAGCTTGATTAAATCTTCTAGAATATTACTTATAACATGTGGTAGCATGCGTTCTTTGGAAAAATAATAACTTCTAAAAATATTTGAAATTGTTATAAATGGTAATACAAATCCCATAGATAAAATAGGGTAGTATAAATTAGAATTATTTAAAAGATTAATAGCAATACTTTTAGCAAATAAAAATAAAAATATAATAATTATGAAATCAATAGATAAAGATATTAATAATGAATATATCATAATATTTTTCGTGTTATATTTCTTTGAAGATATTAAAACATTAAGTGCTGTAGTAAGTCCCATACCACTTATAGATATTAGCAGTAAAAAAGTTGGACTTATTAAGGAATATAAACCTATTCCTTGTGTTCCTATTTTTCTAGTTAAGATAATTTTTGTTAACATTCCTAGTACTTTTGTACAAAAACCGCCAATAATTAATATGATACTAGATCTAATAAATTTGCTTTTTTTCATTATTCTCCTTTAAAATTATGGTTATTTGATATATAATATTGTATGTGAAAAGTTGAGGGAATAGTATATGGATTTAAAATTTAGTAATAAACAAGAGTTGTATGAATTATTATTACCAGCTTTAGAAACAAAAGAGATTCAGTTAAGGAGAAATGACTATTTGGGATTATCTAAAAAACATATTTTTGAATATATGCGAAAAGTCGTTTGGGTGGATGAAAATAATTTGCATTTACACCAAATGGTTTCTGATATTTTGAATGCTGATAATAGTGCAATAAATAGTTATGATGAGATGTAGATGGGAAGGTTTTTATGAGTAAAGAAAATACAAAAAAATCGACTACTAAGTCTAAAGAAGTAGTCAAAAAAAATAGTATAGATACAGAAAAGAAAAATACTATATTAAAAAAAGATATACGTGAAAAAAAGCAAAAAAAAGCACAACGTAAAAAGTTTGTTTCAGGTTTACTTATATCTTTAGTTGTTTTAATTATTTCAGGCTGCTTATTATATCCAATGATAAAATATACAAAATTCGGTTTGGATTTAAAAGGTGGTTTTGAAATATTGTATGAAGTTCAGGATGTAGATGGTAAAGAAGTAAGCAAAGAATCTGTTACTAATACTTATAAGACAATATTAAAACGTATTGATATTTTAGGAGTAAGTGAGCCTGAGATATCAATTGAAGGAAATAATATTAGAATTCAATTAGCTGGTGTAACTGATAAAAATCAGGCTAAGGAAACATTGAGTTCTATGGCAAATTTGACTTTTAGAAATAGTAAAGATGAATTAGTTATGACTTCTGATGTTTTAAAACCTAATGGTGTTAAGGTTGTAAGCGATGATAAGAATGTTGGTAATTATTATTTAACATTAGATATAGCTGATGTTGATACTTTTCACGAACAGACAGAAAAAATTAGAAAAGCTGGAGATGTTTTGGTTATTTGGTTAGATTTTGATGAAGATAATGATTCCTTTTCAAAAGAACAAGATAGTTGTGGTTCGTTAAATGATTCAAGATGTATTTCTTATGCATCTATAAATGATGAGTTAACAACAAATACAGTAACTTTATCAGGTAGTTTTACTCAAGAAGAAGCAACTAGTTTATCTGAATTGATTAATTCTGGTAGTTTGCCAACTAAATTGGTAGAATTATCTAGTAAAACAGTTGATGCTTCTTTTGGTGAAGATGCATTGCGTAATACTTTTATAGCAGGTGCTATTGCCGTTGCTTTAATTATACTTTTCATGATTATTGTATATCGTTTTTGTGGCTTTGTTGCCTCAATTGGAATGATTGCTTATACAATGTTAACATTTGCAATATTTAATTTAGTTGGTGGAAGATTAACTTTACCTTCAATAGCGGCAGCTGTTATTGGTATAGGTATGGCTGTTGATTCAACCGTTTTAAGTTTTGAGAGAATTAAAGATGAATTAAGACAAAAGAGTAATTTAGAACATGCATATAAAGTGGGAAGTAAGAATGCATTTGCATCTATTATCGATGCTAATATTACAACCTTTATAGCAGCTATTATTTTATTTATTTTTGGAGAGAGTAGTATTAAAGGATTTGCTACTATGCTAATAATTAGTGTTATAGTTACTTTAATTGTTATGGTTTATTTAGTTAGATATTTACTAAAACGTTTTGTAGATAGTAAAAAATTTGATAATCACACTAATGCATTTATAGGCCTTAAGAATTTAGAACATAAATCATTTATTGCACGTTTTGATTATGTTAAATATGGACCTGAATTTATAATTTTAACTATTATTCTTTTAGTAGTTGGCTTTGTAGGATTATATAAAAATGGTCTTTCTTTGAGTATTGATTTTAAGGGTGGCTCTAGTGTAACTTTAAGTTCTAGTGAAAAACTAGAGGCTTCAAAAATAAAAGAAGATATGGAAGAGTTAGGATACAAAATTGCTAATATTGACAATATTAATGATGAAACTGTTTATGTTACTATTAGTGATACATTAGATGCTGATGATACTGAAAAAATAGAGAAACATTTTAGTGATAATTATAAAGACTCTACTACAAGTATTGGTTCTGTTTCTAACACCGTTAAAAAGGAGTTAATTAAGAATGCTATTAAGTCTTTAGTTTTAGCTATGCTAGGAATTATGATTTATGTATCATTAAGATTTACTTCTAGATATGGTATTTCAACACTTGTTACTTTATTCCATGATGGATTAATGGTTTTATTAGTATTTAGCATTTTAAAATTAGAAATATCAACTATATTTATTGCTGCAATATTATCAATTATAGGTTATTCTATTAATGATACGATTGTTACTTTTGATCGTATTAGAGAGAATAAAAAGAAAATGTATAATGATAAATTAAAATCTTACGATGAGTTAAAACAACTTGTTAATATAAGTTTACAAGAAACAATAACTAGAAGTTTGGTTACATCATTTACAACTCTTATTCCTGTTATTTGTTTAATGATTTTAGGGTCACATGAGATTATTAACTTTAATTATGCTTTATTAATTGGTTTAATTGCAGGTACTTATTCATCAGTCTTTATAGCAGCTCAATTATGGATGTTATTAGAGAAAAAACATATTGGTAAAACTGAAAAAAAGAAATGGTATGAAGTTGACGATAAGGATGAATTAGAAGAATTAAAAGTTAAAGGAATTAATTGTTAATTCCTTTTTTTTACATTTCTTTTGTGATATAATTTTTTTATGGATTGATGAAAGATAGGGTGTGGTAATATGCGTAAGGATAATCCAAATATAACTTTTGATGAATTACATGCTAAAGTAGTTAAATATATTACTGATGAGAAAGAATTAAAATTGTTATCAAGTGCTTACTTGTTTGCCTTTGAAAAACATTTTGGTCAAACTAGGTTAACTGGTGAAGCTTATATAACACATCCTTTGAATGTTGCTTATATATTAGCTGAAATAAATGCTGATATCAGCACACTATGTGCAGCTTTGTTACATGATACTATTGAAGATTGCGATGTTACTAAGGAAGAGTTAGAGAAAAAGTTCGGACGTGAGATAGCTTCTTTAGTTAATGGTGTAACGAAAATTAATAAATTAAAGTTTACTTGTGATAATGAAGCTGTTATTGCTAATCATCGAAAGATATTGGTTGGTTTATGTGAAGATGTTCGTATTTTGATTTTAAAACTTGCTGATCGCTTGCATAATATGCGTACTTTATGGATTTTATCAGAAAAAAGTCAAAAAGCTAATGCAAAAGAAACTTTAGATATTTTAACACCGATAGCTCATCGCCTTGGTATGAATAAAATTAAAAGTGAATTAGAAGATTTATCTTTACGTTATTTGAAACCTGATGTATATTTTTCGATTGTTGAGAAATTAAATCAAACACGTAGAGAAAGAGATAGAATTGTTAATGAGATGCTTGAAGATGTATCTAAACTTTTAACTAGTCACAATATTAAACATGAGATTAAAGGACGCGCTAAAAGTATCTATAGTATTTATAAAAAGTTAGATAAAGGAAAACGCTTTAGTGACATTTATGATTTACTTGCATTACGTGTATTTGTTGATGATGTTTCTGAGTGTTATCAAAGTTTAGGAATTATTCATTCTAAATATCGTCCTATTCCTAAGCGTTTTAAAGATTATATTGCTATGCCTAAAACTAATATGTATCAGTCATTACATACAACAGTCTTTGGTTTAGAGGGTTATTTATTTGAAATACAGATTCGTACTTATGAAATGGATCAAATAGCTGAGCATGGTATAGCATCTCATTGGTCATATAAAGAACATGGTAGTAATGTTAAGGCTAGTATGCAAGATGCTATGGAACAAAAGTTACAATTCTTTAGGGAAATTATGGAATTAAAAGATGAAAAAAGTGATGAATTATTTGTTCATAATGTTCAGGAAGAAGTTTTAAATAATACAATTTATGTCTTTACTCCAAAAGGCGATGTTATTGAATTACCTCAGGGAGCGACACCAATAGATTTTGCTTATCGTGTACATAGTGGTGTTGGTAATACTATGGTTGGCGCTTTGGTAAATGGAAATATTGTTTCTTTAGATTATAAATTAAATGATGGAGATATTGTTAAAATTAATACTAATAAAAATTCATCAGGTCCATCGAGAGAATGGATGGATATGGCTTTCACTGCACAAGCTAAAAATAAGATTAGAAGTTTTTATAACAAGATTGATAAAGAAGGCTATTTGAAAAAAGGTACAGAAGCCTTACAAAAAGAAGTCAAGAAACGTAAGATTCCATATTCAGAATTTTATAGCAATGAAACTATCGAAAAATTATTAACAGAGTTAAAATTTGGAGATATGACAGAGTTACATATAAATATTGGTAATGGAAAAATAACTCCAACTCAAGTTATTAATGTTTTATATGGTAATGCAAAATCAAAACAAGAGAAGATACTAGAACGCGTAATAAATAATGAGGATAAAAAATTACCTGTAAAGGGTGATATTATTGTTGAAAATATTAATGATATTAAACTTAATGTAGCAGGTTGTTGTAAACCAATACCAGGAGATGACATTGTAGGATATATTAGTAAAGGGCATGGTATAAATGTTCATAGAACTATTTGTCCTAATATTGCTGAATTAGATGAGCGAATGATCGAGGTTAAATGGAATGACAATATATCTAAAAAATATACAACAAATATTTTGATTACCGCAAGTGAAAACAATAATTTACTTATTAATATTATTAACAAAACATCTAATCATGATATTTCTATTCAAAGTATTAATACACTTTCTACATCTGGAAGATATATGTTTGATATAAATGTTTTAGTTGATAACGTTAGTAAATTAAATAAATTTATGAATGAGTTAGAGCAGCTAAATGGAGTTGTTAATGTCGAAAGGATTATTAAATAATGCGTGTATTAGTACAAAGAAGTAAATATTCTAGTGTTTCAGTTAATAATAATATAGTAGGAGAAATCGATAAAGGATTAGTACTACTTGTTGGATTTACACCAGGTGATACACTTGATGATGTATCTCGATTAGCAAAAAAGATTGTTAATCTTAGAATATTTGATGATGAAAATGGTATTATGAATAAATCTTTGATAGATATTCATGGAGCAATATTGTCTATTTCTCAGTTTACTTTATATGGCGATGCATCTAAAGGAAATCGTCCTAGTTATATTCATGCCATGAAAAGTGAAGAAGCTGATAGACTATATAGAGCATTTAATATGACATTAAGAACATATAATGTTGTTGTTGAAACAGGTATTTTTGGTGCTGACATGTTAGTTAATATTAATAATGATGGACCAGTTACAATTTGGTTAGAAAGTGGGCAAAAATGATAAATGATAAAAAGGTTGATTATAAGTTAGTGAATATTGCTATTTTAGCTCTTATAGTTTATTTAATGTATCATACAGGACATTTATGGATTGGTATATTTAATAAAATAGTATCAATATGTATGCCATTTTTGATAGGTTTTGGTGTTGCTTATTCTGTTTATCCTTTAGTACAAAAGATTAGAAGAAAAAATATTCCTAAAAGTTTAGCAATTTTTATTGTTATAGCAGTTTTACTTTTGCTTATTATTTTTGTTGGATATGTAATAAGTACTACTTGTGTTAGTCAGATATCAGCTTTATTTAATAGTGTAAACACATTTATTAATCAACTAGCTGATTTTGATTTTAATATAAACATTAGCGGCTTGCAGGAGACTTTAAATAAAAACTTTAAAGAAATATTAGATGGATTAACTAAATATGTATCTGATGGTGCCATTAATTTAGTTTCTTCATCTATTGATTTTCTAGGAGATCTATTTATTGGTTTAGCGGCTTTTATATATTTTTTAATAGATATGGATAAGATTCGGAAAGGCGTAAAAAAATTTTTTAAGAAGAAAAGCAATAAAACTTATCGCTTTGTAAAATTATTAGATGGCGAAATGCGTAATTATTTAAGCGGTTTAGTACAGATAATGGTAATATCTATCTTTGAATATGGCATTGTCTATTTACTTATAGGTCATCCTAATGCTATTGTTTTAGGGTTATTAGCTGGTATTGCTAATTTAGTACCTTATTTTGGCGGTATTGCTAATAATGTTATAGCAGCTATAACAGCTTTTATTATTAGTCCTGCTTTGTTTGTTAGAACTGTATTAGCTTTTTTCTTATTATCTAGTTTGGATAGTTATATTATAAATCCACATGTATATGGAAAAACTAATTCAATGCATCCGTTAGTAACAATATTTGCTTTATTTGCTGGTGGTATAATTTTTGGTATTATGGGAGTTCTTATTTCTTTTCCTTTGGCAATTATTATTGTTTCTTTATTTAAGTTCTATAAGGATGATATTAGTGAAGGAATTGAAAAACTTAAAGAAAATAATAAAAAAGGAGCTGCAGCTTAATGCAGCTTTTTTATGTGTCTCTAGTTGTCAAATAATAAAAAAAATGATATGATATAACAAGTGGAGATGAACTTATGACAAAAAGAATACAACCTAAGACATTACCAGGTTTTATGGAACTATTACCTGAAGATCAGATATTATTCAATAAAATCATTGATACGATACGTGCTGTTTATGAAAAATTTGGCTTTTTACCACTAGATACACCTGTTATCGAATATTCTGAAATATTATTGGCTAAAGCTGGTGGAGAAACAGAAAAACAAATATATCGTTTTAATAAGGGAGATAATGATTTATCATTACGATTTGATTTAACTGTTCCACTTGCTAGATATGTTGCTGAGCATTATCCATATTTAACTTTTCCTTTCAAAAGGTATCAAATAAGTAAAGTTTTTAGAGGAGAAAGACCTCAAAAGGGAAGATATAGGGAATTCTATCAATGTGATATTGATATTATTGGCAATGAAACTTTACCTTTAATTTATGATGCTGAAATTCCTGCTATAATATATGAGATATTTAATCAATTGAACTTTGGACCTTTTGTTATTAAAATTAATAATCGAAAAATATTAAATGGATTTTTTAAGTCTTTAAATTTAATTGATGAAGCAACAGATATATTAAGAATAATAGATAAAATAGATAAAGTAGGAATAGATAATGTTCGAAAAGAACTAGTTGATTTAAATATTTCTGATGGTAATATAGATATGATAATAAAGTTCATTGGAATTACTGGCAATAATCATGATATTCTTGAATCATTAAAAAATAGTAATATATTAGATAAAACTTATGTTGAAGGTATAAATGAGCTTGAGGAAGTAATTAGACAGATTGAAAATTTTGGGATAAAAGAAGAGTATTACAAAATTGATTTAACGATAGCTAGAGGTTTAGATTATTATACGGGGACTGTGTATGAAACTAATTTAATAGAATATCCTAAATTGGGAAGTATTTGTTCAGGTGGGCGTTATGAAAATTTAACTGGCTTTTATACAGAACAAAATTTGCCGGGAATTGGAATTTCTATTGGATTAACTAGGTTATTTTCTCAACTGAAGGCTGAAAATATAATTAGTTCTTCTAGAAAGAGTCTTATTGATGTATTAATCGTACCATTAGAGCAAAATAATCTTAATTATATTATGAAGGTTGCTACTAAATTGAGAGAAAACGATATTAAAACAGATGTTTATTATGGAGATAATAGTATAAAGAAAAAAATGAAATATGCTAATAAATTAGGTGTTCCATATGTTATTATAATTGGTGAAGACGAAATTAATAGTTGTAGTGTTTGTTTGAAAAAAATGGCAACAGGCGAACAAATAAATGTTTCAGTAGATCAAATTGCTGATATAATTAAACAAAAAGAGTCGTAAAATTTGAATGGAGGATAAGTATGGTAAAATTAGTTCACCAACCAGGAGTGAAAAACAAAGAAGGTAAAAAACATACAATAAAAAGTAGAACTAAGGCTACTACAGCATTTGCTCTTAGACAAGTTAGAGATGCTATAGTGGCTGGAGGAATAATAGCTGCAGCTCAAAATATGGTTTCTGTTCCAACGGTTGGAATAGCTGCTGTAACTGGCGCTGCAGCACCTGGAATACCAGCTGTTGGTTTAGCCGTAATTGGTGTGGCTTCTTTTCTAGGCTCAAAATTCATATTTAAGGGTGCAGAGAAGCATATTATAAAGCATCGTGAGAATGGTAAATTAACAAAGAAAGATGCTGTAACGGAAGCGTTGGCTGTAGCAGCACCTATAACAGCACTTTTGTTAGGTGGTTTTACACCTGCTGCAGTTGTTAGTATTGGTGTAGGCTCTATTGCATTAGCAAAGAAACTTCATGGTCGTAAGAAAAATAAAAAGGCTGAAAAAGAGTCTGAAAATACTGAAACAAAAACAAGATAATAGGAGGATAGAATGATAGAACAAGGGGAAATATTAACTTTAGAAGATGATAAGGAATATGTAGTTGTTGCAACAACTATATTAGATGGAATTAATTATGTGTATTTGATTAATTCTGTAGATTATAGTAATTTCTTATTTTGTGCATATGATCAGACAGATGGATTATATGAGATTGAAGATCCAGATTTGTTAGATGAATTGTTAAAAATATTTAATGATCAATTAAAAAGTACTGATAAATAGAGTCTACTATATAGATTCTTTTATTTTTTGTGGACATTATTTTTTTTGTGGTGTAAAATAGTTATGTTAATAAAATTTATGAAGGAGAGTTTTATGAAGATAATAGATAATAATAGTTTGTCTCTAAAAGATCTTGAAAAACAAGTAGAATTATATGGATTCGTTGCTAGGAAGAGAAATTTGGGTGGTTTAATATTTATAGATTTACGTGATCGTAGTGGCATTATCCAATTAGTTATTAGACCAGAAGACGAATCTTATTCTGTAGCAGAGACATTACGTAATGAATATGTTATAAAAGTTAATGGAATTATAAAGGAACGTGAAAGTAAAAATGATAAGTTAGCAACTGGATCAATAGAAGTGGCTGTTAATAATTTAGAAATACTTAATACATCGTTAGAAACACCTTTTACTATAACTGATGATACTACTGCATTAGAAGATACACGTTTGAAATATCGCTATTTAGACTTGCGTCGTTCTACTTTGCAGAATAATTTAAAAATACGTCATAAAATTATGATGGCAACCAGAAATTACTTAGATAGTATTGGCTTTTTGGAAGTAGAAACACCTGTACTTTGTAAATCGACTCCAGAAGGAGCTAGAGATTATTTAGTACCATCAAGGGTTAATGAGGGAAAATTTTATGCTTTACCACAATCTCCTCAATTATTTAAACAATTGTTAATGGTAGGTGGAATAGAAAAGTATTTTCAAATTGCAAAATGTTTCAGAGATGAAGATTTACGTGCTGATAGGCAACCAGAATTTACACAAATTGATATTGAAGCAAGTTATGTAGACGAAGATGATGTTATGTCTATTGGTGAAGGATTAATATCTCATGTTTTTAAAGAAGTAAAAGGAATTGATATTGAACTCCCTTTAAGAAGAATGACTTACAACGAAGCAATGAAATTATATGGTTGCGATAAACCTGATTTGAGATTTGATATGCTTATTCAAGATATAACTGATTTATTTGTTAAAACTAATGTGCCTTTTTTTAAGTCAACGATTGAAAATAAAGGCGTTATTAATTGCATAGTTGCTAAAAATTGCGCTTCATCATATTCTCGTAAAGAATTAGATAAGTTAACAGCTTTTGTTAAAAATTATAAAGCATCTGGTTTAGCTTATATGAAATTTATTGATAAAGAACTTACTGGTAGCGTTAAAGGACTTTCTTCTATTGAAATTGAAAACTTAATAAAGGTTCTATCTTTGAAGGATAATGATTTAATTCTTATTGTATGTGGAGAGTATAGTATAACAAAAACTAGTTTAGGAGCTTTAAGATGTAAATTAGGACATGATTTAGATTTGATTAAAAAAGGTGATTATAAGTTACTTTGGGTAACTGATTTTCCAACATTTGAGTATAGTGAAGAAGAGAGACGCTATGTATCTTGTCATCATCCTTTCACTTCACCTAAAGATAGTGATATTGATAAATTAATATCAGATAAAGCTAATTGTTATTCAAAAGCCTATGATATAGTTATTAATGGCTATGAAGCAGGTGGAGGTAGTATAAGAATTCACGATCAAAATATTCAATCAAAAGTATTTGAAGCTCTTGGCTTCAAAGATGAAGAAATTAGAGAAAAGTTTGGATTCTTTGTTGATGCTTTAAAATATGGAACTCCACCACATGGCGGAATGGCTTTTGGATTAGATCGTTTAACTATGTTATTTGCTGAAACTGATAATATTAGAGATGTAATTGCATTCCCTAAAACTGCATCAGCATCTTGTTTGATGTCAGAAGCACCTAATATTGTATCTGAAGAGCAATTAAAAGAATTACATATTAAATTAATAAATAATTAATTAATATAGCTTAATACTTATAAAGTGTTGGGCTTTTTTTATGGATATTTGTTAGAGTGTAATCTGAATATTGTTTTTAACTTTATCCTTGTAATACACTTTAATTTATGATAAACTTAATATGATATAGAATATTGGGGATGGTAGTTGACTATGACTAGTATTGTTTTTGAATTTTTGAGATTAATAGATGAAATAAGTTTAATATTATTAATAGTTTCACTATTATTTTATATAATTTTATCATTATCTTTATATAATATTTATAAGAAAAATAATATGAATGCTACTAAAGCATTGATACCTATATATAATATTATCCTATTGTTAGAATTAGTTGATTTACC
This sequence comes from Roseburia sp. AF12-17LB, assembly GCA_963607615.1. Taxonomy (GTDB): domain Bacteria; phylum Bacillota_I; class Bacilli_A; order RF39; family UBA660; genus UBA5578. Next base: position 94,916 of record CAVDCT010000005.1, read on the forward strand.
TAAATTTTTAATTGTAGTGATTTTTGTTCCTTATATAAATATATTAGGAATTATAATTACTAATTTGATGCTCGGTTGGAGAGTAAGTAAAGCTTTTAATTGTAATTTGATACTAACTTTTTGCTTAATTGTTTTTCCTTTTATAGGATATCCAATTCTTGCAATTAAGGATTTAGAGTATCACGAATTAAAACCGTCTCCTAAATTATTCGTTAAAAAAGTTGTGGAAGAAAAAAAAGAAGAAACAATCGATATACCTAGATATGATATAGATATGTCAAATATAGAAAATGTATCAGCAGTAGGTATAAATGATTTTTTTGATAAAAATTCTATAAATAAACCAATAACTTCAAATTATTCAACAAATACAAATGAAGTTGAAGACTTAACATTTGATTATAATCAGATTTATACTAATGATGTTATCAATGAAGAGGAGAAAACTAAGATGAATTATGATTTACAAGATGTACCAGTAGTTCCAGTTGAGCCAGCAATACCAGATACAGTACAAGATATACCAGTATCTCCAGTAGAGCCAGTAATGCCAGAACCAGTACAAGATATACCAGTATCTCCAGTTGAGCCAGTAATACCAGAGCCAATTCAAGATATACCAATAGCTCCAGTTGAACCAGTGATACCAGAGCCAGTACAAGATATACCAGTAGTTCCAGTTGAACCAGTGATACCAGAGTCAGTACAAGATGTACCAGTAGTTCCAGTTGAACCAGTAATACTAGAGTCAGTACAAGATGTACCAGTAGTTCCAGTTGAGCCAGTAATACCAGAGCCAATTCAAGATATACCAATAGCTCCAGTTGAACCAGTGATACCAGAGCCAGTACAAGATATACCAGTAGCTCCGGTTGAACCAGTGATACCAGAGCCAGTACAAGATATACCAGCAGCTCCGGTTGAACCAGTGATACCAGAGCCAGTACAAGATATACCAGCAGCTCCGGTTGAACCAGTGATACCAGAGCCAGTACAAGATATACCAGTAGCTCCAGTAGAGTCAGTAATGCCAGAACCAGTACAAGATATACCAGTATCTCCAGTAGAGCCAGTGATACCAGAGCCTTTGGCTGCTAGTTATGATACAAATATTATTGAGTCAGTGATACCAGAGGAAAAGGAAGAAATACCACAATTCAATAATAATAATAAGCCAAAGCCTTATTCCAAGGATGGCTATACTTTTGATTATAATTCTTTGTATAATATTTCTCCATCAGACAATAAAACTAGTGTAGATAATGAAGAAATTAAGAAAGAAGAAAATGATAAAAAAGAAGAAAAGGTTGATCCTTTAAATTCTTTACAAATGGCTGCTCCACCTAGTTTCGATACTCCTATTAAGGTTGAAGAAAAAGAGGAGGAACAAACTACTCCAATAGTTTCAGAAATAAATAAATCTGATTTGGTTAGTATTGATATTAAGGAGCCAGATGTACTTCCTGTTGGAACTTTAGGTAGAAAAAAGAGTAATAAGAGAACTAATTTAGCTCCAAAAAATGGTGTTGTTTTTGCTCATCCACCTACTAATAATAATGCTAATATTAACAATTTGTTAAGAAATGATAATAGGGGTAATTATCCACCAAATGGTCGTAATAACGTAATGCAGACACCAAATAATAATGGTAATATGAATAATAATATTAATTCTAGAAATAATGCAAATGGTAGAGGTACTAATCAAAATAATAATGTTCATGGAAATCCAAATAACAATAGATATGGAAATAATGTTCCAAATAATAATGTAAGAGATAATAGAAATACTCCTTTTAATAATTCATCATATAATGGTGGTGGAATGGTTTCTAATCCTAATATGAATTATAATTCATCTAATAATCAGAATAGAAATTCAGAAACTAATACATTTAATAATTCCAATTTTGGAAATAATGCGGTGTATCGTCCTGAGCATAATATAAATAACATGAATATGAATTCTGTTCCACAATCATCTTTATTAAGAACTAATGAGGATAGTAGAGCTTATATGAATTCTAATCAATCCAGAGGAAAATCAAAATTTATTTCTAATGATGATAATAAATATACATTACCAAAATCAGAACCTTTGCCGGTTCAAATGCCAACAGATCCTAATTTAATTGCTAATCCAATGGCTATATTTGGTAGTAATAGTTCTGTACTACGACCAACATCAAGTGAGGCAATGTATCAAAATTATAATTTACAACCTATGCAACAACAAAATATCCCTAATCAAAATGGTGTACGTCAAGGTGGACAACGACCAATGAATAATACTTGTCCAAATTGTGGATTTGTTATCAAGCCAGGGCAACCATCATGTGTAGTTTGTGGTTATAGGTTGATGTAATGCAAGGATTAATTATATTTTTAGGAATTGTTGCTGGAATAGTATTATTTTTAGGGATTGTATTTTTTGTAATTTATGTTAAAATTAAAATAGCTGCTAAGGAACATGGTATTGACGATATAAGTATTAATAAATTCATGAATTTGAAAAAAGAGCTTAGTGAAACACCTGTTACTGTGTCAGGAATGACAAGTTTGTTATTACCGGCAATTCGTAATGATTTTTCAGATTTTCAAGAAAGTCAATTATATAATTTAGCTGAAAAAAGCTTAAGAATTATATTTACATCTATTAGTAATAAAGATAAAAGTGAACTTGATTCGTTGCCTTTAGTTAAAGACAGTATTTCTAATATGATTGATGAGTATACGAAAAATGGTATTGAAGTTAATTATCGTGATGTAAAATTTCATAATTTTGCTATAAAAAATTACGAAAAGAAAAAAGGGATAGCAACTATAACTGTTGGTGTTTCTGTTGAATATTATTATGATAAAATGATGAATAATAAAAAAGTTAGTTATTCTAAGTTAAAAAAACAAACAAGATATGAATGTAAATATATATATATTTATGATGAATCCTTAGTAGGAAATAATTTAAATTTTTTAGGAATTAATTGCCCAAACTGCGGTGGACCTATACAGTCACTTCGTAGTAAACATTGTGAATATTGTGGAACTTTGCTTGATTTTCTAGGACCTAGCGATAATCAGGTACATGATAAGATTTGGGCTCTTAGTTCGTATAAAGAGTATTAAGAAAGAAGGTAAGATTTATGGGTTTAATTAAAGCCGCAGCTAGTGCGATAGGAGGAACACTAGGAGATCAATGGGAGGATTATATTACTTGTAATGAGCTTAGTAGTGATGTATTGATTGTTAAAAAAACAACAAAAACAGGACAAATTTCTGCAAAAAGTAGAATTCAAGTTAATCCAGGACAGGCAATTATTGTCGTTGATTCAGGTAGAATTTTAGATGTATCTGCAGAAGAGGGAGTTTATTCTTTTGATGCATCTACATCACCATCAGTATTTGCTGGACAATTCGGTGCTTCTTTAAAAGAGGTTTGGGATAGATTTAAGTTTGGTGGACAAGCTGCAAAAGAACAAGTTATTTATTATGTAAATATTCAAGAAGAACTTCAAGGTAATAAGTTTGGCTCTTCTACACCTATGCCTTATGATGATCCTAAATATAGAGGAGTTTATATTAGATATTTTGGGTCATATACATTCAAGGTATCTAATCCGTTAATTTTCTATCATAATGTTGCTAATGATATAGGTGATGCTTATGATAAGGCTAAATTAATGGAACAAGCTGATGGAGAATTCTGTATGCATATTGATGATGCTATTGCTTCTTTAGCAGCTGATGGGGTTGTATATAACCAATTAAATAGAAAAAAATTAGAGATTGCTAAAAAAATGAACGATAGTCTTGATGAAGAGTGGCTTCAAAGAAGAGGTATTGAAGTTGTTAGCGTTCAATTGGATAAAATTACACCAGATGAAGATTCAAGGAAAAGAATTGAAAAATTCGATGATGCTGCTATGTTTGGTCAACAAGAGTATGCAGCTGGTCGTATGATAGACGCTACTGCTAATGCTATGGAAGGTGCAGCTAATAATGCTAATGGAGCTGCTAATGGATTCATGGGATTAGGTATGATGAATATGGGAATGAATAATATGATGGGTGGACAATCACCATTAAATTTTGTTACTCCTTCTAATCAAGGACAACCAGTTCAATCAGCTCCACAAACTCAGGAACAAGCTCCTGCTGCACCTGTTGTACCAACTTCAATAACAGAATCTACAACTACTGGAACTGCAGAGAAATTCTGTACAAATTGTGGTAAGCCAGTAACAGGAAAATTCTGTTCTAATTGTGGAACAGCAGCACCTGCTGATGGACCAAAAACATGTCCAAAATGTGGTGCCACACCAATAGATGGTGCTAAATTCTGTGTAGAATGTGGTAGCCCATTAAATTAATTAATAAAACTACTTCATTTGAAGTAGTTTTTTTGTTATACTAAGAAGAGGTGAGATTATGGATGGAATCTTTTTTATTGATAAAGAAACTGGATGTACAAGTAGGGATGTAGTAAATGAAATTATTAAGAAGGTTGAAACACGAAAGGTTGGACATACTGGTACATTAGATCCACTTGCAACAGGTGTATTGGTGGTGTGCGTTGGAAAAGCTACTAAATTAGTTAATATGTTAACAAGTGAATATAAGGAATATGAGGCTGAAATTACTTTAGGAATTAAAACAGATACTTATGATATAACGGGTAATATAATTGAAGAGCAAATACCTAATGTAACCGAAAAAGAAATAGAAAACGTATTAAGTAAATTTATTGGAGAATATAATCAAGAAGTTCCTATATATTCAGCAGTAAAAGTTAATGGTAAAAAATTATATGAATATGCGAGAAATAACGAAAAAGTTATATTACCAAAAAGAAATGTTGAGATAAAAGATTTAAAGCTTATAAGCAATATAACGATAAAAGACAATCGTATAGTATTTAAAATTTGGACTAGAGTAAGCAAGGGTACTTATATTCGTGCACTTGTCAATGATATAGCGCATAATCTAAAAACTATTGGTGTTATGAGTTCTTTAAGACGTACTAAATTAGGAAATATTAGTGTAGAACAATGTAATAAAATTGATGATATTACATTGAAATCACTAATACCTGTAAAAGAAGTACTCAAAGATTATCCTTTTGTTTATGTTGATAATGTATTGAAAAATGATATATTAAATGGTAAAATTATAGATAATATATACCAAAATGAAAAAATAGTTTTTTTAGATGAAAATGATTTAGTTTTGGCAATATATAAAATTTATGATAAAGATAAATCGAAAATGAAACCAGATATTATGTTAGGAGGTATATAATGACATTAGTTATTATGGCAGCAGGAATGGGCAGCCGTTTTGGTGGATTAAAACAGATTGAACCAGTAGGTCCAAATGGAGAATTTATTATAGATTATTCTATTTATGATGCAATAAAAGCAGGATTTACAAAAGTTATTTTTATAATTAAAGAAGAAAATTATGATGTTTTTAGACAAACTATTGGTAAAAGAATTGAGGGAAAAATAGAAGTTGAGTATGTGTTCCAGAAAAATGATAATATTCCAGATAATATTCAATTACCAATTGAGAGAGTTAAACCTCTAGGAACAGGACATGCAATATTATGCTGCAAGGATGTAGTGAATGAACCTTTTGTAATTATAAATGCTGATGACTTTTATGGCCGTGAAGCATATCAAGTAGCAGCTGATTATATAAAAAATAATTCTTCAGAATATACATATGGTTTAATTGGCTATTACGTAAAAAATACATTGACTGAAAATGGTTCCGTAAAACGTGGCGTTTGTGAAGTTGAAGGAAATAAATTAAAAAAATTAATTGAATCTAATGTAGAACAAATAGGGAATGATATAATCGCTTCACCATTAGATGGAAGTGCTTCATTTATTGTAGAAAAAGATAGTAAAGTATCAATGAATATGTTTGTATTTTATCCAAATATTTTTAAGATTCTTGAAGAAGATTTTGTACATTTTCTTAAAACTACTAAAGATTTAGTAAAAGATGAATACTTAATACCTGATATTGTTTTTGCCAATTTGAAAAAAGGCAATATAGAGTGTGAAGTACTAGAAAATAATGCTGTATGGAAAGGTATTACTTATACTACCGATTTAGATGATTTAAAACAACATATCAAAATGGAAATAGAAAGGGAAGTCTATCCAGTAGACTTATATAAATAATATGTTTACAGATATTAATTTATTTAAAATTGATCAACAAAAATTTTATGAAGAGCTTAAGGAATTAAATGAAATTGATGATGACTCTAAAGATAAAAATGTTAAAGAACTAAATGATAAATTTCGTGATAAAATTAGAAAATACTTACCTACATGTTTAAATATAATTAATACTAATTTTAAATGTCAGTATTCATTATACAAAGTTGGCAAAGATTTTGATGCATCATTTAAAGTTATAGAAACTAATGTAAAAAAAACACGTGATGAGGTAGAAAATGAGCTGAATTATTATAAAAATATGAGTAATTATAATAATATGGATGAATCAACAAAAGAACAAATTGAATTAGCTTGTGAGATACTTATTACATATGTTGATGATTCTTATGGAAAAGATATAAATAAATTAGTTTTTTTAGAACGTGCTAAAGCTAAAACTAGTAGTATTATCAATAATGTTCCTAGAATGTCACCTGAAGCATTAAGTAATAATGAAGTTCAAGAAGAAATACAATATAACCCTTATGCTAATCAACCAGTTAATTTAGATAACGAATTTACTGGTTCAAAATTAAATAGTAATTCTTCAATAAATAATAGTGAAAAAGTTGATATGTTAAATTCAAATAATACTGATAGCCAAGATAATTCTAATTTCAGTATGAATATATTTTATAGTAATGGACAATAAAAAAAGAAATAATTTAATATTTCTTTTGGTTGTATTATAAATAGTGTTGGTGAAAATTTTACCAATGCTATTTTTATTTAATAAA